>CAWJDS010000016.1:0-162871 GCA_963841645.1 uncultured Gammaproteobacteria bacterium | reverse complement strand
CTCGCGTGCGTGCGGGCAGCGGCCGGAGCGGAGCCTTCGATCCACATCGTCGACGCATGGGCGCGCGCCACGCCGCCGGGCGTCGAGAACGGCGCCGTCTACTGCAAGATCCAAAACCACGGCGGCGCGGATCGGCTCGTCGGCGCGCGAAGCTCGGCTGCGCGGACCGTGGAGATTCACGCGAGCGTCGCGCAAAACGGCGTCGTCGAGATGCGCCGAATCGACGCTTTGCCCCTCGATACCGGCGCGTCGGTCGAGCTCGCGCCCGGCGGCACCCACGTGATGCTCGTCGGCCTCGCCGCACCGCTCGTGGCCGGCGCGAAGATCGAGCTCACGCTCGTGTTCGCGACGGCGGGCGTGGTGACCGTCGAGGTGCCCGTGGTGGACGCGCGCGCACCGCCGGCCGCGCGCGAGCACGAGCATCACGGGCAGTGAAGCGCGCGGAGGCGGTAGCGATCGGGGCTGCGGCCGCGCTCGCGGTCGCTGTCGGCATCGGTGCGGGCCTCTGGCGCAGGGCCGCACCGGCGCCGCCGCCCGAAATCGGCGGCTACGTGCTACCGAGCCCGAAGCCTCTCGCGGCGCTGGAGCTCGTCGACGATCGCGGCGCGAAGGTCGCCGCGCACGACTTCGCGGGCCATTGGTCCTTCCTCTATTTCGGCTACACGTACTGCCCCGACGTGTGCCCGCTCACGCTCGTCGAGCTCGCCGAGGTCAAGAAAAAACTCGCAGAGCGGACGCCGTCCGCGGCGTTGAGCGTGTACTTCGTCTCGGTCGACCCGCAGCGCGACTCGTCCGAGCGGCTACACGAGTACGTGACCTATTTCGATCCCGACTTCCACGGGCTCACGGGCGATATCGGACAAATCACGGCGCTCGCGAACGCGGTCGGCGCGGTGTTCTTCGTACCGCCGGGCCAAGACGAGAAGACTTACCTCGTGAGTCATTCATCGAGCATCGCGCTGCTGGAGCCGAGCGGCGCCGTGCGGGCCGTGTTCACCGCGCCGCACGACGCCGAGCAGGTCGCGGCGGATTTCGCAAAGATCTATGCGCGGTACGCTAGCCGGCCGCTAGCGCCGGTGCGCGTGGGAATTCTGTCAACCCGGAACGATTTAGCGCCGGTGCAGTGAAACTTCCGAGCCGGGTGCGTAGACTAACGGGCATCTTTGGGAACGATAACTAGAAGTGGACGAAAGCCAACCTACCCGCCGACGCGCGAAGTTTTCCGACGACGAGTCCGATCTCGCGCTCCTCGGGCGAATCGCCCACGGCGACCGTGACGCGCTTCACGAAATCTATACCACCTACTACCACCCGCTGTTGCGCTTCATTTACCGGGTCACGGGCCAGCTCGAGCTCGCCCAGGAAGGCGTCAACGACGTGATGATGGTCGTCTGGCGCAACGCCGAGGAATTCGCGCGCCGTTCCTCGGTTTCGACGTGGATCATGGGCATCGCCTACCGCAAGGCCCTCAAGCTCCTCGAGCGGTCCCGGCGCTGGTCGGATCGCTTCGCGTCGGTGGATTTTGACGAATGGATTGAACGTTCGGATGTCGCGGCGGAACCCAGCGACGACGGCGAATTGCGCGATCTGCTGGACCAGGCCATGAAGCACCTGTCGGCGGACCATCGCGCGGTCGTCGAGCTGACGTACTTCTATGGGTGTTCGTACGAGGAGATCGCCGTGATCGCCGGTTGCCCGGTCAACACGGTCAAGACCCGAATGTTCCACGCGCGCGCCAAGCTCCGGAAGCTCCTGCCGACGCTAGGCAAGGATTTCCCCTCTACGTGAGTCAGTCAATCACGCATTCGCGTGCGTTCGAGCTGCTGCCGTGGCTCGTCAACGGCAGCCTCGGCGCGGAGGAGCGCGACATCGTCGAGCAGCACGTTCGTAGCTGCCTCGCGTGTCATCGCGAGCTCAAGGAGCAGCAACGCCTGCGCGCCGCGCTGCGCGCGCAACCGGTCGTCCATCTTTCGCCGCAGACCAACTTCGATAAGCTCGCGCGCACGCTCGACGGGCAGCCGGTGCTCGGTGCGCCGCCGGCCCGCCGCTTCACGCAGCTCGTGCGTTTCGCGGCCGCTGCCGCGGTGGCGGTGACAGCCGTCGGCGCGCTGCTGTGGCTCTCGCCGACGCGCCTCGAGACGCGCGGCGATTATCAGACGCTCGCGAACGGGCCCGAGGCGCTCGCGCGGCGAGCTCGACATCGTGTTCGGCCAATCGGTCACGCAGGCGGAGATGCAGAGCGTGCTCGAGCAGATTGGGGCCAAGATCGACGCGGGCCCGAGCGGCGTCGGGCGTTACCGAGTCCGGCTCGAGCATCCGATCGCGAGCAACGCGGAGCTCGATGCGTTGATCGCGAAGCTCGGCAAAGATCCGCGCGTGCGCTTCGCCGCTCGCGCGCTGACCGAAGAGACCGGTCCGTGATTCGCCACGCGCTCGCGCTGTGCTTCGCGTTGCTGCTCGCGGCATGCGCGGGCGCCGGACCGAGCAAGAACGACGCGTCGACGAACACGTCGGCAGGCGCAGCGCGGGAGATCCTGCTGACTGTGCGGCAGCCCGACAGCCTCGCGGTCGGGCTCACCGGCGCCCCGAATCAGCGCTATGCGCAACGGCGCTACGGTCCGACGCCGTCGGTCGAACGGATCCTGACCCAACTCGCTCGCGAGCATCGGCTCGAGCGCGTCGACGGGTGGCCGATCGCGTCGCTGTCCGTGTACTGCGAGGTGTTCGCGGTGACGGACGATCGCCCTCTCGATGCGGTGATCGCCGAGCTCAAAGCCGACAGTCGAGTCGAGCTCGTGCAGCGCATGAACGTGTTCGAGACGCAGGCCGCCGGCTACGACGATCCTTACGCCGACCTGCAGACGAGCTCGGCGCAGATGGACATCGCGGACGCTCATCGGCTCGCAACGGGGCGAGGCGTGTCGATCGCGATCATCGACTCGGCGATCGACGGGTCACATCCGGATTTGCACGGCCGCGTCAGAGTCGCGCGCAATTTCGTCGACGCGGGACCGGCGCCGCGCGGCGGCGAGGTGCACGGCACCGCGATCGCGGGGATCATCGCATCGGCGGCGAACAATCGGCTCGGAATCGTAGGTGTCGCGCCCGACGTCACGATCGCGTCGCTGCGCGCTTGCTGGGCCGTCACGCGCGACAGCGTGGCCGCGCAATGCTCGAGCTTCTCGCTCGCGCGCGCGCTCGAGGTTGCGATCGACCTGAAGCCGAACGTCGTGAATCTGAGCCTCGCGGGTCCCGACGACCCCCTGCTCGGCCAGTTGCTCGACGAGATGATCGCGCGCGGAATCATCGTCGTCGCGGCGCAACCCGAGCGCGGCCAGAGCGGGCACGAGTTTCCTTCATCGCATCCACGCGTGCTCGCAGCGCACTCGGCGGCCGAGGTGCTCGACTCCGCATCGCCCTATGTGATCGGTGCGCCCGCGACCGACGTGCTGACGACGACCCCGGGCGCCCAATACGCGTTCTTGTCGGGCAACTCGCTCGCAGCCGCGAACACGTCCGGCGTCGTCGCGCTGCTCGTCGAGCGCGACCCGCACCTCAACGTCGCGCGTATCGCCGAAGTATTGACCGACACGACGACGCACGAAGATGGCAGCGCGTCGATCAACGCGTGCCGAGCGCTCGAGCGCCTGACCGACACGACATTTTGCGCGGGCGCGGCGAAGCTCGTCAGATTCTAGATTTGCTGCCCCGAAGCGCGTACGAGACGCTCAGCACGTACTTTGGGTGCTTCGGGTCGCCGAGGAACCCGGCGTAATCGTAGCCGCTCTCGTAGTAGCGAAGGTCGATCGCGACGTGACGCACGACCTTCGAGACGCCGAGGTTCCAATGCGTGTAGTCGACGGGCGTGGCCTCGATCTCGACGTGGCCTAGCGTGCCGCCGATCTCGAAGTTGCCGCGCAACGGTTGCGAGAACGACAGATCCTGGCTCAGCGACGAGCGCCAGATCCCGTAGTACTGATCGGTGTAGGCCGCCGTGTAATAGACGCGATCGCGGTAGCCGACCGTTGCGCTGAGCTCGTTCCAGTCGTACGAGACCGCGGTGGACGGGTAGAAGTAGCGCCCGAGCATCGCGGTCCACGACCAGTTGCCGCTGCGCTTGTGATAGCCGCCGTAGATCTCCGATTCGATCTTGCGCGGCTGCGCCCAGTTGTTCTCGATGGCGTAGTCGACGTTCGCGGCCCACGCTCCGACGAACCAACCGGCCTTCTGCTGATAGTCGATGCCGAGCTGTACCGAGAGCCCGTCGTTCTGCGACAGGCCACGATTCCAATAACCGTTCGAGAGCGTGACGTAGCCGTTCAGGCTCGGCGAGTCCTGCGCAACGGCTGCGGCGCTCGTGGCCGCGAGCACGATCGACGACAACAGGGCGCGAGCAAGTCTCACGGTCGATAGCAGCTCTTGGAGAGAACGGCGATTTTAGGCCGGTCGTCCCGGGCGCGCCATGGACCGGCTGGAGGCCCGCGCAGCTCAAGGCTCTGGCGCCGATTCCGGCTGCGCGGCTAATACGTGCCTCCCGGGGGCGTGTGCGCACAGGGATGTGCGCACTCGAGCCCCAGGGACGGCGTCTTGGCGTCCCCCGGGAGGCACGTATTAGCCGCGCAGCCGGAATCGTAGATGTGAGGCCCGCTAGGGCTCCCGCACCTCGTATCCGAGCTCGCGCAAGCGCGCGAGCGGCCCGTCGCGACGCAACAGGTCACCGACGCCGAGCGTGGCGAAGGTCGTGCCGTTCGCAGCGAGCGCGCGCTGCGCGGCGTCGAGCCAGGCGTCCTGCGCGCGCCGCAGCGTGTCGCTTAAGCCCTCCGACGTGCCGGCGAACGATAGGCACTCGCCCTCGATGTCGGGATAGTCGAATCGACGCAGCGCGTCGATGTCGCCGACGGCCCAGGCTCGGGCACGCTCGGCGATGCCGGGCAGGTCGTTCTCGATGCTCGCGAGCACCGTCGCGAAGCAGTCGATCTCCGCCTGTCTCGACAGCGCCTGCGCAGCGTCGAGCAGGTCGCCGGGATCGGCGCGGACTTCGGTGTCCGTTCTCTTCACGTGCGCGTCGCGCGCGAGACGCTCGATCGAGCTCTGGAGCTTGCCGCCGAACGTCAACTTCGATGCGTCGATTGCGCGCGCGTATAACCTCCCCGCCACGACGACCGGCCGCTCCTGCTCGAGACTGCGCGGGCCGTCGTAGCGCTCGCGAATCGTCGCGTAGCGAGCGTAGAGATCGGCCGGCAGCACGTCCTTGAGCGGCGCGCCATCTTCGTTGCGGGTGAGCTTGCGCACCCGGAAGAAGAGCCCGACGTAGCGGAACGGATTGCGCGCGGCCGCGTCGACGCCGGGCGGCAACAGCATCTCGTCGGCGCGAGCGATCACGCGCTCGACGAGGACCGAGCCCCAGGTGATGTCCTTCGGGATCACGGGCAGCGTGCCGAAAATCCAGAGCTCGTGCGTCCCGGCGCTGACCTTCCAGAGCGGCGGGCCGGGGTAGCGTCCGGTCACCGTGAGCTCCTCGGGCGGGTCCGCACTCGCAGCGACGACGCACATCGACATGATCAGCGCGAGCGACACGCTGCGCAACGCCGCGTCTCGCGAGCGCGGTCCATCGCCGGCTCGCGATCATGGCGTCCAGGCGTAGCTCACCTTGAGGAATGCGGTGCGGCCCGTCGGGCTCGATTCGCCCGGTCGTCTCGTCTTCGAGCTGGTTGGTCGAGTAGCCGGCGAAAAGCACGGTCTGCGGGTTCAACTTGTAGGAATACAAGATCTGCGACGCTCGCGACGCCGAGCTCGGCGTCGTCGTGGGATCGACGTACTGCGACAGGTTCCGCTCCACGTCCGACCCTTGCAGCGTGACGCGCACGAAGCTGCGCACGTTGAACTGCCAGGTCAGCCGCAAGTCGGTGAGCCGCGCCTTGTAGACGATCGGGCCCTGTTTGCTCCAGAGCCGGTCGAGTGTGTACCGCCCCCTGACGAGCAGATGGCGCGTCGCGTTCCACTCTATTTGCGGCTGGATCCGCTGCTCGTCGCCGACTTGCGAGTTCGCGTAATCGAGCTGCTCGCCATAGCGACCTTGGAAGTACGCCGAGACGCCGCCCGCCGGTCGCATCTGCGCGTAAACGAACACGGACTTCGTGTTGAAGACTTGGCCGTCCCAGAACTCCTGCTCTGGCCCGACATCGATCTCCATGAACGACTGAAGCGGGCCGTTGAAAGAGAAGAACGGTTGTGCGCTGCGCCCGAGCAGGCGACCCTGAGTATCGCGCGAGTCGTTCAAGTACGCGCCCGCACGCAGCTCCGTCCACCAGCCGCCCGATCCCTGCCAGATGTGCCCCGTCTCGACGTTGTCCTGCACGAGATCGACGCGCGAGATGAAGCCGGTATCCGCGCGAAAACCCGGATCGCGTCGCTGGTGGAAATAGTACGAATACCAGTTGCGAGCGCCGTAGCGGTACTCGACCCGGTACGCGTCGCCGTCGAATCGACCGGTCGGCTGATCGAACTCAGTCGCGACATCGACTGGGTATTCGGTTCGAGACGTAAGATACTGAAAGCGCAGGAAGTTCTGGTCGTTGATGCGGTACCGACCGTCGATGCCGCCGACGTCGTTGGTGTAGCCATCGCCGTTGCGCAGTGTGAACAACGCGCCGATGGTCGACGCGTTACCGTAGCCGCGCGTGTAGCGACCGACGATGCCGTCGTTCGGTTGCGCGAGCGACGTCGTCGACGAGCCGAGAGGGCCCGGGAACAACAGATTCGTCACCGCGTCCCGGGTCACGAACGTCCCGAAGGTGTTGGGTCCGAGCCGACCGGTCAGCTTCGCGCCGAGATCGGGGTCGGCGATCGTGCGTGTGTAGACGGCCGGCAGCGGGCTGTCGTAATAGTCGGAGCCCTCGAGAAAAAACGGCCGCGTTTCGGGGTAGAACAACGCGAACTCCGTGTTCTCCGAAAGCTGCGCTACGTCGGCCTCCACCTGCGAAAAATCGGGGTTGATCGCGAGATCCGCGGTGACGTCGGGCGTGATCCCCCAGCGCACTCCCACACCGAGCTCCGTGTCGAAGTTGCCGTTCGTGAACGTACCGTTGGCAGTTGCCGGCCGCGTGTCCGAGCGCGTGGCCGTGAGGCTCGGCACGACTTCGAGGTTGCGACCGGGTGTGGCGTTCGTTAGCCCTTCGTATTTGGCGAACTGACAGATGTAGCAACTGCGGTTCCTATCCTGCGGGTTGTTCGAGAGGCGCGTCCGCGCGTTGCGCGGCAAGAACCGAAGCAGGTCGATGCCCCAAACCTGCTCGCCGCTCGAGCGCGGAAAGCGGATCTGCGTGAACGGGATCGCGATCTCGACGACGTAGCCATTGCCCGTGATCTTCCCGGCGGAGTCCCAGATCGCGTTCCAAGCGGTGTTCTCGAACCGGTTCACGTCGTCCTGAATGGCGTCCATCTGCACGCCGAGCGGATTCGCGAAGAACTCGAACGCGCGGCGCTCGTCGTTGAACGTGTCGATCACGATGCCGACGAAGTCGTCGTTCCAAGCCGTGTCGGAATCGCGGAGGTACGCCCGTATGGATTTCGGATTGGAATCGCGCGCATCGAACGCGACGAGCAGCCGCGACCCGTCCTCCACGAGATAAGCCTTCGTCGCGACCGGCGCGGCCCCGTTCTCGCGGGGGTAGGTCTCGAACGCGAGATCGACGACGAGCGCGTGGGTCCAGATCTCGTCATCGAGGACCCCGTCGATCTTCACCTCGCCTTTCGCATGCGGAATCTTGCCGCGCACCGCGGCCGCCGCCCGCGCGGGCGCGTCGGCCGGAGCAACGTCGTCGGCGCGCGCGCCGAGCGACGACAGCGCAAAGCAGGCCAAGGCGATAGCCGTCGCGGCGGCGACGGGTCCGTTCGTCACGACGGCACGACTCCCCAAAACAACGAAGGCCCCACCTTGGATGCACGGCGAGAGCATGTCGTCTCGCGAGCCGAACTCTGTACGTGCCGCCGCAACGCCGCAACCTTATGTCGCATTCGCGGCGGACCGCCGACGCAGAGTGTGAACCACGTCAATATTTCTCAAGGTAACGATGCCCGCCCGGACGTACTGTGGACGCTCTCTCGAGGCGCGCGTTGCGACGCTCCACCGAGGCGGCGGGCTCGGAGCGGCTCAGGATGACCTTAGCTCTGCCGCGCAACCTCCGGATGATGCGCCAAATTCGCCTTTTCGCGGGGGTCAAGACGCCCAATTTTGCGCTCGGGCCGGTTGCCTCGGTCCCGGTACAGCAGATACCAGCCTGAGTCGCGCAGGCCCTTAATCTGCTTGAGTTTTTCCGCTCTTTTGAGATACAGTCCAAGGTCAATCGGGGCGTGTCGGCATCGTCGTCGGACGCTTCGGTTTCGAGTCCGTCTTGGTGTCGTGTTCGCTCGGGGGAGAACGATGCGCGAGCAAGTGACCTTGGTTCCTAATGGCCGTTGTCGCCGGCCGTCCCTGACGCTCGTTTTGCTGAGCGCAGCGGCCCTCTCGATGGTCGTAGCGTCGACCGCCACCGCGGCGCCGACGGACACCGTCGCCGACGCGGCACGCGCGAGCAACCTCGCGCAAGTGCGCCAGCTGATCAAGTCGGGCGCCGACGTGAATGCGCCGACCGCGGACGGTTCCACCGCGTTGCTCTTCGCGGCCTACGACTCAGACGCAGAGATGGTCAAGGCGCTGCTCGCGGCGGGCGCGAACCCGAACGTCGCGAACAACTTCGGCGTGACTCCGCTGCTTCAGGCGAGCCGCTATGGCGACGCCGCAGACGATCGAGGCGCTACTCAAGGGCGGGGCCGATGTCGAGAAGGCGCAACGCGACGGCGAGACACCGCTCATGGCGTCGTCGCGGGCCGGCAGCGTCGCGTCCGTCAAGTTGCTCCTTCAGCACGGCGCCGATCCGAACAAGGTCGATTCGCTCGAGGACCAAACGGCGCTCATGTGGGCGACCGCAGAGGGGCATCTCGACGTCGTCGACGCGCTGCTCACCGCGGGCGCGAACCCGAACATGAAGGCGCGGCTCTCCGAGCTCACGAAGCGCAGCACGCGCACGGACTTTCCGAGCGGCGGCTTCACGGCCGTGATGTGGGCCGTGCGTAACGGCGACGAGGCGCTCGTCGAGCGGCTCGTCAAGGGCGGCGCGGACCTCAAGCTCACGAACGGCGACGGCGCCACAGCCTTGATGCTCGCGATCGTGAACGATCGCTTCGATTTCGCGGCGAAGCTGCTCGAGCTCGGCGCGGATGCCAACGACGGCTCGTTGTACTACGCCGTCGAGATGCACGATGCGACGACCGATTGGCGCGCGAAGGACGGCACGCGTCTGCGTGCGGATCATCCAAATAAGCTCACCGCGCTCGACTTGATCAGGGTGCTTCTCGACAAGGGCGCGGATCCGAACAAACCATTCAGCGGGCAAATGCATTCCGCATCGATGTGCTGCGACACGAAGGCCAATGCGACGCCGTTCTACCGCGCCGCCGTGGCGGCCGACGTCGAGGGCATGAAGCTCATGATCGCGAAGGGCGCGGACCTCGAGTGGGCGCCGCCGAAAGCCGAGAAGGGACCCCGGGACGGGTTCGGGCCGAAGCAATGCCGGCAAGACCCCGTTGATGATTGCGATGGACGGCGGCAAGGGCGTCGGCATGGCCGGCGGCCCCGGCGACATCCGCGAGGGCGTCGAGGCGCCGTTCCGCGAGAAATCGAATCGCAATCCGCTCGACGCAATGCAGCTGCTGATCGACGCCGGCGCCAAGGTGAATGCAAAAACACCCGAAGGCGACTCCGCGCTGCACATCGCGGCGTTCGCCGGCAAGCTCGACGTCGTGCGCTTGCTCGCGAAGAACGGCGCGGATCTCAGTCTCAAGGACGGCGCGGGCCTCACGGCGCTGCAAGTCGTGGAGAAGCAGCCGCCGCGGCCGCCGCCCCCGAATTCGGGCGCTCTCGCCGGTGAGAAGCAGGGGGCTCAACCCACGGAGGTCGCGTCGGTGCTGCGCGAGCTCATGCACGGCAACGTCCAAGCGAGCGCAGCGGAGGGTCGGTCGCGGTGAGAACTTGGGTCTACGTCGCCGGAGTTGGTGTCGTCGCCGCGGGCTTGGGCGTCTTCTTTGCCACGCATCACGGCAAGCCGGAAGCGGCGCTCGGCGAACAGTGGGGCATGCTGCATCGCTATTGCTCCGACTGCCATAACGACTCGGATCTCACGGCCGACTTGTCGTTCGACGAGCGCGTGCCGGACAACGTGCACGCGGATCCCGCGACGTGGGAAAAGGTGCTGCACAAGCTCGAGATCGGCGCGATGCCGCCGCGCAAGGAGCCGCAGCCCGAGAAGGAAGCTCGCGCGAAGTTCATCGACGCGCTGACGAGAACGCTCGACGCCAACGCCGCGGCGCACCCGTACGCGGGCAGCACGAAGGTGCACCGACTGAATCGCGCGGAGTACGCGAACGCGGTCCGTGATCTGCTCGGCGTCGAGGCGGACATCGCAGATCTTCTGCCGAGCGACGGCGGGGACTTCGGCTTCGACAACATCGCGCAGCTGCTGAACACTTCGCCGCTGCTGCTCGACCGCTATCTGACGGTCGCGCTGCGCGTCGCGGACATGGCCGTGGGCAACGCCGACGCGGTGGTGACGGCGTCGCCGTATCGAATCCCGTTCGACGTGACGCAGGACTACCATCTCGACGGCCTGCCGCTCGGCACGCGCGGCGGCACCTTGGTCCACCACAATTTCCCGGCCGACGCCGACTACGTTCTGTCTGCGCGGCTCTTCATCGGCGTCGAGGAAGGCCTCTTCGGAGTCGAGGGACACGACCGGCCGCACGAGTTCTTGGTGCTCGTCGACGGCAAGACCGTTTACTCGAGCGAGATCGGCGGCAAGGAAGAGCACGAGCTCGGCGTCGAGAAAGGCGTGAACTCCGATCCGCGACGAAGTCGACGCGAAATTGACCTCGCCGCCGATCCACATCACGGCCGGCCCGCACGAGGTCGCGTTCACTTGGCGCGAGCGTACGCCCGAGGAGCAGAACGCGTGGGAGCCCGGGCTGCGCGCGTCTCTCGAGGTCCATAACCCTTCGGGCATGCCGAGGATCGAGACCACGGTCATCGAAGGCCCGTATGACCCGACGGGCATCAGCGACACGCCGACACGCGAGCGGCTGTTCGTCTGCAAGCCCGCGTCGGCCGCCGAGGAATCGGCGTGCGCGGAGAAGATCGTCTCGACCCTCGAGCACCGCGCGTTCCGGCGCCCGATCACGAGTCAGGACACCGCGCCGGCGCTCAAGTTCTACGCCCAGGCACGCGAGGACGGCGGCGACTTCGACGCGGGCATCCGCGCGGCCGTGGCCCGCACGCTCGTGAGCCCCTGGTTCTTGTTCCGCGTCGAGAGCGACTCGGCGGACGTGCCGGCCGGGTCGAATCACTCGATCAGCGACCTCGAGCTCGCGTCGCGGCTGTCGTTCTTCCTCTGGTCCAGCATTCCGGACGACGAGCTGCTCGGTCTCGCCGAGCAAGGTCGGCTCAAAGACCCGAGCGTGCTCAAAGCTCAAGTGGATCGACTGTTGTCGGATCCTCGCTCCGACGCGCTCGTCGACAACTTCGTCGGCCAATGGCTGCACCTGCGCAACCTCGAGACGCTCGTACGGCCCGACCTGCTGCTGTTCCCGGACTTCGACGACAACCTGCGATCGGCGTTCCGCCAAGAGACGGAGCGGCTGTTCGCGAACGTGCTGCGTGAGGATCGTCCCGTCCACGAGCTCTTGACCGCCAACTACACGTTCGTGAACGAGCGGTTGGCTCGTCACTATGGGATCCACAACGTGTACGGCTCGCGTTTCCGCCGGGTCGAGCTCACGGACCCGAATCGCTTCGGGCTGTTCGGTCAGGGCAGCATCCTGTCGCTCACCTCGGTGTCGACGCGCACCTCGCCGATCATCCGCGGCAAGTTCATCGTGACCGAGTTCTGGGACAACCCGCCGCCTGCGCCGCCGGCCAACGTGCCCGCCCTAGAGGAGAGCAAGCCGCAAGGCCGGCCGTCGACCGTGCGGGAGCAGCTCGAGCTGCACCGCAAGAACCCGCCGTGCGCGGGCTGCCACAACAACATCGACCCGGTCGGGTTCGCGCTCGAGAACTTCGACGCGGACGGCTCCTGGCGCGACCAGACTCGCGAGGGACTCAAGATCGACTCGGCCGGAGTGCTGGCGGACGGCACGCCCGTCGACGGGCCGGTCGCGCTCCGTAACGCACTGCTCGCGAAACCCGAGCTGTTTGCGACGACGGTCACGCAAAAACTGACTGATCTACGCGCTCGGCCGCGGGCTCGAGCCCGGCGATATGCCGGTCGTCCGCAACATCGTGAGAAATGCGGCAAAGCACGATTACAGCTTGAAGTCTATTGTTTTGGGTATAGTGGACTGCTATCCGTTCCAGAACCGGCTGAACGGGTCGGGATCCGGGGCGGCTACGGTCGCGCAGGCGAAGGAGTAGGTAGGCATGTTTATTACGAAGAAGCATCTGAACCGACGAACGTTCCTGCGCGGCGCGGGCACCGCGTTGGCCCTGCCGCTGCTGGACGCGATGATCCCCGCAGCGATGGCGCAGACGCGCACCGCCGCCGGCGGAGCGCCTGCGCTTCGGAGCCATCTACATGCCGAACGGCATCTATCCGGGCCTCTGGCATCCGGAGAAGGTCGGCAAGAACTTCGAGTTCAACCGCACGATGAAGCCGCTCGAGCCGTGGCGCGAATACTTGACCACGATCAGCCAGCTCAAGGCGCCGGACGGTAACAAGGACATGGGCGGCATCCACATGGGTGCGAGCGCCGCGTTCCTGAACGGCACGGGCCCTCTCGGCAAGAACGGGCAGTTCAACCTCGTCGAGTCGAAGAAGTCGATCGACCAGCACATCGCGGACGCGATCGGCGGAGACACGCCGCTGCGCTCGCTCGAGCTCGGCACCGAGGACATGAGCACGGCGGCCGGAGCCTGCGACGGCTACCCGTGTCTCTTCTTCAACACCGTCGCCTGGTCCGACGACCACAGTCCCCTACCCGTCTCCGTGAACCCGCAGTCGACGTTCGAGCGCATGTTCGGCGATCCGGGCACGCCGACGCAGCGCGTCTCGCGGCTCAAGGAGAAGGAGAGCATGCTCGACTCCGTGCTCGAGGAGACGAAGTCGTTGCAAGCCTCGATCGGCGCTCACGACAACGCGATCCTCGACGAGTACCTCACGAACGTGCGCCGCGTCGAGCAGCAGCTCAAGAAGATGGAGACCCGCGCGAACGCGCTTGCGACGGCCGGCAACGCGCCGGTCGGCACGCCCGAGGACTTCGACGCGCACATGACGGTCTCGTACGACTTGCTGCACCTCGCGTTCCAGGGCGACATGACGCGCGTGTTCAGCTTCATGGTCGGCCACGAGGCGACCGGGCGCAGCTACGCGCACGTCGGCGTCAAAGAGCCGCACCACTCGACGTCGCATCACAAGAACACTCCGGAGAGCCTCGAGCAGTACGCGCGGATCGGCGCGTACCACATGGTCAAGCTCGGCGAGTTCCTCGCGAAGCTCAAGGCGACGCCGGACGGCGACCACACGCTGCTCGACTCGTCGATGATTTACTTCGGCGCGGGCATGAGCAACGGCTTGCTGCACGACCGGCACAACGTTCCGGCGATTCTGGTCGGCAAGGCCGGCGGCCGCCTCGAGGGCAACCGCCACATCGCGGTGGAAAAGGACACGCCGACCTCGAACCTTCTGCTCGCGATGGCCGACAAGCTCGGCGCCGAGGTCGACACGATCGGTATCGCGACGGGCCGAATGTCGATCTAGCGCTAAGCGCGCAACACCGTGACAGGCCGCCTCCGGGCGGCCTGTTTTTTTGGGGGGGCGCTCAACGCCGTCGCGTCTTCCGTCGCTGCCGGAGCCGTGCGGCCATCGCGTCGAAGATCACGTCCATCCCGAACGCGAAGATCGTATCGAGGTTGCCTACGCGCAGCTCGGGCACGATCGCCGTCACGAGCGGGAAGCGCTCGGGGTCCGAAAACTTCTCCAGCCTCACTGGCGTCGCGTCCGGCTGCTGAGCCCGGCTGCCGATCTCGGCGAGACCCGCGCCGGTCACGTAACCCGCGAGCAGGCGCCAGAAGCGCGCCGACTCGCGGACATCGAACCCCGCGTCGCGAAAGAGTCCGAGCAGCCGCTCGTAATACTCGAATGCTCGCGCCGTGTTGAAGCGCCGCGTCGGCAACAGCAGGAATGCGTGCGGGTGACGAATCGCGACCGCACGCGTGGCCTCGAAAAGGCGGCGCAAGCGCTCGAGCGCCGTGCCGGAGCCTTCGGGCGGCACCTCGAGCTCCTCGAGCAAGAGCTCCAGCACACCGTCGAGCAACTCGGCCTTGTTGTGGAAGTGGTGGTAGATCGCCATGCCCTCGACGCCGAGCTCCGCGCCGAGTCGGCGCATCGACAGCTGCGCTAGCCCGTCGGCGTCGATGATCCGCAAGCTTCCTCGGCGATCCGCCTGCGGTCTAGCGGCGCACGGCCGGCTCGCCCCGCGCGAGCCGGTCCCCGCTTCGCGGCCGCGCGGCTCTTAGGCCGCGCACCGCTGAGTTCTTGGTTCGCACGTTCGAGCTCATGCGGCGACTTTACAGCGTAAGGTCCGCGGAGTACATTGCCGCATCGACGCCGTTCCGGTCGCAACAAGAGCGAGGCGCGCCATGACCGCGGTCGATGTCTTCTCCCTGCTCGTTCCCGTCACGTTCTTCGTGTTCCTCGCAATCGAGTCGCTGTTCAAGACCGGCCGTCCCTGGCCGAAGATCCGTTGGTGGCGCGTCAAGGGCATTCTCTTCTTCATCGTCGTCGGAACGTTCAACGTGGTGCTACCGTTGCTCGTGCCAGCCTGAGCTCGCGAGCCATCACCTCGTCGACGCGTCGCGGCTCGGGCTCGCGGGCAGCATCGTGCTCGGCTATCTCGTCTTGTCGTTCGCGACCGCGACGATTCATCGCGGCTACCATCGCTATCCGCTGCTCTGGCGCTGCTTCCATCAGCTGCATCACGCGCCGCAGCGCCTCGACACGCCGGGCGCCGTGGTGTTCACGCCGCAAGAGATGATCGTCAACGTCGTCGTGTCGGTGCTCGTGCTCGTGTTCTTGCTCGGCTTGGATCCGCTGGCGGCCGCGATCACGGGCTACATCGCGGTGTTCTACAGCCTGTTCCAGCACTTCAACGTCAACACGCCGCGCTGGCTCGGCTGGCTGATTCAGCGCCCCGAGTCGCACGGCGTGCATCATCGGCGCGGCTTCCACGCCTACAACTACAGCGACCTGCCGATTTGGGACATGCTCTGGGGCACGTTCCGCAATCCGGAGCGCTTCATGGGCGACGTCGGCTTCGAGGAAGCGGAGTCGCAGCGCTTCGGCGCGATGCTGCTCACCCGCGACGTGAACGCCGCGACGCTCGGCCCCGGCAGCCGCGGCCGCACGGATCCCGCGACGAACCCCGCGTGAAGCTCGATTCCGACGAAGGCCGCCGCCTCGCGGACTCGATCGAGGCGCGCGCAATGGTCGACACCTACGCCGCGGCACCGGCCGGGTTCGATCTGCGCACCGAAACCATCGCGGGCGCGACTCTGCTGCTCGCTCCGCGCATCCCGGCGAGCTTCTTCAATCGAGCGATCGGCCTCGGGGTCTTCGAGCCCGCGACCGAGCGAGCGCTCGACGCGATCCTCGAGCGGTGCGAGTCGGCGAAGCCACGCGAATTTTGGCTGCACTTGAATCCCGTCGCGAAGCCGGCGCAGCTCGCGGACTGGCTCGCGGCGCGCGGCCTTGCGTCCCGCCTCGCCGAACGTGGGCCAAGTTTCTACGCGGCCCCGAGCCCTGCTCGGCACGGCCGAGCACGCTCTCCGTGCGCGCGGCTAAACCGCAAGACGCGGCGTCGATCGCTCAGGTCGTGTGTGCGGCGTTCGGGATGCCCGCGGTGCTCGAGCCGTGGTTCGCCGCCCTCGTGGGCCGCCCGGGCTGGACCTTCGTCGTTGCCGAGGCCGATGGGCGAATTGCGGCGACCGGCGCGGTGTTCATCGAGGGCTCGACGGCGTGGCTCGGCGTCGGCGCGACGCTCGCCGACTACCGCAACCGCGGCGCCCAATCGGCGCTGCTCGCCGCGCGCATCGAGCTCGCGGCCGGCGCGGGCTGCACTGTGATCGCGACCGAGACCGGCGAGAGCATCGCCGGTGAAGTGAACCCGTCGCTCAACAATATCCGCCGCGCGGGATTCGTGCAGGTCTGCTCGCGACAGAACTACGCGCTCGCGCGCTGATGCCTCACGGCAGCGTGCCGTGCCCCACGCGGTCGGCGGAGAAGCTCCCGATCCAGAACTGCCGGTCGACCGGCAACACCATCGTCGCGTTGCTGAACGCGGGATTCGCGGGCCCCTGCGCGTAGAGCGTGTCCTTCATCGTCGCCGGATCGATGGACATCGCGATGAAGCCGCGCGGGCACGTCGAGAGCTTCGCGAGATCGTGCTGCGGTCCCGGAGCGCCGCCGCACGCTGGCTCGTCGTTCTTCATCCCGGCGGTGAGCAGCTTGCCGTCGGGGCCCATGTGGACGTTGTCGGGCGTAAACGGCAGAGGTTTCGTGGTGCCGAGCTGCGTCGTCGGATTCTGGTGCGCGAACGCGACGATCGTTTGAAAGCCGGACGACACGACGAAGATCGTCTTTCCGTCTCCTGACACTTCGACGCCGTTGTTGCCGGCAGCTCGCTCCCGCGAATCAGCTCGAAGTTGTGCTTGCCGGGCGCCCATTCGTACACGGCGCCAGTCGGCTTGCGCGCGATAGAGTCGGCGAATGTCTTGCCCGGCATCAGCAGCACCGTCGCGACGAGACCGCCGTCGGCGAACGACGCGACGCTATTGGCGGCCAGCCCTTCGGGCATCGGCACGCAACCCTTCCACGTGAGCGTGGGTTTGGCGCCCGCCGGCTTCGACGTCGAACACTTCGATCGATTCGCGAGCGCCATGCGCAACCGCGTAAAGCGTCGGGCGTCCGTTCGCCCCGACGCGCAAGTTGAGCCCGTGGGTCTCGAGCTTCGCCGCATCCGGCGGCGTCGTGCACTCCGTGAACATGGTGTCGTGCTTCGCGGCCGGGCTCGGACCCGGGTAGATCTGCGAATGCGAGCCGTCGCGCGAATCGATCAGCGTGATGCCGACGCCTGGCGCCATTCCGCTCGCGACGATCCATTTCGTGCCCGGTACCGCGACGAGGTCTTCCGGGTTCTTGAGCCCGCAGACGAACTCGAGCCCGCCGCTCGGCTTACAACCGTCGTCGGCGGCGCGCGCCGCGCCGGCACAAGCTACGGCGAGCAACAGTAGAACGATTCGCGGCTTCATCGACATACTTTAGTCCTCTCGATTCAAAGGAGCGTGCTCACAACTCGCATCACGATATCGAACGCCTTGGGCATGGATACCTTCGTCGCAACGATCGCCGCAGCGGCAAAGAGAAGTGTACGAGCGCGCCCCGAGCGATGCCACCGTGGGCGGCCAACGCGCAAGAGCGGTGCGGCGCTCGAGTGCCGACCGCGCGGGCAATCCGTGATTATGGCGTCGCGCTCTTGCGCCCGGCCTCGATCCGGCTGTTGAGCGCGCGCAGCCCAACTCCGAAGCTGCCGCGCGCATTGTCGGCGCCCTCGTCGAGCAGCGCCCAAAACGCGGACGTGTCCGGTGCGGCCGCAGACCCCGCGATCACAATCGGCTTCGTGACGTTGCGATAACCGCCCTGACCCTTCTCGCCTTCGAGCAGCTTCATGCCGTCGAACAGGACGGCGATGTCGCCGGCGGCAGCAGATGCGCGCCGAGACGTTCAGCGGGCTCAGCAACACGGGCCGCAAACGCGCGAGCTCGACGTCGCCGGTCGCGTCGATCCGCAGCTTGCGGAGACACGATCGAGAGCTGGCTGAGCTCGATCCGGTCGGGCGTGCGCTCGAGCTTGAGATCGGCCCGCTTGAAATGAATCTCGCCGAGACCGTCGAGCAAGCGCCCGATGGCCTTGAGCTCGCGCGAGAACGTGAGGATTCCGATTACGCGCGCGGCCTTGCTACCAGTGCCCGCGTCGGCCGCGAGCCCGCGAAACACGCCGTCGCGCCCGGATAGCCGAACCTCGCCAACCGACGACAGCGCGAGGTCGAGCGGATTCAGTCCCTCGCCGGTCATCGTCGTCGCGAACTCGAAGCGGCCCTCGGCCGTCGGCGGCGTGCCGGGCGCCACAGCCGCGAACAGCCGGCCGAGCTCGAGGTTCTTGACCTCGGCGTCGAGATCGAGCGGCATACGGCCTCGGCTTGCCCGCGTCGAACCTCACGTTCGCCGCTGCCTTGAGCGCCGCACCGAGCAACGACGCTCGGACGCCGCTCAGCGACGCGCGTGCGGGCGTCACGTCGAGCTTGCCGCTCACACCCTCGACGGTGAACGACGCGAACTCGAGCTTGCCGAGCGCAACCGTCGCCTTGCCGCCGAAGCCCGACCCAAGCGGGCGTGGCGTCGCGCACGGCCCGAAGCTTGGCGATCGCGGCGATCTTCTCTTCGGACAGCGGCGCGAGCGCGGGGAGCTCGGCGACGGCGCCGCGTCGGGCGGCGCGCTCTTCGGCGCCGACGAACGCGATCAGCCGCTCGACGTCGCTCATCGCAACCCGCCCGCCCTTCAGCGCGGCATCGAACGCGAGCTGCCCGCCGGCCTGGCGTTGCAGTGCGCCGTCGAAGCGCAGATCCGACTCGCCGAACTCGGACGATGACAGATGCACGGGCAGCGCGACCTTCAGGTGATCGCCGAACACGCCATCGGCATCGAGCGCGAGATCGAAGTCCGGCAGACGGCCGATGCCCTCGGCCGCCGCATTGCGAAACTTCGTGCTGAGCGCGAGGGTCGCCGTGACCGAGGCTGCTGCGGGCGCGGACTTCGTGGCGCTGGACGCCTTCCCTTTCGCCGGAGCGGCCCTGTGGCCCGGCTGCATTCCTCGTCACCGTACTTAAAGGAGAGCGACGCCTCGAGGGTGCCGGCCTGGAACGGCGGCAAGTTCGCGAGAATCGGCTGATCGGCCAGCGCTGCGAGATTCGCCTCGACGTGGATTTTCGCGTCTTTCAAGAGCCGATCCGACGCGAGCGGCGCGACGGCCTCGGTCGTCGAATGCAGCAACATCCGACCGTCGCGCCCGGTCGCCGTGAGATCGACCGACCGCGCCTGCACACCGTCGCCCGCCATAGGCGACCTCGTACACGACGCTCATCGTGACGCGATCGAGCAGCGTGGCGTCGCCCCAGCGCACGGTCACGTCGCGGAAGGTGAGCGGTTTCGCGCGCCGACAGGCACGAGCCGCCCGTCGTCGTCGACCGTGCCGAAGAACTCGCCTTCGGGCAGCACGCCCGCGAGGTCGAAGCCGAAGCAGGTTCGGCAGCAGGCTCTCGAGCTTGCAGGGGCGTCACGGCCGCGTGCAGGACGGGCGCCGAGCCCCGCCTGGCGTCTCGAAATGTAGCGGCTCCGGTGTCACCGCAAACGGCCGCAACGCGTCGAGCGCGAGGAACGCCGTTCCGTCGCGATCGGTGATCGAGACCTTGAGCTCGTCCACGGACAGCTTCTGCGTCGCGAGCTCGAGCTGGCCCTTTTGACGCCAGCTCAGCTTGCCGAGCTCGGCACCGAAGCGCTGCGCGACTTGCGTAACGTCCCCGTCGAGCGCGATCGAGATCGCCACGCGCCCCGTATCGCCGGTTTCCTCGAGCGAGATCTCTCCTTGCACCAATCGCCGCCTTCCGCGGAGAGCCTCAGGTCCTGCAAGCGCAGCGTGTTCAGCGCGTTGCGAGCACGAGCGTCGGCTTGCAGGTCGCCGTGAGCGCGCGCTGCGCGCCGAAGTCCCGGTAGGCGATCGTGAGATTCGTGAGCTTACGGGCTCGCCGGCGGTCAGGCGTAGACCGTCGCGCCCCGTGCCGTGGCCACGAGATTCGCGGACAACGCGCCGCCTCGAAAACGGAGCTCCGGAAGGTACGGGGTCAACCACGCGATCGGCATGCGATCGAGACGCAGCGACAGAGCTCGCGGCTCGAACGTGTCCCAATCGATCGCGAACTGCGGCAACTGCACGCGCAACGGCTGCTCGTCCCGGCGAGCTCGGCCGCGAGCATGCGCCGGCCGTCGGCCGCATTCGCGCCGAACTTCGCGCGATCGACCAGCAACGCGAACGCACGGCAAGTCGAAGCTGCAGCCGCGTCATGCCGTCTAAGTCATGCAGCCCGGGGATCGCCTTGCTGATAACCGGCACGTGCGCTGTAATGCCGCCCTCGAAGGCTCACCACGGGCCAAGCGTCGCGCGAGGTCGTCGCGCGGCCCTTGAACTCGGACACGAAGCCGGTGCGCGCAGTGATCCGCAGCTCTCGACCTCGGCTTCGAGCGCCCCGCCGCCGAGAGTCGCGCGCGGCACGAGCGTCACGTCGAACGCGGGCGGCCTCAATGCCGTTGATCGGCCGCAGCGTCACATGCCCGTCGACTTTGATCGGCTGCGCAACCAGCACGGTCGTGCGCTCCGCGTCGCGCACGACCTCGAGAGTGCCGCTGAAGCGCCCGCCTTCGATGCGCGCGGCGGGCACGAAGCGCTGGAACCAGCGAGCGGCAGGGTAAGCCATCGCAAACCGCAACGCGGGCTCGGCCGGGCTTCTCGGGCTCGACGAGCCACGTCCTCGAGCCGAAGCGCAGCGGCTGGAGCGCGGCGAGACGCAGCACCTCGCCTTGCGCCGCAGAGCGCAGAACCGCCTCGGCCATCCGCACGTTGAGGTTCTCGTGGTCGAGATCCGCGTCCACGTCGGCGGTGAGATCGAGTGCGCCGAGATCCGCGAGCCGCGGATCGAGCGCTTCCCAACCGTCTCCGTGCGCCGCGCGCCGACGCCTTGCACGTCGGCGCGCCGCTGCGCGAGATCGAGCGTGCAGCGTGCCGCTCGCCAGGTTCCGGATACGTCGGCCGTCGAGCGGCCGCGGGCGAAGGCCGCGACGAGTCCCTCGGTCACGTTGAGCCTCGAAGCCGCCGTCGAGGCTCACGCGCGGCACGAACGCGGCCTCGGCGTGCACGCAGCCGTGCCTTCGGACCGTCGATGTCGACGCGGTAGCGCTCGGCGTCCGCGCCGAGCTCGGCCTCGGTCGCGAGCCGAACCTCGTCGTCGCGATCGACGGGTTTCAGAGCCACGCCGAGCTCGAGCCGCGTAACCTGTCCGTCGGCGGCGATTGCGCCGTCGCGTTCGACATCGACCGTGCCGCCGCGACGAGATCGCCGGCGCGACGCGTCTCCGGGGCTCGCGTCGACGCGCAACGTCGCGGTCGCGCCGGCGCCGATGCCCGCGAGCGTCACGCGCCAAGGGCGACGCGACCTCGACGTCGGTCGGCCGTGCGCAACGCGACGCGCCCGTCGCCGGACAGCGCGCGCACCGCGATCCGCTTCGGAAGCTTCGCGACGCGCGCGAGCCCGGCGAACGGCTCGCGCGGGCCCGAGGCGGTGCCGGGCCCGGCGTCGCTCGGCCACGGCGTCGCGCGAACCTCGACGCCGCGGATGTCGATCGCGCTCGACGTCGAGCCCGAGCCGCGTCAGCGACGACCAGAGCGCGACGTCGACGTCGACGTGCTCGACGCTCGCGTCGAGCCCGGGCGCCGCGACTCGCAGACCCTCGACCGTCGACACCGCGCGGGCCCGCCCAAAGGTAGTCGAGCCCGATCTCGACACCGTCGAGCCGGCTCAGCGCGGCGCGCGCGATCCGCAGCTGGACGGCGGCAGCGACGCGAGCACGACCAGGCAAAGCAGGCCGCGAGCGCGATGAGAGCCGCCCGGCGCAGTGTACCGTCTCGTTGCGAAAGACATTGCCCGTTCTTCTTATCGTTCTCGACGTCGAGTCAGGCGGATACGCTGCCCGTAGTGCCGGCTCCACGCGCGGCGGCCCTGCCGCGCCCGAATCCTACGTTCTTAGAAGCCCCCGCCCCAGCGATACTGCCACGCGCCCCCGACGGTATCAAAGTCCGTTCCGGTCCGCGTCGACGACACCGGTGCTGTAGTAGAACTTCAGCGACTGGCGGCGATTGATCGGGACCCCGACGGTGAGGCCAAGCCGATCGTTCGATTGCAGGTTTTGGTCGGCGAAACCGTCGGTTACGGTGCGTCCGCCTCGATAGCGCGTCCCATCGACCGCGAGCCAGAAGCCCTTCGGGAGCGTCCTGACCGCGTGCGCCTGGAACGAGTAGATCGGGTCCTGGGCGCGCCGGTGCCCGCCGTAATAGTCGTCGTTGGTCTCGAAGAACGTGCCCGCGAGCGCGAGGTCTACGGTCCAGCGGTGGCCGAGCATCTTCGACAAGGCCGATCTCGGGCTTCGCGGTCCAGCGGTTCGCGCCGATGTTGATGAGCCGCGCCGGATCGTATTCGCCCACCGGCACTCCGAGCTGCAAGCTCGCACCGATGACGAGATTCTGGCGATAGCTTGCGAACTCCTTCGGCGCCAGTGCCGGTGCGCCGAAGAAATTCACCGACCAGCGCACGCGCGCGTCGCTCCAGCCGCAAACGTTGCGCGCGAGCGTGCTGGCCCTGGTAATCGGCGCTGCCATCGAGGCACGCGTGCGATAGACCGCACGTCGATCTTCGACGACATCTTCGCAATCCGCAGAGAGCGCGCGTAGCCGACCACGGGCCCGTCGGTGTGGACACTCGCGTTGTCGAGCACGACCGATGGGTCCAACAGCACGTTGCCGTCGGAGCTGCTGAAGCCTGCGATCAGGAAATTCAGGCCGATCGGCACGTTCGTGTAGGCACGCGGCTCGAGCTCTTGAGCGCTGGCGGCGAAGCCGATCGACAGGACCAGCCACCACCACGCGAGTCGCGGGACGACGATGACGAAGTTCGTTCTTCTTGTTCCCACGACGGAGCACCGACCCGAGCTCCACGTATTCTCGGGCAAGGCCTTGCGATGCGCCAGTGTCGCAGACGCGATCCGAGACTCGAGCGCCGCGACCCATGCCGCGCAAGGGATCGCGGCGCCGGCGCGCGTTGCTCAGGCGTGCGTCGCGATCGACTCGGTGTCTCCCGCGCTCGAAAACGCCCGAGCAACGGCGCGCTCGCGAGCGCCGCGACCGTGAGCGTCCAGACGATCACGGCGCCGGTCGGCAAGTCGAATACGGCCGACAGCAGCAGGCCGACGAGATAGCCGACGAGGCCGACCGCGTAGCCGGCCGCGAGCGCGTGCTTGCGCAGCGAGCGCGTCGCGAGCGCGGGCACCATGAGGCTCGCGAACACGAGGTAGACGCCGACGAGCTGCACCGACGCCGTCACGCTGATCGCGAACAATAGATAGAACCCTGCGCGGCCGAACGTCCGCATCACGAGCCGCCAGCTCGCGAGCACGAGCGCGGCGAGCACCGCGGCCGGCACGAGCGTGTGCCTGTCGATGAACAGGATCTGCCCGACGAGCAAGTCGCGGAGCTCCTCGCCGCCGTGCGGATCGTTCGCGAGCAGCAGGATTCCGCCCGTGGCCGCAAGCACGAACGACACGCCGATGATTGCTTCCTGCACCTTGCCGAAGCGCCGATCGGTCCACGACAGCAGCAAGCCGCCCGCGAGCGCCGCCGCGAACGCGGCGACCTGCGCCGCGACGCCGTGCGCCTCGAGCCCGAAGCCGTTCGCGGCGATCACGCCAAGCCCCGCCATCTGCGCGACCGCGAGATCGATGAAGATGATCCCGCGGCCGAGCACCTCGCGCCCGAGCGGCACGTGCGTCGCGAGCACGAGAATGCCCGCGAGCAGCGCGGGGCCGACGATGCTGAGCGAGTCGAAATTCATCGCTTCGCCTCGAGCAGCGTCTTCACGAGCACGTCGAACATCTTGAAGAGATCGTCGGCGCCCGGAACGCTGCCGACCGTGTGCGGCAGCACGACGTACGGAATCATCGTTCGGCTGCCGAGCCACTCCGACGCCTTCGCGTCCTCGTACGTCGAGCGCACGATCCACGCGACCTGCTGGCCCTTGAGCTGATCGAGGAGCTCGGCGAGGTGCGCCGCGCTCGGCGGCAACCCGGGCTTCGGCTCGAGATTGCCGACCTCGACGAGCCCGGCCCAGTTCTCGAGATACGCCCAGCCCTTGTGATGCGTGACGAGCTTCTTGCCCTTCAGCGGCGCGACGGCGGTCGTCCAGCGCTCGACCGCCGCCTGCCAGCGCTGCGCGAAGTCCTCGTAGCGCTGCTTGTAAGTCGCGGCGTTCGCGCCGTCGAGCATCGCGAGCCGTTCCGCGAGCGCGGCGGCGACCTTCGCGATGTTGCGCGGATCGGTCTGGATGTGCGGATTGCCGTACGGATGCACGTCGCCGAGCGAGCGGTCGACGCTCGACGGCTTGTCGAGCAGCTCGACGTAGTCCGCCGCGTTCAGGAATCCGGGCTGCCCCGGCTGCACGGCCGCGTTGCCGCCTTGGCGCAGCAGCAGCGGCAGCCAACCGACCTCGAGATCGGCGCCGGTGCAGACGACGAGCTGCGCTCGCCGCACCTTCGCGATCAGGCTCGGCCGCGCTTGGATGTAGTGCGGATCCTGCTGCGGCGTCGTGGCCGATTCGGCGTTCACGAGCTTGCCGCCGATCTCGGTCGCGAGCGCGGCCCATTCGGGCTCGCACGCGAGGACCTCGACGGCCGCGTGCGCGGGCAGCGCGAGCAGCAAGGCGCGCTAAGACTCAAGAGCATTTTCATCGTGGGCTCCTTAGAACCGATGCGCGCCGTGCGCGCCGAGGCTCATCAAGTATTGAAAGACGATCTGGTCGTCGGGCTTAGGTACGCGACTCGTCGCGCGCGAACTGCAGCCGCATTCGGCTGAACTCGCTGTTCGAGAAGTCCGCCATCACGGTCACGCGAGACGGGCTGTGATCCGCGACGAGCGGCGGCGGCACCGGCGTGCTCACCGCGTTGCTCGCGTCGAGACGGTCGTAGCGCAGCCCGGCGCGCCAGCGCGGATAGAACTGATAGACGCCCTGCACGTAGTAGCCGGATTGCGTGCCCGAGTAGATCCCGTTGACCGTCGGCAGCGCGGTCGGAGTAGTCGCAAGGTCTCCGTCTTCCTTACGGTGCAGGTACTCGGCCTGAACGATGTAGTAGCGATCGCGCGAGTTGCCGTTCTTGGCCCACTTCCAGACGAAGTCCGCGATCGCGACGTCGCTCGTGCCGGTGAAGCTGACGCTGCCATCCTGGAATTCCGAGACCCGATCGTTCGCATCGGCCTTGAGATACGAGACGCCCGCGCGCCAGCTGCTCGTCGCGCCGACGTCACCGCCGACGTGGAAGAAGAAGGTCGCGGACCCGGTCCCATGGCTTTCCGCTCCGTTCGCGGCCGGGAACGCGTCGCCACGCAGCCATTCGCCGCCGATCTGCATGTAGAGATCGGTCGGCACCACCCAGCTCACCTGCACGCCCGTGTCCGACAGCTGCGTGTTCAGCATCGCGACGTAGGCGAGCGGCGCATCGTAGAAATCCCACGCGTGCGAGTGCACCGGGTTCAAGTAGCCGATCTCGGAGAAGAACTTTCCGGCCTTCACCTTGAGCCCTTTCGGCAGCGCGAGCGTCTCGAAGTACGCCTCCTCTAGATCGACGGACGTGTCGCCGTCGCTCGTCTGCTGAATCGACAGGCTCATCGAGCCGTAGTACTTGTCGTCTACGTTGGCGCTGACCGCGAGCTCGGTCTCGTCGAGCGAGAGTCCCTCCGCTCCGAGCCCGCCTTCCGGGTCGAGCAAGAAACCCGGCAGTCGATACGTCTTCGGATCCTGTGAATAGCTCGCGAAGTGGCCGTCGAGGATCAAACTCACGGCCGGATTGAACGCGTTGCCACTGACTTGCTGCGCGAGCGCGCTCGCGCTCGTCGCAATGAGTAACGGCGCGGCCAGCGCCGCGCGCCTTTGGAATTGCATGGCTCCCTCGCTGACTGAGTCGAAAAACCGCGGGCGTCATGCCCGCGACTGCGTCTAAGCTTGGGAGCGTTCCGGAGGCGCGCGAGAGCGGTAGGAAATGAGCGCAGGCGTGCCGGCCGACTCGGCGACGGAAGTCGCGACCGGCATCGGCGCCTGCGGAATACTGACGAAGAGCGGCGTGCTCGCCGCGTCCGCCGATTGATCGGCTGCGACGCATGCGGCGCAAACCGTGTTGTGGTCCGCCGCGTTGTGGTCGATCCGGTGAACGACGAGCGCCGTCTGCGCGAGCAGCACCCAGCCGAGGAGCAGCAAGCTCGCGGGGCCGCGGCGCTCGGCGCGGAGCCGCGCGAGCAACTCAAACAGGGCTTTGTCGAGCGATCGGGCCATGCGGCGAACGAATCCGCCCAAAAGACCTCGGCAGCCTAGCAGGATCGACCTAGAGCCGACAGCCGGCCGACGCCTAAAATTACTCAAGCGCCGAGAAATGAGGCGCGGCGTGCCGTAGCGACCTCAGCTGGCAAGGACGGGCGCGGGCTCGTGCCGACTCAGTGCCCCGCTTTACGCTCGACGTGCGCGTCGATCCACGCGATCACGAGGTCGGCGAGCTCGTCGCTATTTCGATCCTGCATCAGCATGTGGCTGTTGCCTTTGATGCCGAGCGCCGGCAAATGCATCATCTGCGCGTCGCCGCCCACCTTCTTGAGCTGGTCGACGAACGTATTGCAGCGTCTCGAACGACTGCTGCCAGCTCACGGGCCCGCCCGTCACGTCGTTCAAGTGGTCGCCGAACATCACGAGCGTCGGGATCTGCGCGAGCGTCTCGATCTGCGTCGACGCGAGCGTCGTCTCGCACGGCATCTCGATCGACACGATGCCGCGGATGCCCTTCGGATCGATCAGCGCGGCCTGCTCCGGGAAGAAACCCGACTCCGAATGACCCATCAGAATCGCGCCTTTGAGCTTCACCGCGAGCGCGGCCATCTGCGTCCAGGTCGGATTGCTGTCGCGCGCCAGCGTCGAGTTCAGGTCGGGAATCATCTGCTTGTAGAGCTCGTCCATCGCCGAGATCGGAAACTGCTCGTCGGGGAACGCTTCGCCGAACTTGGGGCCGAAGCGAAACACGGTCCATGCGATCTGGTGTGTCGCCGACAGGATGGTCGGCATCTTGTCCGCCGGCGTCTTGCCGTTGCGGACTTCGGCGAACGGCGTCGGGTCGAAGCCCGAGCGCGCGCGCGAGACCTGATCGGCGAGGTACACGGAACGGTCCTTGCGGACGAAGTACTCGCTCCAGCCCATGCGCCCGTCCGGCGTCGTCTCCCACGTCTTGCTGCTCAAGCAGCAGCCGTGAACCATCACGACGGGGACGTGGTCGTCGCCTTTCATCGGGATCTGGTACTGCACGTACATCTGATTGACCGTGATCTCGCCGGTCTGCGCCGGGATCGGGCCGACGCCGGAGACGCGACAGGTCTTCTTCTCGCCGCCGACGAAAAAGCTGCCCTGCTCCTTGATCGTGAGCGGCGCCGCGAGCGCAGCGAGCGTCGCGGTGCACAGTGCGACGAGTGCGGCGACCACGACGGCAAAGCAACTTCGGCGGACGTTCATACCAGCTCCCGGTGACCTCATTGCACGGATAGTAAACGGCCGCGTCCTCGCTACGCGATAGGGCCAGCGATCTGCTGCTTACGGGCGAGCGCTCGGCGTCAGCCGTCTGCGCCTAGGAGACGCAGTGTCTGCTCGTCCTCTCGACCGCCGAAATACTTCGCGAGCAGCCTCGAGAACATCGAGCGAGGCGCTGAGACCCGCGCGAACAGCGTCGCAGAAGAGTGCAGCTTGAGGTCATCGGGCGACCCGAAGATTTCGTAAGCAGATAGGTTCTCGATCTCGACGACGGCGGTCGCGCATTCGATCAGGCGCGTTCCGAGCAGTGGGTGCGCGAGGTAGGCCTTCGCCTCGTCGAGGTTCCGGATCGCGTAATGGCGAGACGTCGCGCTACGGCCGAGGCCGGCGAGCTGAGGAAATATGTACCACATCCAGTGCGAGCGCTTGCGACCACTGCGGAGCTCGGCGAGCACGCGTTCGTACGTTCGAGCCCTGCGCCTCGACGAAGCGGTTCAAGTCGTGCTCAGCGCTCGTCGACACGCCTCACGGCGAGGGCTTCTCGTCTTTCGCCAGCGCGCGTGCGCGTGCGGGCCGCGCGGTACACCGCGCGACGTAGTCTTCGAGCGCACGCGTCTTCTTGTCGGCGAGCAACGGAGAGTTCAAGAACAACGCGAACGCGCCCGCGTACAAGACGTCCGCCGCCGTGAATTGTTGACCCGCGACGTAGGGCTGGGCAGCGAGCCGCGCGTTGATGAAATCCATCGCTTCGTTCGAGTTGACCCAGCCCGCGGTCCCGCGCGGAACGGAGATGTTCATGAACTTCGACGTGAACGCCGGCTCGATCACGCCCGAGTAATACGAGAGCATCGTAAGGAACGGCCCGCGGGCCGCGTCTCCGAACGGCGGACCCAGGCGCGCCTTCGGGAACTTGTCGGCGACGTACAACGCGATCGCGGTTTGCTCGAACACGATCGTCGAGCCGTCCTTCAACACGGGCACTTTACCGTGCGGGTGCGGGTTCGTCGGATCGGTCTCGCCCGATCCGTCTCCGCGTCGAATCGAGACGTATTGGATCTCGTAAGGCGCTCCGGCCTCTTCGAGCAGCCAGAGGAATCCGGTCGATCGGGACCGGGGGGAGTGAACGAGTGTGAGCATTGGGCCTCGGTACGGTCGACTCCGGCTGACGCGCGCTTCGGTCGAAGTGCCGGGCGATCCTGTAACGCCGTCGCGAGAGACTCGCGGCGTGCCGCCGTCAAACGGCACGCCGCGAATGTACCCGTACGGCTCGAGCGCCGCGAGCAGAAAGAGCCGAGCTTCGTTTGCCGATCAGAAATCCAAACGCAATCCGACGGTGAATCTCCGGCCGATCGTGTCGTAGAGATACGTGTTGGGTCCCGGCACGCCCGCGCGACCGATGATCGGATATTGGGCCGGCGGCGCCTCGTTGGTGAGGTTGTTCACCGTCAAGAACGTCTCCCAGTGAGTGTTGCCGCTCTTCCTCCCGGCGAAGTTGAACGTCAGGTCGGTGTAGAGAACCGAGTCGACGCTGTTGTCGTCGACGGTGACAATGGCAGGGGCCAGCGGAGCGACCAGACGCGTGGTGCTTTCGACTTTGGTATGGTCGTTTACGCCGCCACCGATGTAGCGCTCCTGCAGGAAGATCGAAAACGGCCCGTGCGCGTAGGTCAGGTAGGTCGTGAACTTGTTCTTCGGTAAGCCTCCCGCGGGCGGGGCCGACCCGACGTCGCCGGCACGGTCGTCGCGCGGCGAACCGGGGGTCAGAACCGAGTTCTCGTCGAGCCGCGTGCCGAGGAAACGCCAGCCCAGCGTCCCGCTTCCCACCTGGATTCCGGCGTAGTTGAGCTCGAGATCGAAGCCTTTGACGCGCTGATTCGAAAGGTTGATGAACAGCGAATCGACGCGAACGATCTGATTGTTTGCGTCACGTATCACGTACTGACACAGCGACGACGAGTTGTGGCCGGCGGAGTTGTAGCAGGCGTTGACTTCCTGCTGGGCAGTGAGCTGGCCGATCGCATCGTCTATGTTGATGTCGTACTTGTCGACCGTCACCGAGAACTTGTCCGTGGGCTGATACACGAAGCCGTACACGCTGGTCCGCGCGGTCTCGAGGCCGACGTCCGGGTTTCCGCCCGAGTAATTGGCCGTGGCGATCAGTCGCGTTGCCGTTCGCCGGATCGGTGACGTTCACGCCGCCGCGTTGGGACTCGAAGCGTTCCCGCAGCGTCGGCGCGCGAACGTCCTTGGATTCCGTGGCCCGCAGCCTGAACCTCGGTGTGACTTGGAACGAGACGCCGCTCTTCCACGGCTGCGCGTTGCCGCTGCCGCGTGTACCAGACGCCGCGGATCGCTTCGTCGAGATTCAACCTGCCGCCCTTCAGCAGCGGAATGCCGAACTCGGCGAACGCCTCGCGCACCGTGTAGCCGCCCTCGACGGTGCGCTGGCTCGTGAACAGCACGGTGCTCGAATTCGCGTCGCCGGCGAAGCCCGAGGGCACGAACCGGAGACCCGGGACGCCGAACTGCGGCGCGCCGGTCGTGGGATTGACTGACGCGGTAATCCCGCGCGAACCGCGGCACCGCCAGCCCGAGATCGCTCATCAATTGGCCCTCGATCGTGCACGGAAACTCGTCGCACGGATCCACCGTGCGCACGCCGAGTTGCTCCTCTCGCCACGACACACCCGCAGCGGCCGAAATCGAGCCCAGCACGCCGCCCGAGCCTTTCGTGAGGTCGCCCCTAATCGAGACTTCCGCGTCCTCCTCCGTGACTCTCCCGCGCGCGATCTTGCCGTTGTCGATGACGTAGTTAGCCGCGGCCGGCGTCACGGAGGCAGTGCCGCCGATCAGGTTGATCGGCACGCACGAATCGAAGATTCCCGGGTTGAAGAGCGTCACGCGGCACACAGGTTGACCGTTCGCGGGGTTGGTCACCGCATCCATCGAGAGAAACAACCTGTCCGTGCGCATTCCACCCGGGTCGACCGTTTCCTGTCTGTTTTGCGCGTACTGGACGTAGCTGTCCAGCGCCCAGTTACCCGCGAGGAATTTGTCCGACAAGTTGTGCGTGAAGCCACCCGTCACTTGGCCGTAACGGTTCTTCGCGATCAATTGGCCGTCTTCGAACGGGTTGCCGGGCAAGTTCGGCGTGAAAATGCCGAAGCCGACGAATTGGCGGCTTTCGGCCTGCATTTGTCTGTTTAACCGCCGCGGGGAGGAAAGGATTGTCGACGTACAGTCTGGCCTGCCACGGCCGAGAGCAGCGCGGCCGTTTGCCAACGGTTTTGCTGCTGCGTGTCGGCCAGCAGCGTTTCGACGAAAAAGGTGTTGCGGTCGTTGATCGTGTGGTCGTAGTGAGCAAAGAGGACGCCTCGGTCCGCCGGCGTGTCCACTTCGAAGTCCGAGTTGACGCCGTACTCGAGGGTGGGCCGCGCCTGGCAGTTGCAGCCACCCGTTCAATTGGCCGACACCGCTGAACGGAAGTGGCCGGGAAGCGCCGCCGCCGCCGGGCAGAAATTCCACATGATCGAGCGCCGAGCCCGGCTGCAACATGATGCCGCCCGTCGTGAAATTCGTCGGGCTAACGAATGGGCGCATCAGGAAGTTTGGCCCGTTAACCGGATCCGGATTCGTGACCTGGGCGCTGAGATTCATGAAGTCGCTGCGGTCCTGGAGGGAGCTGAAATCGTCGATGCCCTTTTTGTGCCAGGTCTCGACGGCCGCGATGATGTGTCCGCGTTCGCCGATGTCGGTCCCGTAGCCGATGCCCGCCTTGTACGTGCTCGTCGTCGCCGTACGTCGTGGCTCCGGCTGAGAATGCGCTCTTGAAGCCGTCGAGCTTCCTGTCCAGGCGAAAGTTCACGACACCCGCGACGGCGTCGGCGCCGTACGCAGCGGATGCGCCACCGGTGACCGCCTCGACGCTCCGAACGAGCGTTTCGGGGATGACGCCGACGTCGACGGTGCCGTATTTGTTGCTCGGCCCGAGGCGGCGACCATCCAGCAGCACCAGCGTCCGCGGAGCGTCGAGGCCGCGGAGATTGAGGTTGGCGCCGCCGGCGGCGACCGAGCCGCCGACCGCTTGTTGGCTCGCCAAGTTGTTGGCGAACACCGGCAACTGGCTCAGCGACTCGATGAGCGTGCTCGGCGCCATCTTTTGCAGGTCGACGCCGCTGACCGACGTCACGGGCGTCGGCGTGTTCACTCCGGAAGTGACGAGCCGCGTACCAGTGACGGTAACCTCTTCGACTGCCTGCTGGCTCTGCCCAGAAGGCTCTTGCGCGACCGCCTGCTGCGCCACGAGTCCGAGGCACACTGCCTGTGCGAGCCGTTGATAGCTCGCGGTCCGATGCTTCTTCATGACCTCCCCCCCTCTTCTAGTTGTTGCAGATTGGGCACGCCGCTGCGCGCTACGGCTACCGCAGCGGGTAAGAAGTATGGACTATAAGCCACACTGCTAGCGCGAGGAATACCAGGGCGGGCTTTTGGACATGGACAGCCGTCGCAATAGCCGTCCGAAGCCGTGCCCGCGCGGTTTGCCGTGCGGCGCTCTATCTCACTGCAGCAACTCGGGCTGCTTTGCCGCGCGAGCCGCGCGTCGAACCGCCCCACGCGCCCTGCGGTCCGTACCAGTCGCCGCCGGTCGCGGGCTTCGCGTTGCTCGGTCGCTCGCGTCTCGAAGAACAGCTTCGCCGGTACCGTTACGACGGACACGCGATGTCTGATCGCCACGGACCAGGACGGCGCGGGCGATACGCTCGCGCTTCAGAATCGCGCGAAAACGTAGAGCAAAAGTCCCGTGTAGCTGGACTGGGCTTGGGCCCTATAGTCGTCGCGAAGGTCGCCATCGACGGTGATATCGAAGAAGTTCAAGCCGCCGCCGATCCCGAACTTGTCGCTTATCCGATAGTCGAGCAGCGCGTAGCTGTCCTGCCAACGGCCGGAGGTGTTGTTGATCTCAATGAAGAAGCTCTCAATTCGAAAGCGGAGGCTGAGCTTGTCGGTCAGGCTGTACCGCATGCCTGCCGTCAGTGTTGGCAGCGGCAGTCTCCCGCTGTCGTCGAAGACTCTGGTATCCGATGAGCCTGCGAGCGTGCCAACGCCGGTGAAGCCCACCGAGATATCGCGAACATTGAGTCCACCCCCGAGATAAAACTCGTACTTGGCGGTGTTGATGAACGAATAGGCGTAACTAACCTTGAAGACCCTGAAATCCCACCGAGAGTCGACGCGATATTGGAGAGGGAAAGTGACGTCCCCGATCTGAACATCCCTGTCGACTAACGTCGTCGACCCGGCCCGATTCAGGTCGAAGTAAGTCCACTCGAGGCGGTGGGCGTTGCTGAGACGAAAGTAGCCGTCCAATCGCAGGACACTGACTGATTTCTCGAGCTTGAGGTCGTCCTCGAGATCGATGATCGTGCCGATGCCAATGTCTTTCGGGTCGATCCGCAGCTGGCTCTGAATGTTAGGCGCGTTGAGGCCGCCGAGCGAGACGAAGATCCGATCCTCTAGTTCGTGATCATCATAGCGGGCCTGCGCCGAGGCGTCGGACGTCGGCCAATAGGACAGGGAGAGAATCGACGCGAGCTCGAGAGCGAGGCTTAAACAGCCTTCTTTTCGCATTGACTTCCTCTGGTCATCGAGCACGTCCGGTCGCATTCGCACGGTGTCGAATCAGAAAGGTAGCTCCAACGATCGCGCCGCGATGGTAACCGCCGGCAGGCTGTCGTTACCACCCGTGCGCACCGGCGCGAACAGGAACATCGGCAGGGTCAGCGACGTTGGGTCGGCCGGTCGCCATCGTCCGAACCACTATCTCGGTGGTTCACGGCGGCAAACGCCGGCGTCAGCCGGGTCCCGATTTCGGCGCCGCCTGGCAACTCATTGCAGGAGCTCGGGCTGCTTCTGGCGCGCGAGCCGCGCGTCGAACACACCCCACGCGCCCTCGGGCCCGTGCCAGTCGCCGCCGGTCGCTGCCTTCGCGTACTCGGTTGCCCGCGTCTCGAAGAAGTTCGCGTGCTCGACCCCGTTCAAGATCTCGGTGAGCCACGGCAACGGATGCTCGCGGATCTCGAATAGCGGCGGCAACCCGAGCTGCTGGAGCCGCCAGTCCGCGACGTAACGGATGTAAGCCTTCACCTGCTCGGCGTCGAGCCCCTGAATCGGACCGAGCTCGAACGCGAGGTCGATGAACCGGTCCTCGAGCCCGACGACGGTGCGCGCGCAGTCCACGATGTCCTCGCGCACGCGCTTCGTGAGCGCGCCGGTCTCGGCCGCAAACGTGTGGAAGAGCCGCATGATGCCTTCGCAGTGCAGGCTCTCGTCGCGCACCGACCACGACACGATCTGACCCATGCCGCGCATCTTGTTGTGGCGCGGGAAGTTCAGAAGGATCGCGAAGCTCGCGAAGAGCTGGAGCCCCTCGGTGAAGCCGCCGAACATCGCGAGCGTGCGCAGGATGTCGCCCTCGTTGTCTACGCCGAAGCGCTGCATGTAGTCGTGCTTGTCGCGCATCGCCGCGTAGTCCATGAACGCGGCGAACTCGGTCTCGGGCATGCCGATCGTCTCGAGCAGAAGTGCGTACGCGACGATGTGCACGGTCTCCATGTTCGCGAACGCGGCGAGCATCATCTTGATCTCGGTCGGGCGAAACACCTGCGCGTAGCGCTCGAGGTAATTGTTCTGCACCTCGATGTCGGACTGCGTGAAGAAGCGGAACACCTGCGTGAGCAGGTTCCGTTCGCCATCCTGGAGGCGCAGCCAATCCTTGCAGTCTTCGCCGAGCGGCACCTCCTCTGGCAGCCAATGGATCTGCTGCTGACGGCGCCAGAACTCGATCGCCCACGGATACCGGAACGGCTTGTAGCTCGTGCTCGGCTTCATGAGACCCGGCAGCTGCAGCAGCTCGATCTGCGGGGTCGGCTCGAGGGGCCGAATCGCCTTCGCGCTTCTTGGATTTCTTGCAGGCATGGTCGTCACCTTCCTCACTGACACGCGAGGCACTCGTCGTATTTCGAGCCGTCCGCGCGCAGCGGCCGCTCGGGCCAGCGCCGCGTGTTGTCGCCTTCCACACCCGCGAAGCCAGCGCGCTGCACGGACTTCGAGCGGCAGTAGTAAAGGCTCTTGATGCCGCGTTCCCATGCGGTCCAGTGCAGCATCAAGAGATCCCACTTGTGAATGTCGCTCTCTAAATAGAGGTTCAGAGACTGGCCTTGGCAAATGCTCGGCGTGCGGTCCGCCGCGAGATCGATGACCCAGCGCTGGTCGATCTCGAACGCGGTCTTGAACACGGCCTTCTCGTTCTCGTCGAGAACACCTAGGTGCTGCACGGAGCCATCGTGCTCGAGAATCGAGCGCCAGGTTTCGGCGTTGTCAGAGCCCTTCGCGCGCAACCGCGCGGCGAGCGCGATGTTCTTCACCGTGAAGGAGCCCGATAGCGTCTTGTGGGTGTAGATGTTCGCGGGGATCGGCTCGATGCATGCGCTCGTGCCGCCGCAAATGATGCTGATGCTCGCGGTCGGCGCGATCGCGAGCTTGTGGCTGAAGCGCTCTTCGACGCCACGCTCCGCCGCGTCGGGGCACGCGCCGCGCTCGCGCGCGAGCGCGTGCGACGCCTCGTCGGCCGCGGCGCGCAGATGCTTGAACATCTTCATGTTCCAGCTCTTCGCGAGCGCGCTCTCGAACGGAATGCCATGCGCTTGCAGAAACGAGTGGAAACCCATCGCGCCCAAGCCCACCGACCGCTCGCGCTCGGCGGAGTACTTCGCGTGCGCCATGCTCGCGGGCGCTGTCTCGATGTACTCCTCGAGCACGTTGTCGAGGAAGCGCAGCAGGTCCTCGATGAAGCGCGGATCCTCGCTCCACTCGTCCCACGTCTCGAAGTTGACGGACGAGAGGCAGCAGACCGCGGTGCGTGACTCGCCGCGATGATCGCGGCCGGTCGGCAGCAGGATCTCGCTGCAGAGATTCGACTGTCGCACGCTGAGCCCGAGGTCGCGCTGATGCTTCGGCAGCGCGCGGTTCGCCGTGTCGATGAACAGCAGGTACGGTTCGCCCGTCTGCAAACGCGTCTCGAGGATCTTTTGCCAGAGCAGGCGCGCCGACACCGACTTCAGCGGTGCGTGCGTGAGCGGGCTGCGCAGTGCGAACGGCCGGTCGTCGCGCACGGCTTCCATGAACTCGTCGGTGATCGCGATGCCGTGGTGGAGGTTCAGGCTCTTGCGGTTGAAGTCCCCCGAGGGCTTGCGGATCTCGACGAACTCCTCGATTTCCGGGTGATGCACATCGAGGTAGACGGCCGCGGAGCCGCGTCGCAGCGAGCCCTGCGAGATCGCGAGCGTGAGTGAGTCCATCACGCGAACGAACGGGATGATGCCCGAGGTCTGCCCGTTGCCTTTGACGGGCTCGCCGATCGAGCGCACCCCGCCCCAATACGTGCCGATACCGCCGCCGTTCGACGCGAGCCAGACGTTTTCGGTCCAGGTGCCGACGATGCCGTCGAGGCTGTCCTCGACCGAGTTCAGGAAGCACGAGATCGGCAGCCCGCGCTGCGTGCCGCCGTTGCTCAAGATCGGCGTCGCAGGCATGAACCAGAGCTTCGACATGTAGTCGTAGAGACGCTGCGCATGTGCGGTGTCGTCCGCGTACGCGCGTGCGACTCGCGCGAAGAGATCCTGGAACGACTCGCCCGCGAGCAGATAGCGATCCTGGAGCGTCGCCTTACCGAAATCGGTGAGCAGCGCGTCGCGCGCGGCGTCGGTGCGTACTGGGCCAACAGCGCGGCGCCAGCCGGCGTGCGCCGGAGTGACGACTACTTTTGAAGCTTCGGGCATCTGACACCTCGCTTAGGTCTCACGTGACGAACGGGTAGAGCGAGGAGCGGCCGGCGGGCCGGTAGCACCGGCGTTCGCGCGACTCGCTCGGCACACCCCGTCCGAGTAACAGTACGCCGTCCGGCGGCAGGTCTCCTGGCTCGTAGCTCTCGTCGCGGACCGTTCGCCTTCCCGGATCGCTCCAGTGGCGTGAAGGACGGACCGCTCGCTACCGACAGTTGCGGGGGCAGCTCCGGCTTTCGAACGCTCCGCGCGCCCGGCACCGGAATTCCCTTTTCATCGCTCGAAAGCGAACCGACGGACGCAAGATATTGGGCTGAAGCGTCGACGCGCGTCAACTAATTGTGTTTGCGCTCCGCGGTGCTGCACTCTGCCGAAGACTCGCGATGCGCTCAGTCGCCGACGTCGCGTTCCACGCCGGTCGGATCGAAGACCAAGATGTCGCCGGGCTGGCAGTCGAGCGCGCGGCACAGCGCGTCGAGCGTCGAGAACCGAATTGCGCGCGCTTTGCCGGTTTTCAAGATCGACAGGTTCGCGATCGTGAGGCCGACTTTCTCGCTCAACGACGTCAGCGACATCTCGCGCCCGCCGAGCACTTTGTCCAATGTGATTCGAATCGTCATTCGTGCGCGCCCTACACCGTGAGCTCGCTGTCCTCGCGCAGGCGCGTCCCTTGGCGGAACACCTCGGCCAGGATCAGCACCACGAAGATCACGAACCAGCGATAGAGATCGATCGGCGACGCGATCCCTTCGGGCAGGGGTGAGACGTCGCCCGGTGCATACAGCGTCGTCAACACGCGCGCCGCGATGAAGGCGCCGACGCGAACGATCTCGATCACCACGAGCGTGACCCAGATCCTACGCAGGTGGTCGGCGTTGCCGACAGCGAAGGGCTGGTTCTCGGCAAGCGAAACGAAGAGGGCTCTGAGGCTACGCACGATCCCGAGGGCGCCAACCGCGGCCGCGATCCGATACAGCATGTCCGGGACGCCGACGGTCCAAGTCGTCGCGAGGAATTTGAGCGACGCCGGCGGATCGTGAGACTGCGCCGTGAAGAGAGCGAGGATCAAGAGGCTCACCACGCCACCCGCTACCGTCACGGCGACCCATACGGCAACGAACACGTAGGCGATCTTGATTGCGAGCGCGAGGCTCGAAGACACGGAATTCGCCCCGAACGTTTGCATGCTTGGTCTCCCGGCGGATTTATCGAATATCGATGTGTATATCGAATATCAATAAAACTTAGACCGAAAGTCAAGCAGTTTTTATCGTTTCTCGATAATTTCGAAACCGAACACGGGCTTAGTGACGGCAGGATTCATCGGCGGCGCACTCGGCCCTACTCTCGTCCGTGCTGCGACGCGAGAGTCCGATAAACGGCTCGCTCGAACGCATCGTAGACCGCGAGCGCTTTGGCGTCTGCGAACGGCAGATACTGCATCATGATCACGCCGGCGAGGCCGTTGCTGGGGTCGATCCAGTAATAAGTGTTGTTGATGCCGCCCCAGCTCAGGCTGCCGGCCGAGCGTTTGCCCGCGACGTGATCGACCGTGATCAGGAATCCGAGCCCCCACTTGTCGCGCCCGTCGGCAATGAACGTGAAGTCGGCGCTGCGCGGTAGCGCCGTCTTCAGCGCCGGCACCGACACGTCGCCGATCGCGTTCTGCCCCATCAGTGCGACGGTTTCGGGCTTCAGCACGCGCACGCCGTCGAGCGCCCCACCGTTCAGCAGCATGCGCACGAAGCGTCCGTAGTCGTCCACGGTCGAGGTCAGTCCGCCGCCGCCGATCGGCATCGCCACGGTCAGCGGCGGCTGCGGCGACTGGAGGACGATCTTGCCGTCCATTCGCTCGCCGTCGCGCTGCTGCGCCGCGACGACGCGCGCCGCCTTTGCTTCGCGGGATGTTGTACGACGTGTCGCTCATCTTCAGCGGCGTCAGGATGTGGCGCAGGAAGTAGTCCTCGAGCTTTTCTCCGGAGATCTTCTCGACGAGTCGCCCGACGACGTCCGTGCTCGTTCCGTAGTGCCAACGCTCGCCGGGCTCGAACAGCAGCGGTCCGTCGGCGTAGCTCTCGCCGGCTCGCGGCTTGAAGTCGCGCAGGATCGCGCTCGTGAACGGATAGCCGAGCCCCGACGTGTGCGTCAGCAGGTGCCGCACGGTGATCGGCCTGGTCGACGGCCGCAGGCGATAGTCGCCCGTCGCGGCGTCGAACGACTGGAACACCGGCAGCTTGCTCATCTCGGGCAGATACTTGTCGACGGGGTCGTCGACGCCGAGCCTCCCTTGCTCGACGAGCTGCATCAAGGCGACCGACGTGACCGCCTTCGTCATCGACGCGATGCGGAACATCGAGTCGACCGTCATCTGCCGTTTGCTTTCGACATCGGCGACACCGAAGGCGCCGCGATAGAGAACGCCCTTGCGGTCGGTCACGAGCGCTACGACGCCGGGCACGTCGCCGCGCGCGACGGCGCTGCGCAGCGCATCGTCGATTGGCGCCGTCGACGGTTGTGCGGTCGCCGCCGTGATAACCACGGCGATGATGCAGATCGCGATCGAAAATCTCGCTGCGAATGCGCGCGTCATGAATCCCCCCTGACTTCGAAGCGATCGACGAAGCGTCGGCGAGCCCCTGGCACCGACGCGCGCAGCATGCACGATCGACGCTAGATCAAATAGGGCCGCGTGAGCTCTTCCGACACCGTCCACAGCTTAGCGGCCATCGCGGCGTCCTTTTGGTAGGCGCTCTGCTCGGCGGGATTGCAGTCGGCGAAGTAGTTGCCCGTGACCTTCGCGAGCGCCGGATTGCTCGCGAGATAGCAGCTCGTGGCCGCGCCTTGCGCGGGCGTCTCGAAGTTGAAGCCGCCGCCGCCACCACCGGCCGGCGGTCGAAAGCTCATGTTGCGCATGATGTTCGTCGCGACGACCCCGGGATGCAGCGAGTTCGACGTCGCGCGCGTGCCGGCGAGGCGCTTCGACAGCTCGAGCGAGAACAGGCCGTTCGCGAGCTTCGAGTGACCGTACGCCTGCCGCTCCCAGCCCTTCCCCGACAAGTTGTCGAACTGGATGCCGCCCGGCGGCGCCCCTTGGTGCGCGACGCTGCCGACCACGACGACGCGGCCCTGCGGCGCCGCAGTCACTCGCTCGAGCAAGCGGTTCGCGAGAATGAAGTGACCGAGATGGTTCACGACGAATTGCATTTCGAGCCCGCGCACTTGCTGCAGATCCGTCAGCAGCACGCCGGCGTTGCACACGAGCACGTCGATCGGCCACGTCGAGCGCGCGGATCGCGCTCGCGCACGCGACGACGGAATCGAAGTCGCTGAGCTCGAGCACCTCCGGCGTCGTCTCTGCCCTGCACGCTCGCACAGGCCTCGCGGCCGCGTTCGGCCGTCCGCGCGGTGCCGATCACGTGTGCGCCACGCAGCGCGAGCACGCGCATCGTCTCGAGGCCGATCCCCGAGTTGCAGCCCGTGACGACGACCGTCTTTCCGGACAGGTCGATGCCGGCCGTCACGTCCTCGGCCGTCGCACCCGACGGGAACGAGCTACGCGGCACGTCCTGCGCGCAGGCGCGGCCCACGTAAGCGGCGAGCGTGAGTAGCGTTCCGCTTGCGATGAAGGCGCGTCGATCCATCGAGCTCATCGGCGCACCAACGCGTCGAGCGCCGTGCGAACTTGGCTGTCCCAGAGCTCGGCCACGGTCTTTCCCGCCGGCAGATCGGTCCAAGGCCGCCGGTACGCGACCTTGCCGGTGCCGTCGACGATGAGGAGCCCCGGAATGTATCGGATGTCGTACACCTGCGCGATCTCGTCGCCGTTCGCGACGGCGATCGGCGCGAAACCCAGGCTCTGGACGTACGCCGCCGGATCGCCGCGGCCGTCTTCCTTCGCGTTGATCACGACGACCTTCACGCCTTGCTTGGCGTAATCCGCCTGGATGTTCTTCAGGTATGGCATGAACGCCTTGCAGTACGGACACCACGTGGCCCAGAACACCACGACCGCCGGCTTGCCTTGCGTTACGCTCGGGAAATCGATCGCGTGCCCGCCGAAGTCGCGCGCGTGCCACGCCGGCGCCATGTCTCCCTGCTGCACGGCCGCCGACGAGCCGGCCACGGCGAGGCCGAGAAGAACCGCCGCGAGCCGCACGGTTCTCTGTGTTCGCACCATCGAAGACTCCCGAAACGTCACTGGGTCAGATTTATAGGCAGCGTTGGCCGCTTTTGGTTCGGCAGTCTCGTCCAGCTCAGCCGCGCAGCGCGAGGATCTGCGCGTCGTACTCCATTGGATCGATCACGACGTCGCTGAGCGCAGTCAGAACGCCACGCGAGCGCCGCCCTTGAGCTCGAGCATCTTGCGCGCGTCGGCGGGCGTCGCGATCTCGCGGCCCAACCCCTCGATGATTCGCCGCACGCGCCGCACTTGATGCGCGTTCGACTCCGCGAGACGGCCCGGCCCGTCCCAAAGCGAATCCTCGAGCCCGACTCGAACGTTGCCGCCCATCGAAGCGGACAGTGAGCAGACTTCCATCTGGCTGCGCCCGCCGCCGAGCACGCTCCAGTGCAGGTCGTTGCCGAGCAGTCGATCTGCGGTTCGCTTCATGTGCGCGACGTCCTCGGGATGTGCGCCGATGCCGCCGAGAATGCCGAACACACCCTGCACGAAGAACGGCGGGTTGATCAGGCCGCGATTGATGAAGTGCGCGAGCGTGTAGAGGTGTCCGACGTCGTAGCACTCGATCTCGAAGCGCGTGCCGTTCTCGGCACAAGTCGTCAAGATGTACTCGATGTCTTTGAACGTGTTCTTGAACACGCGGTCGCGCGAGCCTTCGAGCAGCGTGTGCTCCCAATCGTATTTGAGCGTCTTGTAACGCTTCAGCATCTCGAACAGTCCGAAGTTCATCGAGCCCATGTTCAGCGACGCGACTTCCGGCTTGAACACCGCGCACGGCTTCAGCCGCTCTTCGAGAGTCATCGAGGGCGCGCCGCCGGTCGTTATGTTGATCACGCAATCGGAGCGGCGCTTGATGCTCTCTAGGATCGGGCGAAACGCCTCCGGACTCTGATCCGGTCGACCGTCCTTCGGATTGCGCGCGTGCAGATGAATGATCGCCGCGCCCGCCTCGGCCGCGCCGACGGCGGCATCGGCGATCTCCTCGGCCGTGATCGGCAGGTGCGGGGACATCGATGGGGTGTGGATCGATCCCGTCACCGCGCAAGTGATGATGGCCTTTCGTGCTGACATCGAACCCCCGGAGCGTCGCGAGCAGTGTAGCGGCAGGGAGAGAGGAAAGCGCCCGGGTTGTACCCGGTAGAGATCTTCCATTCGACGCAGGCGCTGCTCGAGCCCGACCCAGGTTGATCGCCGCAGTGAAGCCGATTCTCGACATGATCGCCGAGCACGACGTCGTGCTCTCGGCCGGCTCGCAGCTCATGCGCCGATTCGTCGACACGTTCGGCGCCGAGCGGATTCTCTGCGGCACCGACATCGGTCAGACACGGGGTCCCTACGCGCGGATCGTCGGTCAGCTTCGTGACTCGCTCGCGCTGCTCGGCGAGTCCGAGCGGGAGGCCGTGCTGTTCGGCACGGCGTCGCGAATCTTCGGCCCTGCCCTGGAATGAGCTTAGGATCGCGCAATCGCGCGTTTCCCTTTACTATTCGCCACCCAAGTAACCGCTCGCCCAATTGGGAGAAGAAGAAATGCCGGAAAAGATCGTGCTCGAGTTGAGCGACGACGACCTCAGCTACTTCCGCCGCGTGATGGACGACGTCTGGAAAAAGAATTCGAAGCGGGCGGAAAAGGACCTCATCGTCGGAGCTCGCCGGCTGCTCCGTCAGGCCACGAAGATCAAAGCTCCCGAGTACGTGCAAACCCGACTGGCGGATCTCGGCGTGCTGATCGACATGCTCGACGACAGCGAGTGGCCGCTTCCCGACGAGGACCGGCGGCGTATCGCCGCGGCCGTCGGCTACTTTGCCGTGGCGAAGGACATGATCCCCGACAAGATCCCCGGCATCGGCCTGCTCGATGACGCGTTAATGGCGGAGCTCGTGATGCGCGAGCTCAAGACGGAGGTCAGCGGCTATCGCGCGTTCTGCGAGTACCGCGACAACGAAGCCACGCTGCGCGGCAACAAAGTGACCCGGGCCGATTGGCTCGAGGCCAAACGGCGGCAGATCTTCCTCCGCATCAAGCGTCGCCAACAAGAAAGACGCCGGCACGGGTCGAGCATCTTCGGCTTCTAGCAACCGCGCGAGGCAGCAGCCGTCAGCGCGGCGGCTTCCTCGGCACCGACGCATAGGTGAGACCGAAGCCGAACGGGAACAGCGGGTCGTAGCTCGCGTCGCCCGCGTGCTTCGGGATCTCGGCCATCGAGCGCGGCCACGCGAAGCCGAGCTTGCCGCGCGGCGCGTAGTCCCCGAATAGCACATCGGCGATCCCGCTCCCTTCCGTTCCGGGCAGCCATGCCGCGACCACGGCGGAGGCGCGATCGAGCACGCCGCCGAGAATCAACGGCCGGCCCGAGTAGACGACGAGAACGATCGGCACGTGCGCCGCCGCGATCGCGTCGACGACTGCGACGTCGCCGGCCGCGAGCGTGAGGTCGGCGCGATCGCCCACGCCCTCGGCGTACGGCGCTTCGCCGACGACGACCACCGCGACGTCGGCGCCGTCGGCACCGCGCCCATCCGCGCTGTAGGTCACTCGTGTCTTGGCCGATACGGTCGCCGCGATCCCGGCGCGCAGCGTCGTGCCGGTCGTCACGTTGCCGGGCTTGCCCTGCCAAGTGACGGTCCAGCCGCCGCATTGCATGCCGAGGTCGTCGGCCGCCTTGCCCGCGACGTGGATCCGCGTCGCGCTCTTCGCGAGAGGCAGCGCGTGGTTTTCGTTCTTGAGCAAGACGAGCGATTCGCGGACCGCGCGGCGCGCGACCTCACGATGCTTCTTCGATCCGAACTCGCGCCCGAGCGCGGGATCGGAAACCTGCGAGCGGCGCGCGTCGAGCAGCCCCATCGCCGCCTTCACGCGCAAGATCCGCGTGACCGCGTCGTCGATCCGCGCGAGCCGCACGCGACCTTCCTCGACCAGCGAACGCAGCGTCGCGATGAAGCGCGCATAGCCCGCAGGCTCCATTGCCATGTCCATTCCGGCATTGATCGAGGTCATCACGGCCGTCTTGTAGTCGGCGTCGATCTGGCCGATCGCGTAGTAATCCGAGATCAAGAACCCTTCGAAGCCGAGCTCCCCCTTCAGGATCTCGGCTAAGAGCCGGTGGATCCCGGAAACCTTCACGCCGTTCCAGCTGTTGTACGACACCATGATCGAGCCGACGCCCGCGTTGACTGCCGCGACGTAACCCGGCAGATGGATCCTGCGCAGCGTCGCCTCGTCGACGCGCGTATCACCCTGATCGAGCGGCGCCGCGCGGCTGCCCTGCGGCCGCTCCTGATAGGTCGTGCCGCCGTCGCCGATGAAATGCTTCGCGCACGCGAGCACCGCTCGCGGAGAGCCCAAGTCCTGCGTCTGGAACCCGCGCACCGCCGCCGCGCCGAGCTCCGCGACGACCGCGGGATCCTCGGCGAACCCCTCGTACGTCCGCCCCCAGCGCTCATCGCGCGGCACCGCGATGCACGGCGCGAAAGTCCACTGCGCGCCGGTCGCGCGCATCTCGAGCGCAGTGACACGCGCTGCGGCCTCGACGAGCGCGGCGTCGCGCGTGCACCCGAGGCCTATGTTGTGTGGGAACAGCGTCGCGCCCTCGACGTTGCTGTGGCCGTGCACCGCGTCGACGCCGTAGAGGATCGGGATCTTGAGGCGCGTCCGCCGGCTGCGCTCGAGCAACGCGTCGATCGTCTGCTGCCAATCGCGCATGCCGTTGCCGGTCGGCGGATCCGCGTCGCCGCCGCTCAAGACCGAGCCCAAGAAATAACGCTCGACGTCGTCCTCGTGCTCGAGCTTGCCGAGCTCGGCCTGCGTCATCTGGCCGAGCTTCTCGTCGAGCGTCATCTGGGCGAGCAATGCCCCGACGCGATCGTCGAACGAAGACAGCCGTCGTGACGTAGCCGCGTGCGCGCCTGCGCACAGCAGCAGCGGTGCGGCGGAGCCGAGCGCCGCCGCCGTCAAGATTTCTCTTCGTCGCAAGTGCCCCCCGAATGCAGCCGCGCATGGCCGCGAGCTCCCGTCGCGGCCGCGCTACCTTAGCAGAGCCATGGCACAATCCGAGACATGCGCACGTGCCGCATCGTGCATCCTCTCGCGCGGTGAAAACACCGTCGGTCGCGATCATCGGCGCGGGCATCGGCGGGCTCGTCTTGGCCCACGCGCTGCGCGCGCGCGGCTTCTCCCCCGATCTCTACGAGCAGTCGGCGGAGCTCACCGAAATCGGAGCGGCGGTCGCGCTGTCGGCGAACGCCACGCGCGAGCTGGAGCGCCTCGACCTTCTCGACGGCGTCCGCAGCGCCTCGACCGAGCCGACCGAGCTCATCCATCGCGACGGCCGCAGCGGTGCGCGGATTTCGAGCCATCCCGTGAGGCTCGGCGGAAGCTACCATGCTCGGTTCGACGCGCCCTATTTCGGCATCCATCGCGCCGATCTGCAAAAAGCACTGAGCGCGCGCTTGGGCGGAGCAATCGCGCTGGGTCACCGTCTCGTGCGCCTCGCGGAGTCGCCCTCGAGCGTCCGAATGACCTTCGCGAACGGCGTCGAGCGCGACGTCGATGTCGTGATCGGCGCGGACGGAGTCCGCTCGTCGGTGCGGCGGTTCATCGCCGGAACGCCGGGCGTTGTCTATTCGAAGACGAGCGCGTTTCGCGGCATCGTTCCGGCCGCAACCCTCCGCGCGCTTCCCGACCCCGAGGCGCTGCAGTTCTGGATGGGGCCACGCGCGCATCTGCTGCACTACGCGATCGGCAGAACGGCCGAGGCCATCAACTTCTTCGCCGTCGTCGAGGGGCCGGAGATCTGGCCGCACGGCGACAAGTGGGTCGTCAACGCCGCGCCCGGCGAGGCGACTCGCGGCTTCGCGAATTGGCATCCGGCCGTGACCGAGATGATCAACGCCGGATGGGTCGACAAGCGCTGGGGTCTGTTCGTCGTTCAACAGCCGCGTCGTTGGTCACACGGCGAGGACGGTGCTGATCGGCGACGCGGCCCACGGGATGCTGCCGCATCAAGGCCAAGGCGCGAACACGACGATCGAGGACGCCGTGACGCTCGCGGAGGTGCTCGCACGCCGACGGCAACCATTGCCCGACGTGTTCGCTGCCTACGAACGGCTCCGCAAGGCGCGCACACGAGCGATTCAGCGCAGCTCGTGGGCGACCAACACGGCTTTGCACCTCGGCGACGACGCGGCGCTCGAGCGGCGGAGCTCCGTGCTCGCGAGATTTCCCGAGCGGTTCGGCTGGATCCACAGCTTCGACGCACTGCGATCCGCAAGCGCAGCAGCGGAAGGTGTTGATCTCGCGCCGCTCGATACGTAATTTGCCGAGTGCTGACCGGGGGAGGTCCGAACAATGAACAGACGCGAGTTCGTCGGCTCTGCGGCCGCGGGCGCCGCGCTGCTCGCTCGCGGCGCGAGCGTGTTGGCGGCGGGGCCGAAGTACGACTTGGTCGTAAAGGGCGGGCGCGTGATCGATCCGTCTGTGCGGCTCGATGCGCAGCGCGACGTTGCGATCGTGGGCGGACGCATCGCCGCGATCGAGCCAAGCATCGCCGCCGAAGCGGCCGAGACGCTCGACGCGCGCGGCAAGCTCGTCGTGCCGGGGCTCATCGACATCCACACGCATGCCGCGCGCGACAAAGCCGGCCCGCCGATGTGCCTGGCCGATGGCGTGACCGGCTGGATCGACGCGGGCTCGGCCGGCGCGGATAACCTCGAGCCCGCCATCGCCGTCGCGATGGGCTCGGTGCAGCCGGGACGCATCCTCGTGAACATCGGCCGCACCGGCATCATTCCGGACGGCGACACCAAAGATCTCGCACTCGCGGACGTCGGCGCCGCCCGCGCCGCGATCGAGCGGCATCGCGACTACGTGGTCGGCGTCAAGGCGCGACTGTCGGCGAACGTCGCGGGCATGAACGACTACGAGGTGCTACGCCGGACCGCGGAAGTCGCGGGCCCCTCGGGCCTCACCGTGATGATCCACATGGGCCAAACCGCGTCGCCGCTCTCGAAGCTGCTGCCGCTGCTCAAGCGCGGCGACATTGTGACGCACATGTTCGCGCCACCGCCGAACGGAATACTCGACGACGCGGGCCGAGTCCTGCCCGAAGTTCTCGCCGCGCGCCGGCGCGGCGTCTGGTTCGACGTCGGCAACGGCGTCTCGGGCCACTTGCGCTGGGACATCGTCGAGCAGGTTTTGCGCGCGGGCTTCTGGCCGGACACGATCTCCACGGACTGGAACGTCACGAGCAAGACCACCGGCGTCGTCGATCTCCCGAATTGCATGTCGAAGTATTTGGGCTACGGGATGTCGGTGAGCGACGCGGTCGCGTGCGCGACCGTCAATGCCGCGCGCACGTTCGATGTGTTCCGCGACCGCGGCACGCTGAACGTCGGCGCGCCGGCCGACGTCGCGGTGCTCGAGCTGCGCGACGGCGAATTCGAATTCGTCGACAACTACGAGAACAAGATCAAGGGGCGGCAGCGGCTCTCTCCGTTCGCGACCGTGCTCGCGGGCAAGCGCGTCGCGCGCGCGTAACGTGGCGCACGCGGCGAAGGCAAACCGATGAATCGTCTACTTACGCACGTTCGAGTGCTCGGCACTCTTGCGCTCGCCGCGTGGCTCGGCGCGCCGTTCACGGCCGGCGCGCAATTACGAATCGCGGGCAACACCTCGACTATCGAGCTCGCACCGGTGTTGCTCGCGGCCGAAGAGCTCGGCGCGCAGCGCGTCGCGGTCAAGAACGGCGGAATCCCGTCGCTGTTCGACGCCGATGCCGCGGACCTAGCGACCAACGCGGAGACGCAGGCGCTGCGACAGTCGGTCGATCATCCGGATCTCCGGATCATCTTTACCGTCGCCGAGGGGTTCTACCGCGTCGTCGCACGCCGATCTGCGGGCGTCCGCTCGCTCGCCGACCTGCGCGGCAAGCGAATCGCGACCGCGCCGAGCACCTCGTCGGCGTTCTACTTATACAAGACGCTCGCGACCGTCGGTCTCAAGCCTGCAGACGTCACGATCGTGCCGCTGTCTCCGCTCTCGCGGATGCCGGCCGCGCTCGACGCGCGCGAGATCGACGCGCTCACGATCTGGGAGCCCGAGATCCAACGCGCAGCCGATCTCGTCGGCGCCGACGCGATCGAGTTCCAGGACCGGCGCGTCTATCGCGAGCTATTCAATCTGCATGCGACGGCCGCGAGCCTCGCGGATCCTAAGAAGCGCGCAGCGATCGTCGCGTTCGTGCGCACACTCATCGAAGCCACTGCGCGGATCAAATCCGAGCCGCGCGCGGTCTGGCCGCTCGTCGCGGCGACCACGGGCTACGACGCTGCGCTGATCGAGAAGGTCTGGCATCACGAGGGCTATCCCGCGACACTCGCGGCAGACCTGCTCGACGTGATGGTAGAGGAAGACGCCTACCTCGCGCCCGAGCGCAACCGCACGCCGCGTCCGCGCGCGGAGCTCGCGAAGCTCGTCGACGACAGCGTGCTGCGCGAGGCGTTGCGCAAGTGAGTTGGCGCGCCCGATGCGTCGCGGTAGCATCCGCCGGCCGCCGTCGCGGTGCCTCGCCCAAGAAGAACACTCTGAGCTCTAGGGGAACCGAATGAATCACCGCTCCTTGCCGGCCGCTTTCCTCTGTCTCTCGATCGCGCTGCTCTCGACCGGCGCGCAGGCGCAACCGCCCGCGGGCCCTCCCGCGCTGCTCCCGACTCGCGACGCGCCGCTCATGCTCAACGCGGGCGCGCAGAAGGTCCGAGTCGTGCTCGTCGCGGACGGCCTCGTCGGGCCGTGGGACCTCGTGCTCCTGCCCGATGGCAACCTGCTCGTCACCGAGAGCAACGGCGCGCTGCGGATGGTCGAGAAAGGCCAGCTCAAGCCCGAGCCCGTTTGGAAGGCCGAGGCTCAGGGCAACGACGTGCTGCACGGCCTCGTGATTCATCCGGACTTCGCGCGCAACCATCTCGTTTACATGTCGTACTTGAAAGACGGCGGCGACAAAGGGCAGACGCTCGGCATTTCGCGCGGGCGGCTCGACGGCGGCAAGCTGAAGGACGTCAAAGAGATCTTCGTCGCCGACGCGTGGGAAAACGCGCGAATGGGCATGGCCGGACGAATGATTTTCGGCCCGGACAAGACGCTCTACGTCGAGGTCGGCGACCGCGACCGGCTTTGCTGCCAAGCGAAAGACGACAACAGCATCCGGATGCGCGCGCAGAGTCTCAAAGATCACGTCGGCAAAGTATTGCGTCTCACCGACGAGGGCGGCATCCCGAAGGACAATCCGTTCGTCGGTCGCGCGGATGCGCGCGGCGAGATCTACACCTACGGCCATCGAAACGGTTACGGGTTCGCGTTCCACCCCGAGACCGGCGAGCTCTGGGAGCTCGAGATCGGCCCGATGGGCGGCGACGAGATCAACGTTCTGAAGCCTGGAGCGAACTACGGCTGGCCGCTTGTTTCGATGGGCCGCAACTACTCCGGTACGCTCGTGTCGGACCACCCGTTCGAGCGGCCCGGCATGGAGGGCCCGCGCGTGTTCTGGGTGCCGTCGATCAGCCCGTCGGGCCTCGCGTTCTATACCGGCGACAAGTTCCCGGCGTGGAAGGGAAGCCTGTTCGTCGGCGCGCTGAGCGGCCTGCAGGTCCAGCGGCTCACGTTCAATCAGCCGGGCCAAGCGGAGCGCCGCGAGCCGATGTTGACGGAGATGCACGTGCGCTTCCGCGACATCGAGCAGAGCGCGGACGGCTACCTCTACTTCACGACCGAGGTCCGCTACGGCAGCGGTAAGCCCGACGGCACCATCATTCGACTGGAGCCGGCGCAGTAGCGCCGCGCTTCGGCGCGCCGCGATCGCGGTAGGGGACGCCGAGCACGTCGTGGATGAAGTAGCGTGCGAGCGGCACGCCGAGCAGCAGACCCCAAAAGCCGAAAGCGTGGTAGCCGACGTAGAGAATGATCAACGTGAGCACGGGGTTGAGCTTCAAGTGCTTGCCGTAGATCAACGGATTCAGGAGATACGCCTCGACGGCGTGCACGATCACGACGAGCCCGATCGCCGCTAGCGAGAGCCCGAAGCCCCCTGCGTTCAACGCGACGAGCACGATCGGCGTCGTCGAGATCAGCACTCCGAGGACCGGCACGAAGCTGCAAACGAACACGACGACCGACAGCATGGCGGTCAGCGGTATCTTGAGCAGCAGCAAGCCGATCAGCGTGAGCAGCGTGTTCAGCACCGCGATCGCGGCCTGTGCCTCGATGGCTCTGCCGAGCAGCACGCCGAAGCGCACGATCGGAGGCGCGGCCTCCTCGTAGAAGTCGCCGACGCGCGAGTTCTTCAAACGCATCACGCCGTGCTTGATGCGCGCCTGGTCGATCAGGATCAGATAGCTGAACAGCAACGCGAGCGCCATCGTGGCTATCGCGCGATACAGCGCATTGACGATCGTCGGCGCATAGCGCCGCAGCGCTTGAAACTGCTCGGTCAACAATGCGCTCAGGTACAACCGGTCCTGCCGATTGAAGTACTCGGCCAGCGTGCCGGTCGGCGGCGTCAGCCCCTCCGCCGCATCCGCGATCTCTGCTTCGGTGAGCTCCAACCGCGCGCGCTCGCCGGCGAGCTGCTCATTGATGACGGCGGCGCGTTCGTCGCTCAGCGCGCTGCGTAGAAAACCGTCGAGCGGCTCGCGCAGCGTTGGATAGCGCTCGACGACGCCATTCTTGATCTCGATGAGCCGTTGCTCCGTCGTCGGCAAGTTGCTGACCATCCGGTTCAGCTCCGTGCCGACGGTCGGCACGACGAACCGCACGAACGACCAGAGCACGATCAGGAACAACAGGTACACGATCGTCAACGAGAGACCGTGCGGCACCCGCAAGCGCCGCGTGCCGAAGTCCGCAACCGGCGTCGCGAGGTTCGCGATCACGAAGGTCAGGAATACGAGCGCGAAGAAGTCCCGCAGCAGCCATAGGAGGCCGAACAGGACCGCCCAAATGACGAAGCGCCGATTCCGCTGATAGAACTCGCTGAGGCTGAACGTCGACACGCGGCCGCTAGTATACGGGCGCCCGGCTCGCAAGCGCGGCGCACGGCGGGCTAGACGCTCGTTCGTGCAACGCAGGCTACACGCTGTTACGTCGTCAGAACCTTGCGCTGAAGCTTACGCGCACAGCACGCGGGCCTCCCGGCGTGATGTTGTTGTTATTGTCGGCGTTGAGGAAATAGCCTTGGTCGAGGAGATTCTCGATATTCAGCTGCGTCCTGAACTTCTCACTCACTGCGAAGAACATTGCCGCATCGAGTCGCGTATAGCCCGGAAGTACGACGTTATTTGACGGAGTCACGATGTCCTCGGTCGCCGCGAACATGTCGTTGCGGTAGATGACGCCGACGCCAGCGCCAAACCTTCGCGTGAAGTCGTAGCGGTTCCAAAGGGAAAACGTGTTTGTCGGAGTTTGCGCTAGCCGTGCCCCTGCTCGCACCGTCGCCGATTGATCGCTGACAATCTCGCCGTCCTGATGCGCATACCCGCCGGCGATACTCCACTTCGATGTGATGCGACCGCTCACACCTAGCTCGAGCCCCCTAACCTGTTGCCCGTCAACCAACACGAGCTGCCCAGCCGGAGCGCCGGGCGAAGTGTCGCCCACAGCCACATTAGTTCGGTCCTGACGATAGATCGCGGCTGTAAACGCAAGCGACGCTATCGGATCCCATTTAAGGCCTGCCTCGACATTCTTGTACTCCTCGGGATCGAGCGCCTTGTTGAAGTTGGTGAGAGATGCGAGCTGCTCTCCAGCGCGTGGCACGTAAGCCACGGAGTAGCTTGTATACGCCGATAGAGAGCTGGTCGGCTTGAAGATCAGACCGACGCGCGGGGAGACCAGACCGTCGTTGGTCGTCACATTGCCGATTCCGGTCGGTGCAGACCGAGTGTCGTTGAAGTCGACGTGGAACGAGTCGTAGCGGAGCCCCGCCACGAGCTCGAGCTTCGCCGAAAACTCCATCTGGTCTTGGACGTATACGGCGACGACGTCCGTGACGCCGTTGTTGTCAGCGTCAGTTGTGCCGTTGGAACGCCAGGACACCGGCGCCTGGAAGGTCGGCGTGGTAAGCGGGGCGTTGTAGATGGTGCCGCTGAGATTCGTGTTCGGCCCAACCGAGTAGAAGCCCGTGTTTCGATGGTTCACGGTGTCCTGACGACCGATCTCGACGCCGCCCAAAAACGTGTGCTGCATTTCGCCGATAGCCTTTACCCACACGAAATCCGTCTGATTGAAGAGGTTCTCGCGGCGCGTTGCGTTGTTGTAAGCCGTGATCGGGTCGGTGCCGGTCGCAATTGAAGCTGCTCCCGGCACGAAGTTCTGATACATCCGGTCGTAGTCGCCATATCGCGTGTTGTTGCGCAGCGTAAGACCGCCGCCAAAGTCATGCTGAACCAGCGCGTTGAACGCATCGACATCCGCCTTTGCGAACGACTGTGTCGGATCGCCAAAGAACGTCGATGCATCGGTGGGGTAGGGTCGCCCGTTTAGCGACGGAATTCCGCGGTCAGCCGTGCGATCGTCGTGATAGTGCTCATAGCCGAGCGTGACCACGGTGGCAGTACCGGTTTTCAGTGATGCGGTGGGATTGATGCCGTAGCGCTCGAGGCTATAACCATAGCGGTATCCCTCCGTGCTCTCGAACATTGCCGTCACCCGTCCGGCGAAAGCGTCGCTGAAGGTCTCATTTATGTCGGCGGTTATGCGCGCGTCGTCATAGGAGCCTGTCTGAACATCGATCTCCCTTGCCGGAGCCCAATCGGCGATTTTCGTGACGCGATTGATGACACCGCCTCCGCCCCCGCGACCGAAGATCATCGCATTGGGACCTTTCAAGACCTCCACCGCATCAATGTTGTAGAGATCGCGGAAGTACTGAACGTCGTCGCGCACGCCATTGACGTAGAAGTCCGACGTCGACGTGGTTCCTCGCAAGACTACGGTGTCCCGGTTGTTCTCGCCTTGACTCGTTCCCACACCCGGCACGTAGCGGATGACGTCGGTCATGCTCTGCATCGACTGATCGCGGATCAGGTCACTTGGAATCACCGTGATCGACTGGGGCACATCGCGCAATGGAGTATTCGTTCGTGTGCCTGTCGATGAGCTGTCGACCTTGTAGCCCTCGGTCCGGGTCCCGGTCACGATCACTACCGACGGGGCCTCACGATCAGCGTCCTCTGGGCCACCCTGCGCTTCATCTGCGGCGAACGCGGGCCCGGCCAATAGATGCGCCGAAACAATGGTTAAGCCAGTACCTATGAGCCGGTGTTGCCGTCGTCCCTTTGCCATTGAGTTGCCCCTGACTGCCCTGCACCTAACGTGAATGCGAATCGTTCACGTTCTCAATGCTGGAGAAAGGCGGCCGTCGTGTCAAGGGAAAAGGTCAATGCGAGGACGCAAACTGGCGCTCGTCCGGCGACAATTCGAGCGTACTGCGTCGTAATGCGGCGTTAGTAAGTCGTGGGGACAGGGCCCGATGAATGGCTCTCAGCCGAATGGCAACAAGAACCTAGGCTCGTAAAGCTCGCTTACTTCAATGCGCGACCATAGCGCGTGTTACGTCCTGAGCCCGATCCGACATGCCGTCCTCCCAGCTGCTCCAGCCCGAGAGCATTCCGTACGGCACGCGATCGAGCACCGCCTCGATGCGGTGGATCTTGCCGTCTTCGATCTTGAACATCTCGGCGAGGTACCAGGTCCAGGGCTGCGCCGGGCCGGCGGTGACGTGGCGCCCGTTCGGCGCGACGAAATTGCGCGTGTCACCGGCCGAGTGGTCGAAGAAGCCGAACGCGAGCACGAGGCCGCGTTCCTGGTCCACCGCGACGAATCGCCGGTCGCGGATTCGCGTGACGAAGTGCAAGAGGCCGGACTTGAATTGCTCGAGGCAGCTCCACTGCGCCGAATAGTTCGACGCCGTGAGCGGATCAGGCCGTTGCTCCCCCGCCGGCGTCGGGCGGTTCGTCGTTTGTGTGCCGTTTTCGAGGCGGTCGCAGTCCGGCGCGAATGGATAGACGCCTTTGCCGTCGTTCTCTTGCATGCCGCTGAAATACATGTTCGCCGTGCGGATCAGGTCCGCACGCGACATCCGCTGGCCCTCCGGAATCGCTTCGACGAATAGCGGGTTCGGCGCACCGAGCGCCTCGACGCGCTTGGCCGCGTCGACGTTGCGAATCACGGCCTGCTCGATCTCGGCGATCCGATTGCCCGCGACGCGCAGCCGAAGAGCGATCAGCGCGGGTGTGGCCTGAGCGGGGTCGGAGTTCTCCTCGTTCACCATGCCAATGAATGCGACTTGACCAGCGTCGACGTCGCTCACGAAGAGCCGGTAACTCCCTTTGGACTTCATGCTGCGCCAGAGCGCGTCGCCGATCGCGAGACGCTGACCGTTCTCGGTGAAGCGCACGTTTGCTGCGAGCGGCACCGCGCTCGGATCGTGTTTCACGAGCGCGTCGAGATAGCGGTCGACGAAACCTTCGAGGCATGCGCGATTGCATGCGCCCGATTGGGCCCAGGCGGAACCCCCCGAACAGCACGCGGCCAAGATAGCGGCCGCGAGAGTGGAGACGATCGATTTCATTATTATTCCCCGCGAAGGCCCACCGGGCCGTCCGCGTATGGTAGTCGAACGCCGGAGCCGGCGCGCCGGAAGGCCAGGACGGCGCTACACGCCGAACGCGATCATCAGCAGGCGGACGTCGACGTCGCCTGCGCGGATCAGCCAATCGAACGTCGGCTTGTCCATCGCGAGAGACCCGAGACTCGGCGCCTTGTCGAAGTAATGCTCGTCGGCGCACGCGGCCTCGCTGTTCTCCGCGAGGTAATTCGCGACCGCGACCACGTCCGTGAGCCGCGGCGGCTCCGGCGCTTCGAGAGCGCAGGTTTGATGCTCGCCGACCGCGATGGCGAGGTCTGCCGGCAGCCCCCAAGAGTCGATCACGGCGCGTCCGAGGCGCGGATGCCATTCGTCGACGACTGCCTGGAACGCGGCCTCGCTCGCGAGTTGCTCGATCTTGTCCTTGACCCGCATCAGGATGTAGAGCTTCCCGACCTCGTGCAGCAGCCCCGCGAGGAACGCGTCGTCGGGATTGAGCTTCGTGCGCACACGCGCGAGCATGTGCGCGAGCGCAGCGGTGTGCACGCTGTGCTGCCAGATCGAAGTAAGGAACTCGCGCACGGGCTGGCTGCCGTAGCCGATGAACACTTGTTGAGAGGCGTAAGACAACGCGACGTTGCGCACCATTCGGTGGCCGAGCTGCGAGACGGCGCCCGATACGCTCGTGATCGGTCTGCTGCCTCGGTAGAACAGAGCGCTGTTCGCGATCTTCACGATCCGCGCCGCGAGCGCCGGGTCGGAGCCTATCAAGCGCGAGATCTCGGCGACCGACACGTCCTCGTTCGCGAGCGCGTTGCGGATCTTGAGCGCGACCTCGGGCAACGACGGCAGCTCGAGGTCGTTGCCGGCGAGCGAGCGATCGAGGTCCGCGACGAGCGCGGCGCTGATCGCCCGGGCCTCGTTGTACTCGACGCTCTGGACGATCGTGGTGTCGGAGGCACTCGCCACTGGCTTCATTTCGTTTACCCGATGCTGCAAGACGCCGGCGCACGACGGCCGAGCCGCGGCGCGGCTCCGTGGCGATTTATCGGCAGGGTTAGGGGATTCCTTTAGCGCACGAAGGCCGAGAACGTGCGGCGGATCAGGTCCGCGGCGGCCGCGGCGTCGTATGGCTTCCCGCCGTCGAGGCCGTCCGCGTATTCGAACAGCGGCTCGAACATCTGTCGTCCATCGACCTGTCCCAAGATTTCGAACCGATCGCGCGCGGCGTACACGCCATCCCAAGCACCGCGCACCGCGCGCCAGAAATCGGCCGAGCGTTGCCAATAGTGGTCGCCGGCAGAGAAATCGAAGCCCACGATGTGCTCGTAGCGGTTCACGCCGACCTCGCGCGAGAGATACGGCACGTCGGCCGAGGGCTTGCCGTCCGCGTCGAGAACGAGCTTCAGGTTGTCTTCTTCCTGCACCCAACCGGTCGGCGTGATCGTGTGCCGATTCGTGCCCATGAGCACTTGATAGTCGCTGCGCACCGTCTCCTCGCGACGTGGCAACGGCCGCCAGGTCGTCTCGCTCGTCCACGCCGAGTAGCTGCCTTCGTGAACCCATTCCCCGACGGCCTCGTAGCGCGGCGAGTCGTCGACCTGGAAGACGGCCTGCGTCCAGCGTCCACGCACGCTGGCCTCGTCGCGCCGATCGCGGCGCCATTGGTTGCGACCCGCGTAAACGTGCAAGTCGCCCGCCTCGTAGCGCCAGTCTTGCCGCCAATGCTTCTGCACGAACGGCCCCTGCACCTTTCCCGCTTCGTCGGCGACGAACATCACGATCAAGTGCTGAAGACGAATCAGCCCACCCGAGTCCTCGATCACATAAATCTGTTCCGTGCCCCAGGACTGGTACGGACGCGACGGCTGGAAGCCGGGCTTGAACCCCACGGTCTCGATGAAATCGAAGGTCGTCCGATAGGCGCCTGCCATCGCGAGGATCGCGCGCCGGTCGCGCTCGAACTTGTCGATTCCGGGAGCCTGGATCGCGCGCCACGCTTCGCTCGGCTCCGTTGCGAGCGTGATCGGCGTGCCTTTGGTGGTGCCGCCGCGCGGCCGCATTTCATCGCCCGGCTTGAACGGCCAGCTGAAGGTGTACTGGCGCGCAGAGCTCTTCGGCGCCGGCATCGCGCGGCGCGTCCTTCTGCTGGGCGAACGAAGCGAACGCTGCGCCTCCGAGCGCAACGGCTAGCAGTAGCTGTAGGACCGGCAGACGTCGCACGGGACACCTCGCGAGCGTGTACCTATGCTCGCGATCTTAGTGAGCGGCCCGCGTGTCGGCTAGTTGGTCTTGTCCTTCTTGAGCTTGTAAACCGAGCTGCCGTAGTAATCGATCATCGCTTTCTCGAGCGCCCGGATCTGCGGCGTCGAGCGTTTGAACGCGTCGAAATCCAGCTCGATGTGCTTGCGCCTGCGGTCCTTCGTGTCCGGGATCAGCCTCAGAACGCCGCCTGCTTGAGCCTCAGACGTCAGCGAGTAGACGATCCGGGACACCGACGTGTACGGAATGCCTAGCTTGCTCGACAGCGACTTCATCGAATGCGGACGACCGTCGAGATTCGAATCGATCACTTCGAGCGCTATCAGCACTTCTGCGATGGTGCCATGTCTACCCGTCTTGTAGATCGCCGTGAGCAGCGCGATGGCGGCTTTTCGCGCGCCATTCGAATCGAACCGATCGCGCGGTGCGCTACTCGGGCGCGACGTCTGACTCATTGTTGAACTTTCCCTTGTCACGAGTGACTCCAATGTGTGAGGAATTCGCAAAGACGGGCGCGATGGTACGAGACCGTCCGGTGCCGCTCCAACACCGCACGGTTCGGTACGTACGAAGTTTTCTAGAGAGAGAGGACGACCTCGGCGAACAGGCGCAGATCTTTCCGCCCTTCGACGTCGGGATGCGTGAGAGGTTGCGCGAGCTCGAGCGTGCCGGTGAGACGTCGACCTTGTTTCGCGACGCCGAAGCCGGCCGTCGCGGCAGACTCGCGACCGGGCTCGTCGTGTTTCCACGTTGCGCCGATGTCGTAGAAGCCGTACACGGCAACGCGCTCGAGCAACGCCGGTGCGCCGAGCAACTCCCGGCGCACCTCGACTTTTGCGCCGATGCCTTGGTCGCCGGCGATCTCGGCGACCTCGTAGCCGCGGCCGAGACGGTCGCCGCCGATCTTGAAGCGCTCGTCGTACGGCAGCACGTCCGCGCTCTGCTGACCCAGCGCGTCGAGCCGCACGGACCAACGCTCGCCGAAGCGCGTGAGCCGCGTGAGGCTCAGATGGGTCAGGAGGAAATCGGCTCGACGCGGATCGTCGACCAGGTCGAGCGCCGTGAGCCCGGCGCCGAGCGCATCGAGCCCCTTGACGACGTCGACCGAGCTCGCCCACTGCGTCTTCACGCTGCCCTGCCAGAGAAATAGAGTGCCGGCTTTCAGCATCCGCAGCCGTTCGTCGCGCAACATCGCGTCGGATCTGACGATCTCGAGGTCGGCGGCATCGAGCCCGCCCGTCAGAGAGATCGACAAATGCTCGCCGCGCTCGAGCGGCCGGACGAACGTGACCGTCGCGTCGTTGCGCAGATAGACGTCGTCGAGATCGACGCCGAGCTCGTGCGGGTTCGAACGCGACTGGAACGCGGTGAAGGACAACTGGCCGCTGCCGATCCCGACGCCCGCGAGCGCCCCGATTCCGTGATATTCGGCGTAGTCGGTCGCCGATCCGAACGTCGCGCCTACGCTCGTGCGGCCGCCGAGCAAACCGTTGGCTGTCACCTGCCCGAGCAAGAAGACCGGCCCGGCCTCTTCGGTACCGCGGTTGCTGAGCTTCAGCACCGTGTTGACGCGCTTGAACTGCGTGTCGAGATCGAGCCGGTAGAGATTCGGCCCGGAGTCGTCGCGCTCGGTGCTCGCGGACAGCGTCAGGCCCGGCAGCTCGCGCATCCGTCGAACGGCGGACTGAAGGTCGGCTTGCGCGAGCGGCTGCTCGCCGCGTAGCCCGGCGCCGATCGCCTCGAGCCGCTCGAGATGCGGCCCCGGATCGCCGCTGATCCTGACCTCGGAGATGCGCGGCTCGAATACGTCTATCCGCAGCACGCCCGCGGCGAGCAGCGTGTCATCGAGCTGAACCAACGGTTGCGCGTAGCCGTCGTGCTGATACTTCGCGACGAGCGCGGTCGCGATCGCGCGCGCGCCGTCCGCGCTGATCGGCTTGCCGAGCTGCTCGCGATAGACGGCGAACAACCCGGGCGCATCGTAGACGCTCGACCCGCGAATCACGACCGACACGAGATTCGGCGCCGGCGCCGGTTCGGCCCCGGTCGTTAAAGCAAGTAGCGCCGTGATTATGCCAAGCAGGATCGCCGTCGTTCGGTGCCGCGTTCTCGAGCCGCGGATGTGCAAGCCTCGCTGCACGTCCCGAATCATCACCGGCCTGGCGCATCGCAAAGGTAGGTCGCTCATTATGCGAAATGGCCGTCGGCCGCGCCGTGATTGCGCTCACATCATCGCGTTGCCTCGCTGACTACGATGTCGCCCACTGACGACACGAAGGAGTCAGCCCATGCCCCCGCGTAGAACAAGAGGCACTGTCTTCAGTACGTATCGCGCCGGCCTCGTCGCGCTCGCTCTCGCGATTACCGCGACCGCTGCGCTCGCAGGATCGTCTCGCGGCTCGCGCGAGCCGGAGCGCATCTCCGTCACGACCGTGAGCGGCGCCGTCTCGGTGACCATGGCCGGCTCGGCGACCCACGTCGTACCGAATTCGACCGTAGGCCTGCCGGCGCGCATCGTCACCGGCGACGACGGCACGCTCGGTCTCACCCAGGCCGGCACGAACATCACGATCGCGGCAGACAGCGATGTCGAGATTCCCGCGGAAGCGGCGGATGGACAGCTGATCGCGAGGCTCGTACAGCGCCGCGGCAACGTGTTCTACGACGTCGCGCACCGCGACGTCGGCACGCTGCGCGTCGAGACTCCGTTCCTGGTCGCGGTTATCAAAGGAACGCAATTCAACGTCGCCGTGCAGGACGAGAGCACCACCATTTCGCTGTTCCAGGGCCGGCTTGAGATCAGAACTCCGGACGCGAGCGACATTATTCAGTTGAATGCCGGCGAAATTGCCATTCGGGGCAGGGCCGACAACTCGATCCGCGTTCTGAGCATGAATGAGAGGCGCGTCGACGCGCCGCGCGCCGGCGAAGCCGTCGTCGCGCGCACGGCGCCCGCCGCAGACGTGAGCGTGGGCGGCCAGCGAGCGGGTGTCCCCATCGCGGCGGACACGAGAGACGGTTCGACGGTGGCTGCGCGCGTCGTCGACGCCGCGCAAGCGGCGCTTGCTCCGGGGAGCTCGATGAACGGCGCGGGCGCCGTGCTTCCCGCCGAGTCCCTGGTAGCTGTCGCCGGCGCCCCGACGATGCGCGTCGATTCGGGCGTCGGCTTGGGTCCCGACGTTGGCCACGGCCCGAGCGTCGGCGCGTCGGTCGACCTCGGCGCGAGCACGAACCTGACGACGGTGAACATCGCCAGCTCGACGAACCTCGGCGCGGGCGGCGCGAACGTCTCGGCCGCCGCCGGCGCGGCGCTCGGCGGCGCGGGCGCTTCGCTCGGCGCGAGTCTCAACGTCGGCACCACCGGCAGTCCGAGCATCTCGCTCGGCGCGAGCACGTCCCTGAACGCCGGCAGCGCCGGCGGCGCTTCGCTCGGCGCGAATCTCAGCGTTGGCGCCGGCAGTCCGAGCGTCTCGCTCGGCGCGAGTGCGAGCGTCGGCGGCGCAAGCCTCGGTGCGACGGTCAGCGTCGGCGGCGCTTCGCCGGGCCTGCTCGGCACGGGCGTGAATGTTGGCGTCGACCTCGGCAACTCGGGCTCCGCCGCGCCGCCGGCGGCGACTCCTCCTTCAGCGGCTACGCCCGCGGCGCCCGCGGTCGCCCTGCCGGTGCTCGGCGCGGTCACGTTGCCGACGCTGCCGGTGCTGCCGGTGGTCACCACTCCGACCACGCCTTCCATCACGACGCCCGCGCCTAAGCAGCCCGCTCCTCCGCTGGTCGGAGTGATCGGCAAGCTGCTCGGCCATCCGTAGCCGGTGAGTACGCGGCGGCTGACGTGGCCGGCCATCGCGCTCGCGATCGTCGGCGGAGCGCTGTTGCTGCAACGCGGCGGCTATCTCGCGCGCCTCGAAAACGCTGTCACCGAGACGCGCGCGACGCTACTGCGCCACAAGATCGATAGCGACATCGTCGTCGTCGGCATCGACGCCCAGAGCCTCAAGGCGCTGGACGAGTGGCCATGGCCGCGGCGCCATCACGCGCGGCTGTTGCAGATGCTGCGAGCGGCGGAGCCGAAGAGCGTCTTCGTCGACATCGATTTCAGCTCGCGCTCCGACGAGGATGACGATGCGCTGCTCGAGAGGGCGCTCGCCGCGATCGAACCGACGCCGGTGTTCCTCGCGACCCACTTCCAGCCGCTCAGCGGCGCGGACGAGTCGCTGACCGTCACGGAGCCATTGGCGCGCTTCGCCTCTCATGCGCGCGCCGCGTCCGTGGTGCTCGAGCCCGACGTCGACGGCCTCGTGCGCGCGATGCGCAACACGTGGCGGATCGGCGAGCGCGACCTGTCGTCCGTGTTCGCGTACTCGACCTCGCTGCCGCCGAATACGCTCGTGCCGATCGACTACTCGATCGATCCGGCGTCGTTCGCCTATGTGTCGTACATCGACGTGCTGAGTGGCCGCATCGAACCGGGCGCGCTCCGCGGCAAATCGGTCTATGTGGGCCCCACCGCGAACGAGCTGCGCGACGTGCTCGCGGTGCCGGTTTACCGCGCGTTGCCGGGCGTGGTCGTGCAAGCGTTCGCCACGGCCTCGGCGCGCTCGGGCCTGCTGCGTGCGCCGGGCCCTGGGCTGTCCGCGGCTTTGCTCGCGGCGTGGGCGGCGTTCTGCGCTGCCTTCCTAGCCCGCCGCGGCTGGCGCTTCGGCCTCGTGTTCACGGCGGGCGCGCTCCTCGCCCTCTGCGCGGCGACGCTGTTGCTCTATGCGTTTGCGCACACGGTGCTCGAGCTCGTGCCGTTCGCCATCGTCGTCGCCGCGACGTTCTTCGCCGCGACGGCCCGCTCTCTCGATCGCGAGACATGGCGCGCGCTCGCTTACGCGCTGCGCTTGAGGCGCCGAGACGCACTGCTCACGAGCGTCGTCGAGTCCTCGTCCGACTGCATCGTCTGCGTCCAGCACGATGGTGTGATCCGCAACGCGAACTCCGCGACGTCGCGCCTGCTCGGCTGCCCGAGCGCCGCGCTGCACGGCTCGCGACTTTCGGAGTACATCCCGGGGTTCGGCGACGACGGTTTCGGCCTCCAGGCGCTCGCGGGCTCGATCCTCGAGCGCACGGCGCTCACGGCAGACGGCCGCAAGCTCCCGATCGAGATCTCGGTGAGCAAGGTGGCGAGCGAGGACGACCTCTTCGTGGCCGTCATCCGCGACGTCACCGAACGCCAGGCGCAGCGCCGCGCGCTCGAGCATCAGGCGACGCACGACCCGCTGACCGGATTGCCGAACCGCACCGCATTCATGCGGCACTTGGGCTCGTTGCTCGCGAAAGCGCAACAGGGTCAGCGCATCGCTTTGCTGATGCTCGACCTGAGCCGCTTCAAGGACGTGAACGACACGCTCGGACACGACGTCGGCGACGAGGTGCTGCGCGAAGTCGCGCGCAGATTCACGTCGCAGCTGCAAGGCTCGGCGCTGATCAGCAGAATCGGCGGCGACGAGTTCACGGTCGTGCTCGCGGACGTCGAGCGGCGCGACGTCGTCGAGTCGTTGTGCGCGCGGCTCCTCGACAGTCTGCGGTCCCCGATCGCGGCGCGCGGCGTCGCGATCGAGGTCGGCGTCAGCGTCGGCATCGCGTTCTCACCCGATCACTCGCAGGATGCGAAGGAGCTCCTGCGGCTCGCGGACGTCGCAATGTACGTCGCGAAGCGCAACGGTACCGCGTTCGAGATCTACGATCGCGATGACGACAAGCACACGGTGCGCCGCCTCGGCATGCTGAGCGAGCTGCGCACCGCAATCGAGCAGGGCGGCATGAGCCTGCACTACCAGCCTCAGGTCAACCTCAAGACCGGCAAGACCGAGAGCGTCGAGGCGCTTGCCCGTTGGCGCCACGACATGCACGGCAACGTCGATCCGGGCGAGTTCGTGACGCTCGCCGAGGCCACCGATTTGATCAGACCGTTGACAGACTGGACGCTGCGCCAAGCGCTGGCGGATCTTGCGAGCTGGAACAAGCGCCAAGTCGACCTGCGCGTCGGCATCAACATCTCGGCGCGCGTGATCCAAGACGTCGATTTTCCGCGCCGCCTCGAGACACTGATCCGCGAGACGGGCACGCGGCCGAGCCAGATCGAGCTCGAGATCACCGAGAGCGCGATGCTGGTCGATCCGGAGCGCGCGCGACGCATCGTCAAGGACCTGCACTCGCTCGGTGTGCTGATCGCGATCGACGACTACGGCACCGGCTTCTCGTCGCTCGGGTACTTGCGCGACCTGCGCGTGCATGCGTTGAAGCTCGACAAGTCGTTCGTGGTCGACCTCGAGGCGCGCGAGCAGAACCGCGTGATCGTCGAGTCGACGGTCCAGATGGCGCACGCGCTGGGCTTACGCGTCGTCGCCGAAGGCGTCGAAACGGAGTGGGCGAAGCGCTATCTCGAATCGGTCGGCTACGACTTCGGGCAGGGATATTGGTTCGCCCGAGCGATGTCCGCGACCGACTGCCTGGCGTGGGTCCAGCGCTTCAACCAAGCCTATCCGGAGCGGGTCGCGGTCTGATCGTGAGCGGTCCGGCGCACGCAGCGCCCGCTCGCGAGCAGAATCCGGAGCAATGTCAAATCGCCTCGAATCGGGGGTCACCGGACGTCGCTGCGCGAGGCTAAACCTCGTGCGCTACAGGCGATTTCGCCGCTAAGTCGCGCCGGTTCATCCCTTTTTGAGGCGAACCGCCTCCGTAGGCTCTGGCGCCGACGTTCGCGCTAGATCCCCGTATAATTCCCCGACCCGCAGACCCTTGAGGAGGCGAGTTGCGAGGACTGATCGCCATCGTAATGGGCGCAATGCTAGCGACGTGCTCGTCGCCGCCATCGCTGCTCGACCGCATCGTGCGGACCGGTGAGATTGCGATCGTGACCCGCAACACTCCGGCGTCCTTCTATTACGGCGCCGACGAACCGCGAGGCATCGAATACGAGCTCGCGCGTGGATTCGCCGAGCGGCTCGGCGTTCGGCTCCGGATCTTCACCGCAGACCAGGTCTACGATACGGTTGCGGCCCGCAAAGCGCAGATCGCGGCGGCCAGCCTTACCGTGGCGGACGCGCGCAAGGACGTCGTCACCTTCGGGCCGGCCTATCAGACGATCCAACCGCAGGTGATCTATCGCCTCGGCGGCAAGAAGCCGCACGACCTCGACGATTTGCTCGGCAGCCGGCTCGAGGTCGTCGCGCAATCGTCGCACGCCGCGCTGCTCGAGGAGCTGCGGGCCGAGGTCCCGACGCTGAGCTGGGTCGAGGACTCCACGGCGAGCGCCGAGGAGCTGATCCGGCGGGTCGCGGCGGGAGAGATCGACTACACGATCGCCGACTCGCATCTGTTCGCAGTGCTCCGGCATTTCTATCCGGACCTGCGCGTCGCGTTCAGCCTCGGACGCGAGAACCAGGTCGCGTGGGCGCTGCCGCGCGGCGAGGACTCTCTGCGCGAGAGCATCGCCGCCTACTTCGCCGAGATCGAAGCCACCGGCGAGCTCGATAAGATTCTCGATCGTTACTATTTCGCCTCGCGCGAGTTCGACTACGTCGGCTCGCGCGCGTTCATCACGCATGTGAACACGCGCCTGCCCCGCTACCGCGACTACTTCATCGAGGCCGAGCACTCGACCGGCATCGATTGGCGTCTGCTCGCCGCAATCGCGTATCAAGAGTCCCACTGGAATCCCGGGGCCGTGTCTCCGACTGGTGTCCGCGGAATCATGATGCTCACGGAGCACACGGCGGAGATGATGGAAGTCGTCGATCGCGACGACGCGCGGGCGAGCATCATCGGCGGCGCGCATTACTTCTCGCGCGTGCTGCGCAAGATTCCCGACCGCATTGGCATGCCGGATCGTTATTGGCTCGGCGTCGCGGCGTACAACCTGGGCTTCGGTCATCTCGAGGACGCGCGCATCATCACGCAGTCGGTCGGCGCGAATCCCGACAGCTGGGACCAAGTTCGCGATCGGCTACCGCTGCTCAACGACGAGCAGTGGTACCGCCGCGTGCAGCGCGGCTACGCGCCGGGGCAAACCGCGGTCGGCTACGTCGACAACATCCGCCGTTACTACGAGATCCTGATGTGGATCGACGGACACGAGACGTTCACGAACCAGCGGGACATCGCGCTCGTCGATCCGTTGCCGATCGGCTGACGGCCCCGAGCCGATTCAGCGCCGCTCGGCAAAAAACCGCTTGAGCAGTGCCGCGCTCTCCTCTTGCAGCACGCCGCGACTGATCTCGAAACGGTGATTGAACGCGCCGCTCGTCGTTAAGTCGAGCGCGGAGCCGCACGCCCCGCTCTTCGGATCCGGCGCCGCAAACACGAGCCGCGTTACTCGAGCGTGCACCATCGCGCCGACGCACATCGCACAAGGCTCGAGCGTGACGTAAAGCGTACTGCCGGGCAGGCGGTAGTTGCCGAGCGCCTGGCCCGCCGCGCGCAGCGTAAGTATCTCTGCGTGCGCCGTCGGGTCACGCATCGCGATCGGCGCGTTCGCCCCGCGCGCGACGATCGCGCCGCCAGCATCGGTCAGAACCGCGCCAACCGGCACCTCGCCGCGGGAATAGGCATCGCGGGCGCACTCGAGCGCGGCGCGCATCGCGATGGAATCGGCTTCGTCGCTTGGGCTCAAATGCTTCTCGCGCGCCGCAACGTCGACGCGCGGCGGGACGCCATTTCAAACGATCGCCGGCGGAGGAGCAATTAGCCCGAGACGCAGCGGTTACGGCCCTGTTCCTTGGCCTTATAGAGCGCCGCGTCGGCGCGCTCGTAGACCGCGACCGGCGTGTCGCCCGGTCGAAAATCGGTCAGACCGCACGAGATCGTAATGCGCTCGGGTTGACCTTTGTGCCGGAACGCCGTTTCCTCGATCGTGACCCGCAGCTTGTTCGCGACGATCAGCCCCGCTTCGAGCGTCGTCATCGGCAAGAGCAGCACGAACTCCTCGCCGCCGATGCGCGCGAGGAAGTCTTCGGTGCGCTTGTGACGATTCAAGATCTCGGCGACGGCGCGCAGAAGGCGATCGCCAGCCTCGTGGCCGTACTGATCGTTGATCCGCTTGAAGAGGTCGATGTCCCAGATCGTGTATGTCAGCGGCTGAGAGTGCCGCTGCCAACGCTGATGCTCCTCGGTGATCCGCTCCTCGTAGGCATAGCGGCTGTGCACGCCGGTCAACGAATCGATCATCAGCCGGCTCTCTTGCGCCGCGCAGATCTCGGCGAGCTCGTTCGTTCGCGTTTTGAGCTGCGCGACCTCGCGTTGCAGATCGGCCGCGTGACGCGCGCTCTCCGCATTACGGCGCTCTTCGCTCTCGCGGAAACTCCGGAGCCCGTCCGCCACCGCGTCTAGGCGAGTTTGGACCTTGTCCTTGATCGCGGCGACGTCGCGGAGCTCCTCGACGTCGCGCTTGAGTCCGGTCATCTCGTGCTCGAACGTGCGCTCGAGACCGAGGTTGTCGTCGCGCCGGCTCTGCGCTGCGTCCAGCTGCCAGCCAGTCCAACGCTCGAGGAAGCCGAGCTGGCGGGTGACCTGCTCGAGGAAGCTCTCGAGATCCGCTCGTTGGGATTGCAAGCGCGCGATGACATCGGCCACCGCGTTCGCGACGTGCTCGAGCAAGGCGGCCGCGTCCGCGAGAGTCGTGCCCGGGCCAAGCTCGCGTTGCAACGTGCTCGCGACGATCGCCAGCGCCGGCACGCGCCCGATCGCCGCAACGAAGCCCGCGAGCGTTTTCGCGAGATCGGGTGGAGGTGCACGCGCTTCGACAGCCGCGGCTTGCCCCGCTCCCACTGCCGTGACGCCGCTCATGGGCGCCGACGTTGTGGTCGGTCTCGTCGATCTGGAGCGCGCGAACGAGCTGGCTCACGCTCGCGTCGAGCTGCGGCGGCGAGATGTCGGACCGTAGTGCCGCGATTACCTTTTCGAGCGCGGCGTCGAGCGCCTTGCCCTGACCCATCGCGGCGAGCGCAAGCTTGCCGGCGGCTGCGCGCAGAGCAGCCTCGAGCGACGTCCAGTGCCGCTCTTTATCTTCTAGGTCGCGAACGAGATCGCGATATCGGTCTTTCCATTTCGCGTCGACGGCGGCTTCGGCCATGAGAGATTCTTCAAGGTGCTGCCATGCCGTTTGTCGGCCGGCGAGGCCGGAAATTGAGGCAGTCGACACCAAAACGAGGACGAGTTCTCACCCGCGTCCGCATGCGAACGATGCGTGACGAATCTCCCGAGTCGCTCGCCAGACGACGCGCCGGCGCCGCGCCGGCGAACATTTCGTGACGCAATTCTCACTGCAGAAACCGGTACTTATGTGCAGTCGGCGACCGATCATCGTCGATCGGCAACCGCTAGTCGGCCCCCGACGAAGTTGCCTAGTTGCTCACGGTATTTTCGCCGCCAGCTCCATAGAGTTCGTGGCTCCAAATGGTTCTCGAAATTGAAAACATGAGATCAACGAGCAGACGCGATCGCGGTTTCACGTTGCTCGAGCTGATGACGGCGCTCGCAGTTGCGGGCGTGCTCATCGCGGTCGGCGTGCCGCAGCTCCGCGACTTGACGATCGCGCAACGCATCACTGGCGCGGCGCAGGACCTGCACATCGACTTGGCGTTGGCGCGAAACGAGGCGGTCACGCGCGCGACGAACGTCACGGTTTGCCCGAGCACCGACATGGTCACTTGCACCAATGACGGCTGGGGTAATGGCCGCCTGGTGTTCATCGATGCGAACGCAGACGGCGCGATCGATGTCGGCGAGCTGGTCATCAAACAGTCGCTGCCGCTCGTGATGGGCCTGACGGCGACGCCGGCGGCCGGCTTCGTAACGTTCAACGCGCGCGGCCAAGCGGCCGCGCTCACGATCGGCATCTGCCAGAGCAACTACACCGGCCGCAACATCGACATCAAGTCGACGGGCCACGCAAGCGTCATCACGCCAGCGGTGGTTTGCCCATGATGCGGTCGCGCCTCAACTACATTCCCGGCCGCGCGCGGAGCGCCGGCTTCTCGCTGATCGAAGTGATGGTCTCGATCCTGGTGCTTTCGTTCGGGATGCTCGGCGTCGCGTCGCTGCTCGCGACGAGCTTGTCGGGCAGCCACACATCCTCGTTGCGTACGCAAGCCATCGTGCTTGCGGACGATCTCGCCGACCGCATGCGCGCGAACCGCGCGACGGCCGTGTCGCCGGGACCGAACAACTATGAGGGGATCGCGGCGGCGGAGAACCGTTGTCGCGCCGTGCACTACGGCCATCGCCATGCAGTGCCGGTCACCTGTACGCCCGCGCAGCTAGCCGCCGACGACCTGTTCGACTGGCAGGCGCAGCTCACTGCCGCGTTGCCGCAGGGTACCGGCGTCGTTTGTATCGACAGCACGCCTGACGACGGAACAGCGGGCGCGCCCGCGTGCGACGGTGTCGGCGGCGCGTATGCGGTCAAGGAATTCTGGGCCGAGAAGCCGGCTCGCGGCACGGTGCCGGTTCCGCAGCGGTTCAGCACGAGCGTACGGCCATGACCATGAGCACACAAAGAGGCTTCTCGCTCATCGAGGTCATGGTCGCGATGACCATCGGCCTGATGATCTCGGCTCTGGTCGTCACGATCTTCAGCGCGAGCTCTTCGACCTATCGAGTCGCCGATACCGTAGGCGCGCTGCAAGAGACCGGGCGTGTCGCCATGGACAGCATCGACCGCGACGTGCAGATGGCGGGCTTCCGCGGCTGCAACAGCAACAACGTCCAGAGCAGCGGGCCGTTGATCAACGTGATCACGGCACCCACCACCTACCCCAACGATCTCGCCACTCCGATTCAAGGCTACGAATACACCGGCCCGGGCTGGACGCCGGCGTTGCCCGCGGCCATTAACGCAGCAGCACCCGCGCCGGTCGCCGGTTCGGACGTTCTCGTCGTCAGAGTGCCCGTCGGGATTCCGGGGACCCTCTCGGGTCCGATGGCTTCTGCTACGGGCGACATCCCGTTGTTCTCCACGGCGGGATTCTCCGTCAACGACACCGTGTTCATCGCGGACTGCAACGAGTCGGCGGCATTCAAGATTTCAGCCTTCGCCGGCACGAACCTCCGCCATACGGTCGGTGTCAACAGCAACGCCTCAGTCGGACGGGTCTTCGCGGAAGACGCGCTCGTCATGCGCTTCGAGACGCACGCCTACTACGTCGCGCCGAGCAGCCGCAATCCTGCGACCGAAACCTCTCTCTGGATGATGATCGGCGCCGCCGCGCCCGTCGAGGTCGTGGAGGACGTCGAAGGCCTACAGATTCAGTACGGCGAGGACACCGACGCCGACTACGTCGCGAACGTGTTCCGCAAGGCGAACACGGTCGCGAACTTCAACCAGGTCGTGGCACTGCAGGTGAACCTGCTGCTGCGCGGTGCGCGCTTCAACGAGACGCAGGCGATCACCAATTACGTCTACAACGGCCAGACCGTCGTGCCGGCCGACCGATACACGCGGCGCGTGTACACGGCGACGATTCAACTCCGGAACCGAACGTTATGAGCACGCTATCCACATCGCGACGAAATGAGCGCGGCGTCTCGCTGGTCATCGTGCTGCTGTTCCTCGTCATGCTGTCCATATTGGGCACCACCGCCATCCAAACCTCGAGCCTCGAGGAAAAGATGACGGGCAACGAGCGTGACCGGCAGATCGCGTTCGAGGCGGCCGAGGGCGCGTTGCGGGACGCAGAGCGCGAAATCTTCCAGAGCCTGAGCCCCAACTCGCCTTTCGTGAGCGGCTGCGTCGACGGCCTGTGCATGCCGTCGACCACGGCGGTGCCTCAGTGGGAGGCCGTCAACTGGCTCAGCGCGACGCCGCGGCAGTACGGAGCCTTCACCGGAGCCGGCGCATACCCGGTCACGGGCTTGGCCAATACGCCGCGCTACATCATCGAGCTCTTGCCGCGAATGGCGCCCACGTCGGGCAACAGCGCGGGGCATGGGCGCGCGCTCGTCCACGACGGCCGGAACTCCGTACCGAATTACTGCCGTCGGCTGGGGACGGCGCGCGACGACCCAGGTGACTCTGCAGTCCGTCTATGTGCGGCTCTGAACCGACACGTGCTCGCTGAAAAGTGAGGAGAGATCTCGTGAAACGCCTCGTAACGACTTTCGCATCGGCCGCGCTCGTGGTGATCTACGGCGCATCCGTATCCGCGGCGCCGTTGGCCTTGAGTCAACAGCCGCTCTTCATCGCGACGGCCGCGAAGCCCAACGTGCTCCTGGTGCTCGCCAACTCGAACAGCATGGACGAGGACGCCGAGCGGCCTCGCGGTCGGCAGCGCATCACCGACGAGCAAGTCGGAGATCGCGCGCAGCGTCGCGAAGAACCTCGTCGCGAACTACACGAACACGCTCAACATGGGCCTGATGGCGTTCCAGCAGCTCACGACCGGCGGCGATCCGGTGCGGCTCTTTCAAGTCCACAGCAGCCCGTATGACTTGAGCTACGACCCGGCGAATTACGACCCGACCTACACCGGTCCTCGGACGGGACCGAAGCGTCGGTTCCGCGCGCCCAACGTCTCATCGCCGGGCAACTTCGTCTATTACAACGTCAATCTGCCGTTCTATGACGGCGGCGAACGACGGCAGCGCGTTCTGCTATTCGAATACGGCGCACGCGTTCAACAACGGCGAGATTCTCTGGAGCGGCCCGTGGGACACCTATCGCTGCTTCCGCAACAAGACCAATACGTCGGACTTGTTGCCGACCAACGGCGGCCAGGAACTCTTGGCGCGGCTACTCGGGCTTCATCGGCGGCTTCGCCTTCTTCCCGACCGACAGCGACCTCGGCCAGGGCATCACGGACTTCGGTACGTTCATGGGCTGGAACTGGGTCTCGCCCGGCTTGGTTCTCGAACGGTTCGCCGGGCCGCGGGCTTCGTGCACGTTCCGATCGCGTTCCTCGACGCGACGCAGGTGGCGAAGTTCAACACCAAGCTCGGCACCTCGCAGTTCGCCGTCAACGCACCGTTGAATCCCGCGTTCCCTTTGCAGAACGCGGGCCTCACGCCGCTGCAAGGCACGCTGCTCACTGCGACGTGACTACTTCGCCGGCACACTCGCGGATCCCGCGCAGGGCGGTGCGCTCCCCGCGCCGCCGAATTCGTGCGGCAAGAATTTCACCGTCGTCGTCACGAACGGACTGCCTTCGGTGCAAGCCGACGGCACGCCTTCGTCCGACGTAGTCACCATGCTGGCCGATGTCGCGGCCGCGGCCACGAGTCTGGAAGCGCTGAGCGTCGACACGTATATCGTCGGCTTCGCGCTGCCGTTCGGCGTCAACCCGGCGCAGCTCGACACGATTGCAGCCGCCGGCGGCACGGGCACGGCGTACAACGCGACCGACCAAGCCACGCTCATCGATTCGTTGGACCAGATTTTCGCGGACATTCTGCGCCGCAGCGGCGCCGCTTCGGCCGTCGCGCTGAACTCGAGCTCTTTGGCCGCAAACAACTGGCTCTATCAGGCGAAATTCGACATCGGCTGGGCTGGCCGGCTGCTCGCGTATCCGATCAATCCCGTGACCGGCGCTCTGGCGGCAACCCCGACCTGGGATGCTGCGGCCGCCGTTGATCTGCAGGACTGGGACATGGGCCGCGCGATGATCACGAACAAGCCGTCGACCAACGTCGGCATTCCGTTCCGCTGGCCGGTGAACCCGGCCTCGCCGACGGCGACCGAGCTCGACGTGGGGCAGACGACAGCGCTCAATACCAGCCCGGCTGGTTTCGCTGATGCGCGCGGCGCCGCGCGCCTCAACTATCTGCGCGGCGACAACAGCCTCGAAGGCCCGAGTTCGGCGACGCAATTCCGGCAGCGCAACTCGGACCTCGGCGATATCGTCGACTCCGGCCCCTTCTATGTCGGCGAGCCGAACAACAGCTATCGCGATCCGAGCTATCGCGGGTTCCGCCTGAGCCCCGCGATGCAGACGCGCCAACCGGTCATTTACGTCGGCGGCAACGACGGTTTCCTGCACGGCTTCCGCGCGTCGGATGGCCGGGAAGTGCTGGCCTATCTGCCGAGCGCCGTGTACGCCAATCTCTCGAAGCTCACCGGCCAGGGATACGCGCACCGTTACTACGTCGACGGCTCGCCGAACGTCGCCGACGCGAAGATCGGCGCGGGCAGCACGTGGCGGACGACATTGGTGTCGGGTCTCGGCGCGGGCGGCCGCAGCGTGTTCGCGCTCGACGTGACCGACCCGAGCACCTTCTCGGAAGCCAATGCCGCGTCGATCGCGCTGTGGGAGTTCACCTCGAGCAATGACGCGGATCTCGGCTACAGCTTCGGCCGGCCGGCGATCGTCAAGCTCGCCAACGGCAGCTGGGGCGCGATCTTCGGCAACGGCTACAACAACACAGGGACGGGTCAGTCGGGCATCTTCATCGTGGATTTGAAGACCGGCGCCGTCGTCCGCAAGCTGATGACCGGAGTGGGCTCGCTTGCCACGCCGAACGGGATCGGCTCCGTCGTGCCCGTGGACTCCGACGGAGACGACACCGCAGACATCGTCTACGCGGGCGATCTGACGGGCAGGCTCTGGAAGTTCGACCTCTCCGACCCGAACCCGGCTAACTGGAACGTCGCGTACAGCAGCGCGCCTCTGTACCACGCTGTCGTCAGCGGCAACGATCAGCCCATCACGACGGCGCCGGAGATCACCGTGCATCCGTTGGGGGGCTATATGCTGTACTTCGCGTCGGGCCAATATATCGACGTGAACGATCCGACGAACACGCGCCAGCAAACGCTGTACGGCGTCTGGGACAAAGGCGACAGCAATCTGCAACGGTCGGATCTCGTGCAGCAGTCTGTCACAGGCGTCGTCGCGCTCGGCGGCAACAACTACCGCACGGTCACGAACAACACCATCGACTGGTCGTCTTCGCACGGCTGGTACATGGACTTGCCGACCAGCGGCGAGCGCGTCGCGGTCGACCCGATCATGCGCGACGGCCGAATCGTGTTCACGACGCTGATACCCGATTCGTCGCCCTGCACGGCCGGCGGCACGGGCTGGCTCATGGAGCTCGATTTCAAGAACGGCGGTCAATTGCCTGCCGCGCCGTTCGACACGAACAACGACGGCACCGTGAATGGGTCAGACGCTCTGATCGCCGGCGCGCAGCTCTCCACTATCAGCTCGAGCCCGGTCGCGCAATCCGGCTATGGCACCGAAACGAACCCGCTCGAGAACAAATACTTGAACCAGTCGTCGGGCAATGTGGCGAAGGTTCTGGAATCGTCGTCACTGTTCGGCAACCGCCGGACGTCGTGGATCGAAGTTCGCTGAGCTCTCGAGGAGTGCACCGATGAATAAGCTCGCAACCATCGCGCTCGCGCTAACCGCGCTCGTCGCGGCAGGGACGGCGCTGCCCGCTACGAAGGTCGGAGGTTCGTCTGCGCCGGTTTCTCGCCCGAGCCAGCCCGATGCCCCGTTCCACGGCGAGATCGTGCGCGTGGACGCCGCGGCCGGCCTGATCGTCATCGGCCGGCAGACGTTCACGATCGGCGCGCCGATGCTCGCAGTGGTCGATAAACGGCCGCAGCCGACCGGTCTCTTGACGCTCACGACGCTGGAACCGGGGATGCAGGTGCGTTATCGCACCGTCATGGAAGGTCAGACGACACGCATCGTCGAGCTCTGGGTGATGCACGACGCGCCGAAGGCGGAATGACGATGAGACAAGCAACACGAACGCGCGAGATCGGCGTCACGCTGATCGAGCTGCTCACGGTGATCTGCGTAATAGGCATTCTCGCAGCCTTCAGCTATCCGATGTTCGCCGAGCAGGCAGCCAAGGGACGGCGAGCTCAGGCTCGCGCCCTGATGTACGAGGTGCTGCAGCACGAGGAGAAGTTCTTCACCGAGAACAACACCTATACGGTCGACGTGACGGCGCTCGGTTACGCTAATCCGCTCCAGACGACCGAGATCACGCACACGGTGACTCTCGCCGTGGGACCCACAGGCGACCTCAGGACGAGCGTTGCAATCACCGGCACGGCAGTCGTGCCCGACGTCAAATGCGACACGCTGACGCTCACGAGCGCGAACGGGCAGTCGGGCACCGGCTCGCAGCCAGCGGTTTGCTGGTAACGCCGCGCTAGCGCGGCGTCAGATCGAAGCGGTCGAGGCTCATCACCTTGCTCCAAGCCGCGACGAAGTCGCGCACGAACTTGCCCTGCGCGTCCGCCGCGCCGTAGACCTCCGCCAGCGCGCGCAGCTCCGAGCTCGAGCCGAACACGAGATCGACGCGCGTGGCGGACCAGACGGCTTTGCCCGTCGCGCGATCGCGTCCTTCGAAGACTTCGCTCGAGACGGCCTTCCACTCCGTGCCCATGTCCAGCAGGTTCACGAAGAAGTCGTTGCTGAGCGTTCCGGGGCGCTGGGTGAGCACGCCGTGTCGCGCGCCGTCCCAGTTGGCATTCGAGAACGCGCAGCCCGCCGACGAGCACCGTCATCTCGGGCGCGGTGAGCGTGAGCAACTGCGCACGGTCGACGAGCGACTCCTCGGCAGACATCGCGAGCTTCGGTTTCGAATAGTTGCGAAAGCCGTCGGCAACCGGCTCGAGCGGCGCGAACGACGCAGCGTCCGTCTGCTCTTGCGACGCGTCGGTGCGACCCGGCGTAAACGGAACCACCACATCCGGCATCGCACGCGGCTTGCTCCACGCCGGCGTTTCCGGCCATCACGATCAGATCGGCCAGCGAGATCTTCTTTCCGCCGGTCTGCGCCTCGTTGAACGCGCGGCGGATGCCCTCGAGCGTGTCGAGCACTCTCGCGAGCTCGGCCGGTCGGTTGACCTGCCAGTCCTTCTGCGGGGCGAGCCGAATCCGAGCCCCGTTCGCGCCGCCTCGCTTATCGGAGCCGCGAAATGTCGACGCCGATGCCCAAGCCGTCGAGACGAGCTCGGAGACGCTGAGCCCCGAGGCGAGAATTTTCGCCTTGAGCGACGCGACATCCTTTGCGTCGACCAACTTGTAGTCGACCGCGGGAACCGGGTCCTGCCAAATGAGATCCTCCGCAGGCACCTCTGGACCGAGGTAACGGACGCGCGGACCCATGTCGCGGTGCGTGAGCTTGAACCAAGCGCGCGCGAACGCGTCCGCGAACTCCTCCGGATGCGCGTAGAAGCGCCTCGCGATCTTCTCGTAGGCGAGGTCGAAGCGCAGAGCCAAGTCGGTCGTCAACATCGACGGCGCATGGCGTTTGGCCGAATCGTGAGCGTCTGGCACCGTGACGGCGCCCGCCCCGTTCTTCGGCCTCCACTGGTGTGCGCCTGCTGGGCTCTTCGTGAGCTCCCAGTCGTAGCCGAACAGGTTCGCGAAGAAGTCGTTGCTCCATTTCGTGGGCGTAGTGGTCCACGTCACTTCGAGGCCGCTCGTGATCGAATCGCGCCCTTTGCCGGTACCGAAGCTGCACTTCCAGCCGAGGCCGAGATCTTCGATCCCGGCGCCTTCGGGCTCCGCCCCGACGTGCTTGGCGTCGCCGGCGCCATGGGTCTTGCCGAACGTGTGGCCACCCGCAATCAGCGCGACCGTTTCCTCGTCGTTCATAGCCATGCGGGCGAAGGTCTCGCGGATATCGCGCGCCGCCGCGACCGGATCGGGATTGCCGTTCGGACCTTCCGGGTTGACGTAGATCAAGCCCATCTGGACCGCCGCGAGCGGTGTCTCGAGGTCGCGATCGCCCGAGTAGCGCTTGTCTTCGAGCCATTTGCCTTCGGCGCCCCAGTAGATGTCCTTCTCGGGCTCCCAAATGTCTTCGCGGCCGCCGCCGAAACCGAACGTCTTGAAGCCCATCGACTCGAGCGCGACGTTGCCCGCGAGAATCATCAAGTCGGCCCAGGAGATTCTCCGCCCGTACTTCTGCTTGATCGGCCAGAGCAAGCGGCGCGCCTTGTCCAAGTTGGCGTTGTCGGGCCAACTGTTGAGCGGCGCGAAACGCTGGCTGCCGTTGCCCGCGCCTCCGCGGCCATCGGCCGTTCGGTAAGTGCCGGCGCTGTGCCACGCCATCCGGATGAACAACGGGCCATAGTGACCGAAGTCGGCCGGCCACCAGTCTTGCGACTGCGTCATCAGCGCGCGGAGATCGTTCTTCACGGCCGCGAGGTCGAGACCCTTGAATTCCGCGGCGTAATCGAAGCCTTCGCCCATCGGATCGGACTTCGACGATCGTTGCCGCAGGACATCGAGCCGCAGCTGATTCGGCCACCACTCTTTGTTTCTCCTGGCGTTGCCGGCGCTGTGATCGAACGGGCACTGGCTCTCATCTGACATGATTCGGTCCTCGCTGCGTTGCACTCGGCCACTCGGCTCGGCACTCATAACGCCCGACGTCTTGATGGGCCTAAGTCTACGCAAGCGCCGTCATGACCAGCCAATAGATTGTTCCGATCCGTTCAATGCATAAAAGCGAACGTTTACAGAGCTGCCGGCGGGCCGTACCCATTTGTTCACTTCGCTAGAGAGCGTGCAGAATGGCGCCCACCCCAGAGCTCGCCAGGAGCCCGCATGCCCGTTTCGATCCGAAGAGGCCGAAGCTCCGACGCCGCTATCGTGGGCGATATCTGTTACCGAGCGTTCAAGAAGATTGCAGAGGAGCACAACTTCGCGCCCGACGTCCCGAGTCCCGAGGTCGCAGCCGGCCTTCTCGGCACGCTGATCGCACACGACGGGATCTACGACGTCGTGGCCGAAGTCGACGGACGGATAGCCGGCAGCAACTTCTTGGATGAGCGAAATCCGATCAGCGGCGTTGGCCCAATTACGGTGGATCCCTCACGACAGAACGACGGCGTCGGGCACGACCTCATGCGCGCCACCTTGGAGCGCTCGGCGGCGCGTGGGTTCGTCGGCATCCGGCTCGTCCAAGCGGCGTATCACGGCCGCTCGTTCGCTCTGTATCTCAAGCTCGGCTTCGAGGCGCGCGAGCTGTTGGTCTGCCTGCAAGGAACCGCGGCGCCGACGGCGCTACCGGGCTGCACGGTCCGCGCCGCGACCGTGGACGATCTGTCGGCCTGCAATCGTCTCTGCGCGCGGGTGCACGGCCACGATCGCGGCGGCGAGTTGGCCGACGCCGTCACGCAAGGCGCGGCGCGCGTGGTGGAGCGCGGCGGCCGCATCACCGGCTACGCGACACCGATCGCCTACTTCGGCCATGCGGTCGCCGAAACGAACGACGACCTCAAGGCACTGATCGGCGGCGCCGAGTCCATCCCGGGGCCGGGCGTGCTCGTGCCCGCGCGTAACGGGGACGTGATCCGCTGGTGTCTCGGCCGAGGGCTCCGCGTCACCCAGATGATGACGCTGATGACGATGGGGCTCTATAACGAGCCCCAAGGGGCTTGGCTGCCGTCGGTGATCTACTGAGAGTGGAACTCGACTAGCACACTCAAGTCCTCAGTGCCGGATCTGCGAGCTGATGTCCGACAGCTCGTACACTTCGCAGTTGCCCCGCTCCGCCAGCAAGCCGGCGTCGGGATTCGCGTTGGCTCTCACCACGCGCGTCGGATAGACGTACGGCTCCGCTAGAACCTCGGGGTCCTCGACCGTCACGTCGTAGAGAAGCGCATCGCCCTGACGCGTGAATCGCTCGATCACGTGCATCTGGTCGGAGTGGAAAAAGCCGCCGCGACCGAACCACGTCGTATCGACGAAGTTGATGGAATCGAGCACGAGCGTGTCGCCTTCCCATCGCCCGACCGTGTAGCCGAGATAGCTCGTCTCTTGCCGGTTCGTATCGTGCTTGCGGCCGTCAGTCGGAACCACGCGGTACTCGCCGTAGCCGCCACCTGCGTCGCCGCCGAAGTAGAGGAACGTCACGTCCTTCGCGGTCTGATAGATGCGACGCGGCGGCCCTTCGCGCGGCACGCCGAGCGGCTGGCACGTCATGACCGGGTCGTACTTGTTGGTCCACATGTCGAGCTCTTGGACCTTGTCCCAGTACTGCGGCTTGTAGATCGGACGACCGAGGTTGCCGAACCGCGACGGCGAGTAGAGCTCGAAGTCGTAAGTCTGGTTGACCTGTCGGTTGCAGTCCGACGGCTGCGTCGGCGCGCAGCGGCGGCCGCCACCGGTCATGTAGTTGCCGATCCAGTCGTTCCACGACCAGCTGCCGCTCAAGTCCGGATGGTCGCCCATTCGCGGGCGTCGGCTTGTTCCTGTCGACCGAAGGCTCCGTCTTCGCCATCACGCCGTGTGGCATCTCACCGTTGACCTTCATCGCTGCCTTCACGCTCGCGGGGACCGGCGCCACGACGTAGACGTTGCCCGTCTCGGTCTGCTTCGTCGTGAGGTCGCGGATCACCGTGCCGTTCTTGCGCTCGGTCGACTTGCCCGCATAGAACACGTCGATGAGGTTCAGCGGGTTGTTCCAGTCCTTGTAATCGCTGTAGCCGAACTCGTGGGTCGTCGAGCCTTGCTTGACGACCACGCGCTCCGTCATGAACTTCGAGTCGAGCGTCGCAGTCGCCGTCGCGCCCGGGACACCCGGCAGCGGGAACGTGATGACCGGCTTGCCGCCCTCCCAAGCGACCGACGTCTGGCCGACTTTCGTCTTGCCGTCATCGAACAGCGTGCCGGGATTGGCGCCGAGATAGAAAGCATCGGTGGTCCCCGCGATCGCGGCCTTCGGCGCACCCTGCGGGCTCGCCCAGATCCGGATCAGTCGCTCTTGGACGGCCGAGGGCATCGGCTTGGCCTTGCCCTTCGTACCGTCGATCTCCGCGCCGGGCCGGTCCTCGTCCCAGGCATAGAGTCCGCTCACGACCTCGATGTTCGAGTAGCCTTGGCCGTTCGCCTTCTTGCACTCGTACTGGATCCGCTGGCTGAACGATTGGTAGTTAGTGCTCGCGCGGTACTTCGTCAGCGTGCACGGCTGACCGTCCACCTGGATCGTGCCCGCGCCCTGGTACTCGAGCGACGCGACCATCTCGCGCTCGTCATGGCCCTTCAGCATTCCCTGGTTTCGCGTCCAGTTGAAAAGGACGGACTTGAGGTCCTTTGCGTCTGCTGCCGGCGTGTAGGGCTCGGGCACCTCGCGCGGTCCTTGCGCACTTGCCGTCAACAGGCCAGCGAATGCGAGGACGGCTGCGAGCGCGCCCCGGGTCCATTTGATGCTCCGCCGAACGTCCATGCCGCCTCTCCCCAATCGAATGGTTTTTCCGCAATCGAGGTGCCTTGCGGCACCGCCGGGAAAATCATAGCGCCCCGGCACCCGAGTTCCACTGGTAGTGGCTCGAGCATGAGCGCAAGCGCATGGCACGCAATTTGCTGTCGACTGCCTAGACAGTCACAGAGGGAAACTCAGATGACCAACGCGAAGACGACGACGGACCACGACGAGATCCGCCAGTGGGCCGAAGAGCGAAACGGCAAGCCGGCCAGCGTAGCGGGCACCAGCAAGGGCAGCGAGGACGTCGGGTTGGTGCGGATCGACTTCGCCGAGGACGGCGATGACGAAGGGCTCGAGGAAATCTCTTGGGATGAGTTTTTCGACAGATTCGAGCAGAAGCAGCTCGCGTTTCTCTATCAGGACCAGAAGGCCAACGGCGAGCCGAGCACGTTCAACAAGCTCGTCGTGCGCTGAGTGTTACGCGCCGCACGCAATTCGATGAAATGGATTTCAAGGCTTGGGATGGCGCAGCGGGATCCGTGAGCGATGCCGAGCCGGCAAATCGCGGATCTCGGTCGTGGTGCTGAGCTACAACCGGGCCCAACGCCTGTTGGAGACGCTCGCTCACGCGACGGCGTTACCGGAGAAGCCGCCAGTGATCGTCGTGGACAACGGCTCACGCGACGGCTCCGCGGAGCTCGTTACCAGCCGTTTCCCCGATGTCGAGGTAATCGCGCTCCGGCGCAACTACGGCGCCGCCGCGCGCAATGTCGGCGCGCGGCATGTGCGTACGCCGTTCGTCGCCTTTTCGGATGACGATACCTATTGGCTGCCGGGTCCCTGGAGCGTGCGCGCGAGCTGTTCGAGTCATACCCTCGAATCGGGGTGCTGAACGCTCGAGTCCTCGTGGGCCCCGAGCAGCGTGAAGACAAGGCTTGCCGGCGCATGGCCGAGAGCCCGTTGCCCACGCAGGGGCTACCCGGACCCGGCGAACCTCGACCGCGGCGCGCGCGGCAAGCTCAAGGCGCGCAACGATCTGTGGACGGCGTGGCTGCGCGGGGAGCCGCGCGTCGCGGCGCGTCAGACGCTCGCGTTCACAGCGAACGCCGCCTCGATGGCGCGGCCGCTCCGCGCGGTCTTCGAAAAATCTCGGTCGACGTCGTGACGTGCCTTGAGAACAAGCTCCGGGCTGCGATCTCGGCGATCGCGCCGTCCGAGCGGCGCACTGGACTCGATTCTGCTTGGCATCGTTGATGCATAGACCAGGGACGCTTCAATACCAAGAGGAGACAGAAAGATGACGACTGCTACGGGACATACGAAAGCCATTCGCGCGGGCAAGGCAATTGGTACGAACGTCTATGACCGCTCGGGCAAGTCGATCGGAGAGGTCAAGGACATCGTTCTCGACAAGACGTCGAACAGCATCCTGTTCGCGGTCGTGAGCTTCGGAGGGTTCCTCGGCATTGGCGAGAAATTTCACCCGATTCCTTGGGCAGAGCTCGACTACGACCCGAGTCAAAAAGGCTACGTCGTTTCGTTCACGACGGAGCAACTGAAGTCCGCGCCCTCGGATTCGATCGACGCTCTCACTCAGAACGACGGCCTCGCCTTTCGCGATCGCGCGTACAAGCACTACGGCACCGCGCCCTACTGGCATTGAAGTCGGAGCACCGACTCGCGGCCGCTCGATAGCCGGAGTCGGCTAGCGGGACAACAGGAATGCGCTGGCGTCGCTGCGCCAGCGCATTTCTGCGCGCGCTCGAATCTGGGAGCGAGCGACAAGCGGCGGCCGGACCGCTCGAGCGCGATCACGTAGCCTTCGCGGGCTCGTTGCTCCAAAAACCGTCGACGCACGCGATCCACGAACCGTCGCGACGCAGGTGCGCGTCGATGTGGTGCATGCCGTGCCGGTTCCAACGCGCGTCCCCCGCGGCGAGGATCGGGCGATCGGTCAATCTGCGCTCCTCGTACTCCGTCGGCGTGAGCTTCGTGATCGCGAATGCCGACACGCTGCTACCGTAGACCGGGTAGACGTCTTGCGCGAATCGAACCGGATGTCCGTCGGCTACGACGACTCTCCCTGCCGGACGCGAGAAATGCTGATCGTCGCGCAACGGGCTCGACGGATGCTCGTGCCAAGGACCGAGCAGCTCGTCCGCGAAATACAGACGCAGTTGCGGGCTCGTCCCGTCGGGCCCCGTATCCGTGAAGAGCCACCATTTCCCGTCGTGATAAAGAATGGAGGAGTCGGCGTAGCGCCGGCCCTCCAACAAATTTCCGACCCATTCCCAGCGGAGAGGAAACTCGCTGGCGCGATACAACCGCACGGACTTTGCAGCCCCGCTCTCGGGAATCATGTAGTGCGAACCCTGCCACTCGAAGACGTAGGGGTACGACAGGTGGTAAGGCTCCGCGAGCACGATGCGCTCGTACTCCCACGCCTCCGCGTCGGGGCTGACAGCGACCCCGATCTCTCCTCTGCGCGTCAGATGGTTCACGACCTCGAAGAATAGATACCAGCGGCCGTCGCGTCGGCACATGAACGGATCTGCCACGAGGGTGGCGGGCACGTCGGTGACGTCCTCGCGCGTGAGCACCGGATTCGCGATGGACTCCGAAAGCCGCACCGACCAGGGCGAGTCGCCGATGGCGATCCCTATCGAGAATTCTTGAGGCGCCGGCTTCTGCAGGCGCCGGTAGACGGGACGCGCAAACCGCCATATCAAGCGCTTCGCGCCGCTAGAATACGTCACTGGGGCTCTACCTCCGGACAAGAAACAGTAAGCCGCTGGGGTTCATCCCTCGGATGAACCGGCCGAATGCGAAAACGATCGACATCCAGCCCGAATACCAGCAGAATTTTCGCGCAAGGGGGAACTCACATGGCCTTAACAATCGGTGCGACCTCAACCCGTGTCGCGCTCGCCGCCGGCCTCGCGACTTTCGTGTCGGTCGCGGTGTACGCGCAGTTCGGCGGTCCTCCGCCGAAGCAATATACGCCCGCGGCAGACGCGAAAGACCTGAAGTCCGTGCTCTTCAACTGGCCGTGGCACATGGTCATGCTGCGCGGCATCGAGGAGCACGAGCTCGCCGTCACGCTCGAGTATCGCGGTGAGGGCACGATCCAAGTGAACGGTCAGCCCTGTGCGATCACACCCTACAAGGCAACCAAACGGGACGGCGAGCTCGGCAAGTCGGGCTACCGCGTCAGCAACGCGTACCAATTTGAGGGCAGCCGCACGCAGATCGAGTGCAAGCTGCCGAATGGTCAGAAGTATAAAAACATCGAGGTCGTCAGCGGCAAGTACGCTTGGGATGAAGACAGACCGGGCGCCGGTCTCGTGCCGGGTGAAGGCACGGCCAAGCCGATGCCGGACAAACGTCGACGAGCGTCTGATTCGTCTTTACGCCAGCCCGCAAGGCGCCGCCAAGGCAGCGCTGGCGGGCGCCGGAATCGATCTGATGAAGACGTTCCGCAACCCCGGCGGGTTGCTCGAGGAGGGAAAGGCGAAGATCGGCGACACGTCGGTTCGCTGGGAAGGCAAGACGCCGCTCGTCACTTTCCCGATTCCGGGCGTCGCCGGCGCGACGGCCGTCGCCACGCTCGACGACAAGTTCATGGCCAAATCCGTCGTCGTCAAGCACGGGCGCGATACCTACGAGTTCACGTACAGCGACTACAACGACTACAACAACGAGCTCAATCGCATCGAATCCCAATACGCTGGCAAGATCGTGGAGCGCCGCAACGGTCAGGTCGTGCGCGACCTGAAGACGGTCGTGACGGAAACGGGCAGCGTGTACGTCGTCGTGCCCGTGCCAAAGAACGTCGGTCCCACGGAGCCGCTGCCGATGTTCGGCAGCGACCAGAAAGTCCCCGCGCTCTCTTCCACCGCTGCGACCCCTCGTTTGGCCAGCGGCAAGCCGGACCTGACCGGCAGCTGGAACCCCGGCAACAAGTTCTTCATCTGGCGCTACGGCAACCGCCGCTGCGCACCGACCCAGCTCGACGGCTGTACTCCGGCGTGGAATCAAACGCTCGATTTCGAGTTCGAGGCGGCTTCGCGCTTCGGCCCCAATCGCCCGATCTACTTGCCCAAGGAATGGGACGACGTGATCTATCACGACATGTGGACGAACCGTGATGATCCGATCATGACGTGTCAGCCCATGGGCATTCCGAGACAAGGAGCGCCCGGGCGCATCTTCCAGACCGCGGACGACATCACGCTTGCTCTACGGTCGCGGCGGCGACGGCGGCGGCGGGTATACGGACTTCCGGGTGATCGCGACCGACGGCCGCGCGTTCGACGAGAAGGCGCTGCGAGCAAACCAAATACACGGGTCACTTCCATCGGCCACTGGGACGGCGACACGCTCGTGATCGAGTCGAGAGGGTTCGTGCCCGAAACGTGGCTCGCGCGCGGCGGGTTCTTCCACTCGGAAAACATGAAGGTCATCGAACGGTTCACACGTAAGGGCGACGAGCTGCTCTACGAGGTGACGGTCGAGGACCCGGACGTGCTGCTGCAGCCCTGGAAGCAGAACCCCGTGGTGATGACCAAGGCCGTCGCAAACGCCGGCGGCTTCGGTAGTCCCACGTTGATCGGCACGGAGCGCGGCTACTGCGAGCCTTACGACGGCGGAGCCATCAGCAGTCAGATCCGCCACTAGAGTCTCGCGTAGCTCATCAGCTCGGGAAGCGTGTCGATTGGTCGCGACCGACAACGTCTTGGCCGGGCACTTCGTCGATGACCCGGCGCGACACCTGATCTAGGCACTTGCATTGCAAGCGCGCCCGCTCGCGGTCGCGAAGTCCACTGTCGCGACGTTGGTGTGCTTCATGCCACCCGGTATCCACACCGCCATCGTGGATGCGCATCCGTCGGTTTGGCGATAGCGAGCACGAAGGAGGTGGAAAATGGCGACATACGTTTTGGTTCCGGGCGGTTGGCATGGGGGCTGGTATTTTCAGAGCTTCGTTGAGGCGCTTCGCGCCCACGGCCATCGCGCTTACGCCACTACGTTGACAGGCCTGGGCGAGCGCCGACACCTGCTCCGCACAGACGTTAACCTCGACACCCATGTCGAGGACGTGGTGCAGCTGCTGGAGATGGAGAACTTGTCCGAGGTGATCCTATTGGGTCACAGCTACGCGGGCATGGTCGTCACCGGCGTTCTCGATCGTGTTCCGAATCGAATCGCCGCCGCGATCTATGTCGATGCCTTTGTGCCAGACAGTGGACAATCGTGCTTTGATCTCGCGAACGATTTGCATCGCAAGCTGTATCTGAACACACAGGACGGCTTCGGCGTTTTGCCGCCGCCACGCCTCGTCGACCCCAGGGTCACACCGCATCCGCTTGCAGCCCTGCTGCAAGGCTTGCGCCTCAAGCGGCCGCCTCCGCAGGTGAAGCGAGGCTTCATCTATCTCAGTGGATGGCCGGAGACGCCGTTCACGTCCACCTACGAACGTCTCCGGTTGGCGCCTGAGTGGCGAACGTTTGACCTACCGGTGGGGCATAACGTGATCGGGACGGCTTTCGGCGAACTGTTGGAGATAGCGCTCCAGTTCGCCTAAGGAGACCCCGTCACTCCCACTCGATCGTCGCCGGGCGGCTTGCCCGAGATGTCGTAGGTCACGCGCGAGATGCCCGGCACCTCGTTGATGATCCGGCGCGACACGTGATCTAGGAACTCGTACGGCAAGCGCGCCCAGCGTGCGGTCATGAAGTCGACAGTCTCGACCGCGCGCAACGCGATTACGTAGTCGTAACGGCGGCCGTCGCCCATCACGCCGACGGACTTCACGGGCAGGAACACCGCGAACGCCTGGCTCACGGTGTCGTAGAGCCCTTGCTTGCGCAGCTCCGAGATGAACACGTCGTCCGCGCGACGCAAGAGATCGGCGTATTCCTTCTTCACCTCGCCGAGGATCCGCACGCCGAGACCGGGGCCCGGGAACGGATGTCGTCCGATCAGGTCCGGCGGAAGCCCGAGCTCGGCGCCGATGCGGCGCACTTCGTCTTTGAAGAGATCGCGCAACGGCTCGAGCAGCTTGAGCTTCATCTTGCGCCGGCAAGCCGCCGACGTTGTGATGCGACTTGATCAGATGCGCCTTGCCCGTCGCGGCACCTGCGGACTCGATCACGTCGGGATAGATCGTGCCCTGCGCGAGCCAGCGCACGTTCTCGAGTTTCGCGGCTTCGCGCTCGAAGACCTCGACGAACACGCGGCCGATGATCTTGCGCTTGCCCTCGGGATCGGCGACGTCGTCGAGTGCCGCGAGGAACTCGGTCTCGGCGTTCGCGCGGATCACGTTCGCGCCCAAGTGCTTCGTGAAGATCGACATCACCTGGTCGCCTTCGTCGAGCCGCAGAAGGCCGGTGTCGACGAACACGCACACGAGCTGATCGCCGATCGCGGCGTGCAGCAGCGCGGCGACGACGGTCGAGTCGACGCCGCCCGAGAGCCCGAGCAGCACGCGATCCGAGCCGACCTGCGCGCGGACCTTGTCCAAGTGCTCCGCGACGATGTTCTTCGCGGTCCAGCTCGGCTCGCAGCCGCAGATCTCGAGCGCGAACCGGCGGATGATCTCGAGCCCGTTCTCGGTGTGCGTGACCTCGGGATGGAACTGGAGCCCGTAGATCTTGCGCTTCACGTCGGCCATCGCCGCGAGCGGCGAGTTCGCGGACGACGCGATGGCGGCGAAACCGGGGGGCAGCTTCTCGACGCGGTCGCCGTGGCTCATCCAGACGTTGAGCTCGGCGCCCTCCTTCGTGAGGCCCTTCAGCAGCGGATCGCTGCCCGCGAGCTTCACCGTGGCGTAGCCGTACTCGCGATGGTCGGACGACTCGACGACGCCGCCGAGCTTCATCGCGAGCGCCTGCATGCCGTAGCAGATACCGAGCACGGGCTTCTTCGCGGCGAGCAGCGCGTCGGCGATCTGCGGCGAGCCGGCTTCGACGGTCGACTCGGGGCCGCCCGACAGAATGATGCCCTTCGGCGCGAGCGCCGCGATCTTTTCGGGCGGCGCGTCGAACGGCAGGATCTCGCTGTAGACGCCCACCTCGCGCACGCGGCGCGCGATGAGCTGGGTGTATTGGCCGCCGAAGTCGACGACGAGGATCTTGTCGCTCATTCGCCTGAACGGTAGTTCGGCGGTTCCTTCGTGATCGTGACGTCGTGCACGTGACTCTCACGCCGGCCGGCGCCCGTGATCCGCACGAACTTCGGCTTGGTCCGCATGTCCGTGATGTTGCCGCAGCCCGTGTAACCCATCGCGGCGCGCAAGCCGCCGACGAGCTGCTGGATGATCGCGACGAGGCTGCCCTTGTAGGGAACGCGGCCCTCGATGCCTTCGGGCACGAGCTTCTCGAGCTCGTCGGCCGAATCTTGGAAGTAGCGGTCGGCCGAGCCGTGGCGCTGCGCCATCGCGCCGAGCGAGCCCATGCCGCGATAGGACTTGTACGAGCGGCCCTGGTAGAGCTCCACGTCGCCGGGCGACTCCTCGGTGCCCGCGAACAGGCTGCCGATCATCACGCAGTGCGCGCCCGCGGCGAGCGCCTTCGCGATGTCGCCCGAGTAGCGGATGCCGCCGTCGGAGATCGACGGCACGCCCGTGCCCTCGAGCGCGTCGGCCACCTCGGCCACGGCGGTGATCTGCGGGATGCCGACGCCCGCGACGATCCGCGTGGTGCAGATCGAGCCCGGGCCGATGCCGGTCTTCACGCCGTCGACGCCCGCGTCGACGAGCGCCTTCGCGGCCTCGGCCGTCACGATGTTGCCCGCGATCAGCTGCAAGATTCGGATGATCGCGCTTGACCGACCGCACGCGATCGATCACGCCCTTCGTGTGGCCGTGCGCGGTGTCGACGATCACGACGTCGACGCCCGCCTCGACGAGCATCGCGACGCGCTCCTCGGTGTCGATGCCGGTGCCGACCGCCGCGCCGACTCGCAGCGCGCCGAGCTCGTCCTTGCACGCGTAGGGATTGTCGTGCGCCTTCTGGATGTCCTTCACCGTGATCATGCCGCGGAGCTTGAACGCCTTGTCGACGACGAGCACCTTCTCGATGCGGTGCCTGTGGAAGAGCCCGAGCACCTGGTCCTTGTCGGCGCCTTCGCGCACGGTCACGAGGCGCTCCTTCGGCGTCATCACGGACGAGACGGGAGCGTCGCGCTGCGTCTCGAACCGCAGGTCGCGGTGCGTCACGATGCCGACGAGGTCCTCACCCTCGACCACCGGCACGCCGGAGATGTTCTTCGAGCGCGTGAGGTCGATGACTTGGCGGATCGTCGCGTCGGGCGACACCGTGATCGGGTCGTGGATCACGCCGCTTTCGAATTTCTTGACTTGGCTGACTTGTCGCGCCTGCTCTTTCGGCGACATGTTCTTGTGGATGATACCGATGCCGCCTTCCTGAGCGAGCGCGATCGCGAGGCGCGCTTCGGTGACCGTGTCCATGGCCGCCGAGATGATGGGGATGTTCAGCGTGAGCGAGCGGGTGAGTTGTGTCTTGAGCTGAACTTCGCGGGGCAAGATTTCGGAGTACGCGGGCTCGAGGAGGACGTCGTCGAATGTGAGCGCCTCGTGAATGATCCGCATCGGGACCTCCGGCCGGGGAAATTGAACGCGCCAGTCTACTCGTCGAACCCACCCCCGGCAATCCCATCTATACTGCGGCGCCGTCCATCCACTCGAGGGCGATTCACCATGCGCTACGTCATCGGGTTGCTCGCGTTGGCGTTCGCGTCCGCGAGCGGCGCGCAAGTCGACAACGCGACGATCAACCGCATCATCGACGAAGAGCTGAACCAGAGCGAGCTGCCGCAGACGGCCGCTTATCTCACCGATCGCATCGGCGGCCGCATGACGAACTCGCCGGCGATGCGCGCGGCCGAGCAATGGACGCAGCAGCAGTTCAAGACCTGGGGACTCAAGAACGTGCGCGCCGAAGGCTTCGACTTCGGCCGCGGCTGGTCGATCGAGCGCATCGAGACGCGCATGCTGACGCCGCGCGTGCTGCCGATGCAGGCAATCCCCGTCGCGTGGACGCCATCGACGAACGGCACCGTCACCGCGCCCGTGATCGTGGCGCCGATGCAGCGCGAGCGCGACCTCGACAAGTGGAAGGGCAAGCTTCGCGGCAAGATCGTGCTCGTGAACCAGCCGGCGGACGGCTCCGAGCCGGACCAGCCGGCGTTCCGGCGCCAGTCGGACGAGGACCTCGGCAAGCTCGACCAGTATCGTCAGCCGACGCGCTCGGAGACCGCGATCGCGCGCGGCCTCAGGCGCTCGGCGTTCGCCGCGAAGCGCGACGCGTTCCTCGCGAGCGAGGGCGCGCTCGCGTGGATGCGGGAGTCCTCCCGCGACGGCGGTCTGGTGCACGGCGAGGGCTACTCGTACCGCGTGGGCGACACGCCGAAGGTGCCCGGCATCGAGCTCAAAGCCGAGGACTATCGCCGCCTCGCGCGCCTCGCGAAGACCGACGCCGTGCCGACCGTCGAGCTCACGAGCGCCGTGCGCTACGACGACGACGATCACAACGCCTACAACATCATCGCCGAGATCCCGGGCCGCGATCCGAAGGCCGGCTACGTAATGGCTGGCGCGCATCTCGACAGCTGGGTCGCGGCCGACGGCGCGAACGACAACGGCGCGGGCTCGGTGGTCGTGATGGAGATCGCGCGCGTGCTGACGAAGCTCGGCGTGAAACCGAAGCGCACGATCCGCTTCGTGCTCTGGTCCGGCGAGGAGCAAGGCCTGCTCGGCTCGATGGCCTACGTCGAGCAGCATCTCGCGAAGCGCCCGCCGGTCACGGATCCCGAGCTCGCGAAGCTGTCGCCGTTCAACACCTGGAACACGCGCTGGCCGATCACGCCGCTGCCGGGCCATGCCGAGCTCGCGGCGTACTTCAACATCGACAACGGCTCGGGGAAGATCCGCGGCATCTACGCCGAAGGCAACAACTCCGTCGTGCCGATCTTCCGCGAGTGGCTGGGACCGTTCGGCAGCATGGGCGCGAGCCGCGTGGTGGCGAGGCCGACCGGCGGCACCGACCACGTGCTGATGCAATCCGTCGGCATTCCGGCGTTCCAGTTCATCCAGGACCCGCTCGACTACAACAGCCGCGTCCACCATACGAGCGTGGATACGTACGACCACATGAAGATCGCCGACCTCAAGCAGGCGACGATCGTGATGGCGTCGTTCTTGTGGCAGGCGGCCGAGCGCACGGACCCGCTGCCGCGAATGCCGCTCGCGACGAAGCCGGCCGAAACGAATCCGTTCGCGTACGAGGAAGACGACGACTGAACGAGCTCGCTCGTCCCGGCCTGCGCTCCGCCACGAGGGGATTCGAGCTGCCGGTATACTGCGCGGATGCAGTCCGGTGATTCCATGCAGCTCCCGTTCGAGGAGCGGCGTGTCCTTTCCGTCTCGGGCCTCAATCGCGAGGCGAAGCAGCTCATCGAGGGCACGCTCGGCGTCGTCTGGGTCGAAGGCGAGGTCTCGAACCTGTCGCGGCCGAGCTCGGGCCACCTCTACTGGTCGTTGAAGGACGCCCACGCCCAGGTGCGCTGCGCGATGTTCAGGATGAGCAACCGCGGGCTCGGGTTCGAGCTCGCGAACGGCCAGCAGATCCTCGTGCGCGCGCGCGCAAGCCTCTACGAGGCGCGCGGCGAATATCAGCTGATCGTCGAGTACGCGGAAGAAGCCGGCGAAGGCTTGCTGCGCCGAAAATTCGAGGAGCTCAAGCGCAAGCTCGCGGCCGAGGGCCTGTTCGACGCCGCGCGCAAGCGGGTGCCGCCGAAGCTGCCGCGGCGAATCGGCGTCGTGACGTCGCCGAGCGGCGCGGCGCTGCGCGACGTGCTGATCGCGCTTCGACGCCGATCGCCCGCGACCGCGGTGCTGATCTATCCCACCTCCGTGCAAGGCAGCGGCGCCGCCGATGAGATCTGCCGCACTCTGAAGCTCGCCGACCGGCGCGCGGAGTGCGACGTGCTGATCCTCACGCGCGGCGGCGGCTCGCTCGAGGACCTCTGGGCGTTCAACGAGGAGAAGGTCGCGCGCGTGATTGCCGCGCTCGAGCTGCCGATCATCGTCGGCGTCGGCCACGAGATCGACTTCACGATCGCGGACTTCGCGGCCGACCTGCGAGCGCCGACGCCGTCGCAGGCCGCCGAGCTCGCGGTGCCGGACCAGAGCGAATGGCTCACGCGTTTCGCGCGGCTCGAGCAGCAGATCGCCTTCTGCATGCGGCGCCGGCTCGGCACGGACCGTCGGCACTTCACGACGCCTCGAGCACCGGCTGTCGCGCTGCCATCCGGGAATCCTGCTCCGCGAGCAGCACCAGCGGCTCGACGAGCTCGAGCAGCGCGCGCGCCACGCGCTCGAGCGCGGGATCGCGAACGCGAAGGTGAGACTCCACGCGGCTTGCGACCTCGGTCGCGCACGCGAATCCGGCGCACCGGCTCGCGAAGACCCGCGAGCGCTGGCGGTGGACCGCGGAGCGCCTGCGGCGCGCGATCGCGCGCAACCTCGACGACACGAAGCAGCGCCTGAAGCTCGCGGAGCGCGCGCTCGCGTCGCTCTCCCCGCTCGCGACGCTCGAGCGCGGCTATGCGATCGTGCAGCGCAGCGACGGCGGCGCGCTCGTGACGGATGCGGCGCAAGTGAAGCGCGGCACCGCGATCGACGTGCGGCTCGCGCGCGGCACGCTCGCGGCGACCGTCGACGACACGGACACCGGCAACTAGAACTCCACCAAGAAAGGTGCTGCATGACGATCGACGCAATCACTCTCGACGGTTCCCGCACGAGTCTCAATGACGGCGATCTCGGCGATCTGCGCGGCCGTCTGCGGGGCCAGCTGGTAATCTCGGCCGACCCACACTACGAAGACGCGCGGCGCGTCTGGAACGGCAACGTCGACCGTCGCCCGGCCCTCGTCGCGCGGTGCGCGGGAGCGGCAGATGTGCAGCAGGCCGTGGCATTCGCGCGCTCACGCAACCTGCTCGTCTCCGTTCGCGGCGGCGGCCACAGCGCGCCCGGGCTATGGGACGAACGACGGTGGGCTCGTGATCGACCTGTCGCCAATGAAGGGCATCCGCGTCGACCCGGACGAGCGCACGGCCATCGTGCAGGGCGGCGTGCTCTGGCGAGAGCTCGACCACGAGACCCAAGCGCACGGGCTCGCGACGACCGGCGGCACCGTCTCCAACACGGGCGTCATTGGCCTGACTCTCGGCGGCGGTCTCGGGTGGCTCATGGGCAAGCACGGGCTCGCGATCGACAACTTGATCTCGGCCGACGTGGTAACGGCGGACGGGGCGTTCCGCAAGGCGAGCGCGAGCGACGATCCGGACCTCTTCTGGGCGCTGCGCGGCGGCGGCGGCAACTTCGGCGTCGTGACGGCGGCGGAGTATCGACTGCATCCGGTGACCGAAGTGCTCGGCGGCCTCGTGATCTATCCGCTGGATCAGGCGCGCGAGGTGCTGCGTTTCTACCGCGACTTCTGCCCCACGCTGCCGGACGAGGCCGAAGCCTACGCGGCGGTGCTGACAGCGCCGCAGGGAATGCCCGTCGCCGCTCTGATCCTCGGCTACAACGGGCCCGTTGCCGACGGGGAGCGAGTCCTCGCTCCCGCGCGCCGCTTTGGCAAACCGATCGCCGACGTCGTCGGACCGATGCCGTACGGCGCTCGGCAGCGGCTCCTCGACGAACCCAACGCGACGCACGGCCTACATCGGTACTGGCGATCGGCGTTGACGGAGCGAATCCCGGACGCGCTGATCGACACGATCGTCGAAAGCGCGGCGAGCTTCAGCTCGCCGATGAGCGCGTTCATCTTCTTCCACATGCACGGAGCAGCGACTCGCGTAGCGCCGACGGCGACTGCGTTCGCGCCGCGCAAACCGCTATGGGATTTCGATGCGATCGGTCAGTGGGCGGAGGCGCGCGAATCGGCGACAGCACATCGACTGGGTTCGGTCGGTCGTGGGGCGAGCCTCGAGCCGCACCTGCAAGGCACCGCCTACGTCAACCACCTCGCCGCGGACGATCGGCCCGAGAAGGTCCGTGCTTCGTTCGGAGAGAACTATGGGCGGCTCCGCGCGCTGAAAGCCAAGTACGATCCGACGAATCTCTTTCGCCTGAACGCGAACATCGGGATCTAGCCGTCCCAATCGGTCAGGCGACGCAAGCGGCGAGCGCCCTCGCGCACGTCGCCTCGACCTTCAGCGTGAGCAAATCGTCCGCGCGCGTGCGACCGAGGTTCACGGCCGCGATCGGCTTGCGGAGCTCGGCCGCGGCGCGCGCGAAGCGATACCCGGAGAACACCATCAACGACGAGCCGATCACGAACGCGGCGTCGGCGTCGGCGAGCGCCTGCATTGAGCGCTCCACGCGCTCCTTCGGCACGCTCTCGCCGAAGAACACGACGTCGGGCTTCAGTATTCCGCCGCACACGGCGCAGTCGGGCACGCGAAAGCTCTCGTAATCGGCGCCCGCGAGATCGGCATCGCCGTCGGGCGCCGCGCGTGCACCGAGCTCCGCCCACGCAGGATTCAGGTCGACGAGCTCGGCCTGGTAGTCGGCGCGCGGTACGCGCCGCTCGCAGCTCATGCAGCGCACGACGTCTGCGCGGCCGTGCAAGTCGACGACCGCTTCGCTGCCCGCGGCCTGGTGAAGCCGGTCGACGTTCTGCGTGACGAGCAGCTCGACGCGGCCCGCGCGCTCGAGCCGCGCGAGCGCGCGATGCGCGTCGTTCGGCGCGGCGCGGTGAAGGTGCTGCCAACCGACGACGCCGCGAGCCCAGTAGCGCTTGCGTGTCGCGAGGTCCGTCATGAAGTCGCGGAACTGTACGGGCCGCGACGGCCGCTTCCACTCACCGTCCGCATCGCGATAGTCCGGGATGCCCGAATCCGTGCTGACGCCCGCGCCCGTCAGCACGAACAGGCGCGCGTACCGGCCGAGGAATTCGCGAAGCGAATCGAAGTCGATCCCTTCAGCCATGCGGCGCGCGCTAGCGGATCGGCGGCACCGCGAGCTTGATCCCGAGCGCCGCGTGCGCTTTGCCGTCCGCGACGCGATCGGTGAACCAGTTCGGGTATGGCTGAGTCGGCTTCGTCGCCGCATCGAGCGCCGCGAGGTCGTCGGCGGCGAGCTTGACGTCCACCGCCGCAACGTTGTCCGCGAGCTGCGCCGCGCTCGACGCGCCGATCAAGATCGAAGACACGGTCGGGCGCGTGAGCAGCCAAGCGAGAGACACCTGCGCGGGGGTCGCGCCGCGCTTCTCGCCGATCTCACGCAAGAGATCGACGAGATCGTAGCCGCGCGCTCGGTCGTACGGCAGGAAGTCGAAGCCGCCGAGCCGGTCGCCGCTCTCACCCTTCGGCTTCTCGCGCGTGTACTTGCCGCTCAGGAAGCCGCCCGCGAGGGGGCTCCAGACCATCACGCCGATGCCGGCGTCCGCGCAAAACGGCACGACGTCGTGCTCGAGATCGCGGCCGACGAGCGAGTAGTACATCTCGGCCGCGCGGAACGGCGTCCAACCGCGCGCCCGCTGGATGCCGACGGCCTTCGCCGCCTGCCACGCGGACCAGTTCGAGAAGCCGACGTAGCGCACCTTGCCGGCGCGCACGAGATCCTCGAGCGCCTCGATCGTCTCCTCGATCGGTGTGAGCGGATCGACCTTGTGGACGAGATAGACGTCGATGTAGTCCGTGCCGAGCCGCTCGAGGCTCGCATCGGCGGCCGCGAAGACGTGCTGGCGCGACAGACCGGCGTCGATCAGCGCGGCGCTCATTCGGTTGCCGAGCTTCGTCGCGATCACGACGTCGCGGCGCTTCGGGCCGATCGCCTTGCCGAGGATCCGCTCGGACTCGCCGCCCGCATAGACGTCGGCCGAGTTGAAGAAGTTGATGCCGCCGTCGATCGCGCGCGCGACGAGATCGTTAGCGCCCTTCTGGTCCACCTTGGCGACCGACGCGAAGATCCCGGCGCCCGCGCCGAACGTCATGCTGCCGAGCGCCAGTCGAGACACGATCAAACCGGTTTCGCCCAAACGCGCGTATTGCATCGTCTACTCCTTTCGACTCATGACTCGGGATTCGGCGATACCGCCGCGGCGACCGCAGTGCTCGACCACGATCACTGTTGCACGCGCCACGGCGACACGTCGGGCCACTTCAGGATCGTCGCCGTCGCGCTCGCGGTCGTCTGGTCGCGATGGCACGTCGTGCACGGATTCGGAACCTTGTAGAGCTCCGTCGCGGACGGCGGAATGAAGCGGAACGTGTGGCTGCGCACGTAGAAGTCGCCGATCTCGCGCGCGATCTTCGGCATGTGGCAGTCGACGCATTGCACGTTGCCGACGCTGTGATGACTGTGCTCGAGCATCGGCTCGTTCGGGCCCGGGAGGCTCTGCGGCGTGTGGCACGTCGTGCAAACGGAATTGACGGGCTTCAACAGCAGCGCGTTGTTCTCCGTGCCGTGCACGTCGTGGCACGACCAGCACGCGACGCCGCGCTTGTACATCTGGCTCTGCACGAAGTCGTTGCCCTGCATTCGGTTCTTGTGCGCGGAGCCCTCGGGCCAGTGCGTGAACGTCTCCTCGCCGAGCTTGTGCTCCTCGAGCCGCCAGTAGTCCGACAGCCGCTTACCGGGCTCGTAGCCGACCGGCCAGTCGTAGTAGACGCCGTTCAGCGGCTTTTGCAGCGGCTGGCCCTGCGAGTGGCATTGGATGCAGACGTCGTTGCCGCTGACTTGATCGAGCCGCGCCGGGTTCACGATGTTCGTCGAGCTTCGGGTTCGCGACGTGCGCGGCGCCGGGGCCGTGGCACTTCTCGCAGCCGACATTCCATTCGGTCGGCTGCTTGGTCGCGACGTTGTAGTTCGTCGAATGGCAGCCGTCGCAGAGAGGCCCCGTCGGCCGCTGCATCTGATCGTCGGGGTAATGCTCCGCCCACCAATCCGTGCCGACATCGACGTGGTACTTGCTCCACGCCTTCGTGATCACGTTCCACTGCACGCCGAGCACGTAGTAGTCGTCGCCGCGCTTGACGAAATAGCGCTGCTTCCACTTGCTGCCGTAGACGAACGCGACGTCCTTCGGCTTGAACGTCACGAGTGGGTTCGGGTTCTTGAAGTCGCCGAGCACGGCTTCGGGATGCTTCTTCGGATCGACGATCACGTTAGCCATCCGCGTCGTCTGCCAGCGCTCGTACTGGCTCTTGTGGCAATCCTTGCAGGCCGCCGAGCCGGTATAGCCGTCGGCCGGTTTCGCGGCCTGCGCGTGCGCGGCGCTCGCGAGCAGCGCGCACGCGAAGACGGCAGCCGCCGTTTGCAGCAGCCGGCGGCATGAGCTGGTGGTCGTTGCGATGCTCACGGGTGACAAGTCTCCAAGTAGATACATCGCCTGCCGTGCCGTCTACCTCGGTAGCCGGCTCACCACCAACGTCGAACGTGGATGCAGACGACGCCGCGCGCGGCGGTCGAAAGAATGGATACGTTACTCGTCGGTGGTGCAGCGGACAACCGCGAAACAGAGCTCCGGAGCCGGATTGAGAATCGCTTGCGCCTCGCGGCTTACGGCGCCTGCGCGACTGCGCCGAGCGTGCGGTCAGCACATCGGCTTCGGTGCGTGCGGGAGTTCGCGTCGCGGCCACTAGAGCGCCTCGAGTCCCGCCGCGCGGAACACCGCGCAGGCTTGCTCGACGATGTCGGCCGGCGGCGGCTGCGTGTCCTCGAGGTGATAGCGGATGCCGAGCTCGCGCCACTTGAACCGGCCCATCTGATGGAACGGCAGCACCTCGACGCGCTCGACGTTGCCGAGCGAAGCCGCGAACTCGGCGATCTGCTGGATGTCGCTGAAGTCGTCGGTCAGGTTCGGCACGAGCACGAAGCGCACCCAGATCTTGCGCTTGAGCTTCGCGAGCCGTCGCGCGAAATCGAGCGTCGGCTCCGGCTCGCGGCCCGTGAGCTCTTTGTGTCGCTCCGCGCCCCATGCCTTGATCCCGAGCATCACGAGATCGATCTGCTGGAGGTCGTCGTCGCTCAATCGCTCGCCGAGGAAGCCGTTCGTCTCGACGGTGGTGTGCACGCCCATTTTCTTCGCGGCACCGAATAGCTTCACGACGAAGCGATGCTGCATCAGCGGCTCGCCGCCGCTGATCGTGAGCCCGCCGTTCATCACCTTGAGCCCTTGGCTGTACTTGCGCAGCTCCGCGGTCGCGTTCGTGACGCTGACCGGATAGCCGTTGCGCATCGTCCAAGTGTCCGGGTTGTGGCAATAGCGACAGCGCCACTGGCAGCCGGTCGTCCACGCGACGACGCGCACGCCGGGGCCGTCGACGGTCGAGCCCGTCGTGAACGAATGCAGGAAGCCCATGTCGCCGCTGTCGAGCGCGCTCTGCACGTCGGTCTCGGGCAGGTCCTTCGCGAGGTTCACGCGCATTTCGAACGGGCTCGCGGCCTCGAGGCCCGGGCTGCGGATGCTTCGGCGCCTTGAGCGGCTTGTACGACTGCGCGGCGGACGGCGGCGACGCCGCGAGCTGCGGCGCGGACCTTCGACTTCGCGGCGCGGCCGGTTCGCTCGCGCTTCGCTGCGCGCGCAGCTTTCGCGCGCTTCGCGCGCTTCGACGACTTCGCAGACTTGCCGTCTTCGGCCGCTTCGATGTCTTCGCAGCCCTTTTCTTCGGCGCTTTCTTCTTCGCCGTCTTGGCCGGCCGCCGCGCTTTAGCTCGAGCCTTAGCCATGGCCGTCGTCTCCGTGGAAGGTGCGGTTGATCACGTCCATCTGCTGCTCGCGCGTGAGCCGCACGAAGTTCACCGCGTAGCCCGAGACGCGGATCGTGAGGCTCGGATACTTCTCGGGATGATCGACCGCGTCGAGCAGCGTCTCGCGGTTCAGCACGTTGACGTTCATGTGGTAGCCGGTCGCGGCAGAAGAACGCGTCGAGCATCGCGGTCAGATTCGTCGACTCGATCCTTCGCGACGCGCCCCAAGCCCATCGGCACGACGCGTCGTCGTGAGCGAGATTCCGTCCTGCGCGTCGCGATACGGGATCTTCGCGACCGACGCGGCCGACGCGTGGATGCCGTGGCTATCGCGGCCGTGCATCGGGTTCGCGCCCGGCGCGAACGGCTCGCCATGGCGCCGGCCGTCCGGCGTGTTGCCCGTGGCCTTGCCGTACACGACGTTCGACGTGATCGTCAGGATCGACTGCGTATGCAGCGCATTGCGGTAAGTCGGGTACTTGCGCAGCTTCGACATGAACGTGCTGACCGCCCAGACCGCGAGCTGGTCGACGCGGTTGTCGTTGTTGCCGAACAGCGGAAACTCGCCTTCGGTCTTGTAATCGGTCACGAGCCCTGTCTCGTCGCGCACGACGCGCACCTTCGCGTACTTGATCGCGGACAGGCTGTCCGCGACGACCGACAGGCCCGCCATCCCGAACGCCATCGTGCGCAGCGGCGAGTAGTCGTGCAGCGCCATCTCGATCCGCTCGTACGCGTACTTGTCGTGCATGTAATGGATGATGTTCATCGCGTTGACGTACACGCCCGCGAGCCAGTCCATCATCTGCTCGAACTTCGCGAGCACGTCGTCGAAGTCGAGCACGTCGCCCTCGACCGCGCCGAATTTCGGCGCGACCTGCTCGCCGCTGATCTCGTCGCGGCCGCCGTTGATCGCGTAGAGCAGGCACTTCGCGACGTTCGCGCGCGCGCCGAAGAACTGCATCTGCTTGCCGAGCAACATCGGCGAGACGCAGCACGCGATCGCGCCGTCGTCGCCCCAGGCGCGGCGCATGATCTCGTCGCTCTCGAACTGCAGCGAGCTCGTGTCGATCGCGACCTTCGCGGAGAAGCGCCGGAAACCGTCGGGCATCCGCGGTGAGTACCAGATGGTGAGGTTCGGCTCCGGCGCGGGCCCGAGGTTGTACAGCGTCTGCAGCAACCGGAAGCTCGTCTTCGTGACCAGCGTGCGGCCGTCGTCGCCCATGCCGCCGATCGACTCGGTGACCCAGGTCGGGTCGCCCGCGAACAAGTCGTCGTACTCGGGCGTGCGCAGGAAGCGCACGATCCGCAGCTTGATCACGAAGTCGTCGATGATCTCCTGCGCCTGCTGCTCTCGGTGAGCGTTCCGGCCGCGAGGTCGCGCTCGAAGTAGACGTCGAGGAACGTCGACACGCGGCCGAGCGACATCGCGGCGCCGTTCTGCTCCTTGACGCCCGCGAGGTAGCCGAAATAGAGCCACTGCACGGCTTCCTTCGCGGTGCGCGCCGGGCCGCGCGATGTCGAAGCCGTAGCTCTTCGCCATCTCGACGAGCTCCTTGAGCGCGCGAATCTGCTCGGCGAGCTCCTCGCGGTCGCGGATGATCTCGTCGGTCGACATCTCCTTGTCGAGGCTCGCCTTCTCTTCCTGCTTGCGCGCGATGAGCCGATCGACGCCGTACAGCGCGACGCGGCGATAGTCGCCGATGATCCGGCCGCGGCCGTACGCGTCGGGCAGACCGGTCAGGATGTGCGAGCTGCGGCAGCGGCGGACGTCGGCCGTATACGCGTCGAACACCGCGTCGTTGTGCGTCTTGCGGTATTTCGTGAACGCCTCGACGACGTTCGGGTCGGGCTCGTAGCCATAGGTCTTGAGCGCGGTTGCGACGAGCCGGAAGCCGCCATTCGGCATGATCGCGCGCTTGAGCGGCGCCTCGGTCTGCAGGCCGACGATGACCTCGTTGTCCTTGTCGATGTAGCCCGGCGCGTGCGCGGTGATCGAGCTCGGAATCTGCGAAACGTCGAGCACGCCTTTCTTGCGCTCCTCGACGAAGAGATCGCGTGAGCTTCTTCCAGATCTTCTTCGTGCGCGGCGTGGCCGGCGCGAGGAACGAGTCATCGCCGTCGTACGGCGTGTAGTTCTGCTGGATGAAGTCACGGACATTGATCTCGCTTCTGCCAGAGGCCACCGTTGAAGCCATCCCACGCGATTTCGCGCGTGCTGCTCCCGTCGTTCGACTTCGCGGCCTTCGCGAGCTTCACCGGCTTGATCGACGTCGCCGTTTTCACGCTCTTCGCGGCTAGCGCGCCTTTCGCCGTCTTGACCTGCGCCGCGGCCTTCGCGACCTCGCCTTCGCCTTCGCTGCTTTTGGTTTTGCTGCCATGCGGATTTCCTTGTTGCGCGGGCTAGAGTCCGAGCACGGACGCGGTGTGCCGCGCGATCATCAGTTCCTCGTTGGTCGGGATAACCCAGGCGGACACGCGGCTGCGTGCCGCGCTGATCCGCGGGCCGTTCTTCGCGTTTGCGCCGTCGTCGAGATCGATGCCGAGCCAGGCGGACGCGGCGCAGATCTCGTTCGCGGATTTCCGCCGAACGCTCGCCGATACCGGCCGTGAACACGAGCGCGTCGATGCCGCCGAGCACGGCCGCGAGCGCGCCGATCTCTTTCGCCGCCCGATACACGAAATAGTCGATCGCGAGGCGTGCGGCCGGCTCCTTGCTCGCTAGCAGATCGCGCATGTCGTTGCTGACACCCGAGATGCCGAGCAGGCCCGACTCCTTGTAGAGCATCGCCTCGACTTCCTTCGCCGACATCTCGAGCGTCTGGAAGAGATACAGCACGACGCCGGGGTCGAGCGCGCCGGGCCGCGTGCCCATGCAGAGGCCGTCGAGCGCCGTGAAGCCGAAGCTGCTGTCGACGCTCTTGCGCTTCCTCAGCGCGCAGAGGCTCGCGCCGCTGCCCAAGTGCGCGACGATCACGCGCCCGTCGGCGATCTCTGGCGCGACCTGCGGCAGCGTCGACGCGATGTACTCGTACGAGAGCCCGTGGAAACCGTAGCGCTGCACGCCTTGCGTCGCGGATCCGCTTCGGCAGCGGCACGAGCTCGGCGACCGCGGTCTGGCCGCGATGGAAGCTCGTGTCGAAGCACGCGACCTGCGGCACGCCGGGCAGGCGCTCGCGACAGCACGTCGATCGCCGCGAGATTGTGCGGCTGGTGCAGCGGCGCGAGCGGGATCAGCGCGCGCAGATCCGCGAGCACCTCGTCGGTCACGAGCGCCGGCGCCGCGAATGGCGGCTGCCGCCGTGCACGACGCGATGACCGACGCCGACGAGCTGCGCGTCCGGGAACCGCCTGCGCTGAGCCAGGCGGCGAGCTCGCCGAGCGCCGCGCGCGCGTCGCGAACTTCCGCGCCGAGCTTCTCGTCGACGAGCGTCTGCCCCGCGGCGTCCTTCGCGCTGAGACTGCGGCGCGGTGCCGATGCCCTCGACCTGGCCGCGCGCCTCGACGCGCCAACGCCTTCGCGTCGACCGGCCGATAGACCGCGAACTTCAGGCTCGAGGAGCCGGCGTTCAGAACGAGCACGTAGTCGTTCATCGACGAGCCCCTCTACGTCGCCGCCTACGCCGCGCGCCGGCGCGCGTGCGCCGCGAGCATCGCGACCGCGCAGCTCGCGATCCGCGAGCGCACGCTGTCCGCGCGGCTCGTGAGGATGATCGGTACGCGCGCGCCGAGCACGCAGGCCCGCGCTGTCGGCGTTCGCGAGGAAGCTCAGCAGCTTCGCGAGGATGTTGCCGGCCTCGAGATCCGGCACGAGCAGGATGTCGGGATCGCCGGCGACCTCGGACGTCGATGCCCTTGATTCGCGCGGCCTCCTTGCTGATCGCGTTGTCGAACGCGAGCGGGCCGTCGAGCAGGCCGCCCGTGATCTGCCCGCGATCGGCCATCTTGCAGAGCGCGGCCGCGTCGATCGTCGCGGGCATCTTCGAGGTCACGGTCTCGACGGCCGCGAGGATCGCGACCTTCGGCTGTCTTGACGCCCAGCGACGTGCGCGAGGTCGATCGCGTTCTGGCAGATGTCGACCTTGTCCTCGAGCGTCGGCGCGATGTTGATCGCGGCGTCGGTGACGATCAGCACCTTGTGATACGTCGGCACGTCCATGAGGAACACGTGGCTGATCCGGCGCCCGGTGCGCAGGCCCGTTTCGCGCGCGACGACCGCGCCGAGCAGCTCGTCGGTGTGCAGGCTGCCCTTCATCAGGAGCTCGGCTCTGCCCTCGCGCACGAGCTCGCACCGCCTTGCGCGGCGGACTCGTGGCTGTGCGGCGCGTCGACGATCTCGATGTCGCCGAGCTCGAGTCTCGTGCTGCTTGCGCGAGCGCGCGGATCTTCGCGGCCGGGCCGACGAGGATCGGTTCGATCAGTCCCTTCTCGGCGGCCTCGATCGCGCCCGCGAGCGCGGTCGCCTCGCACGGATGCGCGACCGCGGTCGGGATCGGCTCGAGCCCCTTGCAGCGCTTCAAGCAGCTGCTCGTACTTTGCCATCCGACTTACCTCGTTGCGCTGTGAGGGCAGCGGGCGTGCGCTGCGCGAGCCGCGCCGGCCCGGTTTCCTTGAGCAAGCAGCGTCAGTACGATCGCGACCGCCACGCCGTAGAGCAGCGGCTGGAACGTCGCCTGGTAATGCGCGAGCTCGCGCTGCGCCGCGTCGCCCGTGACGTCCGTGAGCAGCCAGCCGAACACCGGGCCGAGCAGCGCGCTGAACGTGAAGTTCAGGAAGTTGACGACGCCGGTCGCCGTGCCGCCGAGCTCGGGCGGGTTCGCTTCCTTGATCACGGTGTAAGGCAGCATCGCGGCGCCCGACGCGATGCCGGCAACGAGACCGAGCGCGTACGGCGGCAGCACATCCGGTGGGCCGTAGAGAATCCACGCGAGGCAGCCGAGCAGCACGACCGCGCCGCCGACGATCACGGGCTTGCGCCGCCCGATCCGGTCGGAGACGAAGCCGAGCAGCGGGCAACCGATGATCCAGCCGAACGGCACGCGTCGCCGATCGCAGCACGGCGGTCGCATAGTCGAAGCCGTGCGCCTCCTGCAGATAGCGCACGCCCCAGATCATGTCGAAGATCGTCGTCGGGATGAACAGCAGACCCGCGATGAAGCCGCAGAGGATCGACTGCGGGTTGCGGAACACGATCGCGAGCGCGCGCAGCGGGCTCGTCGCGCCAGTCGCTCTTGGCCTGCGTCGGCGCGGTCGGCTTCGGCAGCAGCACGAACAGCAGCACCGCGATCACGAGGCCGATCACGCCCATGCCAATCCAGAACGACTGCCACGGCAGTGCCGCCGCCGATCAGCGGCCCGACGACGAACTGGCCGGCCGAGCCGCCGGCCATGCCGAACATCTGCGTCGCGCCGATCAGCGTCGCGGCGCGCGAGGCGGGAAAGTTCGTCGTCGCGATGTAGACCGCGCCGACCAGCGCGAACACGCCGCCCGCGCCCTGCAGGAGTCGGCCGACGCTCGCGAGCTCGGTGTCGCCGGTCGCGAACAGCAGCGCGCCGATCGCCGACCGCCGCCGCGCCGATCGGCACGACCTTGCGCGGGCCGAGCCGGTCCATCGCGACGCCCGCGACGAGGCTGAACGGCGAGTAGCCGTAGTAGAAGAGCCCGACGAGCGACGCGACGCCGAGCGCGCTCAGGCCGAACGCGTCCGACAGCTGCGGCATCATCACCGCCGGCGCCGAGCGCAACGCGTACTGGTAGAAGTAGTAGACCGCCGTCGATCAGCCACGCGATCGCGGCGGTCCTGGTCGCGCTACTCATCCGCTGCACCGCGACGTCATGCCGTCGGTCGCCGCGACGCGCGCCGTCGCTCAGCAGAGCACGACGGACACGGCGAGACCGCCTTCCGACGTCTCCTTGTACTTCGAGTTCATCTCCTTCGCCGTCAGCGCCATCGCGCTCACCGTGGTGTCGAAGTCGACGCGCCGATTCGCCGGGATCTCGTTGCTCGCGATCATGAAGCCGGTCCACGACTTCACCGCGCCGAACGCGCAGCGCTCGATGCACGGCACCTGCACGAAGCCCGCGACCGGATCGCACGTCATGCCGAGATGATGCTCGAGCGACGACTCGGCGCGCGTTCGCGACCACCTGCGGCGGGAAGTCGTGCGCCTGCGCGATGAACGCCGCGCCCATCGCGGACGCGACGCCGATCTCGGCCTGGCAGCCGCCCTCGGCGCCCGACAGCGTCGCGTTGTGCTTGCAGAGATAGCCGATCGCCGGCCGCCGCGAGCATGCCGCTGCGAATCTTCTCCTGCGGACAGCTTGCGGCCGCCCTCGCCGAGCGCGTAGACGAGCGCCGGCATCACGCCGGCCGAGCCGCCGGTCGGCGCGGTCACGACGAGGTGGCCGCGCGCGTTCTCTTCCGAGCCCGCGAGCGCGTAGGCCGCGACGACGCCGACGCCGCGCTGCTTCTCGTACTTGTCGTCCATCGCGCGCTTGTAGACCTCGCCGGCCTTCGTCTTGAGCTTGATCGGCCCGGGCAGCGTCGCGGTCGGCGCTGCGAGACCCGTCTTCACGATGTTGGTCATCGCCGTCGTGATCTTGTCGATGAACGCGTTGATCTCGGCTTCGCTCTTGCCCGAGACCGCGACCTCGTTCGCCATCACGACCTGCGCGATCGACAGCTTGTTCTTCTCCGCGTGGCGCCATGCAGCTCCGCCATCGTCGAGTACGGGTACTTCGGCGCGCCCTTCTTCGGCGGCGTGTAGCCCTTCCACTCGATGAACCCGCCGCCGACCGAGTAGTACTCCTGCTCGTAGCAGCACCTTGTCGCCCGCCATGAGCTTGCAGGTCATCGTGTTCGGATGCGGGAAGTCGCCCTTCGGCGAGTCGTAGATGATGTCCTTCGAGCGACGCGTTGAATGTCTTCGTCGCCGAGCTTCACCGGGAAGCTCTGGTTCGGATTCGCCGCGAGGCTGTCGAGGAACGCGGGGTCGACCGTGGCCGGCTCCTTGCCGACGATGCCCGCGAGCGCCGCGCGCTCCGTGCCGTGGCCTTTGCCGGTCGCGCTCAAGCTGCCGTAAAGATGCACCTTGAGCGCGGTCGCCTTCGCGAGCTGTCGCGGCCGGCAGCTTCGTCGCAGCGCTGATAGAAATCGTACGTGATCCGCATCGGGCCGATCGTGTGCGAGCTCGAGGGACCCGGGCCGACCTTGTAGAACTCGTCGATCGTCGTCATCACGGGCTTCGATTCGCGCTTCACGACGTCGAGGTCCTTCGACAGCGGCGGCGGTGCAGTCGCGGCGGCCGTCTTCTCCTGCGCGCTGATATTGCGACCCGTGATCACCGCGGTCGCGCCAATCACTGCGCTGCGCATCAGGAACGTGCGCCGGTCGACGCCCTTCGGCACCTCTGTTCGTTCGAGCTCGGACGCGATGAGCGAGTTGGGATCGTTGTGGGTTGTGCTTGGCATGTCGAGCTCTCGGTGTTGGTGTTCTGTCTTTGGGGGCGCGGGGCGGCTTCCCCCACTCACGCGCCAGCTTTCGCGGACGATAGGTGCGGAGCATACCCCCGGCACTAGGGATTTGTACCTACGCAGAGTGTCGCCGCCGCGACACTGGCGGAAATATTTTAGTGACGCGGCACCCGGCGGCAGCGCCGGGCTCTACGGGCGAGCTACGCGAAGAATCGCGAGATCAGCGGCCGGTAGCTGTCCATGTCGACGAGGAACGAGTCGTGGCCCTGCAGCGAGTTGAGCTCGACGAACTCGACCTCGCGCCCCGGCGCCCCGAGTCCCTCGGCGAGCTCGCGCTGTTGGTAGATCGGGAACAGGAAGTCCGTCGTGACGCCGACGATCAACGCGCGCTTCACGCGGACCTTGGCGAAGCCCGGCGTCGACCGAGCCGCCGTGCTCGGCGACGTCGAACAGGTCGCTCGCGCGCGAGAGGTACAGATAGCAGTTCGGATCGAACTGGCCGGTGAACTTGTTCGCCTGATGCTCGAGATACGCCTCGATCTCGAACGTCATCCCGAACCCGTGGCTGTTCGAATCGGGCGACGTCGTGCGCTCGCGGCCGAAGCGCAACCGCCACTCCTCCGCCGATCGATACGTGATCATGCCGAGCTTGCGCGCGAGCCGCATGCCGGTGAGCGGCACCGCGTCGCGCGGATAGTTGCCGCCCATCCAGCCCGGATCCTTGCGAATGATCTCGCGCTGCAGCGAGCGCAGCGCGATCGAGAACGGCAGCGCGCGCGGCCCCGACGACATGCTCACGAACCCTTCCGACATCCCCGGGAACAGGATCTCGAACGCGAGCGCGGTCATGCCGCCCATCGACGGGCCGACGGTCGCCTTGAGCCGATTCACGCCGAGATGCTTGAGCACCTCGTGGCCGCCGCGCGCGACGTCCTCGAGCGACAGCACCGGGAACGTGAGCCGATAGAGCTCGCCGGTGCGCGGGTCGATCGACGCGGGGCCGGTCGAGCCGAAGCAGCTACCGAGCGAGTTCACGCAGATCACGAAGTAGCGGCGCGTGTCGAGCGGACGGCCGGGGCCGATCATCTCTTCCCACCAGCCGGGCGCCGGATCCTCGGCGCTCGATGCCGCGTGCGCGGGCGGCGACATGCCGGTGAAAATGAGGACCGCGTTGTCGCGGTTCTGGTTGAGCTTGCCCCAGGTCTCGTAGGCGATCGTCGGGCTCACGAGCGAGCCGCCCCGATGCATCGGGAAATCGCCCGCGATCACGACGGTCTTGCGCGCCTTCGGTGCCACCCGTTCCTCGGCCGCCCGGAAAAAGGAGTAGCGGAGTGTAAGACCGGGCCCGCGGGGCTCTCGGAACTAATCGTTATCCTCCTTCTCGTTCACACGGCTGCGTAGAACTTGCCGACGCATTGGACCTGCTCACGGCTCCGTGCTGCGTCGTCACGAGCTGGCGAAAGTCTTTTCGTGCGCTGGAGACCGCCGGTGCTCCGAATGTCGCGCTGAAGTACGCGGTACTGTGCGACGGAACCTCGGCCCAACAGGCGACGTACATCACCCCTGGAGCAGAGCTTGACGTTATTTACCGGATCAGGCTGTTGAAACTGTGCAGCTGGACTGTCGCTGCGGGAATAGCTCCGGCGTTGCTGATTGCGCATCGCTGACCGACGCGCAGAGCATCGAGACGACGCGACTGCGACTGCTCTGACCTTTGCCATATGCGTCACCGGCGCCCACGACGCGCTGAGCCTCGCCCGCCGCAAGGGCCACGACGAGAGCCCCGCGCCGTCCAACCCGACAATATACGAGGGATGCTGAAGCACTACGTCTTCGTCGCGCTGCGCAACCTGCGCGCCTCGCCGCTCGCATCCACGATGAACGTCGTGACGCTCGCACTCGGCATCGCGTGCTTCGTGATCGCCTACGCGTTCGTGTTGTTCTGGAGCACGGCCGAGCGCCAGTTCAAGGACTCGGACCGCATCGCCGTGTTCACGATGAGCCTCGCGCTCAAGGGCGACCAGTTCTCGTACGAAGGCGATCCGCGCCTGCCGGCCGTCGCGGCGAAATATCTCAAAGAGGACTTCCCGGCGATCGAAAAGATCGCCCGCGCCGCCGGCATCGGCGAGAACACGATGATCGCGAGCGGAGAGCGCGCGCTTCGTGCGCCGGCCGCCGCGGCCGACGCCGAGTTCCTCGAGCTGTTCGAGCTGCCGTTCGTCGCAGGCGACTCGCGCAACGCGCTGCGCAGCCCGCGCAGCGTGGTGCTCAAGAAGGACTTCGCGGCAAAGCTCTTCGGCGTCGAACCGGCGCTCGGCCAAAACGTGCGAATCGGCAACCTCGTCGACGCGACCGTCACCGGCGTGATCGACGCGATCCCCGAGCCGTCGCACTTAGGAAGGTCGAAGATTGCGACGCTGCAGTTCGATTTCCTAACCTCGTACGACGTGCTCGATGCGCTCGACGACAGCCGACGACCCGCGAACGCGCCGCCGCCGAGCGAGAACTGGATGGAGTCGAAGGCGACCACGTACGCGCTGCTGCCCGCCGACGGCAGCTTCACGCTCGCCGAGCTGAAGGCACAGATGCCGGAGTTCACGCGCCGCCACCTGCCCGCGGACATCGGCCAGTTCGCGCGGATCAAGCACGGCGCGATCAACGTGCGCGACGTGTTCACCAACTCGGCGAACGACAAGACGTTCCTCGACGGCGTCGGCGTGACCCTCTCGGGAATGCTGCTCGCGCTCGGCGCTCTTGTGCTCGCCGTCGCGTGCGTGAACTACGCGAACCTCGCGACCGCGCGCGCGGCGCGGCGCACGCGCGAGGTCGGCCTGCGCAAGGCGCTCGGGGCGCAGCGCGGACAGGTCGCGAGCCAGAGCCTCGTCGAGGCGGGGCTGCTGACGCTGATCTCGGTCGTAGTCGCGATCGCGATCGTGCAAGCCTCAATGCCATTGCTCCGCACGCTGATCGCGGCCGACCTCGGCCCGATCCTGTTCGCGGGCTCGCGTTTCTGGCTGTTCCTCACGGCGGTGATCGTCGTCGTGACTCTCGCCGCCGGTGCGTACCCCGCGCTCGTGCTCTCGAACGTGCGGCCGGTCAGCGCGCTGCGCGCGTCGCGTGCGCAGCTCGGCTCGAAGTGGCTCTCGACATTGATGATCGGCTCGCAGTTCGCGGTCGCGAGTTTCCTGCTGATCTTCGTGACGATCGCGACGCTCCAGAACCGGCATCTCGTGCGCACGGGCCTCTCGGCGGGCTCGGATCCGATCGTGATGATCGAGAACCCGCCAGGCACGAACGTCGACTCCGAGACGTTGCGTGCCGAGCTCGCGCGCCTGCCACAGGTGAAGGGCGTTTCCGAGCTCGCCCAACCGCCGTGGGTGAGCCTGTCCGGCACGCTGATGGCGACGACCCCGGACCAAGGCGCGCCGACCAAGCTCGTCATGGGTCAGGCGTCGGGCTTCGACTTCTTCTCCGTGTTCGACATCCCTCTGATCGCGGGCCGCGTGTATAGCCGCGACCACGGCGACGAGCCGCGCGAGCCGCGACGGAACAGACCGACCGAATCGACATCCTCGACGCCGCAGCCGATCGTCGTCGATCGCGGCTTCGTCGAGGAGCTCGGATTCGCGTCGCCCGAGGCCGCCGTCGGCCAGCTCGTCTACTCGCCCGGCAACGACCCGCCCGACGCATCGCAGATCATCGGAGTCGTCGAGACCCACCGCTTCACGTTCTACGGCATGATGAAGACCACCGCGACGATGTATCCCTTGAGGTCGCGGCTCGACTATCAGGTGGTCCGCGTGAGCCGCGACGACGTCGCGGGCGGGCTCGCCGCGATCGATCGGGTTTGGAAGCAGCTCGCGCCAAGCATCGCTGTGAGCCGACGCTTCGTCGACGACTACTTCAACCTCGTCTTCGAGTTCTACCTGCTGCTGAGCCGTTTGCTCACGGGGCTCGCCTTGCTCGCGTTCGGCATCTCACTGACGGGCCTATTCGGCATGGCGACGCTGATCGCGGGGCGGCGCATGCGCGAGGTCGGCGTGCGCAAAGTGCACGGCGCGAGCGGCGGGCGAATGATCGCGATGCTGCTCGCGAGCTTCTCGATGCCCGTGCTCGTGGCGAACCTCGTCGTGTGGCCGCTTGCATACCTCGCGGCGCGCAAGTATCTCGAGGCGTTCCAGGCGCCGATCTCCGTCACGCCGCTACCGTTCCTGCTGTCGCTCGCGATCACGCTCGCGATCGCGTGGCTCGCGGTCGGCACGCAGACGCTGCACGCCGCGCGCGCGCGGCCCGCCGACGTCCTCCGCTACGAGTGAGTAGTATAAATATCATACTGTCATTAGAATGACGGTATGAGCGTCAGGAAGGAACGCCTCACCGTAACCGTCGATCCCGAGCTCATCGCGGCGGGCAACGACGCGGTGTCCGAAGGTCGCGCCGAGTCGCTGAGCGCGTGGGTCAACGCAGCCCTAGCCGAGAAGCTCGCACGGGAACGCCGCCTCGCGGCACTTGCCGAGGCGGTCGCAGCCTATGAAGCGCGTTTCGGCGCTATCTCGATGCAGGAGCTCGACGAGCAACGGCGGGTGGACCGCGCAGCGGCCGTCGTCGTGCGCGGCAACAAGACGCGTCCGGCGAAGCGGCGCAACTCCCGTCGCGGCGGGCCTCGATGACGCTCGTTCTCGACAGCGGCGCTCTGATCGCGCTCGAGAAGAACGATCGCGCGATGTGGCGCCGTCTGAAATCGAGCTTGGTAGCAGGCGAAGCGCCCGTGTCGCACGGCGGAATCGTGGGTCAGGCGTGGCGCGGCGGCGGCCCGCGCCAGGCGCTGCTCGCCAAGGCAATCGCGGCAATCGACGTGCGCCCTCTCGACGAGGGTCTCGGCCGTGCGGCAGGCGAGCTGCTCGCGCGCGCCGGCGCGAGCGACGTCATCGACGCGGCGCTCGTCCTACTCGCCTACGACGGCGACGACATCGTCACGTCCGACAGCGAAGATCTCGAGCCGCTCGCGGCGCACCTCGGCCGGCACATCGAGATCCTGCGCGCCTGACAGCACCGGCTGCGCGACCGATACGACTACGCCGCCGACGCCCCGGCGAAGACGCCTGCTGCGCCGGCAGCGGGAGATCAAAGGTTCAGAGCGCCCACGAACGCCGCGACGTCCTCGAACTCCCAATCCGCGTGCGCGCGGCGCTCTTCGACCTTCTCGGGCCACCACTGCCGCAAGAATCGCGTGACGAAAACAGCCTGCATGCCGACCGCGCGCGCGCCGCGGTGCTCGTCGCTGCCGCCGTCGCCGACGAAGAGCGTTTCCTCCGGACGAGCGCCGAGCGCGTCGAGCGCGTGCTGGTAGATTCGCGCGTCCGGCTTGCGCACGCCGAGCTCGTAGGAGAACACGGCCGCGTGGAGCCGCTCGCGTAGCGGCGACCGCGGCCAACTGAAGACGTCGTCCGCGCCTGCATCCGACACGAGCGCGGTGCGAACGCCTGCCGCCGAAAGCCGGTCGAGCGCCGCGAGGATCGGGCTCTCTACGCGGACCAAAGCATGCTCGAAACGCCGTCGCCGGCTCGCGACCGCTGCGAGGATTCGTTCCTCCGTGACCGCCGGATCGATCGAGCGCGCGATCAACCTCATCGCCTCCACGTCGTCGTGGATGCGTCCGAGGCAGCGTCCCAGCGTGTCCTCGTCGTAGTAGTGGCGCTGAAACTCGGCCGCCGGGATCCCGAGGATCTCGGGCAACGTGGGCTCGCCGACCGTGGCGGGCGGAGGCACGTTCGCCAACGTGTGGAACAGGTCGAACAGGACCGCCTTCGGGGCCGGAACGCGCGTCACGAGCTCTTCTTCTTGTTGCGGAGCTGCCGGCGCTTCGTCTTCTTCTGCCGCGGCGTGAGCGTGTTGCGCCGGCCCGCGTACGGATTCTCGCCCGTGCGCAGCTCGACGCGCACCGGCGTGCCGGTGAGCTTCAGCGCCGCGCGGAACGAGTTCTCGAGGTAGCGCTTGTAGTGATCCGGCAGACGCTCGGCCTGACCGCCGTGCACGACGATCAGCGGCGGGTAGCGGCCGCCTTGATGCGCGTAGCGAAGCCGCACCTGCCGGCCGCGTACGAGCGGCGGTGGATTCGCGGCCATCGCATCCTCGAGCACGCGGTTCAAGCGCGGCGTCGCGAACTCGGCGCCCGCGGAGCGGTAGCCCTTGAGCGCCGCATCGATCACCTCGGCTATCCCGCTGCCGTGCAGCGCGGACGTGTAATGCACGGTCGCGAACGGCACGAAATCGAGCCGCCGATCGACCTGCGCGCTCGACGTCGCGGCGCTGGCCGCTCGTGAGCCCGTCCCACTTGTTGATCGCGATCACGAGCGCGCGGCCGCGATCGACCGCGATGCCGAGCAAGTGCAAATCCTGCTCGGTGACGCCCTCGCGCGCGTCGAGCACCGCGATCACCGCGCCCGCGTCCTCGATCGCCTGGAGACTCTGCACGATGCTGTACTTCTCGACCGCCTCGCTCACGCGCGCGCGGCGCCGAATGCCGGCCGTGTCGATGAGCACGAACTTGCGGCCGTCGCGCTCGACCGGCACGAGAATGCTGTCGCGCGTCGTGCCGGGCTCCTCCGACGTGATCAGCCGATTCGCGCCGAGCAGCCGATTGATCAGCGTCGACTTGCCGACGTTCGGCCGCCCGATCACCGCGACCTTCGGCCCGTGCTCCTCGGTGAGCGCGGCCTCCTCGGCCGCCGAAGCCGCTTCGCTTTCGGCGAGCGGCGCGAGCACCGTCCTGAGCAGCTCGTCGACGCCGGAGCCGTGCAGCGCGCTCACACCTACGACCGAGCCGAGACCGAGCGCGTGGAACTCGGCCGCCGCGATCTCGCCGAGCACGCCCTCCGCTTTGTTGACCGCGATTGCGGCCACCTTGTCGGTCTCGCGGCGCAGCCGCTCCACGATCCGGACGTCCTCGGCGCGTGAGGCCGGTCTTGTGGTCGACGACGAGCACCACCGCGTTCGCTTCCTCGATCGCGAGGTCGACCTGCTCCGCGACGAGGGACGTCATATCGCCTTCCGCGCCGACCGCGAGCCCGCCCGTGTCGATCACGATGAAGCGCCGCCCGTCGCGCTCGCCGATACCGTAGCGCCGGTCGCGCGTGAGCCCCGGGAAATCGGCGACGAGCGCGTCGCGCGTCCCGGTGAGCCGATTGAACAGCGTGGATTTGCCGACGTTCGGACGGCCGACGAGCGCCACCGCGGGCAGCATTGGCGCGCCGCGCGAGCGGCTATTTCTTTCCGGCGCGCACGGTGTACGCCGCGATCGAGCCGTCTTCGCCTTGCACGACGACGTTTTCGCCGACGATCACAGGACCGCCCACGATCCTTCCCTTGGTCGCGTGCTCGCGCGCGACGAAATGACCATCGCCCGTGTCGAGGAAGTGGAGGTAGCCCTCGAAGTCGCCCACCGCGATCGTGTTGCCGAAGCGTGCGGGCGCCGTCACATCACGCAGGCGCAGCGCGTCCTGTCGCCAGACCTGCGCGCCGGCGCGCCGATCGAGCGCGATCACCGAGTCGACGTCGGTCGTCACGTAGACCGTCGTGAAGTCCGCGCTCAAGCCGGCGTACGACGACATGTCCTGCTGCCAGAGCACGACGCCGGTCGCGATGTCGATGCCGACCACTCGGCCGTGATAGCCGACGACGTAGGCTTCCGTCGCGACGACCTGAATGCTCGCGCTCACGTCGACGAGGCGATCGAGCTCGCTGCGGCCGGTCGGGTTCGCGACGGCGACTTCCCACGCCGCGTCGCCGTTGGTGATCTCGTAAGCGCCGACGCGGCCGTTGTTGAAGCCCGCGACGACGATATTGCCCGCGAGCCGCGGGGCCGTGTTGCCGCGAAGCGTCAGCGACGGCAGGTTCTGGTCGACGGTCCAGACCGTGCTGCCGTCGCGCACCGCGAAGCCGCGCAGACGCCCGTCGACGGAGCGCAGCACGACGATGCCTGAGCCGATCGCCGGCGCCGCGAGCACTTCGCTGCCGACGGCGTCGCGCCATTTCTCCATGCCGGTTTCCGCGTCGAGCAGTATCAGATCGCCGTCGGAAGACCCGAACGCGAGCACGCCGTCGCCATAGCCTGGGCCGGCCGAGAGCAATAGGCCCGTCTTCACCTGCCACACGAGCTTGCCCGTGACAGCGTCGAACGCTTTCACGTGGCCGTCGTCCGAGCCTGCGTAGACCCGGCGCGCCATCGCTCGCGGGCCGCAGCGCGAGCCGCAGCCGTTCCGAGCCGCCGCCGACCTTTTGGCTCCAGGCGCGACGGACATCGAGCGTCGACTTGAAATCGACGAGCTTCGCGGGCGGCTCGGGCTTTTCTTTGCTGCCGGAGCAGCCGACCACGAACGCGACGAGAGCCAGCGTCGCGAGCAGCCACTTCGACGAGTAACGCAGCATCACGCGCCCTCTCCCGCTTCGGCGGCCGGCGGCGGGCGGCGCGGCGGCGGCCGGCGGTTCCGACGTCGCCGCTGGCGGCGAGGCAGCGGGTGGCGCGGCAGCGCCTCCCGGCAAATCGTTGAGCTTCATCTGCACGAAATTGCGATCGAGCAGCTCCGAGCCCGTCGGCGACCATCGCCTCGAGGTACGCCTTGCGCGCCTCCTCGACGTTGCCGCGCGCGGCTTCGACGTCGCCGCGGACCTCGTTGACTCGGCCCGCGAACTTGCCGGGCTTGTCGACCTTCAGCATCTTCAGCGCGTCGTCGTACTTCTCGCGATACGCGAGCACGCGCGCGAGACGCAGGCGCGCGACCATCGCGAGCTCCGGATCCTTGCGTGTGCTCCATCACGTACGTGAGCTCTTCCGTCGCGTGCTCGGGCGCGCTCACGACGAGCATGCCCGCAACCAGCAATCCGGCCTGCGACGTGTACGCGCTGCCCGGAAAATCCGCGCGCATCTTTCTGCAGCGTGGTGTTGGCCGCGACGGGGTCCTTCGCGTCCTTGACGATCTGATAGAGCGCGCCGGCCTCTTCGGAGCGGTGATCTCTGTACGCCGTGTACTGGTTCCAACCGAACAGGGCGAGCGCGCCGAGCGCGACGCCGCCGATCAAGAACCAACCGTTCTCGCGCCACCAGAGCCTGAGCTGCTCGACGCGTTCGTTGTCCGTCAGATTCTCGTCCACAGGCCTCCTCCGGGCGCGTTTAGGCCGGCTATTCTAGTCCGAGCGCGCGATCCGTAAGCAGGTCGGCGCACTCCGCGGGGGCCAGCGAGCCGCTGGGGCTCGTCGGCCCGCAACGGCTTCACGCTGATGCGGCCGGCTGCGACCTCGTCGTCCCCGACGATCAGCGCGAACCTCGCTCCGCTCTTGTCGGCGCGCCGCAGCTGGGCTTTGAACCCCGCCGCCGGCGAGCCGATACCGATTCTCACGCCCGGCACCGCGTCGCGAAGAGCCTCGACCACCTTGAATCCGAAGCGCCGCGCGGCGTCTCCGGCCGCGACGAGGAATGCGTCGGCGGGCCGCTCGGCGCCGTCGGCGCCATCCGCGCGCGCGAGCTCGACGACCCGCTCGACGCCGAGCGCGAAGCCGACGGCCGGCGTGTCGCGACCGCCGAGCTGCGCAACGAGGCCGTCGTAGCGGCCGCCCGCGCACACGGTGGCCTGAGCGCCGAGCTTGTCCGTGACCCACTCGAACACCGTGCGCGAGTAGTAGTCGAGGCCGCGCACGAGTCGCGAATTCAGCTGGAACGAGACGCCGACGTCCGTGAGCAGCTGCTGCACGCGCTCGAAATGCGCGCGCGACTCTGCGTCGAGATAGCTGTCGAGCAGCGGCGCGGAGTCGATCAGGGCGCGCAGCGCGGGATTCTTGCTGTCGAGGATCCGGAGCGGGTTGCGCTCGAGACGCCGCAAGCTGTCTTCGTCGAGCGCGTCGCGGTGCGCAGCGAAGTACTCCGTCAGCACCTTCTTGTAGCCGGCGCGCGCCTCGAGCGTGCCGATCGAGTTGAGCTCGAGCGCGATGCTCGTGATGCCGAGCGTCTTCCAAAGACGCGCGGACAGCACGATCAGCTCCGCGTCGATCTCGGGCTCGGCGAAGCCGAGCGCCTCGACGCTGAGCTGATGGAATTGGCGGTAGCGCCCCTTCTGCGGCTTCTCGCGCCGGAACATCGGGCCGCTGCACCAGAGCTTCTGTTGCTGGTTGTGCAGCAGTCCGTTGCCGAGCGCGGCGCGCACGACGCCGGCGGTCGCCTCCGGGCGCATCGTGACGCTCTCGCCGTGATCGTCGAACGTGTACATCTCTTTCGAGACGATGTCGGTGAGCTCGCCGATCGAGCGGCTGAAGAGCTCCGTCCGCTCGAGCACCGGCAGTCGCACGCGTTGGTAGCCGTATGCCGCAAAGAGCTCGGCCGCCGCGCCTTCGACTCGGTCCCAGAGCGGCGCGTCCGCGGGCAACACGTCGTTCATGCCGCGAACCGGCTGAATCAAGTCGGCCATGGCACAGCTAGTCCGAGACGACGTTGACCGAGAAGCGCGCGTACTCGCCGGGCTTGCCCTTCGCCGGAACGGCGAAGTCCTCGCCGTCGATGACGATCTTCACGCCCGACGCGTTACCGAGCACGACCGCGAACGGCGGCTCGCCGCGCATCTGCGCGTGCTTTCCCGCCGTGCCCAAGCCGTAGTACACCCGCTCGCCGCGTGCGTCGGTGACCTCGGCCCAACTCTCCTGCTCGAACGTGATCTCGAGCGGGACCACGAGCGACGCTCGAACGCCGTCGTCAGAGTCGGTTGCGGCGGCAGCCGGAGTCGCAGAGGGTGGCGCCGCGGCAGCCGGCGTTGCAGCGGTCGGTGGCGCGGCGGCAAGAGCGACGGCCGACGGCGGGCTCGTCGGCTTCGATGCGATCCGCGGAGCCGCGGCTGCTCGGCGGCGGCGTGGCCACCGCGAGCGTCGTCGTGCCGGCAGGAACAGCCGCACCGCCCGATGGCGCCGGCGTCGTGACGGGCGCGGGCGGTGCCGAAGACGGCGCGGACTCGGCCGGCGGAGCCGCCGCGCCGCTCGCGGGGCCACCGCTCGGCGTCGCGGGTTGCAGGGTAGCGGGAGTCGCAGTCGCGGCGGCGGGCGTCGGAGCCGCGGGGGCCGGCTTCGCGTCGCCGCCGGTCGGCGCCGTGGACGGGCTGGTGGCGACGGGTGAACCGCCCACACCAACCCACCAAGCCGCGAGCCCGGCGATCACGACGAGGATCGCGAGCGCGGCGATCACCCAGACCGTGATCTGACGCTCGTCGCGTAGCTTGATCGTCTTGCTCGGCTGGACCTGGACCTCTTTGAGCGAGTTCTGCTGGTAGTACTGCATGAGCAGGTCGCGAGGATCGAGGCCGAGCCGCATGCCGTACTGGCGCAAGTAGCCCTTCACGAACACCGGCACGCCGATGCGCTCGAAGCGATCGTTCTCGAGCGCCTGCGAGCTGCGGCAGCTCGATCCGAAGCTCCGTCGCGATCTGCTCGAGCGTAAGGCTCTGAGCGTTGCGGGCGGCCCTCAGGGTCTCGCCGACGCTGCGCTTTTCGGGCGTGGCGGAGACTGGAGCGGGCTGCCGGTTATCCTCGGCCATTGAGTTTCTGGACCTGATTCAGCTGTTGGAGCTCCGGCGAATCGGGGAACCCCTCGCGCAACTGCGGCGGCGCAGCGATTCGCCGCGTCGTGGTTCTTGAGCTGATCCTCGATGTTGAAGCACATCCAGAGCACCTCGGCGGTGGCATGGGCTTCACGTCGCGATAACGCGCGAGGAACGCGCGCGCCTGCAGGTAATTCTTGTCCTGGTAGGACATGTCGAGCATGTCCCTCGAGCGCGTCGCGCATAGTTTGGCTTGCGTGTGAGCGCCGCGCGGAAGTTCTGCTCGGCCTTCTCGCGATCGCCGGCGTTCAGCGCGCAGACGCCCGCGTTCGTATACGAGACTTCAGGCGTCTGATACTTGAAGTTCGAGACCGCCTTCTGGAAATACGGCTCGGCATCCTTCCAACGAGTTTGGCGGCAGAGGAATACCGCGTACGCATTTGCGGCTGCCGAGTTGTCGGGCTCGAGCTGCGTGGCACTTCTTGTAGTGAGTCTCGGCGTCCTCGCGGGCGCCGAGCTGGTCGTAAGCGACCGCGATCATGCTATGCGCGTCGGCGAGCTTCGGATCCTGCTTGATCGCACGCTGTAAAACCTCGATCGCGGCCTCCGGTTTGCCTTGCCTGATGTAGCCCGCGGCCGAGGTTCACGTTTGCGACCGCCGCCTCCTGCTGCGTCGGCTTGTGCTCGGGAGTCGTCGATGTCGACACGCAAGCCTGGAACAGAACTAACCCACCGATCAGCACCACTCTCGTAACGTTCATGGACTGTTGGCTCCCACCACCCTATCGCCCAAACGCACGCGTTGCCGGTCGCGCACGCGACCCGCGAGCTGCCCGCAGGCAGCCGCGATGTCGTCGCCGCGCGGCCGGCGAATCGTAGCGATCAAACCGGAGTCGCGCAGCGTACGCCAGAACGCGTCGATCGCGGTCGGCGTCGAACAGCGAAACTCGGACTCCGGGAAGCTGTTGAACGGAATCAGATTCACCTTCGCCGGCCGCCCCTTGAGCAGCCGCACGAGCTGGCGCGCCTGCGCGACGGAGTCGTTCACGCCGTCGAGCAGCACGTATTCGAACGTGATCGAGCGGCTCGCGATATTCTCGCGCGTACCGCCAGCACGACGCGAGCAGCTCCGCGATCGGATGGATCTTGTTGATCGGCACGAGCCGGTCGCGAAGCTCGTCCGTCGGCGCGTGCAGCGACACCGCGAGCGCGACGTTGCAGTCGGTCGCGAGCTTGTCGATCTGCGGCACGACGCCCGCGGTGCTGATCGTGACTCGACGGCGCGACAGGCCGTACGCGATGTCGTCGAGCAGAATCTGCACGACCGGCAGCACGTTGCGATAGTTCGCGAGCGGCTCGCCCATGCCCATGAACACGACGTTCGTGATCGGCGTTGACCCGAGCTCCCGCGACGCGAGCACGACCTGCCCCAAGATCTCTGCGGACGTGAGATTGCGGTTGAAGCCCTGATGGCCCGTCGCGCAGAACGCACAGTCGAGCGCGCAGCCCGCCTGCGACGAGATGCATAGCGTGCCGCGGGCCGGCTCGGGAATGAACACCGTCTCGACGGCCTGACCCGCGCCGACGTTCAAGAGCCACTTGCGCGTGCCGTCGGCGGAATGCTCCTTCTCGAGCACGGGCGGCGAGGTCGGCGTTCGTGATCGCTCCGAGCTCTTTGCGCAGCGAGGCGCTCAAGTCCGTCATCGCGTCGAAGTCGGTGACGTGGCGCTGGTAGAGCCACTGCATCACCTGTTTCGCGCGATAGGACTTCTCGCCGAGCGTCTCGAACAGCTCGACGAGGGTCGCGGCCGGCATCCCGAGCAAGTTGAGCTTGCCCGCGGCGCGTGCTGCGCGAGTCGTGCTTAGCGCGTCCGCGGACAAATCTCCGCCTCGCTGAAGAAGAACGAGATCTCGACCGGCGCGGTCGCCGGACCGTCGGAGCCGTGCACGACGTTCTCTTCGATCGACGACGCGAAGTCGGCGCGGATCGTGCCTGGCGCCGCCTTCTTCGGATCGGTGGCACCCATGAGGTCGCGGTTCACCTTGATCGCGTTCTCGCCCTCGAGCACCTGCACGACGACGGGGCCGGACGTCATGTACTTCACGAGGTCCTTGAAGAACGGCCGCTCGCGGTGCACCGCGTAGAAGCCTTCAGCCTGGTCCAGGCGCAGCCGGATCATCTTCGCGGCGATGATCTTGAGTCCCGCCTTTTCGAACCGCCGATAGACCTCGCCGATCAGATTCTTCGCGACGCCGTCCGGTTTGACGATGGAGAAAGTACGCTCGAGAGCCATTGTTCACCCAATAAATAGACTAAGTCGACATGGAGAGAAAACGTCGCGGCTACTGCGCCGCGTCACACGGTGAAGCTTTCGCCGCAGCCGCACTCGCCTTTCACGTTCGGGTTGCGGAACTTGAAAGCCTCGTTCAACCCGTCCTTCACGAAATCGACCTCGGTGCCGTCGATGAGACCCAAGCTCTCGGGATCGACGATCAACTTCACTCCGTCGCGATCGAACACGACGTCGTCCGCGCTCGATCGCGTCCGCATAGTCGATCGTGTAGGCGTAGCCCGAGCAGCCGCTCTTGCGGACGCCGATCCGGAGGCCCACGCCGCGGCCGCGCTTCTCGAGGAAGCTGCGCACGCGCGTCGCCGCACTTTGTGTCAACGAGATCGCCATACTTTCAATCCTTTGTAATCAGTCCCTTGGGGGCCCTGGCAGCGCCCGGCCGCAAGCGGCCAGCGCATCCTCGATCCTGAGCAGCTTGCCGAGCTTCTCGACCGGCACGCCGAGCTCGCGCTGGATCGCGCGCATGTCGAGCGCTTGGAGCTCGGTCGCGCGTGCGCCCTCGAGCCGCTCGGCGACGCAGTCCGCGGCCGCGATCGTATGTGGGCAGCCGAACGCCGCGAATCGCGCGGCTCGAACGATGCCGTCGTTCACTTGCAATTGGAAGCGGACCCAGACCTCCGAGCGTTCGGTCCTCGGCCTCGCCGGACACAAGACCGACCAACCCGGTCTTCAGTTCCCCGGCTCTTCGCGTCGAGTCGAAGCGCCGCACGACCTCCGGGCTATATTCCATAGAAGGGTCAACAGTTTACAGCAAATTGCTCGATCAAGGCAGTGCTCACGTCGTGCACCACGCGGGCGCGCCGGGCGCGCACGCACGCAGTCGCTCGACCGCCGCCGCTGACGCGAGCGGCGGCCTGCTCGATCTCGGCTTCGGTCGTGAAGCGCCCGACGCTGAAGCGCAGCGAGCTCGACGCGAGCGTGTCGCTCAAGCCCATGCCGGTCAGCACGTGCGACGCCTCGGGGCTGTCGGCGGCGCAGGCCGAGCCCGCGGAGACGGCCAGGTCGCGGAGCGCGAAACGCAGGCTCTCCCCTTCCGCGCCCGGAAATGTGACGTTCAGCAGATGCGCGGCGCGCCGGTCGGGGTCACCGTTCTGCCGCGCGCCCGGGATCGCGCGCAGCCGCTCCCAGAGCGTGTCGCGCAGCGCGGCGAGCCTCGGCGCCTCGCGCTTGGGGTCCGCGAGCGCGTACGCCTTGCCCATCCCGACCGCCTGATGCGTCGCGAGCGTGCCCGCGCGGAGGCCGTGCTCCTGCTCGCCGCCGTGCATCTGCGGCGTGAGCGCGACGCCGGCGCCACGTAGAGCGCGCCGACGCCCTTCGGCCCGCAGAGCTTGTGCGCAGTGAGCGAGCAGAGGTCGATCGGCGCGCGAGCCGAGCGTCGAGCGGCACCTTGCCAGCGCTCTGCGCGGCGTCGACGTGGAAGCGGACCCCACGCGCGCGGCACAGAGCGCCGATCGCGGCGACATCTTGAATCACGCCTGTCTCGTTGTTCACGTGCATGATCGAGACGAGCGTCGTGTTCTCTCGTAACGCGCGCTCGATGTCGCCGACCGTCGACGCGGCCGAGCGGGTCGGCGGCAACGTACGTCACCGCGACGCCGCACTCCTCGAGCGCGTGCGCTGCATCGAGCACGGACTTGTGCTCGATCGTCGACGTGACGAGATGCGCGCGAGCTCCGGCGCGCGCGAGCGAGCCCCCTGGCAGCAGCAAACCCTTCAGCGCGAGATTGTTCGCCTCGGTCGCCCCCGAGGTGAAAACAATTCGCTCGGCCGGCGCGCCGACGCGCGCGGCGATCTCGGCGCGCGCCGTCTCGACGAGCGCTCGCGCGCGCCGCCCGGCAGCGTGTTGCGACGACGGATTGCCGTGCTCGTGCTCGAGACAGCTGCGCATCGCGGCCGCGACGGCGGGATCGAGCGGCGTCGTGGCCGCGTAGTCCAAGTAGATCTCGGCGCTCACCGCTCGCGTCCCCGCTCCGGGTGTGCGGGCGCGAGCGAGCTCAACATGCCGCGCAGGATGCTGATCTCGTTCTGATCGAGCGTCGCGCGCTGGAAGATCCGCCGCAGCTTGAGCTTCACCTGCCGCTGATGATCGGGGTGCAGGAAGCCCGACGCCGTGAGCAGCTGCTCGAGATGCTCCTGCAGCCCTTCGAGCTCGGCCGCAGTCGCGAGCGGCGCGTCGCGCCCGGGGCCGGCGGGCGGTGGACGGTTCGGAGCAGCCATCCTGAGCTCGTAGCAGATCACCTGCGCCGCCATCGCGAGATTCAGCGAGCCGAACTCGGCGCGTGGTCGGAATGTTCACGAGCTGCTGGCAGCGCGCGAGGTCCTCGTTCGTGAGGCCCGACTGCTCGTTGCCGAGCAGGATCGCGACGCGGTTCGCGGGCAGCTTCTGCCAGACGCCTTCCGCGCACTCGCGCGGGTTCACGACCGGCACGACGACGGTGCGTAACCGCGCGCTCGCGCCGACCACCCAACCGCAGTCCGTCGATCGCCTCGTCGAGCGTCGCGCACACGCGCGCGCTCGAGAGGATCTCGTCGGCGCCGGCCGCGCGCGCGGTCGCGGCCTCGCTCGGAAACTCGGCGCGCGGCCGGACGAGCGCGAGCTCGCCGAGGCCCATCGTGCGCATCGCGCGCGCGGTCGCCCCGATGTTGCCGGGATGCGAGGTCTCGACGAGCACGATGCGGACGGGGATTTGCACGGGCTCAGGCGCTCTGATACAGCGCGGGCAGTTCGCGAACACCCTGGTCGCGAGGAACGGATTGACGGTTCGCACGCTCCCATAGTGGCGACCGTGCTCGAAGTCCTCCGAGAGAATCTCCGGAACCCCATGCACCTCGGCGTAGGCCCAAAGGTGCGCGTCGAACCAAGACAGTCGATAGGCGGCGCTGCCGCGCAACGCCGTCACGAGCACGTCGTGAGTCGGATAGAGCACGCGAAACTCGCCGACGAGCGCCTCCGCTTCCAGGCGTGCTTGCTCGATCGGCATGAGCGGGGCTCCGCCGAGATCGGCGCGCGGCCTGGTCAGCGCGGAAACGAGCTCGACGATTGCCTGGTGCGGAATAAGCAGCGAGTCGTCCCGGAGATGCCCGCGCAGCAGCGCCTCGGCGATCCGCTGCTTGACGCGATCCCGCGGATCGAAGCGATAAACGAGAACGTTGGTGTCAACGAGACTCGCCATCGTCGGCGGCGTTGCCGCGATCGTAGAGATCTTCGCGACGCCAGTCTCGTTTGCGCAGGCGGTTCGGCCGGAATTCGCATTAGCTTCTCGCGTTCGCGTTGTCGTGCGGTCGCTGCGTCGAAGAGTCGGAGTCGCTCTTTGTCGCTCAGACGCGTGCGTGCTCTACGGCCGGGCGGGATCAGCCGGATGATGTCTCCGGCCGGTTGCAGATCGACCTCGTCGCCCGGCGCGATGCCGTACTGCTCGGCGATCCGCTTCGGGATCGTGAGCTGAAGCTTGCTCGTGACTTTCGCCATGTCCTTACTTTAGCAAGGATGGATTCCTTGTCAATCGCACGGCCCGCGATCGGAACGCGGAGCGCAGGCTCGGACGCCAGTGGGGCCTCGTTTGCGGCGGCGCCGGCGACTACTCTACGCTGCGCGCCCAAATGCACGGCATGGTTAACATCGCGGTCCGCGCCGCACGGCGCGCAGGCGAGCTGATGGTGCGTCAGCTCAATCGGCTCGAGACGCTCACGGTCGAGGAAAAGAGCCGCAACGAATTCGTCACGCAAGTCGATCGCGCGGCCGAGGAAGCGATCATCGAGGTCATCAAGGATCACTATCCCGAGCACGCGATCCTCGCCGAGGAGAGCGGCGCGAGCGGCGACCACGAGTATCAGTGGATCATCGACCCGCTCGACGGCACGACGAACTACGTGCACGGCTTCCCGGTGTTCTCCGTGTCGATCGGCGTCGCGCGTGCCGGGCGAGCTCGAGCACGGCGTCGTCTACGATCCGCTGCGCCAGGAGATCTTCAGCGCGAGCCGCGGCCAGGGCGCGCAACTCGACGGCCACAAGATCCGCGTGAGCAAGCGCACGACGCTGCGGCCCGCGCTGATCGCGACCGGGCTGCCGTATCGCGCGAACTTGAAGCACCTCGACCGCTACCTCGACATGCTCCGCGCCGTGATGCTCGAGACCGCGGGCATCCGCCGGCCCGGGCTCCGCGGCACTCGATCTTTGCTACGTCGCGGCCGGGCGCGTCGACGCGTTCTGGGAGATCGGGCTTGAGCAAGTGGGACATCGCGGCCGGCGCGCTGATCATCCGCGAGGCCGGCGGCCGAATCAGCGACTTCCGCGGCGGCGACGGCTATCTCGAGACGCGGCAACGTCGTCGCGGGCAACCCGAAGGTCTACGCGGCGCTGTCGAAGCTACTCGCGCCGTTCACCGCCGGCATCGACTAGCCGCCGACGAGCTCCGTGCCGCGGCTCAGCGCGCGTGCGCCGGCTTCGCGGACGGCGGCGAGCCGCCGCCGATCGAGATGTACTTCAATTGCGGCCGGCTGCCGTAGACGAGATTCACCATCGCACGCGTGACGGTGACGGAGGTGAAGATCGACGTCACGATGCCGAGCATCATCGTGATCGCGAAGCCTTTGACCGGACCCGAGCCGAAGAAGAACAGCACGAAGCCGGCGATGAACGTCGTCACGTTCGCATCGACGATCGTCGAGTACGCGCGGTCGAAGCCCGCGCGGATGCTCGACTGCGGCGTGTTGCCGTTGCGTAATTCTTCTCGTATGCGCTCGAAGATCAGCACGTTCGCGTCGACGGCCATACCGACCGTGAGCACGATACCCGCGATGCCGGGCAGCGACAGCTGGAACTGGAACAGCGACATCAACGCGATCAGCATCAGCACGTTCGCGAGCAGCGCGAGGTCCGCGATGATGCCGAACACGCGGTACCAGACGGCGATGAACAGCACGACGATCACGTAGCCCGCGACCGTCGCGCGCACGCCGCGGTCGATGTTGTCCTGTCCGAGGCTCGGACCGATCGTCTTCTCCTCGACCGGCACGATCGGCGCCGCGAGCGAGCCGGCGCGCAGCAGCAGCGCGAGATCCTTCGCCTCGAACGGCGTGAGCCCCGAGATCTGGAAACGGTTCGAGAACACGCCCTGGATCGTCGCGACGTTGATCACGGTCTCGGTGCGATCGGGCTCCCCCATCACCATCTTGCCGTCTTTCTCGACGAGCTTCGGCTTCTCCTCGATGAACAGCACGCCCATCGGCTTGCCGACGTTCGCCGAGGTCGTGTCGAGCATCTTGCGCGCGCCCTGCGCGTTCAGACGCACGGCGACGACGGGCTCGCCCTGCGAGTACTGCGAGCTCGCGTCGACGAGCTGGTCGCCCGACACGATGATGTCGCGGCGCAGCAGGTACGGCCGGCCGTCCTTCATCTTCTTGAGCTCGAGCCCGAGCGGCGCGCGGCCGCGGCGCTCCGCCTCGGCCGCGTCTTGGGTATTGTCGACGAGGTGGAACTCGAGCGTCGCCGTCGAGCCGAGCACGCGCTTCGCCTGCGTCGGGTCCTGCACGCCGGGCAGCTGGACGAGGATCCGGTCGAGGCCCTGGCGCTGCACGACGGCTTCGGCGACGCCGAGCTCGTTCACGCGATTGCGCAGCGTGAGCGTGTTCTGCTGGATCGCGAAATCCTGCCGCTCGCGTATCGCGGCCTCGGATAGGCGGATCCTGAAGCCCTGCCGGCCGTCGACGTCGGCTGTGATCGATGATCAGGCGCTGCGTGGTCTTGCCGAGCTGGATCAGCTGATCGGCGCTGTCGAGCTTGCGAATGATCGGCTCCGCCTTCGCGAGATCGCCGGGCTCGAGGATCGCGACCTGCAGCGTGTCGCCGACGACGCGCGTGTCGTTGCGGATCTTCGCCTCGCGCAGCTGCGTGCGGACGTCCGACTCGTACGTCGTGAGGTACTGGCGGATCGCCGCGTTCAGGTCGACCTGATAGAGGAAGTGCACGCCGCCGCGCAGGTCGAGGCCGAGCGCCATCGGCTTCAGGCCGATAACGCGCAGCCACTCGGGCGTGCGCGAGGTGAGCGTGAGCGCGACGACGTTATTCGGCATCGCCTTCTCGATCACGGTGTTGCCGCGCAGCTGGTCCGTGACCGTCGGGAAGCGGATCAGCGCCGCGGTCTTCTCGATCGTCGCGGACTTGTACGGGACGTTCGCGGCTTTCAGCGCATCGGTGGCCTGCGCGAGCGCGCCGGCGTCCATTGCGACGCCGTCGGGGCGCGACACCTGCACGGCTTCGTCCTCGCCGAACAGGTTCGGCAGCGAGAGCACGGCCGACACGAACACGACCACAAACACGAGGATGTTCTTCCAAAGCGGGAAGCGATTCATAGGCGTGCCGGCTTACGCGTTCTTGATGGTGTCTTTCGGCACGATGGCCGTGATCGTGTGCTTCTGCACCTTGACCGTGACGCCGTCGGCCACCTCGACGCTCACGAACTGCTCGCCGACCGCGGTGATCTTGCCGAGCACGCCGCCGCCGGTCACGAACCTCGTTGCCCGCGACGAGCGCCTCCATCATGGCGCGGTGCTCCTTCTGCTTCTTCTGCTGCGGCCGAATCATCAAGAAATAGATGAGACCGACGAAGACGATCGGCAGCAGCAGGCTGAATTGGCTCGCGGCCCGGCGGCGCCGGCGGCCTGGGCGTGCGCGTCAGAGATGAAGAAGCTCAGCAGAGATTCCATGTCGATCCAAAGCTTAGGGTGTCGGGGTCCGCGGCCCCGCCGCGGCGCGCCATTATGGCACAGGCCTTAGGCTAGCGGCGCGGCTGACGTCAAGCCGGCGGCTCCGAGTCGGCAACGGCCGCGGCCACCTGCGCGAAGGTCCCGGCCTCGATCGCGGCGCGCAGCCTCCGCATGAGGTCGAGATAGAAGTGCAGATTGTGGTGCGTCGCGAGCCGCGCGCCGAGGATCTCGTTGCACTGCTGGAGATGGCGCAGGTACGAGCGCGAGTAGTTGCGGCACGCGTAGCACGCGCAGTTGGGATCGATCGGCCCCGTGTCGTTTTGGAAGCGCGCGTTGCGAATGTTGATCGTGCCCTCGCTCGTGAAGAGCTGACCGTTGCGCGCGTGGCGCGTCGGAATCACGCAATCGAACATGTCGACGCCGCGCGCGACGGACTTCACGAGATCGGCCGGCGTGCCGACGCCCATCAGATAGCGCGGAGCATCGGCTCGCAGGTGCGGCTCGAGGCCCTCGAGCACGGCGAGCCGCTCCGCCTCTTGCTCGCCGACCGCGAGCCCGCCGATCGCGTAGCCTTCGAAGCCGATATCGCCGAGGCGCGCGAGCGACTCCGCGCGCAGGTCTCCGTAGACGCCGCCCTGGACGATGCCGAACAGCGCCGCGTCGCTGCCCGTGCCGGCCTTCGCCTCGTCGAACGCCGCGCGGCTGCGTCTCGCCCAGCGCGCGGAGCGCTCCATCGACTCGCGAGCGGCCGCGTGCTCCGCCGGATAGTCCGTGCACTCGTCGAACACCATCACGATATCGGCGCCGAGCGCGTGCTGCATCTCGATCGAGCGCTCGGGCGTGAGGTCTACGAGGTCGCCGTTGAGCGGCGAGCGGAACTCGACACCGCGCTCGGTGATCTTGCGCAGCGTCTGGAGGCTCCAGACCTGGAACCCGCCCGAATCGGTGAGGATGGGCCGACGCCAATGCATGAAGTCGTGCAGGCCGCCGTGCGCGCGAATCACGTCGATGCCCGGACGGAGCAGCAGATGAAAGGTGTTGCCGAGGATGATCTCCGCGCCGAGCTCCACGAGCTCCTCGGGTGTCATCGCCTTCACGCTGCCGTACGTGCCGACCGGCATGAACGCGGGCGTGTCGATCGCGCCGCGCGCGAAGGTGACGCGTCCGCGCCGCGCCGCGCCGTCTCGGCCGAGCAGATCAAAGCGCATCGCGGCCTCCGGGCGTTACGAACATCGCGTCGCCATAGCTGAAGAAGCGGTAGCGCTCCGCGACTGCGTGCCGGTACGCAGCGAGCGTCGCGTCGCGCCCGGCGAACGCGGCCACCAGCATCAGCAGCGACGACTCGGGCAAATGGAAGTTCGTCACGAGCGCGTCGACCACGCGAAAGCGAAACCCGGGGTAGATGAACAGCGCGCTCTCGCCCGCGAACGGCGCGAGCTCGCCGCTCCGAGCCGCCGTCTCGAGCGCGCGCACGGTCGTAGTGCCGACTGCGACGACGCGCCCGCCGCGCGCGCGGCAGCGTGCGATAGCCGCGCAGAGCTCGGCGGAAACGCTGAGCCACTCCGCGTGCAGCTCGTGGTCCTCGACGCGCTCGACGCGCACCGGCGCGAACGTGCCCGCGCCGACGTGCAGCGTGAGGAACGCGCGCTCGACGCCGCGGGCTTCGAGCTCCGCGAGTAGCACCGCGTCGAAGTGCAGGCCCGCGGTCGGCGCCGCGACGGCGCCGGGCGAGCGCGCGAACACGGTCTGGTAACGCTCGCGATCGCTCGCGTCCGGCGCGCGCTCGATGTACGGCGGCAGCGGCATCTCGCCGTGCTCGCGCCACAGCCCTGCGGCGTCGCGATCGAGCGTGAGCTCGACGAAACCGTCGTCGCGCGAGTCTACGCGAGCGCGCGCGCCGCCCTCGAGCTCGAGCTCGGCGCCGGGCTTCGGCATGTGGCTCGCGCGCAGCTGCACGAGCACGCGTCGAGCGGCCAGCACGCGCTCGAGCAGCAGCTCGACGCGCCCGCCGCTCGGCGCTCGCTTGCCGGTGAGCCGCGCGGGTAGGACGCGAGTGTCGTTGCAGACGAGCAGGTCGCCGGCTCGGAGCAGCGCTGGCAGATCCGCGAAACGCCGGTCTTCGATCGCGCCCGTCGCGCCGTCGAGCACGAGCAGCCGGCTCGCGCTGCGCTCGGCGAGCGGCGTCTGCGCGATCAGCTCGCGCGGTAGGTCGTACTGGAAGTCGCTCCGCAGCATGCGGGGCGAAATTCTACGCGACCCACGCGAGCGCGAGTCGGCGGACGTGTCACCGCGGATCGGGCGACGCGCCGCGGCGCGCTGGTCGTGCGCGCGCGCGGCGTGCGCCCTGGTCAATCGCTAGGCCGGCAGCTTCACGTCGAGCGTTTGCTTGCTCTTGTTGCGCATGATCGTGATTTTCAACGGCTCGCCGTTCTGGAAGCTGCCGAGGATCCGCATCGCGTGCTCGGGCGACGTCGGCTCGCGGCCGCCGATGTCGAGGATCACGTCGCCGTCCTTGAGCTGCAGCGTCGCGTCTTCGGGCGCGCGCAAGACGAGCAGGCCCTTCGTCGTGCCGAAGTAGCTGCCGAGACCCGTCGTCAACGCGACGAGCTGCATCTGCGACCACGGATTCGTTGCGAAGACCCAGAAGTTACCCGGGCCGGAGAAAGCGAACGAGCCCGGGGCGCCCGGCGGCGCCGGCGGATTGGTCCAGACGTTCGTCGCCATCGGCCGCGCCTTGATCGTGACGTCGCGCTCGGCGCCCGCCTCGTTGGTGACGTGCAGCTTCACGGATTCGCCCGGATCGACATTGGCCATGTGCGCGAGCAGGAGCTCGGTCGGGGACTGCCTGCCGGCGCCGGTCGCGCGCGTGTCGGTGAGACGTGCGCCGTCGATCTCGGTGACCGTCTCGCCAACCTTGAGGCCGGCCTCGGCGGCCGGACCGTTCGGCGTCACGCTCGCGACGCGCACTCCGCGCTCGACGTCCTCGGTCACGAAACCGAGCATCGAGCGCTGACCCCGGTAACGGAATTGGTGCTGCACGTCGCGGACGATCGGCCCGGTGACCTCGCTCGACAGACGCGCGACTTCGCGCGCCGCTTGCTGAAGCTCCTCGCGAGCCTGCTCGAGGTCGCGCTGGAGCGACGCCTGATCGCGCTGTTGGCCTGCGAGCTCTTGCTGCTGCTGTTTCTGCGCCTGCTTCTGAGCCTGTTGCTGATCCTTCTGAGCCTGTTGCTGAGCTTGCTGCTGCGCCTTCTGAGCCTGCTGCTGCGCTTTCTGTTCCTGTTGCTGCTCGTTGTCGGACTGCCCAACCGCGTTCGTGCTCGCAAATCCGAGCACGAGCGCCGTCAAGCCGAGAATCTGGATAGTGTTTCGCATCGTCGTCGTTCCTCTAAGCATGTCTTGCGGCCAAGCCGCATTGGTCGTGAGTCCTCACGGCTGTGCCTGCGCGTAGCGCACGTGCACGAGCGCGTTCATGAGATCGACACGCTCTCCCCAAAGCGCGACGCGCTGCGGCTGGGGCACCCCGCGCGCGTTGCTGTACGTGATCTGCTCGTCGATCAGAGCGATCCGGTCCTCGAGGCCGGCGATCGTCGTCGCCGTCTCGGCCGACATCATCGGCCGCTGATACGGCAGGCGACGCAGTGCGCGGTCCAAGCGCGCCGACTCCTGCACGAGCTCGGGGTACGACGCGGGCACGACGCGCCCGTAGAAACGGGGGCGATCGGGATCGAACGGCGTCTCGGCGCCGACCACGGTCGACGGCGTGTCGGAGGCCGTGATCGTCGTAAGTCCATCGCCTCCTGGGATCACAGGCGGCGCGATGCCGCCGTTCGGCCGCGACGGCGAGCTGATGACGAAGATCGCGAGCGCGGCGACCGCCGCCGCAATACCCGCTCCCGCCGCGAGCCGCCCGTAGTTGCCGCGCGGACGCGGCTCGTGCACCACCGCCTCGATCCGCTTCCACATGTCGTCCGCCGGCGATAGATCGGGGAGCTGACGCAACGCGTGCCGCACTTGCCGCAGGCGTTCGATCTCACGCTCGAGCGTCGCGTCCTCGGCGATCACGTTGCTCGTGACCGCGTCGAGCGGCTCGCCGTCGCGGACGCTCAGCAAGTCTTCAGTACTGGGGTGCATAACTCCGTCGGCCCGTCATTCACGGGCTGTCCTCCTAGCAAGAGCCGGAGACGTTCGTGCGCGCGCGCGAGCTGCGATTTCGAGAAGCTCGCGGTGCGCCCCATCATCCGGCCGATCTCTCCATGCGTGTGACCTTCGACGTCGTGCAGCCAAACCACGACGCGCGCGGTGTCGGACAGCTCGTCGAGCGCTCGCTCGAGCGCGATCTGATCGTCGATGCCGGCCGCGCGAGTCGGCAAACAGCCGACCAATTCGTCGCCGTCGCCGTCGCGTCGCGACACCCAGCTCGACCGCAAGTGCATCAGACATTTGTTGATTGCGATCCGCTTCACCCAGAAGCCGAACTCGGCTTCGCCGCGATAGGTGCCGACCTTGCGGATCACCTCGACGAACGTGTCCTGGAGCACGTCCTCCGCGAGCGGCTTCGACGCGAGCATCCGGCGCGCGAGCGTGAGCACGCTCGTCGCGAAGAGCCCGTAGATTTCGGCGTGCGCGGTCCGGTCGCCGTGCTGAGCGCGGGCGAGCACGGCGGAATCGAGTTGTGGGAGCGGTTTCGGCATGGCGGTACTACCGAGTTTAGATGCCCCGGCGACGAGAACGGTCGCGGAGCCGCCGGCGCGCGCAAGCGAGTCTCTTTGGCACACTGTGCGCTCGCCGGCGCGGCGTCCGAGCCCCCGGATGCCTTCCGCGCCGCTACCCCGCGCCTCTATACTCGTCCGCCGCACTGTGCCCGAGTGGCGGAATTGGTAGACGCAGTGGACTCAAAATCCACCGCCTAAACAGCGTGTCGGTTCGACTCCGACCTCGGGCACCACCCTCCTCCGGCGCCAGCCACGCAGGGCGTTCCAACTAGCTCGCGGCTCAGCGTCCGTTGTTCGGTTCCAGCGTCCCTTCGCAGGAGTAGACTCCACCCTCCGGCGGAGTTGCTCATCTGTCGCGCCGCGCGCGACAAGCCCTGCCAGACGTGCTCGCAAAAGAACCAACCAGGAGGGCGCACAAATGATCGACCGAATGCGTGGTGTTGGTGTCCTTGCCGCCGCAGTGTCAATGATGACCGCCGGCCTTCTGCGCGCCGACGAGGAGCACCACTGGAGCTATCAAGGCGCGACAGGACCCTCACACTGGGCTGCGATGGAGCATGAGTACGCGACCTGCGGAGTCGGCAAGACGCAGTCGCCGATCGACATCGAAGACTCGGCCGCGAAGAAGAGCGACCTTCCGCCGATCGCGTTCGACTACAAGCCATCGCCGCTGAAGATCATCGACAACGGCCACACGATCCAAGTGAATTACGCTCCGGGCAGCTCGATCACCGTGGAAGGCAAGCAGTACGAGCTCGTGCAGTTTCACTTCCACAAGCCTAGCGAGGAGAAGATCAACGGCAGGAGCTACGACATGGTGGCCCACCTCGTGCACAAAGATCAGGACGGGAATCTCGCCGTCGTTGCCGTGCTCCTCAAGATCGGCGGAGCGAACAAGCTGATCCAGACACTCTGGGACGCGCTGCCGCGCAAGAAGGACGAAGAAGAAGTGAAGAGTGTTGAGGTGAACGCGGCCGATCTGCTCCCCGCCGACAAGTCCGCGTACTACACGTTCACGGGATCTTTGACGACGCCGCCGTGCAGCGAAGGCGTCACGTGGTTCGTGCTCAAGTCACCGATGGTCATTTCCGAGCAAGAAGTTATCCGCTTCGGACACTTGTACTCGATGAACGCTCGTCCGACGCAACCGCTGAACGGCCGGGAGATTCGCGCAACGAAGTAGGCCGTCGGCGCGACGCAGCGAGTCGTTCACGGCGCCAGAGCGAGCGGCCGCGCGTCGCCCCGCGCTCGCGCCTCAGGCCTGCATCGCGACGACGAAGCAGCAGATCGCCCAGAACAGCGGATACTCCGCGCCGCCGAAGTTCCACATCCATTTGCCGGCGGACACGCGCCAGCTCGCCCACGCCGCGACGAGCAAGAACACGCCGGTGAGCACGGCGACGTAGCGCGTGTAGAAGCCGAAGATCAGCCCGATCGACGCCACGATCTCGACCGCGAACGACGCATAGAGCCACGCAAGCGGCGGCCGCAAGCCCGCCTTGTCCATGAACCCTTTGACGAAGTCCTGATTGCGGAACTTCACGACGAGGTGCGGCAGCAGAAATACACCGCAGAGGATCCGCAGGATGTTCGCGCCGTTGCTGAGGTCGAACGCCGTAGCGCTCGTCGTCATAGCTGATCCTTCTTGTGCAGTGCACAGGATGCCGTTTGCCGCGTATGCGCAGGTTCAGCATCTCGACGCCGACCGAGAACGCCATCGCGAAGTAGATGTAGCCCTTCGGTATGTGCACGTCGACGCCGTCCGCCACGAGCGCGAGGCCGATCATCACGAGGAAGCTCAACGCGAGCATCTTGATCGTCGGGTGCTCGTCGACGAAGCGCCCGATCGCGCCGGCGGCGAACATCATCACGCCGACCGCGGCCATGATCGCGAGAATCATGACGGCCAAGTCGTTCGCGAGGCCGACGGCCGTGATCACCGAGTCGAGCGAGAACACGATGTCGATGATCGCGATCTGGATCAGCACGGCGATGAAGTTCGGCGTGCTTGACCGGTCGACCGTCCTCGCCTTCCGAGCCTTCGAGGCTGATTGTGAATCTCGAGCGTCGCCTTCGCGATCAGGAAGAGTCCGCCGCCGATCAGTATCAGGTCGCGACCCGTGATGTCCGCGCGATACACGGTGAACAGCGTGCCCTGTAGCCGCATGATCCAGGTCAGCAGCAATAGCAGCAGGATCCGCGTGCCCATCGCGAGCATGAGCCCGAGCGTGCGACCGCGCGCGCGCTGCGCCGGCGGCAGACGGCCGACGAGGACGCTGATGAAGATGATGTTGTCGACGCCGAGAACGATCTCGAGCAGCGTGAGCGTCGCGAGCGCGGCCCACGCCTCGGGCGAGCTAATCCACTCCATCGCGTGGAGCGCGGGGCGGGTCGGTTAGTTCGGCTTGGCCGCGTCGGCCGCCGACTCGTCGAGCACCTTCGCGAGCGTCGCGGGCGGCAGATAGCCGCCGATCAGCTCGCCGCTCTCGGAGAACATCGACGGCGTGCCGCGGACGCCGATCTTGCGGCCGAGCGACCACTCCATCTCGACCGGCGTGTTGCCGCAGTTCGCTTTCGGCAAGTCGCCGCCGAGCTTGGCCTTCGTGAGAGCCGCGTTGCGATCGGGCGCGCACCAGACGCGCTCCGCCTTCTCCCACGACTCGGTATTCGGACCCGTGCGCGGGAAGAAGAGATAGTGAACCTCGATGCCGAGCGCGGTGACCTTGTCGATCTCGCGATGGAACTGGCGGCAATAGCCGCAGTCGACGTCGGTGAAGACCGTGACGACGTGCTTGACCTTCCCGTCCTTCGGCTTGAAAACGATCATGCTCTTCTGATCGACGCTCGCGAGCATCGCGACGCGCGCGTGCGAGCGCGTCTCCTCGGTGATGTTCGCGCTCGTGTCCGCGTCGTAAATGTCGCCGCGGAAGAGGTAGTGACCGTCCTGCGTGATGTAAGCGACGTTACCGCCCAGGGCGATCTGATAAAGGCCCTTGACCGGAGAATCGCTGATGTCGGTCGGCTCGACGCCGTTGAGCTTGCCGGCGAGCTCTTCCTTGCTCAGCGTCTTGTCGTCGGCTAGCGCGGTCGCGAGCACGACGGCGAGCGGCAAGACGAGCAATGCTTTGACGTTCCAGGCTGTTCGCACGGCGGTCTCCTAGAGGAGGCTCGAGCGGCGGCTCGAACTAAGAGCCAGATTCTACCAATAAAGACCGGGCCGGGAAGAACGAGTTCAGTTCGCGCCTAGCCGCGCGGATGGTGGCGGCTATGCAGCTCTTTCATGCGCTCGCGCGCCACGTGCGTGTAGATCTGCGTGGTCGACACGTCGCTATGCCCGAGCAATAGCTGCACGACCCGCAGGTCGGCGCCGTTGTTGAGCAGGTGCGTCGCGAACGCGTGCCGGACCGTATGCGGCGAGAGCTTCTTCTTGACGCCCGCCTTCTTCGCGTAGCGCTTGATGATGTGCCAGAACGCCTGGCGCGTCATGCGATCGCCGCGCCGCGTCGGAAACAAGTACTCCGTCTGCCGCTCGAGCAGGATCTCGATGCGCGGCCCGTTCGACGAACTCCTTGATCCAATCCTGCGCCTCGTCGCCGAGCGGAATCAGCCGCTCGCGGTCGCCCTTGCCGATGATGCGCAGAACGCCCTGGTTCAGGTTGATCTGCGCCATCTTCAAGATTGATCAGCTCGGAAACGCGCACGCCGGTCGCGTACAGAACTTCGAGCATCGCGCGATCGCGGTGGCCGAGCGGCTCGGCGACGACCGGCGCCGCGAGCAACGACTCGACTTCCTCTTCGGTCAGAGACTGCGGCAGCGCGCGGCCGATCTTCGGCATCGCGATCTGCGCCGTCGGGTCTTCGCTGAGCACCCCTTCGCGGAGCAGATAGCGGTAGAAGCGGCGGAAACTCGACAGCTGGCGCGCCGTCGAACGCGGCTTCGCGCCGGACTCGACTCTCCAGGCGATATAGTCGAGCACGTCGGCGCGGCTCGCCCGCGCGAGCTCGACGCCGCGCGTACGCAAGACGTTGATTCAGAGCGACCAGGTCGGCGCGATACGCACCGAGCGTATTCTCCGACAAGCCGCGCTCCATCCAGATCGCATCGAGAAAGCGATCGATGAGCGCTTTGGGCTCGCCGGGCAAACTCGGGCTCGCCTGCGGCGGGGTGCCGTGCAAAAAGTTATGCGCCATTCCGATCAGGACTTCGTGTTAATGAATCCAAAACTCGATATGATTCAGAGCGTTGTGTGTCCAAACCCGGGCCATCGCCGGACGTCGAAGCGGATCGAGTATGCGCGACGGGGTAGACCGGCTACGTGACCCGCTTCACAAAAGCCCCGAGGCATTAACATAAAGAGAAACGTGTCACAGAAAACCTGCACGAAAGCGATTCGAATGTCGCCCGTCCGCGACGCCCGCTTTGACATAAACGGCGCCCTCGCCGCGTCCGCGCGGGGACCGCGCGAAAGCGCCACGCCGTGAGTGCCCCAAACCGCCAAGCGCCGTTCATCGTGCGGCGTAGCCTACGGCTCTTATGCGTGGGCTCATGTTGCTGGCGATCTCACTTCCGATGAGCCTCTTGCTCGCGGTGACGCCGCGGCTCCGCCAGCGCCGCGAGGTCGCGCGCCGGGCCGCGCGCCTCTTTCTCGCTAGCGATCGGTAGTCCCGTGCGAATTGCCGGAGCGGCGGCCGACGCACACTACCCCTGCGTCGTGGTCGCGAATCATGCGAGCTACCTCGACGGCATCATTCTGACGGCCGCGCTGCCGGCCGGGTTCACCTACCTCGTCAAGCGTGAAATGGCTTCGGTGCCGATCGCGGGCTTCATCCTGCGGAGGCTCGGCACCGCGTTCGTGAGCCGCGACGACCTGCTCGACCGCAAGCGAATCGCCCGCTCGCTCGTCGGTCTCGCCGTAACCGGCGGCGCGCTCGGATTCTTCCCCGAGGGCACGTTCGACGAAGTGCCCGGGCTTGAAGGCCTTTCAGCTCGGCGCGTTCAGCGCCGCGTCGCGCGCGAGCTTGCCCGTGGTGCCGATCGTGATCCGCGGCTCGCGCCACAAGTTACCGGCATACCGCTTCCTGCCGTCGCCGGGGCCGATCAGCGTATGGATCTGCCCGCCGCTCGACTCGCGGAGCCACGAGTCTTCCCGCGAGCTGATGCACGCGACGCGGCGCGTCATGCTCGAGCACCTCGACGAGCCCGACCTCGCCGCGCACGGCCGCGGGCGGCGCGGAGTCGCAGAGATGGCGGCGAACGCGCGCTCGGCCGGCGAGCCGTAGTCCGCGGCGGCTCTGGGCTGGATCAGCGGCGCTACATCCCGCCGTAGTTCGGTCCGCCGCCGCCCTCGGGCGGCACCCAGGTGATGTTCTGCGCCGGATCCTTGATGTCGCAGGTCTTGCAGTGAACGCAATTCTGCGCATGAACGCGAAAGTCGGGCGCGCCGCCGGACTCAGTGACGACTTCGTATACGCCCGCGGGGCAATAGCGCTGCGCAGGCTCGTCGTAGAGAGGCAGGTTGCTCGCGATCGGCACTCGGCTGTCGGCGAGCTTCAGGTGGCTCGGCTGGTCCTCTTCGTGTGCCGTGCTCGACTCGAACACGGAGCTCGCCCTGTCGAACGCGACGACGCCGTCGGGCTTCGGATACGCGATCTTCGGCGCCGCGTTCGCTCGCGCGAGGCGCGCGTGATCCGGCACGCGGTTGCGCAGCGTGTACGGCGCGTGCCCGCGTAGCAGGTTCTGCTCGACGAACGCGAGCGCGCCGCCGAGCTTCGTGCCGAGCCTCGCGATGCCCGGGCCGAAGTTGCGCGCCGCGTACAGCTCGCTCCATACCCACGATTCGCGCACGCGCTTGGGGTAGAGCGCGAGCTCGGCGTCACGCGCCGCCGGAGACTCGAGCCGCGCCGCCGCGTGGATCGTCTCGGCCGCTAACAGGCCGGTCTTCATCGCGAGGTGCGAGCCCTTGATCTTCGCGCCGTTCAAAAAGCCCGCGTCGCAGCCGACGAGCACCGCGCCCGGCGCGACGAGCTTCGGCAGAGACTGCAAGCCGCCCTTCGCGATCGCGCGCGCGCCGTACGCTACTCGCTTGCCCCGCGCGAGCACGCTGCGGATCCGTGGATGCGTCTTCCAGCGTTGAAACTCCGCGAACGGATCGAGATGCGGATTCGCGTAACCAAGCGAGACGATGAAACCGACGTAAACGCGCGGCTCGGCCGCGTGGTAGAGAAAGCCGCCGCCCTCGGTCGCGTCGTCGAGCGGCCAGCCGAACGTGTGCACGACTTCGCCCGGCCGGTGCAACGCTGGATCGATCTCCCAGATCTCCTTGAAGCCGAGCCCAAAATGCGGCGGATCCGCATTGGCGCGCAGCGCGAAACGCTGCTCGAGACGGCGGCCGAGAGACCCACGGCAACCCTCCGCGAGCACCACACAGCGCGCGCGCAGCTCGTTACCGGGTTGGAATCCGGGCTTGTGCGAGCCGTCGCGCGCGACACCGAAGTCGCCCGTCACCACGCCCGCCACGCGTCCGTCGTCGATCAGAAGGTCCGTCGCCGCGAAACCCGGCAACACGCTGACGCCGAGCGCCTCGGCCTGCGCGGCGAGCCAGACGCAAAGGTCGCCGAGGCTCAAGATCCGGTTGCCGTGGTTGCGCAGCAGCCGCGGCACGAGCAGAGCGGGCACCGCGAGCGCCGGCGTCCGCGCTACGCAGCCAATCGAGACGTTCGGCCACGACCGGCGCACCGAGCGGAGCGCCGCGCGCGACGTAGTCGGGGAAGAGCTCCGCGAGCGCGCGAACCTCGAACACCGCGCCTGAGACGATATGTGCGCCGATCGCCGCGGCTTTCTCGACGACGCAAACCGAGAGCTCGCGGTTTTCGGCGCGAGCGAGCTGGCCAAGCCGGCACGCGGCCGCAAGACCCGCCGGCCCCGCGCCGACGATCACGACGTCGAACTCGACAGTCTCGCGCGACACGGAGTGAGAACCTGCGGGCGGACGCGAAGCGGAGTCGCATTGTAACATCGCGCCCCGTGACCGAACCGATCTGGCAGCCGTCGCCCCAGCGCATCGCCGAGAGCAATCTACAGCGCTTCATCGCCGCGCAGCACTCTCGCCTGCCGCACGCGGACTACTCGGCGCTATACGAGTGGAGCATCGCGAAGCCGGCGGAGTTTTGGGAAGCCGTCTGGAGATTTTGCGGCATCCGTTCGAGCGCGGACTACACGTCGGTGCTCAAGGACGGCGACAAGATGCCCGGCGCGCGCTGGTTCGAAGGCGCGACGCTGAGCTTCACCGCGAACCTGCTGCAACCGCATCGCTCGGGCACCGCGATCGTGTCCACGAACGAGCGCGGCGAGCGCAGCGAGCTCAGCTGGAGCGATCTCGCGAGGCAAGTCGCCGGTGTCGCGGCAGGCCTGCGCGCGCTCGGCGTCGGCCGCGGCGACCGCGTCGCGGGATTCGTCGCGAATCGACCCGAAGCCGTCGTCGCGATGCTCGCGGCCGCGAGCGTCGGCGCCGTCTGGTCGTCGTGCTCTCCGGACTTCGGAACGGACGCGGTTCTCGATCGCTTCGGGCAGATCGAGCCGAAGGTGCTGTTCGCGACGGATGGCTACTTCTACAACGGCAAGAGCATCGACTCGCTGCCGCTCGTCCGCGCGATCGCCGCGCGGCTGCCCGAGCTGCGCGCGATCGTCGTGATCCCGTATCGCGACGGCACACCGGAGCTGCGCGGGCTGCCGAACGGGATGCTGCTCGCCGACCTCATCGAGCCCGACGCGAAGCTCGAGCCCGAAGCCGTGCCGTTCGCGCATCCGCTCTACATTCTGTATTCCTCCGGCACCACGGGCGTGCCCAAATGCATCGTGCACGGCACGGGCGGCACGCTGCTCCAGCACCGCAAGGAGCACATGCTGCACACGGACATTCGGCCCGGCGACGTCGTGTTCTATTTCACGACGACCGGTTGGATGATGTGGAACTGGCTCGTCTCGGCACTCGCGTCGGGCGCAACGATCGTGCTCTACGACGGCGCGCCGCTGCACCCCGATCCCGGCATTCTCTGGCGCATCGCCGAACGCGAGCGGATCGCGGTGTTCGGCACGAGCGCGCGTTATCTCGCTGCGCTCGAGAAGTCTGGGTACGAGCCGCATGCGGAATTCGAGCTCGGCGCGTTGCGCACCGTGCTCTCGACCGGCTCGCCGCTCGCGCCTTCGAGCTTCGACTTCGTCTACAGGAGCATCAAGCCCGACGTGCAGCTGTCATCGATCGCGGGCGGCACCGATCTGATCTCGTGCTTCGCGCTCGGCAATCCGCTCTTGCCCGTCTACCGCGGCGAGCTCCAGTGCCGCGGGCTCGGCATGAAGGTCGAGATCTTCGACGCGCCAAGGACGCTCGCTGCGCGGCGCGAAGGGCGAGCTCGTCTGCACGGCGCCGTTTCCCTCGATGCCGGTCGGCTTCTGGGACGACCCCGACGGGCGGCTCTATCGCAAGGCGTACTTCGCGCGCTTCCCGAACGTCTGGTGTCACGGCGACTATGCCGAGCTCACCGAGCACGGCGGCCTCGTGATCTACGGCCGCTCGGACGCTGTGTTGAACCCCGGCGGCGTGCGGATCGGCACGGCGGAGATCTATCGGATCGTCGAGCAGCTCGAGGAGATCGCCGAGAGCGTGGTCGTAGGACAGGATTGGCAAGGCGACACGCGCGTCGTGCTGTTCGTGAAGCTGCAGCCGGACCACAAGCTCGACGCCGCGCTCGAGAAGAAGATTCGCGATGCGATCCGAGCGAAAGCCAGCCCACGGCACGTCCCGGCGAAGATCCTCGTCGTCACCGACATCCCGCGCACGATGAACGGCAAGGTCGTCGAGCTCGCGGTGCGCGACGTGATCCACGGGCGCGACGTCGTGAACGTCGAGGCGCTCGCGAACCCGGCCGCGCTCGATCAGTTCCGCGATCGCGTCGAGCTCGCGGAGTGATGGGCCCGCTCGAGATCTATCGCGCGAAAGTCGCGAGCGGCGCGCTCGCGCCCGACGCGGCGCAACAGAAGGCGGTCGCGGCGTTGCAGCGGCTATACGACGAGCTACGCCGGGCCGGCGAGCCGCCGCGAGGTTGGCGGCGCGGCGTCGCGCGCGTGTTCGGCCGGCGGCAACGCGGCGGTGCGCGGGCTCTACCTCTGGGGCGGCGTGGGACGCGGCAAGACGTTCCTGATGGATCTCTTCTACGGCGCACTGCCGTTCGACGACAAGCTCCGCCGCCACTTCCACCGCTTCATGGCCGACGTGCACGAGCACCTGAAGGAGCTTCGCGACCGCGAGAATCCGCTCGAGCTCGTCGCGGACAGGATCGCGGCGCAGACGCGCGTGATCTGCTTCGACGAGCTCGCCGTCAACGACATCGCGGATGCGATGATCCTCGGCACGCTGTTCGCGGCGCTGTTCGCGCGCGGAGTGACGCTCGCCGCGACGTCGAACATCGAGCCGGCACTCCTCTATAAGGACGGGCTGCAACGCCAACGCTTCGTACCGACGATCGCGCTGCTGCGCAAGCACTGCGAAATCCTGCACGTCGACGGCGCGATCGACTATCGACTGCGCGTGCTCGAGCGCGCGGACGTCTATCAGACGCCGAACGGCCCCGCGGCCGACGCGCATCTCGCGGAATACTTCGACGCGATCGCGCCCGACGAAGGCGATCGGGGCGGCGCGCTCGAGGTTCTCGGTCGGCCGATCGGCTACCTTCGCGCGGCCGACGGCGTGATCTGGTTCGACTTCGCGGCGATCTGCGACGGCCCGCGGAGCCAGGACGACTACATCGAGCTCTCGCGCCTGTATCAGACCGTGCTCGTGTCGAACGTGCCGCGCTTCGACGCGCTGCTCGAGAATCAGGCGCGCCGCTTCATCGCGCTCGTCGACGAGTTCTACGATCGGCGCGTGAAGCTGATCCTCTCGGCCGCGGCGCCCGTCGCGGAGCTCTATCGCGGCGAGCGTCTGCGGCACGATTTCCAGCGCACGAGCTCGCGTCTCGAGGAGATGCAGACGCACGACTACCTCGCGTCGCCGCATCGGACGTAGTGCCATCGTCCGACAGCCGCTTTTTAAGCGAGTTGTCGCTCAACGGCGCGCCAGCTTGTCGCGCGGCGATCTGCACAGATCTGAGCCACGCGCGTTCCAGCGCGTTCGTCGCCCTAGCGTCGAACGGCCCGAGCGAGGGCGCCCGAGCGGACCGAGATGTAGGCGCGCATCGGGGAAGTTTTGGCCATCAGCGTGATACTGCCGCCAGCAGCCGTCATCCCGTCAGTGCGCAATGAGCAGCCCGTGCCAGTGCGCCGACTGGCTGCGGCCGCAGCACACTGCGCTGAATACTCCCGTCTGCGCGAAGCGCTCGGCCCAGATCATCCGCAAGTCGCATCGCCGAGCTCAGCGACAGGCCTTCGAGTGTCTGGTGATGTCGCGGGCGACCGGCCGAACAGCAACAGGAAGGCGACAGTGGACCGATCAGTTGCCGAAAGCGCTCACGAGCAGAACCGCCAATGGCGCCGCCCATGAGCCCTGCGAAGTGAAGTCGCGCGCCACGATCGCGCCGCCGCGATACCGCCCACGACGCCGGTCGCGCGATCAGGGCAAGCGCGTTGCCAATGCCACCAGCACCAGCAGCGCCGTCACGGCCCCGAACCATCTCTGCTGCACCTGCGCCGCAGCGGCGAAGCCGACGTCAGACCGCCGAGCAGACCGGCGACGTCGCCGCCGGTGTGCCGACCGAGCGTCGCCAGCACTGCGCCAGTCGAAGCGCGCGGAGTCGCTACGCCTGTGAACCGGGGCTAGGTTCTGGCTTCGCGGCAGCGTCACTGTCCGACACGCAGTTCACCGCCGTCGATGAAGCGATAGCCGTGCTTGCGAACGGTTTCGCTCGACGCGGTTGCGTCGCACTGCGCCGAGTTGCCGGCGCAACGCTTGATGCACTGTGTCGGACCTCGTCGGTGATCGCAATGCCGCCAGACTTGCTGGAGAAGCGCCGCAACCAGCGTGCCGCGCGTGCTGCGAGCGCGTCGAAGTACGACGTAGTTCCTCGCACGTCCCGGCAAGCAGGCGTGCCGAGGGTCGAGGCTGACTGTCGAAGGTGCGGCGACGGCCAAGCGTCCTCAGGTCTGCGCAGTCCTCCGGCGCGAGCGGCGCTGACCGTTCCTGTATCTGCCGCAGACGACCGGTCAGACACGCCCGACGTGCGAGCGCGGAGCTTGATTAGGTTGCGAAGATCGCTGCGCGGTCACGCCGTCCGGTGCGTCATGGTCGCACAGAAGACGGACCGGCTGTCCGCAACGAGGTCGGACGCCGGGGGCCAGCGCACCTGGGCGGGTCGCGCGTCAATACCAACGACACCTTCCGCGCGTGGCCGTGACGGTGGATTGTCCTCGACAGCCACGATCCGTCACGTGGGGAAGGCCAAAGCGGAAGCCGCTGAACTGCCGTTCGGCAGGCGACTGACCTGCAAGCGCCGCTGCCGCTCGACGCCGTCACGCTGCGTACTACTCGGTACAGTGGCGCATGGGCCGGACTGCGGCGCTGATGCCCGTACCGCGAACCCTGGGACGTGCGGTTACCTGATGGTCGACCCTGCCAAGATCGATCGTTAACGCAAGGTTCGAGTCGCCGACGCTGGGTCGCCTATCGCTGTTCGATCCCTTCATGATCGACGACATGCCGGTGTATCGCTCGCCGCGAGCAATCCCTCCGCGGAGGGATTTCGCAGCGCGAGAGGGCAAAATCCCTCCGCGGAGGGCTCCCGCACCATGGCAGGACAAAACACCTCCGCCGAGGGATTCACGGCAGCGATCGTGCATGGGCGGCGCGACGTCGCGAAGAGCTCATGGTCCAGCTCGCTCGCACGAGAATCCCTCGGCGGAGGGATGGCAGACGCCCGAACGCCGAGACCGTTCGCTCGGCGAAGTGCGGGAGCCGATCGCAGGTCCACCGAATCGACCGACTCGCCGGCTAAGCGGCGTCAACCGATCTTCGATCGGACCTCGATCAGCTCCGGGAAGAACACGATGTCGAGCGCGCGCTTCAAGAACTTCACGCCCGACGTTCCGCCCGAGCCGGTCTTCGAGCCGATGATCCGCTCCACCGTCTTCATGTGGTGGAAACGCCAGGACTGGAAGTTGATCTCGATGTCGACGAGCCGCTCCGAAACCTCATACGCCGCCCAGTACTGATCCGGGTGCTCGTAGATGATCTTGAGCACCTCGACGACACCGGGGTGATGCTGATACGGCTCGGTCCAATCGCGCTCGACGCGCTCCGCCGGCACACGATGGCCGACGCGATAAAGGTAGCGCAGGAACTCGTCGTACAGGCTCGGCTGCTCGAGCGCGTGCTTGAGCGCGCGGTAGTACTCGAGGTGATGGCTGAAGCGTGACAGGAGCGCGCGGTCCTTGTTGCCGAGCTTGAACTCGAGCAAACGGTACTGCGGCGATTGGAATCCCGACGCCGTAGCCGAGGCTCGCGCGGAATGCGGAGTACTCCGTCGGCGTGAGCGTTGCGAGCACGGACCACTGGTTGATGAGCTGATGCTGAACCTGCTTTACGCGGTTCAGCACCTTGATGCAGCGCGGCAGCTCGTCTTGGCGCAGGAACTCGATCGCCGCGTCGACCTCGTGAAGGATCAGCTTGAACCACAGCTCCGCGACCTGGTGCTGGATGATGAACAGCAGCTCGTCGTGCTCGGGCGCGGCACTGATCGGCTGCTGCGCGCTGAGCAGCTTGTCGAGCTGGAGGTAGGTCTCGTAGCGGACTTGGCCGTCCGCACCGGGAGCCGCTTCCGCTGCCGGCTTCTCCTGATCGACTTGCGGGCCCGGTTTTCGTGTCATTTTCTTGTGATCCTTGGCCGGTCGCGCCTCGTGCGCTTCAAAACACTATAACCCAGATCACTGACGGCGACGCCGGCCGCGTCTCTGGCCGCGAAGTGCTCATTCCGTCAAGATATGGCGCGATCTTTCTTGGGCATAACTCCCGATGACTAGCGCACCCGCCACCGACTGACGAGCGGCACGCTCGTGAGCGCCGGCTCGACGCGATCTGCGCGGCAGCGAAGCGCCTGAAAGCCGACGTCCCCGCCGACCGCGACGCGTATCTGCGCCGCTACTACGCGCAAGCCGACGCCGACGAGCTCGCGAGCGAACCCGAGACGCTCGCCGCGGCGGCGCTCGCACATCTGGAATGGGCGCGTATGCGCGAGCCCGATACCGCGCTCGTGCGTGTCTTCAACGCGACGATGGAGCGCGACGGCTGGACGTCGAAGCACACGATCATCGAGACGGCGAACGACGACATGCCGTTCCTCGTCGACTCCCTCGAAGTGGCTCTCACGCGGATCGGCCACCCGATCTACGTCACGATCCATCCGCAGCTGCGCGTCGCGCGCTCGCGACAGCGGCGAGATCACCGGCGTCGAGACCGGCGAAGAGGCAAGATCGAGTCGTTCATCCATTTCGAGGTCGTGCGCGAGACCGACGCGGCGCTGCTCGCGGCCACCGAGGCGGCGCTCACGGCGACGCTGCGAGACGTGCGCGCGGCCGTCGAGGATTGGCCGAAGATGCTCGAGCGGCTCCGAACGGCGCGGCAGACCTACGCGCAGCCCCGGGCCTTCCCGACGACCTCAAAGCCGAATCGGCGCGTTCCTCGAGTGGCTCGCGCGCGATCACTTCACGCTGCTCGGCTACCGCGAGTACGAGCTCGCCGACGGCGATGCGTACGACACGCTCACGCCGCGCATCGAGCACCGGGCCTCGGCCTGCTGCGCGCCGAGCACGGCGACGCGATCGTGCGGCTCACGGGCAACGCGCGCGCGGAAGCGCGCTCGTCTCACGCCGCTCGTGATCACGAAGTCGAACGAGCGCTCGACGGTCCACCGGCGTGCGATGCTCGATCACGTCGGCATCAAGGTATTCGACGGCAGCGGCAAGCCGCGTGTCGGAGCGGCGCTTCCTCGGTCTGTTCACGTCGAGCGCGTACCACCAGAGTCCGCGCACGATTCCGCTGCTGCGAATGAAGATCGCGACGATCATGAGCGAGTCGGGCCTCGACGCGCGCGGCCATCGCGGCAAGTCGCTGCAGCACATCCTCGACACGCTGCCGCGCGACGACCTGTTCCAGGCGTCGCTCGACGAGCTGCGCACGATCAGCTTCGGCGTCCTCTCGCTCGAGCAGCGACACAAGCTCAAGCTATTCTGTAGGCGCGAGACGTTCGGCCGCTACTACTCGTGCCTCGTCTACCTGCCGCGCGATCAGTACAACGCACGCGCGCGGCGCGCGATCGAGAACGTGCTGCTCACGGGCCTCCACGGCAACTCCGTCGAAAGCGAGATCGAGATCTCCGAATCCGCGCTCGCGCGGCTCGCGGTCACCGTGCGGACGTCGGTCGGCGAGCAGAGCGAGCCAGACATCGCGGCGCTGCGAGCACGAGCTCACGGCCACGGTGCGCACTTGGCAAGACCGCGTCCGCGAGGCGCTGCTCGCGACGCTTCCCGAAGAGCGCGCGCTCGATCTGCTGCATCGCTACGCGGAGCGATTCTCGGCGGCGTATCAAGACGAGTGCGACGGCGCACGCGTCGCGCACGACGTGCAGCAGCTCGCGCGGCTCGAGGAAAGCGGCTCCGATCTCGAGACCACGCTCGCGAGCGCGGCCGCGCCCGAGCGTTTGCGGCTCACGACGTTCAAGCGCCGCGAAGCGATCCCGCTCTACGTCGCGCTGCCGATCCTCGAGAACATGGGGCTCCGCGTGCTCGGCGAGCGCGCCTATTCGCTTCGGCGCCGACGGCGAGCCGTTATGGATCCAGGACTTCGAGCTCGAGGCGACCGCGAGGACGGCGCTCGACCCGGACGCGCTCGACGCGCGCTTCAAGGATTGCTTCGCGGCCGTGCTCCGTGGCGACGCGGAAAACGACGGCTTCAACGGCTTCGTCACGAGCGCGGGCTTCGACTGGCGCGAGGCGACGCTGCTGCGCGCGTTCTGCAAGTACGTTCTGCAGACCCGCATCGGTTACAGCCAGGCGTACATGCAGGCCGTCCTCGCGCGTTATCCCGCGTATTGCCGCGCGCTGATCGACAAGTTCGAGGCGTCTTTCGACGTCGATCGGCCCTCAGACGAGCGCGCGAGCAGGCTCGCCGCAAGCGAGGACGCGCTCAAGCGCGAGCTCGACCGCGCGCAGAGCCTCGACGACGACCGGATCCTTCGAACCTACGGCGCGGTCGTCGGCGCGCTGCTGCGCACGAACTACTACCAGCGCAACGCGGACGGCGCGCCGAAGCCGTACATCTCGTTCAAGCTCGATCCGCACGCGCTGCCGGACCTGCCGAAACCGAGGCCGAAGTTCGAGATCTTCGTCTACTCGCAGCGCGTGGAAGCCGTGCACCTGCGCGCGTCGAAGGTCGCGCGCGGCGGCATTCGCTGGTCCGATCGGCGCGAGGACTTCCGCACCGAGGTTCTCGGCTTGATGAAGGCGCAGCAGGTGAAGAACACCGTGATCGTGCCGAACGGCGCGAAGGGCGGCTTCGTCTGCAAAGCGTTGCCGGCGGGCGATCGCGACGCGATCCAGCGCGAGGTCGTCGCGTGCTATCAAACGTTCGTCCGCGGAATGCTCGACGTGACCGACAACATCGTCGACGGCAAGGTCGCGCCGCCCGCGCGCGTGCTGCGCAAGGACGAAGACGATCCCTACCTCGTCGTCGCGGCCGACAAGGGCACCGCGACGTTCTCCGACATCGCGAACGCGCTGTCGGCCGAGTACTCGCTTCTGGCTCGGCGACGCGTTCGCGTCGGGCGGCTCGGCGGGCTACGACCACAAGAAGATGGCGATCACGGCGCGCGGCGCGTGGGAGGCCGTGAAGCGCCACTTCCGCGAGCTCGGTGTCGACCCGGCTAAGGAAGACTTCACGGTAGTCGGCATCGGCGACATGAGCGGCGACGTGTTCGGCAACGGACTGCTGCTGTCGCCGCACATGAAGCTCGTCGCCGCGTTCGATCATCGTCACATCTTCATCGACCCGAGCCCCGACCCCGCGAGAGGCATCGTCGAGCGCCAGCGCTTGTTCGAGCTGCCGCGCTCGAGCTGGGACGACTACGACCGCGGCGCGCTGTCCGAAGGTGGCGGCGTGTACTCGCGGCAGACGAAGTCGATCGAGCTGCACGCGAACGCGCAGGCGGTGCTCGACCTGCCGAGCCCGACGGTAACGCCGCTCGAGCTGATCCGCGCCATTCTTCGTGCGCGCGTCGACCTGCTCTGGAACGGCGGCATCGGCACCTACGTGAAAGCGAGCGTCGAGTCGAATCTCGACGCGGGAGATCCCGGCAACGACTCCGTGCGCGTGAACGGCGGCGAGCTCCGCTGCCGCGTCGTCGCCGAGGGCGGCAACCTCGGCTTCACACAGCGCAGCCGCATCGAGTACGCGCTGCGCGGCGGCAAGATCAACACGGACTTCATCGACAACTCGGGCGGCGTCGACTGTTCCGACCGCGAGGTCAACATCAAGATCCTGCTCGAGGACGCGATCCGGCAAAAGAAGCTGCCGCGCGCGCAGCGCAACAAGCTGCTCGCGGAGATGACGGAGCAGATCGCGGCGCTCGTGCTCGGCAACAACTACGCGCAGACGCAGGCGCTGTCGATGATGGACTCGCGCGCGGCCGAGCGGCTCGGCGAGCACGCGCGCCTGATTCGCGTGCTCGAGGCGCGCGGCCTCCTCGACCGCGCGCTCGAGTTCCTGCCGAGCGACGAGCAGATCGAGGAGCGTCGCGCGTCCGGGCGCGGTCTCACGCGCCCGGAGCTCGCGATCATCCTGAGCTACTCGAAGATCGAGCTGCACGGCAGCCTCGTCGAGACCGACATTCCCGAGGATCCGTTCCTCGCCGGCGACCTCGAGCTCTACTTCCCGCACGAAGTCGCCGACCGGCCAGAGCATCTGGAACATGGAGAACCGCTTCACCGGCTGGACGGATGTGGACCTGTCGGAGCGCGGCTTTGCCGAGGCGCGCCGTGCCGGACGCCTCCTGAAGAGCGAAGGCTATGTCTTGGACGTGGCCTTCACCTCGGTGCTCAAGCGGGCGGTTCGCACCCTGTGGATTGCGCTCGATGAAATGGACCTGATGTGGATCCCGGTTCATCACTCGTGGCGCCTGAACGAGCGCCACTATGGGGCGCTCCAGGGACTCAACAAGGCCGAGACGGCGGAGAAGTTCGGGGACGCTCAGGTGAAGATCTGGCGCCGCAGCTACGATGTCCGGCCTCCGGCGCTGACCAGAGGCAACGCGGTCTGGCCCGGCCACGACCCGCGATACCGTGACCTCGACACCGGAAGATATCCCGTTGACGGAGTGCTTGCGGGATACCGTGGCCCGCTTCCTGCCCTTCTGGGAAGAGGCGATCGCTCCCGCCGTCCGGTCAGGCCTGCGGGTGATCATTGCGGCTCACGGCAACAGAACACCTGCGGGATGGTCGCGACGGTCGGTCCGCGCCGTGAGCGCCGCGCGGATCGCGCCGCCGCGGTTGTCGGCCTGGTACGCGACCGAGTCGAGATCGACCGAGCGATACGGGATCTTGCACCGCGCGAACAGCTTCGCACCGCCCAGCAGAACTCGCACCACTCGAGCGCGAACATCACGACCGGATGCTCGGGATCGGCGAGCGCGCTTGCGCGACGAACGCGACCGCATCGGGGCCACCATCGCCGGATCGCGGGACGTCTGCCGCGCGGCCTGACCGCGGCGCGGCGCGGGGCAGCGGTACTTCGAACCGGTAGTTCAGGGTCGACCGCGAGATCGCGAGCTCGTCGTCCGTCATGTCGACCGAGATGTCGGCGAACAGCGGCGTGGAGAGGTAGCGCTCGCCGGTGTCGGGCAGCATGCACAGGATGGTCGCACCCGGGCGGCGCGGACTTGCGCCACCCGCAACGCCCCGGCGAGCGTCGCACCGGCGGTGATGCCGACGAAGATGCCTTCGCGCTGCGCGAGCTCGCGCGACAGATGCAGTCGCGTCGCCGCCGTCGATCGGCACTGACCTCGTCGACCAGGCCCATGCCGGCCGCATCCGCGCGCGAGCTTCGGATGAAGTCCGGCGACCAGCCTTGCATGAGGTGCGGCCGGAACAGCGGGTGGCTGCCCTGCGCGCCCCGGCTCGCCCACGCGGCTGCGGCATGCCGCTGCGCGAGACCGGCGAGTTGTCGGGCTCGCACACGACGATCTTGGTTTCCGGCCGGCGCTGCCGAGCACGCGTGCAGACGCCCTTGAGCGTGCCGCCGGTACCGGCGCCGGTAGACCGAAGTAGTCGAGCTCGCTTGCCGCGAAGTCGGCGAGGATCTCCGGCGCGGTCGTGCGCGAATGCATGTCGGCGTTGGCTTCGTTCTCGAACTGCCGGCACAGAAACCAGCCGTGCGCGGTGCGCCAGCTCGACGGCCTTGGCGAGCATCCCGGTGCCCTTCACGCCGCGCGGGTGTGAGCACGACCCGCGCGCCGAGAAAGCGCATCAGCTTGCGGCGCTCGACGCTGAAGTTCTCGGCCATCGTGACGACGAGCGGATAGCCCTTGACAGCGCACACCATCGCGAGCCCGATCCCGGTGTTGCCGCTGGTGGCCTCGACTCACGGTCTGGCCGGGACGCAGCGCCGCTGCGCTCGGCATCCTCGATCACGCCGAGCGCGAGGCGATCCTTGACCGAGCCCATCGGATTGAAAGCCTCGATCTTCGCGTAGAGGGCGACATGCGGTGGTGCGAGCGTGTGCAGCCTCACGATCGGCGTGCGGCCGATCGCCTCCAGGATATTGTCAGGTCGTTGACGGACAGCGCGCGCGGTTGTGTGGCCATGGCGCGCGAGATTACCACAGGCCCTTCGGACCTCCCGACGCCGCCGGCTATCGGATCGAAGGGCGACGATCGCGCCTCTCGCTAGCTCAATTTCCTCGCGAGCTCGGCCGCCAGCTCGCGATACGCCGCCGCATCGGCCGCGCGCAGCTCGCCGAGCCGTGCCCAGAAGAACGCCATGAGGCGCACGAGACGGACGATCTTGTCGAGCTCCGTCTCCGTGACGCGCCGAGCGATCTTCGCCGCGATAAGCCGCGAGCAGGTCGCGCCGCTCGTGAGTCGCCGTAGTCGTTCATACCCGCGAGGCCCGCGAGATCGAGGATCGGAGCCGCCGCGCACCGCATACTCGAAGTCGACGAGCACGAGGCCGCCGTCGTCGAGCACGTTGGCCGCGACGAGATCGTTGTGACAGAGCGCGGTCGGAGGATACGCCGCGTCGTAGTGACGCGCGAGCACGAGCAGCTCGTCGGCCCAACGCCGGTCGCGCGCACGAGCGTCGGCCGCGGCGTGCCCGTGTCCGCTCGCGCCGCGCGCGCTTCCGACGCCGCGCTCGCGTCGCGCGAGCGCAGTGACGTAACCGCGCGCGATTCGCTCCGCCGCGAACGCCGGCGCATCGACGCGTACCGCGTGCAACGCGCGGAGTAGCGCGGCCGCGCGCACGACGTTGCGCGGCTGACGCGCGTCGATCGCAGTCCAGGCGCGCGCCGCTTTTCGATAGTCGGTGAGCAAGATGCCGGCCCCCGGATCGACCGCGACGACGTTAGGCGCAAGGCCGGCCGCGGCCGCTGCGCGCATCACGCGCGCCTCGGTGTCGAGATCGAGCAGCGCGTCGGCGCCGGGCGCAGGCAACCGCAGTACCCACTGGTCGGCGCCGGAGGAGACGAGATAGCTGCGGCGCTTCACGCCGCCTTCGAGCGCCCAGAGCGTCGCGCGCCGCACGATGTCCGCGTTGAGCACGCGCCCGAGCGCTACGCGCACCGAGCCATCGCGCGACGCGTCCATCACGCCGCGACCGCCGCCTGCGCGTGCCAATCGCGCCGCCAACGATAGCAGCCGACACGACGAGCACGAGATAGACGACGAACAGCGCGGCGTAGAGATATAGCGACGCGCTGCCAATAGAGATAGAGCGTGACCCGTCGATCACGAGCCAGTATGACCCAGTTCTCGAGGATCTTGCTTGCGCGACCATGTAGGTCGTGATCACGACGCCACGCCGTGACCACGAGTCGAGATACGGGAACGCGGCGTTCGTGTGCGATGCAGCACCATGCCGAGCGCGAGCGCCGCCGCAAGCGATGCCGCCGACCGCGAGCACGTGGTAGCGCAGCGGCCAGATGCTGACCGGCAACTCCGCGCCTCGACACGCTCGCGGGGGCTGGCCGCCGTGCCGCCACTGACACCAGCCGTAAACGGCCATCGCCGCGTAGAACACTTGCAGAGCGGACTCGCGGTACAGGCGCGCCGTCGAACAACACGAGCGACAGCCAGCGTGCGAGATCAGCGCGGCGGGCCAGCACAGATGTTCTGGCGAACCGCGAGCACGAGATACGCGAGCCCGAACGCGACCGACGCGACTCGAGCCACGACATCGCCGCGAGCGCGGCCGGCGAGTTCACTGATCAGCCGCGACGATGTCCACGTGGCGCGCCGACGCACGGCTGTTCGAGCACCGGCGGCTCGCCGATCGGCAGGTCCGCGTTCAGGAACTTCACGCACGAGCGCCTGCGAGCCGCCGGCGCCGAAGCTCCGCTCGATCGCCGTCGTCAGCACGTCAGACGTCGCCGAGCTCGCCGCGCACTTGCGTGCTCATCTGATTCACGACGACCTCGAGCCGTTCGTCGCGCTGCACCGTCATCGATGAACGCGAGGATCTTGTCGAGCGGTCTGTCTCGCGAGCGGGTACAGGCTCATTTCGACCGTGACACGCATGTCGCTCTCCAGAACGATAGCTGAGCGTGAAGCCGATACTGACGCGGATCGCCGAGCCGCGTGTACAGCTTGTTCGGGAAATCCGGCGGCTCGTTGCCGAAGTAGAAGCCGCGCACGAAGTACTCGTTGTCGAACACGTTCCGGACCCAGAGCTTCGCGGACCAGCTGCCCCAGTCCCGGCCGACGGTCAGATTCGTGAGCGTCGTACGGCTTCGACATCTGATGTCGTGCCCGTAGTCGAAGAAGAACCTGCCCATGCCGGACAGATCGACCGGCCCCACCAGCCCGACGGCGCGCGATACGTGGCGCCGAACGAGATACGTGTAGCGCGGCGCGTGCGCTTGCTCGCGGCCTTCGATCACGGGAACAGCGAGAACTCCTCGATCTTCGTGTCGAGCAGCCGACCGCGGCCTTCACCGCGAGCGCTCGCTCGCACGCCAGTCGAGGCTCGCCTCGATGCCGTAGTGTCGCCGCGCTCCGCGTTCGCCGTGACGAGCAGGAACGACGACGGGTCGCCGAGAACCAGCTGGATCGGCACTTTGATCTGCTGATCGGTGCGCCGCGCCACGAACGCGCCGACGTCGGCGCGCAACCGGCCGTCGGCGAACGTCGACGCGCATAGCCGCTCTCGAGGCTCGTGAGGAACTCGGGACCGAACGAGATCTCCTTCGCGCGTGAGTCCGTTCGACCGTGAGAAATCGACGCCGGCGAACGACACGTTGAAGCCACCGGCCTTGTAGCCGCGCGCGAGACGAACGTACGCCGAGTGGCGCGGCGTGAGCCGCCAGTCGAACGCGAGTTCGCCGCCGGTCATGTCGTCGCGCGGAGCGAAGTGGTTACTCCGAGTGTCGTCGTAGTGCGCCGTCACGGCGCTCGGCGCGCAGCCCGGCCGTGAGCTCGAGCCGCGTGCTCAGCCCGAGATGCGCACCTGACCGAACACCGCGACGTTGGTCGCGTCATAGTCGCTCGTAACACGGCGCTATCGGCTCGAAGGTCGCACGCGGGGCCGCAGAACGGATCGCGCGTAGACGCCCTGGTCGAGGTGGTCGTTGCGTCTCGTCGAGATCGAGCGCGTAGACGCCGACGAGCCAGTCGCCGCGGCCGCTTGCGATCGCGCCCGGCTTCGACAGCAGCGCACCTCCTCGTTGTACGTGCGCCGCTCGCGCATTCGTTGCCTTCGAACGTAGTCGTAGATGTACGGCGCCCAGTACGCGGCGTTGCCCCAGTCCGCGTCGAAGCTGAACACGCATTCGTGTCGGCGATGCCGGTGATGCTCACGATGTCGAATCTTCTGGAGCTCGCGCTTGCACGCGCACCGACGCCGGCTTTCGATCGCTGCGCGTCGCGGCCGGGCTTGTCCGAGTACGTCTTGAAGCCGTTGTCGATGGCCCACGCGTCGTAACCGTTGTCGATGTCGATATAGAGGCCCGCGAAATCCACGGTCACGCGGTCGCTCGGCTTCCACGTCGAGCTTGCCGCGCGACCGCAGCTCGTCGCGGCCGTACGTGTCGTGCCGATTCGAGGAACACGTTGTCGCGGAAGCCGTCGCTCTCGTAATTCTGCACCGACGCGCGATAGCGCGAGCGTGTCGCCGAGCGGGCCGCCGGCGGCGGCGCCGAGCGCGCGTAGTACCGTCGCTGCCGACGGTGGTCTTCGAAGTCGGCGGTGTGCTCGCGCGACGGCTCCGTCGAGCGCAGGTAGATCAGCCCGCCGAGCGCGTTCGCACCGTAGCGAGTGCCTTGCGGACCGCGCAGCACTTCGACGCGGTCGACGTCGAACAGCGTGCCGAGGCTGCCGAGCCCCGAGAAGTCGATGTCGTCGACGATGAAGCCGACCGACGGATTCGGCGAGCCTTCGTACTGCTCGAGCTCGCCGACGCCGCGCAACTGGAAGTAGCGCGCGCGCGAGCCTTCGCCGGACAGGTTCAGGTTCGGCACCTGACGAATCGCCTCCTCGAAGTGCTGTTGCGTCGTTTCGCGCAGCTCCTCGCGATCGAGCACGGTCACGCTGACGGGCAGTCTGCTCGATGTTCGTGCTCGCGAAACGTCGGCGGTCACGACGATCTCTTCGAGACCTGCGGGCGGCTGCGCGACGAATCGCGACTGCGCGCGGCGTAGCGACAGGCGGCGGCTGCCGCGACGGGCCAGAACGCACGATCGCATGTCGGATCTCCTCTCGAGCGAGATCCGGTCTTCGTTACTAGCGAGTGGGGAAAAGTCGGATGTTCCCGTCCCTTCGCCGGTACTAACCGGATCAGGTTCAAAGGGTTGATTGACACCGCCAATCTCTCAGGCCGTTGCCGGCCACCCCTCGGATCGAAAACTCCGCCATGATAGTGCAACGACCGAGCCGCCGCATCTCGGTCGCCGAACGCTCGACGGTGCGAAGCTCCCCCGACCGCCGAGCCGCGCTCGAGCTCGACGTTGCCGTGTGCGACGTGAGCACCGAGCCCTGCGCGCTGCCGCCGCTCCGGACGCGAACGCCGTGTCGCTCATGCCGAACACGCCGCGGCTGCCCGACGTCAGGTGACCCGCGTTGTTGAAGCCGCCCACGGCGCCCGCCGACGCGTGCGTGGCCGCGCCGACCGACGAAGTCGCCGCGCCGCCGAGTCGGCCGCCGACGCCGGCAGCGCCGCCCAGCGTGCCGCCGGCCGCGCCGGCCACACCGCCGACGAGTCCGCCGCCGCCGGCGCGCGCGCCGCCCGCCGCCTGGCCCGCGCCGAACGCGCCGGCCCCGGCCGAGCTGTCGGCGCCGTGCAGGCCGCCCGACGTCGCCGCTTCACCGGCCGCCACCGCCTGGATCGCCGCGTTGACCGGGACCTCGCGGCCGTCCGGGAGAATCGCCTTGTCGAACACGATTCCGAGTCGCGAATCGCTGCTGCCGCTCGCCGAGCCGGAGGCGCGGCCGCGCGGCTGCGCTTCCGTCACGTGGCCGACGAGCTTGGTGCCGCGACGTAGCGTGACGTCGCCGCTCGCCTTCGCATCCTGCGCGAGGGTTGCGGTGACTTCGTCGCCGGCCTTCGCGCGGCGCGCGTCGACGGGTTTCGACAGGTCGCGTTCATCTCGGTGCCGTCGGCCACGTTCGCGTTGCCGTGGTCTCGACGCCGCGGACGACGACGCGCTGTGCTCGTGAGAAGCGCTGGCGCCGTCGCGGCTCGCGGACACCGACGTGCTGGATTGGCCGGACGCGCCGGCCCCGACGTTGGGGTTCTGGGCGAGCACGCTCCCGCTGAGCGCGAGGGCGATGGCAAAGGCAAGAGTCGATGACTTCATGGATGGACTCCTTTTCAGACTGGTACTTTCGCTTCGTGCGTGGCCGGCATTCGCCGGCTCCTGACACAACACCGATTCCGCGCATAGACTCGGCCCTGGCGGTCGGTCTGAATTTCCTATTCGCCGCCGCGACGGACCATGGCGCCTCAAACCGCCGAAGGGGGATTGACGATGCCGCGCACTCTGCTCCACACCGCCCTCACGCTCGCCGCGCTCGTGCTCGGCAGCGCCGCGCTCGCGCAGTCGCCGCCGAATCCGTATCGGCTGGTGGAAGGTTGGGCCAAGCTAAACGGCGGCCGGCAGATCGGCGCGGTCGGCGACGTCGACGTCGCTCCCGACGGCAAGCACATCTGGGCAATACTCCGCTGCGACGCCGGCGGCGATAAGTTCACGTACGAATGCCTCGACTCGAACCTCGACACCGTCTTCGAGTTCGACGCGGACGGTAATCAAGTGGCGAGCTTCGGCGGCGGCCTGTTCATCTGGCCGCACGGCCTCGACGTCGATCGCGACGGCAACGTGTGGGTGACGGATGCCGCAAGCACCGAACGCACGGACGGACCGAGCGGGCGCGGCCGCGGTCACCAGGTCGTGAAGTTCAGCCCCACGGGTCAGGTGCTGATGCGGCTAGGCACTCCGGGCAAAGCCGGCAACGACGAGAAACACTTCAATGCGCCGAGCGACGTCGTGGTCGCAGCGAACGGCGACATCTTCGTCGCCGACGGCCACGGCGACGACACGAACAACCGCGTCGTGAAATTCTCCCGCGACGGTAAGTTCATCAAGGCGTGGGGCTCGACGGGCTACGCGCCGGGCGAATTCCGCACGCTGCACTCGATCGCCATCGACCAGCAGGGCCGCGTATTCGTCGCGGATCGCTCGAACAACCGCATCCAGCTGTTCGACCAGGACGGTCGATGGCTCTCGAGCTGGACGCAGTTCGGCCGGCCGAGCGGCATCACGTTCGACGACCACGGCCGCATCATCGTCGCGGACTCCGAGTCCGACAACGTCGAGAACCCAGGCTGGGAAATGGGGATTCGGATCGGCGACGCGGCCACCGGCTGGGTGACCGAGTTCATCCTGTACTCGTGGGGCGATCCGCGCAACACGCGCGGAACCGGCGCGGAGTTCGCGGCCGTCGACGCGGCTGGCAACATCTACGGTGGCGAACCTCGGCCACGCAAGCTGCAGAAGTACGTGCGTGTGCGGCCGTAGCGGCGGCCGCGATCAAGTGCGTTGAACAAAGCCGGCGCCCCGCGTAACCAGTTCCTGTCGTCGTTTTCCCTCGCTTTCCCAGCAACCCCCCCCCGACATGTGCCAGCGCTGTCGCAGCATGCGCTGTCCCCAAGGATTCTCTATCAACAACAAAAGTGAAGGTGAGAAGCCATGCGACTCAAACCGCAGCTAGCTACACTGATCGTGTTGGGCCCGATGGTCGGTTCCGCCCCGTCGACGGTTCTCGCGCAACAGCCCTCCACGTTTACGGTCTACGCGCAGGGTTTGAATGCCCCGCGCGGCCTTGCCTTCGGTCCCGACCGGAATCTGTACGTGGCTGAAGCCGGTACCGGCGGGAGCAACCAGACGGATCCGCAGACGTGCCTTCAAGTACCGGCGCCTGTCGGACCGTATTCCGGCGGAAGTAACGGCCGGATTTCCAAGATCAGCCCCAGTCACACGGTGACGACTGTCGCCTCGGGATTTCCGTCGGCGCAAGACGCGCTCGCGCGACCGCATCGGAGTAGCCGACGTCAAGTTCCTCGACGGCACGTTATATGCGCTGGTCGCGGCCGGCGGTTGCGAGCACGGCAATCCTGACGCACCGAGCGGCGTTGCCAAAGTCGACCGCAGCACCGGCAAGTGGACGATGATCGCCAACGTTTCGGCGTTTCTGGAGACTCACCCGGCGAAATTCACGGCAGCCGACGACTTCGAAAGCGACGGAACGCTCTACAGCATGATAGTGGACGATGGCGCGCTCGTCGCCGTGGAGCCCAATCACGGGCAGGTGTTGTCGATCATCCGCACGGCGGCGCGATCAAGCAAGTGATCGACATTTCCGCTTTCGAGGGTCACATCGTTCCCACGTCGATCGCCGAACGACACGGCACGTTCTATGTCGGCAACTTGAATGTGTTTCCGATCGATCCGGATTGGGCCCGAGTCCTGACGATCTCGAACCCCGATCTCGACGACGATTTCGGACTGGCGCCGGGGTCTCGGCGAAAAGCGCGGCTATCGCGTCGCGGGCTCCAAGGCTGGCTTTACGACGGTGGTCGGGCTCGCCTTCGGCCCCGACGGCCTGCTCTATGCACCTCGAGTTGTCCGACGGGCCGGGTTTCCCGGCGATCGGAGCCGGCAAAGTGGTTCGCGTCAAGCGATCCGGAGAAATCGAAGAGGTCATCACGCTGGCTCAACGTGCCCACCGGCATGACGTTCGGTCCGGACAGTCGGCTTTATGTCTCGGACTTCGGCGCTGCGCCCGCACCCCTGTTCGGAGCCGGGCGAGTCCTGCAATTCGACATGCCCCCCGGCTGGTAGTCCGGCACCGGCGAAAGGATGGGAGCGGACCAACTCCTTGAGCCGCGGGATCAACTCGGCGAGATTGCACGGCCGCGTGCGGAGGTCGAGCTGCGGGCCGATCAGCTTGTCCCAGCCCGTCGCGCACGCGTTCGACGAGCCCGGCAAGCAGAACACGTACGTCGCGTTCGCGACGCCCGCGACGCAGCGAGACTGGAGGCTCGACGGTCCGATCTCCTCGTACGAGATCGTGCGGAACAGCTCGCCGAAACCCTCGATCGTCTTGTCGAGCAGCGGCCGCACGGCCTCCGGCGTGCCGTCGCGCCCGGTGAGACCCGTGCCGCCGGTCGCGATGATCACCTCGACCTTCTCGTCCGCGATCCAGCGCGACACGATCGCGCGGATTGCGTAGACGTCGTCACGAACGATCGCCTTCTCCGCGAGCTCGTGACCCGCGGCGCGCAAGCGCGACACGAGCAGCGCGCCGGACTTGTCGGTGGTTTCGTCGCGAGTGTCGGAGACGGTGAGAACGGCGATCCGGAGCGGCTCGAGCTCGCGCGGCTCGCTCGCGGTCATGGCGAAGCCGCGCGCGAGCTCGGCGCGACCGCGAGGTTGTGCAGCATCCGCAGCGCGTCCTCGCGGCCGGCGTAGTACGCGGCTTTGCGGCCGACCTCGCGATAACCCATACGCTCATAGAAGCGGCGCGCGCCGTCATTGCTCGCGCGCAGCTCGAGATGCACGCTGAAGGTGCCGGCCGTGCGCGCGGACGCCTCGAGCCACTCGAGAAGCTGACGCCCGACGCCGAGACGCTGGTAGCCCGGCTGCACCGCGAACAGGCTCAGGTGCGCGTGCTCGTCGTAGAACTCCATGATCGCGAAGCCGACGAGCCGGCGGCGGTCGCGCGCCGCGAGCACGACGCACTCGCGATTGCGCATGCAGTGCTGGATTCGCTGCTCGTTCCACGACCACGGCAAGCCGTTCTCGATCAGATGACGCGACATGCTCGCGATCGACGCGGCTTCCTCGTGACGCGCGATTCCTAGGCGGATATTCGACACGCCGATGAGTATAGTCGGAAACATGACCGAACCCGCAGCCCACCGTGGCACCCGAATCGGCTGCGTGTTGCTCGCGGCCGGCGGCTCGAGTCGGCTCGGCCGGCCGAAGCAGCTCGTGCGCCGCGGCAATCGGCCTCTGCTGCTCACCGCGCTCGCAGCCGCGCGCGGCGCGCTCGGCCTTGACGGCGCGACCGTGGTCGTCCTCGGCGCGGCGCGATCAGGCTCCGGAACCTGCTCCGCGCTCGGCGCCGCGCGCGCCGAACGGCGCCGGTCCCACGCGCGTCGCTACAACGCGCGTTGGCGCGCGGGCCTTGCGGGCTCGCTTCGCGTCGGCCTCGACGCGCTGCCGCGCTCGGCGCGTGCCGCGCTCGTCACCTCGTCGATCAACCGAACGTCGATGCCGCCGCGCTGCGCCGCCTGATCGCCGCGTGGCGACGCGGCCCGGCCTACCTGCTGCCGCGCACTACGCGGGTCGCGCGGGCGTGCCCGCGATCTTGCCGCGGCGTCTCTGGCACGCGGCCCGCTCGCTCGAAGGCGACGTCGGCGCGCGCGCGTTGCTGCGGAGCGCGCCGAAGGTCACGCTCGTCGAGATGCCCGAGGCTGAGCTCGACGTCGATACGGTGGAGGACCTCGCGCGAATATGAATTAGCGAGGAGCGGCGGCCGGGGCGTCCGTGCGCGTCGCGCAGTTCACCCAGCCCGACTGGCCGTCGCGGTAGTGCTCTTTCTTCCAGATCGGCACACGCTGCTTGGTCTCGTCGATGATGTAGCGGCACGCGTCGAACGCGGCGCCGCGATGCGCCGAGGTGACGCCGACCCAGACCGCGCAGTCGCCGATCGCGAGCTTGCCGACGCGGTGCTCGCAGCGCGCGGCCGTCACCGCGAAGCGCTCGAGCGCCTCGCCGACGATCTTCGCGCCCTCTTGCTCGGCGATCGCGGCATGCGCCTCGTACTCGAGCGCGAGGACCGGCGCGCCGTCGTTGTGATCGCGGACCCAACCTTCGAACGTGACGCAGGCGCCGGCGGAGTCGGTCTCGAGCGAGCGCTTGAGCTCGGCGGGCTCGATCGCGCGCGAAGTGATCTTGAAGCTCATCGCGGACGCGAGCGACTCAGCCGCCCGCGACCGGCGGGAAGAACAGCACTTCGTCGCCCGCGGACAGCCGCACGTCCCATGGCGCGAGCTCGTCGTTGATCGCAACCTTGCAGCGCGTCATCGAATCCGCGAAGCCGTGCTTGCGCGCGAGCTCGGCATAGAGCTCGGCCGCAGTGCGCGCGTCCGTGGTGAGCGCCTCGCGGTCGCGGCCCGCGCGCTCGCGGAACGCGGCGAAGTAGCGCGCGGTGACGTTGATCATTTCTGGTAGTCGCGCTTACCGCCGGTCTTCGACAGCAGCGCGACGTCGCGAATCTCGATGCCGTGCGTGAGCGCCTTGCACATGTCGTAGATCGTGAGCGCGGCGACGCTCGCACCCGTGAGCGCCTCCATCTCGACGCCGGTCTTGTGCGTCGCGCGCACCGAGCACTCGATCACGACCTCGTTCGGAGCGCCCCAGGCGACGTCGATCTTGCAATCCTCGAGCGGCAGCGGATGACAGAACGGGATCAGCTCGTGCGTGCGCTTCGCGGCCATGACGCCCGCGATGATCGCCGTCTCGAACACGGGGCCCTTCTTCGTCCGCAGCACCTCACCCGACTGCACGATCGCGTCCGCCGGAAACACGACGCGAGCGCGAGCGCTCGCCGTGCGCGTCGTGACGGCCTTGTCGCCGACGTCGACCATCGTCGGTCTATTGGCCTTGTCGACGTGCGTGAGCATCAGCCGCCCATCCGATACATCTCGACGCGCTCGGTCTTCGTCGCGCCGTCGTCGTTCTTGTGCTCGAGGAGCCGGCCGCGGATCTCGCTGTAGCGATCCGTCGCGATTGCGCCAGACGTTCTGCAAGAGACCGACGAGGTCCGCGTCGCTCGCACCCGCGCGCAAGCATTGCGCAGCTCCGTGCCGCGCGACGCGAACAGACATGTGTAGACGGTGCCGTCGGCCGAGAGCCGCGCTCGATGGCAGTCGCCGCAGAACGGCGCGCTGACCGACGAAATGAAGCCGATCTCGCCCTGCCCGTCCTTGAACACGTAGCGCTTCGCGACCTCGCCGCGATAGTTGCTGTCGCGCGGCTCGACGGGCCAGCGCGCCGCGATTCTCGCGAGCAGCTCCTTCGACGGCACGACCTGCTCGGGACGCCAGCCGTTCACGGTGCCCACGTCCATGTATTCGATGAACCGCACGATCGTGCCCGTGCCGCGAAAGCGCTCGACGAGATCGAGAGCCGTGTGGTCGTTCTTGCCGCGCTCGATCACCGCGTTGATCTTCAGCGGCGCGAAGCCGGCGCGGTTCGCGGCGTCGATTCCCGCGAGCACGGTCGCGAGGTCGCCACGACCGCCGTTCATCTCCTTGAATACGCGCTCGTCGAGGCTGTCGAGGCTCACCGTGAGCCGCTTCAGGCCGGCGGCCTTGAGCTCCGCCGCCTGCTCGGCAAGGCGCGTGCCGTTGGTCGTGAGCGCGATATCCTCGACGCCCTCGAGGCTCGCGAGCGACTCGACGATCTCGAGGATGTCGCGACGCAGCAGCGGCTCGCCGCCCGTGAGCCGGATCTTCTTCACCCCGAGCTGCACGAACAGGCTCGCGACCCGGCGGATCTCGCCCGCGGTGAGCCAGTGAGCGCGCGGCAAGAACTGATGATGCTCGCCGTAGTGCTCGACCGGCATACAGTACGGGCAGCGGAAGTTGCAGCGGTCGATGACCGAGATCCGCAAGTCGCGCAACGGACGGTTCGCGCGATCCTTCACGGTCGCTTGCGTTTGCCAGTGTGCTACGGATTGTGTCATCGCGTTTCGTTAGCGCGCGCGGCGCACCCCAAGCGTCGGGGCGGGGCGGCGCGCTTCAAGGGCGCTATCTTAGCGCACTCGCCACGGCGCGCGGGGCCCGCGGGGTTTCGATTCCTTAAGCGGGCGCTACGCCGCGCGGTTAGCGCGCGGCGAGCCGACGATGGCGGCGGGAGCGTCGAGCTCGTAGTGAGCAGGCGGGTCGATCCCGAACCGCTGCAGAATGAGGGGCGCGATCTGGCGCCCGTCGCCTTCCTGCTCGCTCGCACCGGCTGCAAATGACGCGCCGCGAAACAGCGCAAAGCCTTCCGATCGGTGGTTCCCCGATCGGTCCGGCGCCTGCCGGCCCGCGATGACACCGACGTCATCGGACGCCACACCGTTGATAGGCGCGTTCGAGTTCCAGATGAGCGCGATGTCCGGGAGCTCCGCGGATCTCGGCCCTGCAAAATGCTTCGCGGGGAAGTAGACGTTCTCCACAACGCGCTCGCCCGTTTCCGGATTCACGAGCGCGAGGAACCGAGCCGCGACCTCACGTAGCGTGGCCTCGTATTCGGCTCCCGGCGCGACCGTCCCCGTGGGCTCGCGCCCCTTGAGGTTCACGCGCAAGTAGCTGTCGCCGACCGTCGGCAGCCGGAATACGCGCGTCCGGTTCCAGTCGAACGGCGGCTGTGAGCCGATCGCGGCGCGGTGCAGCGGCAACAGCGACTCGCGGACCGCGTCGGGCAGGAGCTCGTACGCGATGTAGTGATAGGCCCGCTTCGCACGCTTGCCGCCGAGCAGGCGCGCGCGCAGCGAACGGAATCGGCTCGGCGCGGCGATCTTGCCTCGTGGAGTCGCGAGGTCGAGCTTGATCAGAGTGTCGTCGATGAGGTGGTCACCGCGATGGTTGGCGATCATGCCGCGATCGGCCACGACCACGAGATCGTCCGTGCCCTTGAGCTGCGCGAGGATTGCGCCGAGCGCACGGTCCTAGTGCTCGTAGCACTCGAGCAGCGAGTTCACGAGCGCGGGCTCCACCTCCGTATACTCCGGATGCTTGCGATCGTGGAATCGCCAGAAGAAATGCCCCCCCTTGTGCAGCTCCGAGAAGCAGACATAGATGAAGTCGTAGTCCTTGCTCGCCAAGAAATCGATCGCGAAGTCGCGTTTCATCTCGATGCCGCGGCGCAGCTTGTCCTTGAGCGCGACGAGGTTCGAAAGCGCCAGGTCCGTGCCCGCATAGTCCGTGAATGGGTGCTTGCCGTACGTCGAGAACAACTTCGTCGCAAAGCCTTTCGGACGCGTCTCGAAATGCCAGAGCTGGAACTCGGTGCCCCAGTCGATCACCTGAACGCCGTTGAAATCGTCGATCGGATGGGAGACCGGCCAATCGACCAGCGCGCACCGGATGCCGTTCTTGCTCAGCGTGGCGTAGAACGGCTCGATCGCGACGTGACTCGAGTCGACGTACCGCCACTCGTACGAGCCGAGCCGCAGTGCCTGCTGGTGGATATAGCCGTGATGCGCTGCGGACGCGCCGGTCGCGATGTCGGTCCACACCCCGCCCGGCAGCGGTCGGTTCGCCTCGTCGAGCAGCAGCTTGTGCGACTCGGCAAACAGCTCCTTCATGACGGGCAGCCGGCCCTCAGCAATCCACTGCTGCACGAGCATCCGATCGACACCGTCCAAGCCCAACATCACGACTCTGCGACTCATTGCACGCTCCCTCGGCTCTCAGGCGGGTACGCGACCGCGCTCGAACACCACCTGGTCGCGCTCGAACAGCGCCTCGTATCGCCCTACGAATTGTTCGACGGTGTACTTTTCCATGACGCGCCTCCGGCAGCACGCGCGTCGCATGGCCAGCTTCTCCGGCTGTGCATACGCGTCGCGTATCGCGGCCGCGAGCGCTTGCACATCGTTCGGCGCCACGAGGACGCCGACGTCGTCGCTCACGATCTCCGCTAGACCGCCAGTGCGTGCGGCAATGACCGGCACGGACATCATGAGCGCCTCGAGCGCCACATTGCCGAACGGCTCGACGCGCGACGGGATTACCGCGACGTCGGCCGCGGCCAGGTATGCGCGGAACTGCGGCGAGTGATTCGCGATGAAGTCCGTGAAGCGCACGGGCAGCCCCTTGGCTCGCTCCATGACGTCCGCTGCGTAGTGAGACGCTTCGGTTCGAGCATGGGCCTCGCCGCCCACAGGGCCGATCGCGAAGACCCGTAGCCGTTGGATGCTCGTGCGGAGCGATCGCACCGCTTCGACGAGGAGGTCGACACCCTTGTTCGGATGAATTCGCCCGGTGAACACTACGACGAACTCATCGTCGTCTATCCCGAGCGTACGACGCGCGGCGCTCTTGTCGATCGGCTGCCACTGCGCCGCCTCGATTCCATTCGGGATCGTCGTCACGGGCGCGTCAAGCATCTGCCTGCGCAGGTAGTCGCCCAAGCCGATCGACATTCGCGAACGCAGAATCGCGAAGCACTCGATGGCCTTCTCGAAGCGAAGACCGAGCGAGAGTCTCGTGCCGGCCTCAGCTTTGAGCGCCCAGACCGTACTGTGGGACGTGTAGTAATACGGCACGCGGCCGAGCCCGAGCAGATAGGCGAGCTCGACGTCGTGAACGTGCACCACATCGAACTCGTCGAAGCGGACACGGCGCCGGACTGACAAGACGTAGCACAGCGCGTGTATCCACGTACAGAGGAGCTGCAGCTTCGCCGGCAGCTTGACGAAGTGACGACGGCGCAGAAGGGACGGCACGGTCACGACCGTGACTCGTGTATCGAGAACACTCCTGGCATTGGCCGCAGGCGCATCGATCACGGTGACTTCGTGCCCGCGGCGCACGAGGCCGTTGGCGAGCTTGCAGACGCCCGTGGAAACCGGGCCCATATCGCGGGTACCGACCGTACCGCTCGCGGAAACTTCGAGAATTCTCATCGGCCCATCCGTGGGAGCGCCGGCATCGAGCGCAAGTTCGTTGTAATTCGTAGGCTCGAGTACGTCTTTGACCGCTACGATACGCGACCGCACTGCCCGGCTCACAACTGCATCGGCCGCTCGCCCGCCCCTGCTGCCTTCGCTCCGACCAAGCACTGATTATGTCTGCCGTGTCGCGGCTGCCGGAGCCCGTTTCCACGAGCTAGTGCGA
>CAWJDS010000015.1:0-21554 GCA_963841645.1 uncultured Gammaproteobacteria bacterium | reverse complement strand
TTCCCGCCGGGACGACGGGAAACGCGACGCGCGCGGCTTGCGGACGGAGTGGAGTTTGGGGCAGAAACCTCAGGCGAGCAGGCCGACGACGCGGTCGATCGACCAGTAGGCGGCGACCGCACCGATCGCATAGAGCGCCGGCGAACGTGCGGCGACCACGCGCGGCGAAGCGCGCAACGGCCCGGTACAGCCCGAAGGCCAGCGTCACGACGAACAGCTGCCCGAGCTCGACCCCGACGTTGAACGTGAGCAGCGCGACCGGCAAATGCTGCTGCGGCAGGCCGATCTCCTTCAGCGCGCCCGCGAAGCCGAGACCATGGACGAGGCCGAACAGGAACGCGACGACCGCGGGCCAGCGGCGTGCGAACGTCCGGCCGCCGTGCAGCGCCTCGCCCGCGACGAGCACGATCGACAGCGCGATCGAGGCCTCGACCGGCGGCGAGCGCAGCGTCAGCAGGCCGAGCGCCGCGAGCGCGAGCGTCACGCTGTGCGCGAGCGTGAACGCCGTGATCGTGTACAGCAGACGCCGGTTGAAGCCGACCAAGAACAGCAGCGCGAGCACGAACAGCAGGTGATCGAAGCCCGTCAAGATGTGCTCGACGCCGAGCATCGTGTACGCGCGCGCGATCTCGCCCATCCGCGCCGATCGTCGGCGGAGCCGTAGAGCCGCACCGTCCGCTTGCGCGGACGTGAACGTGTACACGCGATCCTGGCCGTCGAGCCAGATAGACCTTCAGCATCACGGCCGAATAGCTCTTGCCGACGCCTTGCATCGACACGGCGCCGCTCAGGCCGCCGGCGTCCGCAAGCGCAGCAGTGTGTCCTCGGCGTGGCAGTCGCTTGGCCACTCGACGCGTGATCTCCTCGCTCGGCGCGCGTCGCTCGCCCACGCCCCATTGCACGATGAACTAGCCCGGCGCGGTCTCGCGAAGATCGAGCTCGGCCATCGTCATCTCGTGCGCCGCGCGCCGCGCCCGAGACGAGCAGCGCGCCGCCGAGCAGCCAGGCGCCGAGCGCCTCATGGCGCGCTCCTCGCTGACCGTGTACTTCTTCGCGAGCGAGCGCACGACGGCCGTGCGCTGCTCGGCCATCGTCGCGTCGGTCCAGTCCTGGAGCACGACCCCGCGCAGAGCGCTCGAACTCCGCCGGCCGCGGCGGCGTGACCGCTTTGAGCTGAACGAGCCGCGGGCCATCCTGGCTGTCGAGCACGCGCCACTGCTCACGCGGCGACGCTTCGAGCGCCTTCGCGAAGGCCGGGCCGTAGCTCTGCACGAGGTTGCTGTCGCGGTCGACCCGTGAAGACGCGCAGGCTCGCCTTCCGATTCCCCCGGCTTACCGCTATTGAGCGCGGCCGCTAGCAGCTCCAAGTCCGCGCGCGCCGGTTCGCCGGGCAGCACCGCCTCCTGGTAGTCGTAGCGGGCCGGCTCGTCGTACTTCACCCGGTGCTGCTCGAACCAATCGCGCAGCAATGCGTCGTCTAACGGCGGCAGCTTGAGCCCCGTCTCGATCACGCTCAGTGCCTTGAAGATCACGCGATCGCGAATCGCGGGATCGCCTTTGTCGAGTTGCTGCGCGAGCCCCTCGCGATACAGCACCTCGTTGTCGAGCCAGACCTGACGGAGCGCAGCAGCTCTTCAGGGCTCGGATCGCGGCCGCGCGCGGCCTTGAAGATCTGCCGCGCCTGCGCGTCGACGGCGGCATCGACGACGATCGTGCGCGGGTCGTCGGCGTGGCTTGCGAGCACGTGGTCGACGGAAAATAGCAACGCGCCAAGCAATACGAAATGCAGCAGCGGTTCGCGCATCCAACGTGGCCAACGCGCTGTCGAGATCTCTTTTGTCCATGGAGATTTCAGCCCCTCTCAGTAAGCAGAAAGGCGCCGCGCGTCCCCGCGCGGCGCCTCGCAGCGGCCTGGGCCGCTCGTCGCCCGTTATTTGACGCCGGCGACCGGCGAAGAACCCTGGACCTCCACGTAGATCGGATTGCTGTAGAACCAAATATCCGACCACGCCGCCACGTCGTAGGCCACCATCTTCTGGTCATCCACCACCGGCAGATGCGCCGGACAGCCGTCGATCTGCGCGCCCGTGTAAATCTCGCTCGGCGTCGGCACGTGCGTGCCGACGGTCGTGCACGGGATCTTCAGCTGCACCGAAACACCGTCGGCCGCTGCCGTCAGGTTCGCGTTCGTGTACACGTCGGCGAGCGGGTTGCCGTTCGGCGTCGGTCTCCCACGGTATCGCGGGCGGCAGATTCGTGCCGCGGAGCCGCACGTACTGCGAGTCCGAGACGTTGCGCAGGCGGAACGTCATCGCCTTGAACTCCCTCGCGCCCGGCACGGTGTCCCAGGTACGCGTCGTGAACGTCCTGATGACCGCCGCGGTCGTGCTCTTCGCGGCCGCGGGCACCGTGCCCATGTCCGGATTCGCGAGCCACGTGCGCGGCCACTCGCCCGCATAGTTGGCGGTGTCGCTCGGCAGCTTGTAGCCCGTGACCTTGCCGTCGATCACGTCGATGTGATCGAGCACCGGCTTGTTCAGCGGCTGATGGATACCGACCTGGGCGAGCGACGGATTTTCGAAGACGTACGGCGAGAAGCTCGCCCCAGACGGATCGCGCGCCACGATGGCGACGACGATGTCGGAGCCCGGCTTGACCGTGAGCTTTTGACCCATCGTCGCGCAGCCCTGGGAATCGCCTCCGTCCGTATCGGTGAAGGCCGAGAGCACCGCCGCCGTCTCGACGAGCGCGTCGGCGACCGCGTCCGCAACCGGCGACGCGCGCTTCGCCTGGCCCGGCGGCACGGAGCAAGCGACGAACGCGAGCCGATCGATGAGCTGCCCCGAGGCGGACCAGCTGTTGCCGGTTCGCAGCCCGTCGACGATCATCTGCGGGCGATACTTTGCGATCCCGGCCGCGGTTCACCATCGTGTAAGTCCGCTGATATTCGCCCGGATAGAAGTCCTGACTCGTGCGCCGGTCTTCGCTGCCGAAGATGCCGCGGTTGTGCCAGTCCGAGCTCGCGAAGAACCACCAGTTGCGACCTTCGCCGAGCAGCGCGTCCCACACGCCGCCGACTTGGCCGGCATAGACGCCCGTGCCGCCCCACGTGGTGCCGCCGACCGAGTCGACCTTGACCCCGTTGATCGTGTTTCTATTCGGACGGTATTCGCCGCGATTGTCCGAGGCGCCGTGACCGGGCTGCGACTCGAAACCGAACGCGATCTGCGGAGCCGACGTTGTTGAAGTCGCGCAGACTCTCGATGTTGAAGCCGTTGTTGCCGTCCGGATTGAACGGCCCCGCGCGCTCGAGATGCGCCGGAACGTAGTAGCTCGCCTGCGGGTGGAACGCGCTCATCCACTTCAGACGCCTCGACGGTCTTCGCGTGGCCCTTCGTGCCCGTGCCGGTGCCGCCGGCCGGGATGAGCTTCTGTCGCCGCCGCATTCCAGCTCAGCGTCCGAGGAGTTCGCGCTGCCCGGCACCGAGCAGTCCCAGTTGTTGCCGCCGGCGCCGCCGCGGCTATGGTCCGTGTCGGCACGCGGTCGAAGCAGTATTCCCATTGCGACACCGCCGTTGCGCTCCCCAACGGCGTGTAGCCGGGCGTGGTCGGCAGCGGCGCCTTATCGAGCGACGACGGCATTTGGCCGGTGATCACGGACATCGAAATGTGCTCGTGCCCTGGGCCGTCGGTCTCCTCGCCCATGAACAGCGGCTCGTTCTTGAGAACGGCGAGGTACTCGATCAGCGGATACTGGAACTCCTGGAGTGATCTGCCACTCCACATGTTCTCGAACGGCGCCGCGTTCTGCGGCGGCGTCGACGACGGGAACGTGGCGTCGCCAGCCGGGCTGATCGCCGGATTGCTGTCCTGCCAAGTCGTGTTCGGCCCGAGCACCGTCACGCCATCGCTCGCGTACTCGAGCGGGAACGCCGGCGTCGCGAGCGACGCGTCCTCGGCGAGCGTGCAGTTGCGGTTGCCGTTGCCGCCGTGCCCGGACTGCACGAACCAATCGAGGCCCCACGGCGTTTCCGTCGCCTTGTTGACCAGCTTCTGCACGAGATCGAGCCGTCTGCGCAGGTCTCGTGATTGTGGAAGTCGCCACTCACGTACGTTCCGAGTCTGTCGTCTGCGTTTGCGACGAGCGGTGTCGCGACGATCGTCCGCGAGCCGATTGCCGTGGCGACCGCCAAGGCAAGCTTGTTCTTGCTGAATCCCAGATTCATTCGTGTCTCCTCAAGGTGTTGAGATCGGATCGCCCACGTGCGCGCGAAGACGCGAGAGGCTTGCGTTGGACCATAGCAACCCGATGTTTCGCGGGTATGTAACGTCCGTGACGTTCGTGCGTCATTCGCAGGTTTCGGCGCGAGCACGAAGAACGTCATCAATCTGTCGCATACGTCCGTTTACGATTCGGCGCTTGGCGCTCACGCTCGTCAGGATTGCTCATGCACGAAGTCGTCGGCCTCTTCCCCACGCCGTTCATGCGCGCGCGCGCGCGCGCTGAGCGAGCCGCTCGTGGCCGGCTTGATCGCGCACTTCAGCGAAGATGGCCGACCGGACCAACAGCTCGTCGCCGAATCTCGTGCACACTTCGATGCTGCAGGCCGAGCGACAGCGCGCTGCTCGTCGAGGCCGCGACGCTCATCACGCCGCTGCTCGCCGATTTCGGCGCGCTGCTGCTCGGCGAGCGGCTCGGCTGGTCGCTCAAGGAGATGTGGGTGAACCTGCTCGACACCGGCGGCCGCCAGGCCATGCACAACCACGCGAACAGCTTCATCTCGGGCGTCGTGTACCTCACCGAAACCCATCCAGACGCGCGCACGGTGTTCATGAAGTCGCCCGGGCGGCGTCGATTTCTCGTTCAAGAACGACCACGGCGGCGTCGCGATGGGGCCGTACAACGCCGAAAAGTGGATCAGCATGCCGCCCGAGCCGGGCGACGTGGTGTTCTTCCCGAGCTACCTGATGCACGCGGTGCCGACGAACCCGGGAGCGCGCCGCATCACGCTCGCGTTCAACGCGATCCCGACCCACCTCGACTCGTGGGGTTACAAGATCGCGTTCAGCGGCTGACGCAGGCCGTTCGATGAGCATCGACTCACGCCGGCGTGCCCTCGCGCTCGTGCTCACGGTGTCGTCCGGATGCGCCGCGCTCGGCTACCAGATCGTCTGGACGCAGCAAGCGGCGCTCTGGCTCGGCCACGAGTCGGCGGCCGTGCTCGCAGTGGTCGCCGCGTTCTTCGGCGGTCTCGCGCTCGGCGCGTTGCTGCTCGGTGCGAAGTCGCACGCAACGCCGGCGCCTGCGCGCTGGTTCGCGGCGTGCGAAGCCGTGATCGGCGTCGTGGAGCCTGGTGCTCGCGCTGTCGCTCGAGCCCGTCGCGCGCGCGCTGCTCGCGGTCGATCGGCCCGCAGCCCGTCGCCGCGTGGCACTGGGCCGTCGCGTTCTGCGGCACGTTCGCTGCTGCTGCTGCCGGCGACGGCCGCGATGGGCGCGACGCTGCCGGCGATGGAGCGCGCCCTCGCGCGCGCCGGCGCGCGCCGCGAGTCGATCGCAACGCTATATGCGGGCAACACGGCCGGCGCCGTGCTCGGCGTGCTCGCGGCCGCGTTCTGGCTCGTCCCGAGCGTTCGGTCTCGCGGCCACCGCCGGCGCGTGCGCCGCGCTGAACTTCGTCGCAGCGCGGCGTCGCGCTGCTCTTTTTCGCCGACGCGGCGCCCGCTCCGCGCGCGGCCGCGCCCGTGCGCAGACGGCGTGTCGCAAGCGTTACCGCTGCTCGCAGCGACCGGTTTGCTCGGCATCGGCTACGAAGTGCTCGTCGTGCGCGTGCTGAGCCAGGTCACCGAGAACACCGTCTACACGTTCGCGCTCCTGCTCGCCGTGTACCTGGTCGGCACCGCGCTCGGCGCGGCGCTCTACGGGCGCCGGCTCGCGCGCCGAGACGAGCGCGGCGAGTTGCGCGACGCATTGCTGCGTGCGCTCGCGGCGGCGTGTCTGCTCGGCGTGCTCGCGCTCACGGCTGCCGAGCCGATTCGTGCGAGCGTGTCGCGAGCGTTGGGCAACGGCATCACGCCGCGCTCGCCGCCGAGGCCGCGCTCGCCGTGCTCGGCTTCCTGTTGCCGACCGTCGCGATGGGTGCGTTGTTCAGTCACCTCGCGACGACGGCCGCGCCGGCGTGAGCCTCGGCCGCGTGCTCGGCGTCAACACGCTTGGCGCGGCGGTAGCGCCGTGGCTGTTCGGCGTCGTGTTGCTGCCCGCGATCGGCGCGAAGCTCGCGCTGCTCGCGGTCGCCGTGGGCTACCTCGCGCTGTCGTCCGCGCGTGCGTGGCGCGTGCCCACGCAGTGGGTCGTTGTCGCGACTGGCGTCGACGTCCGCCGCCTGGATGCCCTCGCCCACTCAGCGTGCACGTGCCGCCGGGCGGGCACGTCGTAAGCATCGCGGAAGGCGCGCTCGCGACCGTGAGCGTCGTCGCGGACGCGAACGGCGTCGACACGCTGCATATCGACAACCGCCAGCAAGAAGGCAGCACGCGCGACGGTGCTCGCCGACGCGCGCCAGGCGCTGCTGCCGCTGCTGCTGCACCCGGCGCCGCGCCGCGCGTTGTTCCTTGGGCTCGGAACCGGCGTGACGGCCGCGACCGCCGCGTTGGACCCGCGGCTCGACGTCGACGCGGTCGAGCTGCTGCCCGAGGTCATCGCCGCTTCGACGCACTTCAGACGCGCGGTCTTCGGCAGCGCGTCGCAGCCGCGGCTGCACCTGATCGCGGCCGACGCGCGCCGGTTCGTGCGAACGGCACCCGAACGCTACGACGTGATCGTCGCGGACAACTTCCATCCTGCGCGCAGCGGCTCCGGCTCGCTGTACACCGTCGAGCACTTTCGCGCGATTCGGCAGCGGCTCGCGGACGGCGGACTGTTCTGCCAGTGGCTGCCGCTCCATCAGCTCGACCTCGACACGCTGCACAGCATCGTGCGCTCGTTCCTCGCCGTATACCCCGATGGCGCAGCACTGCTCGCGACGAACAGTCTCGACACACCGGTCGTCGGCTTGCTCGCGCGACGCGCCGCCGGCCGGCTCGAGCTCGAAGCGATTCGCGCGAGGCTCGCAACGGCGGACCTGCCGCGCAAACCCGCCGACTTCGGCCTTCCCGACGAGCTCGCGCTGCTCGGAAGCTTCATCGCGGGACCCCGCGCGCTCGCACGCTTCGCAGGCGATGCGCCGCTGAATACCGACGACAGGCAAGTGGTCGCGTACCGCGCGCCGCGGATCACGTATGTCGCGGACTCCGCACCGCGCGACCGGCTGCTTGCGCTGCTGCGAGAAGTCGACATCGAGCCGGCGGAAATCTTGGCGGCAGCCGACTCGGCCGAGGGACCGCGACTCGCGGCTTATTGGTCGGCGCGCGACCGCTTCCTAGAGGTCAGGCCGCGACGTGCGTGCGACCACGAATGTCGCCGCGATGCTCGCGCAAGTCCGCGAGCCGCTGCTCGGCGTCCTGCGGATCAGTCCGGACTTCCGGCCCGCGTACGATCCGCTGTTGCGCATGGCGAGCGACCTCGAACGAAGCGATGTGGAAAACGCGCGGGCACTGTTGACCGAGCTGCAGCGCGTCCAGCCCGCAAGGCCCGAGGCCGCGAAGGCGCTGAGCGAGATCGACGCACGTTGATCGGAGGCGGGCCGACGGTCGACTCGAGCTGTGGGCGTCGACGGTCTTCCGTCGCTATCACTGCCCCGAGAGTGTCTTGAGCAGCGCGGCTGCCTGGTCGCGAACGGCGGGGTCCGGGTCGTTCAGCAATCGCTCGATCGCGGCATGCGCGCCGGGCAGCGCCGCGACGACCGCGGCGCCCTCGGGCCCCGCGTCTTTGAGCAGCCGGTCGAGGTTCGCTCGAAACGCGACCAGAGCCGGGGCGAGGCTCTTGCCATCCGACGGGTCGTCAGTGGAATCCGCTTCCGGCGGCTCGGGGCTCGTGCTGGGCTGAGCCGGGCCAGCCGCGCGCATGACATCGCCCGTCACGATCTCTATGTCGCCGGGCGACTTCTCGATATCCACCCGCGCACCGCGGGTCGCGTCCGTCGCCGCCGGCGCCGGCGCAGCGCTTCGAAGCTCCGGCGCCGCGGCGCGGCTCGCGCTCGCCGCCGGCGAAGCGTCGGGCCCTGCTGGCCTCGATTCGCCACGCCATAGGCGCGCGGTTCCGACGGCGATACCCGCCACGACGACCAGACCGACTGCTACCAATGTCTTATTCATAGGGCCGTCACTTTAGCGGCGTAATCATGACAGTTCGCTTACATCGGACCAGCGCCGCAATGATCGAGGCGCCGATCGTGTCCGACCGGCCTGCATCCGGATGTCCGCCGCTTGCGTATCTATGGTTGGGAGCATAGAGGGCCAACGGTGCAGCGGAAGGGACTCCCGCACGGGTACAACGAAACTACTCAGTCGCCGCGGTATGACAACGAAGATCAAGAACACTCGAGTCACGCTGCTTCGGCTCGCAGCCGTTGCCGTGGCCGCGCTCGGCCCAGCAACGCTGCTCGCCCAAACCACCGACACGGCCCCGACTCGCGTCGAGGACGACGTCGTCGTCTTCGGCCGCTGGGACAATCCGATCGGCCAGAGCGTCACGGCATCGCAAGGCGTCGTCGGTGCGGCTGAGCTCGACTCGCGGCCGCGGATGCGCACGGGCGACATCCTCGAGTCGGTGCCGGGGCTGATCGTCACGCAGCACAGCGGCACCGGCAAAGCGAATCAGATGTTTCTGCGCGGCTTCGACCTCGACCACGGCACCGACTTCGCGACGTGGGTCGACGGCATGCCGGTCAACATGGTCACGCACGCGCACGGCCAAGGCTACACCGATCTCAACTTCCTGATCCCCGAGCTCGTCGAGCGGCTCGAGTATCGCAAGGGCGGGTACTACGCGGAGGTCTCGGACTTCTCGGCAGCGGGCGCGGCCTACCTTTCCACGTATGAGCGCTTGCCCGAAGGCATGGTCAAGGTCGGCCTGGGCTCCGACGGTTATGAAAGCGCCCTCGCCGCGGACAGTTTCAAGGCCGGCCCTGGCGAGTTCCTGTACGGCTTGACGGCGCACCGCTACGACGGCCCGTGGACCGACGTCGACGAGAACGTGAAGCGCAACGTCATGCTGCTGCGTTACTCGGACCGCACCGCGAACGGCGGCTGGAACGTCGCCTTGATGGGCTACGAAGACTCGTGGAACGCCGCGGACCAGATTCCGCGTCGCGCCGTCGACGACGGAATTATCGATCGCCTCGGCTCGCTCGACACGACGCTCGGCGGCGACACCTCGCGCTACAGCTTATCCGGTTCGTGGGCCGCGACCGTGGGACCCGGCCGCGCACATCTGAACGCCTATGTCATCAACTACGACCTCGATCTCTTCTCGAACTTTACGTACTTCCTCGCCGATCCCGTGCACGGCGATCAATTCGAGCAAGTCGACGACCGCACGATCAGCGGCGGCGAGTTCGCGTACACACTAGGCAACGACTCGGCAACGAAGCACACCTTTGGCGCGATGCTTCGCTACGACGACATAGCTCACGTCGGCCTCTACCACACGGAGGCGCGCCGGCGGCTCGATACGATCCGAAACGACAGCGTCGACGAGCTGAGCGTTCGGTTTGTACTACTCGGCCGAAACGCGTTGGAGCGACAAGATCCGCACGACGCTCGGCGCGCGCTTCGACCGCTACAACTTCGACGTCACGAGCAACTTGCCCGAGAACTCGGGCACCGCGAGCGAGATGCTGCTGTCGCCGAAGGCGAACCTCATCTATTCGCTCGGCAAAGACACGGAGCTGTACGCGAGCGCGGGCCGCGGCTTCCACAGCAACGACGCGCGCGGCACGACGATCACCATTGACCCGACGACCGGCGAGCCCGCCGACAAGGTGAGCCCGCTCGTGCCGTCGCACGAGATCGAGCTCGGCTTCCGAAGCTTCGTCGAGCGCAAGCTCAACATCTCGGCCGCGGTCTGGATGCTCGACCTCGACTCCGAGCTCTTGTTCAGCGGCGACGCGGGCGATACCGAAGCGAGCCGAGCGAGCCACCGCTACGGCATCGAGGTGCCGATTTACTATCGCCCGACTGATCGAGTCACCTTCGATTTCGAGATCGCATTCACGCACTCGCGTTACTCGCAAGACGACGTGGTTGGCAACTTCATCCCTGGCGCGATAAACCAGGTGTACGCCGCCGGCGTCAGGCTGCAGAGTCCCGGCGGCTTCTTCGGAGCCCTGCGCTACCGTTACTTCGGTCCGCGTCCGCTCATCGAGGACGCTAGCGTGATGTCGAGCTCGTCCTCGGTGGTCAATCTCGAGGCCGGCTACAAGAGCAAGCACTTCGATTTCCGGTTGGACTTGCTGAATGTGTTCGACTCGAAAGACGACGACATCACCTACTGGTACGCGTCGCGGCTGCGAGGGGAGCCAGCCGAAGGCGTCGACGACTACCACTTCCACCCGATCGAGCCGCGTGACATGCGCGCCTATTTCACGTGGAAGTTCTGACGCGCCGCCGATAGTCCCGACGGAACCGCGCCGAGGCGCCGCGGCGTGTTGCCGCAGCGGCTCGGGACTCGCATTCGCACTAATTGGGTCTTCCTCTAGCAAACCCTGGAACCGCGAGGCGGCCACCGGCGGGAACGGCCGCGCCGAACCCTGGCGTAGATCTTGCTTATCACCCGCATCGACACGCTGGTGAAAAATTGACCATGAACACCCAAGCAAGACTGCTCGCGCTCGTCGCCCTACTCGCGGTGCCGACGCTCGCTTTCTCTCAACCCTACGCGAACGTTCAGCTCGGTTACGCGCGTGCCGACTTCGCGGTCGGCCCGCCGTACAACGGCGTGGTCAAGGACAACGCCCCGATGGTCGGCATCGAGGCCGGCTTCGCTTTCGGCAAGTGGGGCGCGGAGCTCGGCCTGAACGACTACGGCAGCCTAGAGGGATTTGGCACGCCTTGTACCGGCGGCGCGAGCTGCCCGCCGACCACACAAACCATCAGCGGCAACGACCAGTCGCTCTACAAAGTCGCGCTCGTGCGTCGCTTCGAGATCGGCGACAACGTGCGGCTGTTCGGGAAGGCGGGCTATTACCACGCGACTTTGAAGACGAACGTGCCCGGCGGGGACTTTCATCCCGAAGGACTAGTCCTCGGAGTCGGAGCGCGCTGGTACTTCAGCTCGCCCTGGAGCCTGGCGCTCGAAGGCGAGCGCTTCGACTCCAACGTCTCTCAGGTTTCGCTTGGCGTCGGCTGGGGCTTCGGCCGCGGCGGTCGCGACAGCCGCGATTACCGTGAAGGTTACCGCGACGCGGAGCGCGACACCGCGCGTAACTGATCCCTCGGAAGCACCGAACGGCAGGCGACGCGTGCGGCGCCGTTCACGATTTCGCACGGCGGTCGTTGGTCTGCACGCCGAGGGTGTGTACATTGCTCCGTCATGGCCAATCAGAAGCGTCCGCGAACCCGGGATGAAGTTCCGATCAGCAGCCATCCCGCGCGTGCCGGAGACTCGGACGCGTGGCGGCTCGATCCCAGCGACGTCGCGCGTCACGCACAGCTGCGCCGCAGGAGCGAGCAGCGCGGCCCTTTCGGCAGGGCTCTGCGCTATTTCGCCGTCGTGCTCGCATTGGCCGGCGCATTCGCCGTCTACTGGAACTTCGATACGCTGCGAAACGTCACGGTCGAATCGCCGGCTTTGTCCGCGCTCTTTAAGAGCCCGTCGCCGGACGATACTCGCAATCGGGCCAGCGGCGTTACGGGCAACGCGGAGGTCGAGTCGAGCTCCATTGTCGGGACGGCCGCGCCGACGAGCGTCAGCGGCGCGCACGACCGCGAGCCGCCTGTCGAGGTCGCGAAGGTCGAGGGGCACGCTGCGCCGAGCACCGAGTCGCGCGAGGCGCCATCCGCAGATAGCCGTCGGGCGGCTCTGAGCACATCAGCCGCCGACGGCGTTGCCGCCGCCGCCGAGCCCGTCGTGCAGTCTCCCGCGCCGCCGCCGGAAGCCGCGCTTCCGCCGAAACCAGCGCCGCCGCCGGCGCCGGAGACCATTGGATTCGCGCTGCCCAAGTTCACCGTCTCGGAGCGTGATGCATCCGCTGCCGTTCTAGTCGTACGCAACGGCGGCACCCGCGGCCCCTCGGTGTTCACCTGGTGGACGAGCGACGGGACGGCCAATGCGGGCAAAGACTACGTCGACCTCGGCAAAGTCGTCGTGAAGTTCGCCGCGGGCGAAGAGAACCGCACGATCCACATCCCGATCGTCGGCGACGAGGTCGCGGAGGGTCCCGAATCCTTCTACGTGAACCTCGCGGCGGGAGACGACCCGTCGGCGGAGCCGCAAGACCGCGTCGAGGTCGTCATCGAGGACGACGACTCGCGCTAGCGCCGCAGCCCGAAAACGAACAGCCCGTTGCCGCTCGACACCGCGACGTACTGCGCGCCGCCGACGGAATAAGTGATCGGGCCGTTCGCGCCCGCACCACCGAGCGTCGTGCGCCAGAGCTGCTTGCCGTCGCGCGCGTCGAGCACGTAGAAGTAGCCGTCGCGGCTCGCGGTAAAAAGCACGTCGCTCGCGGTCGTGAGAATTCCGCCGGTCGAGACGTCGGCGAGCGGGACGCGCCAGCGCTGCGCGCCCGTGCGCGGATCGATCGCGATCACAGCGCCGTTGCCGAGCGCCTCGGTCCAGTTGTTGATCGGCCCGCGGATTCGCGGCAGGTTCGCGGCGCCGGCGAGTGGGCTGCCGGGCAAACCGCCGACGAACTGCAACCCCGCCGCATAATCGACCTTCTGCGGCCGGAACACGGAGCCGTAGTTCTCCCACGCCGACACATAGAAGAGTTGCGTGCTCGGGCTGTACGACGGCGAGTACCAATTCGTTCCGCCCTGCACGCCCGGGAACGTGACGGCGCCTTCGGGTTGCGGCGTCTCGATCGGCCGCCCGCGCTCATCGAGCCCGCTCGCCCAGTTCACTTTGACGAACGGGTTGCCGCGCACGAACTCGCCGGTCTTACGATCGAGCACGTAGAAGAAGCCGTTGCGGTTCGCCCAGAGCATCAGCTTGCCGCTCGTGACGGAAGTCGTCGGCATGTCGACGAGCACCGGGACCTGCACCGAGTCGTAGTCGTAGTCGTCGTTCGGTGTGAACTGGAAATGCCACTTCAGCTTGCCCGTGTCGGCGTCGAGCGCGACGACGCTGTCGGAATACAGGTTGTCGCCGGGCCGCTGCGTCGGGTTCCAATCCGGCCCCGGATTGCCGATGCCCCAGTAGGTCAGATTGAGCTCGGGATCGTACGAGCCCGTGAGCCACACCGACGCGCCGCCGTGCTGCCACGAGTCGCCGCCGCCTTTCCAACTATCCGCGCCTGGCTCGCCCGGCGCCGGGATCGTGTAGAAGCGCCACGCCTCCTCGCCCGTGGCCGCGTCGAACGCCGCGATGAAGCCGCGGATCCCATATTCGCCGCCGGCCACGCCGACGATCACCTTGTTCTTCACGATGAGCGGCGCGAGGGTCATCGCATAGCCGACGGCGGGATCGGCGACCGACTTCTGCCAGACCGGTTGGCCCGTGGTCGCGTCGAGCGCGATCAGCTTGCCGTCGATCGTCGCCATGAAGAGCCGCTCGCCGAGAATCGCGAGGCCGCGGTTCACGCGTCCGCAGCACGGCCGCGCGCTCGCGGCCGGATTGTATTGATAGCGCCAGAAGATCCGGCCGGTCGCGGGATCGAGCGCGACCGCGGTATCGGGCGCTTCGGTAAGGTACATCACGCCGTCGACTACGAGCGGCGTAGTCTCGAAGCTCTCGAGCGACTGCGCTTGAAACACCCACTTGAGCTCGAGGTTTGCCGCGTTGCTCGGCTTGATCTCGCGCAATGCGCTGTGCCGCTGGCTCGCGTAGCTGCCGGAATACGTGAGCCAATTCTGCGGCTCGCTCCCGGCGCGCAGCAAACGCTCGTAGCTCACGTCGGCGCGCGCAACGAGCGGCGCGAGAACGGCGAGCGCGACGAACAGGCCAAGGGCTCGAGTAATGGTGCGCATGGGCGGCCCTCAGTTCGTCCCTTTCAGCGACAACAGGTACGCGACGAGATCGGCGCGCTCGTCCTCGTCGAACACGTTCGCGAACGACGGCATCGTCGCGCCGGCGCCGATCGAATACTCGCGCAACTGCGACTTGTCGAGCGAGACGAGCCGCTCGTGCGTGTCGACGAGCTGCACCGTGTGCGTGTCCTCGTTCACACGCCGGCCGACGATCACGGTGCCATCGCGCTTGACGACCCGTACCGGACGGTTGATCGGCAACATCGCGTCGGTCGGGTCGAGCAAATAGCGCTGCAGCGTGCCGGCCGTGCGGATCGCGCCCACGTTGCTCAAGTCGGGCGCCGCGCGCGGCCCGACGCCGTTCACCCTGTGACAGCTGCCGCAGTCGCCCTTGCCTTGAAACAGCTGCCGCCCCCGCTCCGCATCGCCGGGCTTGCCGCTGCGTCCGGGGTCGTAGCTGCCGAAGTTGCGCAGATACGCGACGAGCGCCGTGAGCTCGGAGTCGCTGTACGCGTTCGGCGCCATCGCGGTGCCCGCGACACCGTCGCGGACCACGTTGCTGAGCTCGCGGTCGGTCGATGCGTTCTTGAAGCGGCCGCTGCGCAGGTTCACACCCGGCATCCCGTCGCCGCGCTCGCCGTGACAGATGATGCAGCGGCCCAAGTAGAGCCGCGCGCCGTATTCGATGTCGGCCTGCTCGTATTGGCCCGCGTGCTGCGGCTGTGCGTGCGCCGCGCCGGCAGCGACGATCGACGTGCCGATCCACGCGGCGAACCGCGAGGCCCTCCCGATGCTCACGTACTTCCCCCCGGTTTCCGTTCTTGCAGCGGATGTTATCACCGGCGGCCCGAGGTCGCCGGTCGCGCGCAGAGCTACTTCTTGTCGAACACGAGCGTGATCGACACGCCCGCGGCCGGACCAACGCCGGTCGTCGTGATGGTGAGCGTCTTACCGTCGCCCGAGACCTCGTTCAGGCTCGTCGCGACGAGCTGTCCAGCGACTTTCACCGTCCCTTTGTAGCTCCTCGCGCTCACGGGCTCGTACGACTGCGTGATCGCCGGCATCCCGCCAGGCGGCGCGGGCGTCACGACGGGCGCGTAGTCCTTGCCGTCGATCGCGAACGTGACCTCGCTATGCACCGCGTTGCCGAGCATGGTCGTGTCGCTCGCCGACTTGTACTTGCCCCCGTCCGCCTTGCTAATGACGACGGTCGCGCCACTTGGCAACGCGCCTTCCGGCGCTTTCGACTTCGCAGGATTCAGCACCCAGCTGCCAAGGAACGCGTCGCCGTCCGCCGCCGACGCAACGCCTCCGACGAGCGCGAGGCCAGCGACCAACAACCCCGCGAGACCCGAGCGTGAAGCGAAGCTCATGACGCACACTCCTGATGATTCGAAAGGATCGTCAATGCCAAGCGCCGAGAATCGCACCCATGATCGTAAAGACGACGGTTTGATAACCGGCATTGATGAGCCAGAGCTTGAGCGGTCGCGATTCGAACAGGTACGTGATTCCGAAAGCCATCGCGACGAACGTGAAACCGGCCATGAAGCCGGCGAACACGCCGACCTTCCAATCGCCGGCGCCGATGAACATCGCGAGGCTCGTCGCGATGATCAGGTTCAACACCGCGGACGTGCCCATCGTGAGTGCCATGCTGTTCTGCCCGGGCGTGCCGCGCGTGATGCCCGTGAGCGCGCTCCACGGCTTCATGAACAGCGGGCCGTACCAGAGCGAGCCGACGAGGAACGGTGCAATTGCGGCGACGATCACGGCGAGCCAATTGACCTTCGCGATGTCCACGGCAGCCTCCCAACGTTCTCGATGGCGGTGAAATACTAGCCGCGGCTCAGCCGCGTTGCGAGTTCCCGCGCAACCGGCTGTGCCTAAACCCATAGAACGCGTAGATCGAGAAGCCCGCGATGCTCCAAACAACCAGCCGCCACCACGTGTCGGCCGGCAATGCGAGCGTCATCGCGAGGCATACGAGCGCGCCGAACACGCAAGTGACCGGCGCCCACGGCACGCGGAAAGGCCGGTGCACGTCCGGCCGCGTGCGCCGCAGCACGAGCACGCCGACGCAGACGACGGCGAACGCAAGCAGAATGCCGATCGAGATCAGCTCGCCGAGCACGTCGAGCGGGAACAGACCCGCGAACGCGGCGGCAAAAACGCCAGTCACGACCGTCGCGACGTGGGGCGTGCGGTAGCGCACGTGACAACGGCCGAGTGTGCCGGGCAAAAGGCCGTCATCGGCCATTGCGAGCAGGATTCGCGGTTGGCCGAGCAGCGACATCAGGACAACCGAGGTCATGCCCGCGATTACGCCGACCTTCACGAGCGTGCCTATCCAGCCGAGCTCGGGATGCAGGTCTATCGCGACCGCGACCGGCTGGTCCACGTCGAGCTTCGCGTACGGCACCATGCCCGTCATCACGGCCGCCATCGCGAGGTAGAGCAAGCCGGACAGGACCAACGCGCCGAGGATGCCGATCGGCACGTCGCGCTGCGGTCGGCGCGACTCGAGCGCCGTGGTCGACGCGGTGTCGAAGCCGATGTACGAGAAAAAGATGATCGCCGCGCCGCGCATCACGCCGCTCCAACCGAAGTGCCCGAACTCGCCCGTGTTCGGCGGAATGTACGGATGCCAATGCGCGGTATCGATGAACCTCACTCCGGCGATGACGAACACGACGATGATCACGACTTTCAAATAGACCATCACGCTGTTCGCGTGCGCGGACAGCCGCACGCCGTAGTAACAGACCGCGCTCAGCGCGGCGATCACGAGCACGGCCGGCACGTTCACGATCGCGCCCGTCGCGACGAGGCCGCCGTCCGGCCCTTTGCCGATCGGCGCGCCGGTGAGAGCGGCCGGAAGGTGAACGCCCGCGTCGGCGAGCAGGTTCGTCACGTACCCCGACCAGCTCACCGCAACTGCGGACGCGGACAAGCCGTATTCCAAGATCAGGTTCCAGCCAATGAACCACGCGATCCCTTCGCCGAGCGTCGCATACGCGTAGCTGTAGGCGCTGCCCGAGACCGGCAGGAAAGACGCGAACTCGCAGTAGCACAGCGCGGCGAGGCCGCAGCCGACGCCCGCGATCAGGAGCGACAGCGTGAGCGCGGGGCCCGTGTTCGTCGCGGCAACTGTGCCGGTGAGCGCGAAGATGCCGCTGCCGATCGTCGCGCCGATGCCGACCGCGATCAGCGCGACGGGACCGAGCACGCGATTGAGCTTCCCTCCGCCGTGGACCGCTTCGCGGTCGGCCGAGCGCACCGCGAAGAACTGACGCAGGATCGCGTTCATCGCAGCCACGACCCATCGTTCGTCAGGGTGGTCACCGTTGTGAGCCGACGTCGGGCCGGCGGACCCGTATCCTACGTGCGGCCCGGCCTCGTCGCCAGGATTTGCCCGGGCGTCTGTTCGCTGGTGAGATACCTGACATCTTCTGTCGCAACCGCGCCGGACCGGCGAAAATCCTTCTTTGCGCCGGTGTTTGCGCCGGCCGTATAGTCCCTTGCACCCGGCCGCTGGCAGCACCATCTGACGGTGCCCGGTCGCGATTGCCGAGCTGCTTGAGCAACTGAATGTCCACCCAGAAGATCCAAATCCGCGGCGCACGCACGCACAACTTGCGGGGCATCGACCTCGATCTGCCGCGCGACAAGCTCGTCGTGCTGACCGGTCTCTCGGGCTCCGGAAAGTCGTCGCTCGCGTTCGACACTTTGTACGCCGAGGGCCAGCGCCGCTACGTCGAGTCGCTGTCCGCGTACGCGCGCCAGTTCCTGTCGATGATGGAAAAGCCCGACGTCGACCACATCGAGGGCCTTTCGCCCGCTATTTCGATCGAGCAGAAGTCCACGTCGCACAACCCGCGCTCGACGGTCGGCACGGTCACGGAGATCTACGACTACCTCCGTCTGCTCTACGCGCGCGCCGGCATCCCGCGCTGCCCGGATCATGGGATCCCGCTGGAGGCGCAAAACGTGTCGCAGATGGTCGACGGCGTGCTCGAGCTACCAGCCGGCACGAAGATCATGGTGCTCGCGCCGATCGTGAAGGGCCGCAAGGGCGAGTACATCGCCAAGCTCGACGAGCTCAAGGCACAGGGCTTCCTGCGCGTGCGCATCGACGGCGAAGTCGTCGAGCTCGACGACCCGCCGAAGCTCGACGCGCGCAAGAAGCACGACATCGACGTCGTCGTCGACCGCCTCGCGGTGAAGCCCGACATCCAGCTGCGTCTCGCCGAAAGCTTCGAGACCGCCCTCAAGCTCGCCGACGGCGTCGCGCTCGTCTCATTCATGGACCAGCCCAAGAAGGCGCCGCTCGCGTTCTCGAACAAGTTCGCTTGCCCGATCTGCGGCTACAGCATCAGCGAGCTCGAGCCGCGGCTCTTCTCCTTCAATAATCCGTCGGGCGCTTGCCCCGATTGCGATGGGCTCGGCGTGCGGATGTTCTTCGACACGGCGCGCGTCGTGACGAATCCCGCCGCCTCGCTCGCGGACGGGGCGATCCGCGGCTGGGATCACCACAACGCGTTCTACTTCACGATGATTCAGGGGCTCGCGAAGCACTACAAATTCGACGTGCAGAAGCCCTGGAACGAGCTGCCCGAAAAAATCCGCAAGATCGTCCTCTACGGGAACGAGGGCGAGAAGATCCAGTTCAAGTACGAGAACAAGAAGAAGGGCAACAAGTGGGCGTGGCAGCACGCGTTCGAGGGCATCATCCCGAACATGCAGCGCCGCTACTCGGAGTCCGACTCCGCGATGGTGCGCGAGGAGCTCGGCAAGTATCAGAGCACGCAGCCCTGCGCGACGTGCAACGGCGCGCGCTTGAACGCCGCCGCGCGCAACGTGTTCGTGCAGGAGCGCGCGCTGCCCGAGATCGCCTCTTTGAGCGTCGTCGCGGCGCTCGAGTTCTTCGGCTCGCTGAGCCTCAAAGGCTGGCGCGGCGAGATCGCCGAGAAGATCGTCAACGAGATCCGCAACCGCCTGAAGTTCCTCGCCGACGTGGGCTTAGGCTATCTGTCGCTCGATCGCAGCGCCGACACGCTGTCCGGCGGCGAGGCGCAACGGATCCGGCTCGCGAGCCAGATCGGCTCGGGCCTCGTCGGCGTGATGTACATCTTGGACGAGCCGTCGATCGGGCTGCACCAGCGCGACAACCAGCGCCTGCTCGACACGCTGCTGAACCTGCGCGACCTCGGCAACACGGTGCTCGTCGTCGAGCACGACCGCGAGGCGATCCTCGCGGCGGATCACGTCGTCGATCTCGGACCGGGCGCGGGCGTGCACGGCGGCCAGGTTGTCGCGAGCGGCACGCCCGCCGAGATCATGGCGAACGCCGCGTCGCTCACGGGCCAATATCTTTCGGGCCGGCGCGAGATCCCCCTGCCCTCCTCGCGGCGCGAATTCGATCCACAGCTAGTGCTCGAAATCCAAGGCGCGCGCGGCAACAACTTGAAGAACGTGACCGTGCAGTTTCCGGTCGGACTCATGACCTGCGTGACCGGCGTGTCGGGCTCGGGCAAGAGCACGCTCGTGAACGACACGCTGTATCGGCTCACGGCCCAGTACATCAACAAGAGCGGCGAGAACTCCGCACCGTTCGCCCGAGTGAAGGGCCTCCAGCACTTCGACTACGTGATCGACATCTCGCAAGACCCGATCGGCCGCACACCGCGCAGCAACCCCGCGACCTACAGTGGCGTGCTGACGCCGATCCGCGATCTCTTCGCGGCGACGCAAGAAGCGCGCTCGCGCGGCTACGAGCCCGGACGCTTCAGCTTCAACGTGAAGGGCGGCCGCTGCGAGTCGTGCCAGGGCGACGGCGTGATCAAGGTCGAAATGCATTTTCTACCCGACGTCTACGTGCCGTGCGACACCTGCGGCGGCAAGCGCTTCAACCGCGAAACGCTCGGCATCAAGTACAAGGGCAAGAACATCTCCGAAGTCTTGAAGCTCACCGTCGAGGACGCGCTCGCGCTGTTCCGCAACGTCCCGATGATCGCGCACAAGCTCGAGACGCTGATGGCCGTGGGCCTGGGCTACATCGAGCTCGGCCAGAACGCGACCACGCTCTCGGGCGGCGAGGCGCAGCGCGTGAAGCTCGCGAAGGAGCTCTCGAAGCGCTCGACGGGCTCGACGCTCTACGTGCTCGACGAGCCGACCACCGGCCTGCACTTCCACGACATCGCGCAGTTGCTCGAGGTGCTCTACAAGCTGCGCGACCAGGGCAACACGATCGTCGTGATCGAGCACAACCTCGACGTGATCAAGACCGCGGATTGGATCATCGACCTCGGGCCCGAGGGCGGCGCGGGTGGCGGCGAGATCATCGCGGCCGGGACTCCGGAAGCGATTGCGGCTGAGCCACGGTCGTATACCGGTCAAGCGTTGCGCGCCGTGCTGCCGGCGCAGACCACGCGACGGCCGGCGCGCGCGAAGTGAGTGAACCGCCCGCCTAGGCCGGCTTGGCTTTCTTGATCGCTGCCTCGATCGCGGCGACGTCGATCTTCTTCATCGGCATCATCGCTTCGAAGGCGCGCTTGGCCTTGTCGCCCCCCGCGGCGAGCGCTTCGCTCAAGATGCGCGGGGTGATCTGCCAGGAGACGCCCCACTTGTCCTTGCACCATCCGCACTGGCTTTCCTCGCCGTCGTTGCCAACGATCGCGTTCCAGTACTTGTCCGTCTCGGCTTGGTCTTTCGTCGCGACCTGGAATGAAAACGCCTCGTTGTGCTTGAACGCGTCGCCGCCATTGAGGCCGATGCAGGGAATGCCCATCACGCTGAAATCGACGGTCAGCGTGTCGCCCTCTTTGCCGCCGGGATAGTCGCTCGGCGCACGGGCAACCTTGCCGACGCTGGTGTCGGGGAAGGTCGCGGCATAGAAGTTCGCAGCTTCTTCGGCGTCGTGGTCATACCAAAGGCAAACGATGTTCTTGGCCATCTTTCACTCCTTGTTAGGTTCGCCGCGTTGCGACAAATCGACAACGGCGCTTCCACGAGCGCTGCGCCTCGTCCGCCGACTCCGGTGCGGTCCACCGTACTGCTGGGTACCCCGCCTCCGCGTCCGATAAACCGTAGTACGACTCGTCTAGGGAGTCGGCCCTTCGTCCTGCTTGTCGGCAACTCCCGGCGGCTTTGGCGCTGCCGGACGATCGACAAAGTGATGCGCCGGGTCGAGCGCCTTGTCGACCTGATCTCCCAGATCGGGCGCACTCTTCGATCCAGACGAGCACCCCGAAAAGGCCAGCACCACCATCGTCCCGCACAACAAACTCCGCAATCGCTCACTGCTTCGCATTGACCGTCCTTTCCGTGCACACGTCTAGGCCGGAGCAAGTTGCGTGCCACGGCAGTTGAGCCGGCCAGACCGAATCGCAGTCGCAGCACCCGTCACTGGTGAGGCCCGCGATGCGAAGCCGGGAAAGCTGCGTGCAAAGCTTGCGATTGGGTCGCTGGCGCCCATCAAACACCTTGCT
>CAWJDS010000014.1:0-33627 GCA_963841645.1 uncultured Gammaproteobacteria bacterium | reverse complement strand
TGTCGCGCAGCTCGAGGTCGCGTGGATGTTCCCGAGCGGAGAGAAGTCGTTCTCCTTCAACCCGCTGATCGTCGACCGCACGATGTACGTCGCTGCGCGCGACAACGAGATCGTCGCGCTCGACGCCGAGACGGGCAAAGAGCTCTGGTCGCATCCGAACGAGAGCGCGCTCGGCGCGCGCGGCATGAACTACTGGCAGAGCAAGGACGGCTCGGATCGTCGGCTGCTCTATCAGAGCGGCGGCTTCCTAACCGCGATCGACGCGCGTACCGGCAAGGCGATCGAGACCTTCGGCGACAAAGGTCGCGTCGACTTGCGCAGCGCGCTCGCGGGCGACGGCTTCGACGTCACGAACGTGCGTCCGCTCGTGACGAGCAATCCGGGCCGCGTGTTCGAGAACCTCGTGATCCTCTCGCTGCCGGCGCAAGGCGCCGGCTACACGTCCACGCCGGGCGACGTGACCGCATGGGACGTGCAGACCGGCAAGCTCAAGTGGATCTTCCACAGCATCCCGCATCCGGGCGAGTTCGGTTACGACACATGGCCGAAGGACTTCTACAAAACCGCGGGCGGCGTGCATAACTGGAGCGAATTCACTGTCGACGAGGCGAACGGCATTGCGTTCGTGCCGTTCGGCACGGCGCGTTACGACTTCTACGGCGGCAATCGTCCGGGGAACAATCTGTTCGCGAACTCGATCGTCGCGATCGATGCGCGCACCGGCAAATACATCTGGCACCAGCAGCTCGTGCATCACGACCTCTGGGACTACGACCTGCCGCAGGCGCCGAAGCTGCTCACGATCCACAAGGACGGCCGCGCGATCGACGTCGTTGCGCAGGCGACGAAGCACGGCTTCTTGTTCGTATTCGACCGCAAGTCGGGCTTGTCCGTTTGGCCGATCGAGGAGCGCCCCGTGCCGCAGTCGGACCTGCCCGGCGAGCACTCGTCGCCGACGCAGCCGTTCCCGACCAAGCTCGCTCCATTCGCCGTGCAGTCGTTCACCGAGAAGGACATCAACCCGTTCCTGCCGAAGGACGAGCAGGACACGCTGCGCCAGCGGCTTCGAACGTCGCGCAACGAGGGCTTGTTCACTCCGCCGAGCTTCCAGGGCTCGATCGAGATGCCGGGGCACAACGGCGGCGCGAACTGGGCGAGCTCGGCCGTCGACCCGATCAACGGCGAGCTCTACGTCGTCTCGAAGAACTTGCCCGTGATGCTGCACGCGCAGGTCAGCAACGACGAGCCGAGCGCGCGCAGCATCGTCGGCTCCGTGGTCACGCCCGAGGAGGCCGCGAAGAACCTCGCCGACGCAAAGGCCGCGGCCGCGAAGGGACCGGTTCGCTACGTCGTGCCTTACGACTTCCTGCGCAGCCCGACGAACGGCATGGCCGCGATCGGCCCGCCGTGGTCGCACCTCACCGCTTACGATCTGAACACCGGCGAGATCAAGTGGCGCGTGCCCGACGGCAGCACACTCGGACCCGGCATGCCCGCGGACTCGGGTGCGCATTTCCCGCGCGGCGCACCGCTCGTGACGGCCGGCGGGCTCGTGTTCGTCGCGACCGCGCAAGACCGGCGGCTGCGGGCATACGACCGCGACAGCGGCAAGGTGCTCTGGTCGAAGGAGCTCGCGAGCGGCTCGGAAGGCATTCCCGCGTCGTACGAGGTGAACGGGCGGCAGTTCATCGCACTGCCCGTCGCGGCCGGCGATGGCTTGTTTCCGCCGACCGCGCAGCCCGGCGCGCCGCCGCAGCAACGCGGCTATGTGGTGTTCGCGCTGCCGAAGAAGTAGCTTCGCGCGGGCGCCGGGGCGCGCAGCGTTGCACTGCGCGCGGGCGCGCGCGGCCTTACTCCTTCGCGCCGTGCGCGCGCAGATAGACCGCGACGTCCGCGCGGCCCGTGTGCAGCGCCCAACCGAGCGGCGTGCCGTGGTGAAAGATGTCACGGAGGTCGAGACGCGCACCGCGCTCGACGAGCACCCGCACGACCTCGAGGTGACCCGCGAGCGCGGCTTGGTGCAGCGGAGTCGAGTGCGCGTGGCAGAGCAGCGGGTTGTAGCGATCCGGGCTCTCGCCGCCGTCGAGCAGCAGCTGGACGATCTCCGCGTGACCGAACTGGGCCGCTAGCGCGAGCGCCCGGTGCCGCGCATCGCGATCGGCCGCGCCAAGCGTGCGCCGAGCTTCGTCGACTCGACCGAGCGCGGAAGCGGCGGGCAGATCGAGCGCCGCGCCGCGGCGTAGCAGAGCGTCGACGGCCTCGAGCTCGCCGTGCACGAGCGCGGCGGTCATCGCGCCGTTCGGGTCGGCGCCGTAGTCGCAGAGCAAATCGACGAGCGGCACTTGAGACCCGCACTCGCGCGACACGCGCCCCGAGCAGACGAGCGCGAGCGTCTCGCCGAGCGCGCGCGGATCGGATTTGGCGCCCGAGTCGAGAATCGCGCGCGCGATCTCGACGACGTTCGGCGGCATCGACTCGTGCCGGATCGGATTCTCGGCGACGAACTCGAGCAGCGCAGGTTCCGTGAAGTAATTGCCTCCCTCGAACATGACGCGTTTGCGCACGAGGTCCGGATGGAGCGCGAGATGAGCGCGCAAGCCATCGAGGTCGCCGTCGTCCGCTAGAATCACGGCCGAGCGAAACGCTTCGTCCTCGATGCGTTCGACGTAGGAGCGGTCGAGCTTCGCCCGCTCGTCGCCCTCGACGTGCTTCTTGAGCCGCGGCCAACTGTTGAAGCCGTACTCGCGCGCGATCGCGAGATGCGCGTCGGACAGAGTCAGCGCGGCCGCAGCGATCTCCGCGTCGCTCGCGAGGTGCAAGCGCGGGTGAAACTCGCGAATGCGCTGGAACGCGTCGAGCTTCCGGGCGCGGAAGTCGGCGAGCAAATCCCTCGCTTGGTGCTTGAGATGATCGACGTTAGGACGCGACGGCAGGCGCTTCGTCGGCATGGAACTCCCCTTTCGTTGTGGCGCCCGACGTCCGCAGCTACGGGCAGAAAGGTTCGTTCGAGAGCGAGTCGTTCGACGATCGAGAGTGGACTTCTGTCCTGTCCGCGGACCGGGCGCGCCTCTCAGCGCAGCCGCGATGCTAGCACCGCGGCGCGGCGGCCACACGTCCAAGCTCTGCGTCCGCTCCGAAGTTCAAGCGCGAGAGCTAGAAACGGCGAGGCCGGCGCACCGCGTCAGCGATGCGCCGGCCCTACAAGTGCGGCCGCGCGTAATGCGCGGCCAATGTCGGAGCTGAGGTCTTACTTCGGTGGCGGCGGCGGCGAGAGCTCCGCGCCGTCCCAGTGCTCGTCGGCCTTGCCGTCGACGAAGCGCCAGGTGTCGAACCAAGTCGTGTAGTACATCTGGTCGTCGGCGCACTTGGCGCGTTGCGCGGGCGGCTTCTTCATCTCCTGCTCGCACTGCGAGCCGGGCTTCGGCAGGTGACGCGGCGTCATGACGTTCACGTAGTCGCCTTCTGCGATCACCGCGACGTACTCGCCCGTTAGCGCCGGGCAGCTATCGGTCCGCTTCGCGTTCATCACCTTCGTGAAGAAGAACACGACAGCATCCCGGCCGGTCTGCGCGTTCGGATTGTGTTGGTGGTATGCCGGCGTGAGCCACTCGGCCGCGCGATCCCACTGGCCGCATTGCAGGAGCTCGCGCTCGATGTGCAGCGCCGCCTGCTTGTTCTTGTTGAGCTTAGCGTCGCTCGACTTGAACAGCGACTCCGGATCCTTCACGCCCTTGACGGGCTCCTGCGCGCCGAGCGCGAACGCCGCGAGCGCCGACGCGAGAACGACAGAGGCAGTGCGTATTTTCATTGTGGGATCCCCCAGGGTTGGTTCTAAAGCCGGCATGATCGGCGCAACGTGACGCGCCAGTCAATTACCGAGCCGACGAGCGGAGCGTGCCGAACCCGCGGGGGAGCCCGGTAGTACCAGCAAGAGAAGCGCGGCTCAGCGCTTCGTCTTCGGGGGGACGCCGAGCGACGGCGAATCGACGAGCGCCATGGCCGCCTCGTACGCGGTTGCGACGTGCGTCGTTCCGTCGCTCGTGACGCGTGTGGAGAACATTCCGTTCACGAGCAGCATCAGCGCATCGGCGAGCGCTTCGGGCTGGCGCGCGCCGAGCTCGCGACAAAGCTCGCGCAGCCTGCGCACTTTCTCGGCCTTGTTCTTGCGAAGCAGCTCGCGCGCCGGATGGTCCTCTTCGACGACCTCGACCGCAGCGTTCGTCAGCGGACAGCCGCGCTCCGAGGTCTCCTGCTCCATGAAGTCGCTGAGCTCGCTGAACAGCGCGGAGATCTGCTCGCGCGGCTTACCGGGGTAGCGCGCGGCGACGGAATCCCACCAAGCCCAGAAGCGCCGCGCCTGATCCTCGAGCACCTCGCAGATGAGCTGCTCCTTCGAATCGAACACGCGATAGAGCGTGACCTTGGTCGTATCCGCCTCGGCCGCGATCGCGTCGACGCTGACGCCGCGGATGCCGAACTTGTAGAACAGCTTGCGTGCGGCCTCGAAGATCCGGTCGCGCGCGCAGCTCGCCGCGTCACACGTCGTCGTCTCGTCCGGAAACGGCGAGCCCGCCATGAATTTTCGTTTCGGGTGTTGACATGTAACTAACCGGTAAGTACCCTGCGATGTAACTGAACGGTATAGTAACACGTGAAGCCGCTGTTACCAACAGCGCGCCGAGGCGATAGGGAGGCCAAGGCAAAGCTTCACGGCTCCAACACCCCCTCTGTAAGGACAGATCCTATGAATACTAGGACAGGGACTCTTTTTGCCTCGATTTTGCTCAGCGCCGCCGCCGTGTCGGGCTGCGGATTGGGCGAAGCCCGCAATGCGCCGGCCGCCCCGCCGGCCGCGCAAGTGACGACGGCGGTCGTCGCGACCCAGGAGCTCAGCGACTGGGCCGACTTCACGGGGCGGCTCGAGGCCGTCGAGAACGCCGCCGTGCGGCCGCGGGTCAGCGGCTTCGTCGAGCACGTCACGTTCGCCGAGGGAACGCGCGTCGCGCAGGGTGACCTATTGTTCCAGATCGACGCGCGGCCGTTCCAGGCCGAGGTCGAGCGCTTGACCGCGGAACGCGATCGCGCGCGCGCAGAGCTCAATATCGCGCGCTCGTATAGCGGCCGCGGGCAGCGGCTGCTCGCGCAGAACGCGACCTCGCGCGAAGAGTCCGAGCGGCTCGATTCGGACGCGGCCGTGGCGCAGGCGCGGCTCGGCGCGGCCGAGGCGGCGCTCACGTCAGCGAAGCTGAATCTCTCGTTCACGCGCGTCACCGCGCCGATTGCCGGCCGCGTGTCGCGCGCCATCGTGACCGCGGGCAACCTCGTCGACAGCTCGACGCTGCTGACGACCGTCGTGTCCGACACTCCGGTCTACGCCTACTTCGACATCGACGAGCAAACCTATCTCGCGAGCGTGCACGCCAGCGACGCGGCTGCAGGCAGCACCGTGCAGGTCGGTCTCAGCAACGAGCAAGGCAATCCGCACGCCGCGCGCCTCGACTTCCTCGACAACCGCGTCGACCCGGAGCACGGCACGATCCGCGCGCGGGCGGTGCTCGACAACGCCGACGGCCGGTTCACGCCGGGCCTGTTCGTCCGCATCAAGCTCGTGAGCCCGCGCAGCTTTCGCGCGGCTCTCGTCGACGACCGGGCCATCGGCACCGATCTCGGCCGCAAGTTCGTGTTCGTCGTCGACGAGCGCAGCGTCGTCGCATACCGCCCGGTGGTGACGGGCAAATCCGTCGAAGGGCTGCGCGTGATCACGCAGGGGCTCGACGACGGCGACATCGTGATCGTCAACGGCCTGCAACGCGTTCGCCCGGGCGTGCCCGTGAACGCCACGCAGGTCGCGATGGATCGCGACTCGCCCGGCGCGCTCTCGCGGCTCGCGGCCAACACCGACTCTTTCGCTAGCGCGCGCGTCGCGCGTTGAGGGGGCAGCCATGGGTTTCTCGCAATTCTTCGTCCGGCGGCCGATCTTCGCCGCCGTCCTGTCCGCGATCCTGTTCATCGCCGGCGCACTGTCGCTGCGGCTCTTGCCGATCAGCGAGTACCCGGAGGTCGTGCCACCGACCGTCGTCGTGCGCGCGACTTACCCCGGCGCAAACCCGCAAGTGATCGCCGAAACCGTGGCGGCGCCGCTCGAGCAAGCGATCAACGGCGTCGAGAACATGCTCTACACGTCGTCGCAGGCGACGACCGACGGATTGATGACGCTCACCGTGACCTTCGCGCTCGGCACGGACCTCGACAAAGCACAGGTGCAGGTCCAGAACCGCGTCTCGCAGACGCTGCCGAAGCTGCCCGAGGTCACCCAGAGGCTCGGCGTGACGACCGACAAGGCGTCGCCGGATCTCACGCTGCTGGTGCACCTCGTCTCGCCCGACAACCGCTACGACATGCTCTACCTCGCGAACTACGCGACGCTGCACGTGCGCGACGAGCTCGCGCGCATCGACGGCGTCGGCGACGCGCGCGTGTTCGGCGCCGGCGACTACGCGATGCGCGTGTGGCTCGACCCCGAAAAAGTCTCCGCGCTGAACCTCACGGCGAGCGACGTCGTGCGCGCGATCCGCGCGCAGAACGTCCAGGTCGCGGCCGGTCAGCTCGGCGCGCCGCCCGCGCCGAACGCCGCCGACTTCCAGGTGTTGATCGATACGCACGGACGCCTCGTCACCGAGGAGGAGTTCGAGAACGTCGCCGTCAAGGTCGGCGAGCACGGCCAGATCACGCGGCTGCGCGACGTCGCGCGCGTCGAGCTCGGGGCGAACACCTACGCGCTGCGCTCGCTGCTCGACGGCAAGGCCGCGGCGGCGATTCCGATCTACCAACGTCCCGGCAGCAACGCGATCGAGATCTCGAACAAGGTCCGCGAGACGATGGCGAACTCTCGCGAAGGACTTCCCGCAAGGCGTCGACTACGACATCGTCTACGACCCGACGATGTTCGTGCGCCAGTCGATCGACGCCGTCGTGCACACGCTATTCGAAGCGCTCGTGCTCGTCGTGCTCGTCGTGTTGCTGTTCCTGCAGACCTGGCGCGCATCGGTGATTCCGCTCGCGGCCGTGCCCGTGTCGCTCGTCGGCACGCTCGCGATCATGCATCTGTTCGGATTTTCGCTGAACGCGCTGTCGCTGTTCGGCCTCGTGCTCGCGATCGGCATCGTCGTCGACGACGCGATCGTCGTGGTCGAGAACGTGGAGCGCAACATTGCGAAGGGTCTCGCACCGGTCGCGGCCGCGCAGCAAGCGATGCGCGAGGTCACGAGCCCGATCATCGCGACGGCGCTCGTGCTGATCGCCGTGTTCGTGCCGACCGCGTTCATCAGCGGCCTCACGGGCCAGTTCTATCGGCAGTTCGCGTTGACGATAGCGATCAGCACCGCGATCTCGGCGTTCAACTCGCTCACGCTGTCACCGGCTCTCGCCGCGGTGCTGCTGAAGCCGCACGGCGCGGCGCCCGACCGTTTGCAACGAGGCATCGACTTCGCCGCGGGCTGGCTGCTGCGGCCGTTCAATCGGCTGTTCGAATGGACGTCGCTGCGCTACGTCGGCGTCGCAGGCAGCCTGCTGCGGCGGTCCGGTCTCGCGGTCGGCGTGTACGGCGGCTTGTTGCTCCTGACTTGGCTCGGCTTCGCGAGCGTGCCGGGCGGCTTCATTCCGCAGCAGGACAAGCAGTACCTCATCGCGTACGCGCAGCTGCCGGAAGCGGCGACGCTGGATCGCACCGAGGCCGTCATCCGCCAGATGGACGCGATCATGCTCGCGGAGCCCGGCGTCGCGCACGCGGTGTCGTTCCCGGGTCTATCGATCAACGGTTTCGTGAACAGTGCGAACTCGGGCATCGCGTTCGCGGGGCTTGCGGACTTCTCGAAGGACGGCAAGCACGTCAAGACATCCGGCCGCTCGGCCTGGGAAATCGCGGCATCGCTGAACCAGAAGCTCGCGTCGATCCAGGACGCCTACATCGCCGTGTTCCCGCCGCCGGCCGTGCAGGGCTTGGGCCAGATCGGCGGCTTCAAGGTGCAGATCGAGGATCGCGGCGGCCTCGGCTTCCCGACGCTGTTCGAGGAGACGCAAAAGATCGTCGCCGCCGCGAGGGCTGCGCCGGCGCTCGCGAACGTGTTCTCGGGCTTCCAGATCAGCGCGCCGCAAGTGCGCGCCAACGTCGACCGCGACAAGGCGCAGGCGCAAGGCGTGCAGCTCTCGGACTTGTTCGAGACGATGCAGGTCTACTTGGGGTCGTTGTACGTCAACGACTTCAACCGCTTCGGCCGCACGTTCCAAGTCACGGCCCAAAGCGACATGTCGTTTCCGGCTCGAGCCCGACGACATCCTAAAGCTGAAGGTGCGCAACGCCTCGGGCGCAATGGTGCCGCTCGGCTCGTTCGTGACGCTCGAGCAGAGCTCGGGGCCAAGCGTCGTCAGCCGCTACAACGGTTACCCCACCGCGGAGATCTCGGGCGGCCCCGCGCCGGGGTTCTCGTCGGGCCAAGCTCAAGCCGCGCTCGAGAAGCTCGCCGCGCAGGAGCTGCCGAACGGCCTGTCGTTCGATTGGACCGAGCTCGCGTTCCAGCAGCTGATCGCCGGCAACACGGCGGTTTGGATCTTCCCGTTGTGCGTGCTGCTCGCGTTCCTCGTGCTCGCGGCCCAATACGAGAGCTTCGCGTTGCCGCTCGTGGTGATCCTGATCGTGCCGATGTGCCAGCTCAGCGCGATCGCGGGCGTGTGGCTCTCGGGCGGCGACAACAACATCTTCACGCAGGTCGGCTTGATCGTGCTCGTGGGGCTCGCGTGCAAGAACGCGATTCTCATTGTCGAGTTTGCACGTACTAGGGAGCAAGCCGGCGCGAGCACCTGGGACGCGGTGCTCGAAGCGTGCCGCTTGCGCTTGCGGCCGATCCTGATGACCTCGATCGCGTTCATCGCGGGCGTGGTGCCACTCGTGCTGTCGACCGGCGCCGGTGCCGAGATGCGCAACGCGATGGGCGTCGCCGTCTTCGCCGGAATGCTCGGCGTGACCGTGTTCGGCCTGCTGCTGACGCCGGTCTTCTATTGGGTCGTGCGGCGCCTGGGTGCCGCGGTGCGGCGCGGCAATGAGCCCGCGCCGGCCGCGGCGACCGTTTCGCACGAGCAGATCGGGGCGACGGCCTCGGTCGGCGCGCATTGAGTTCGCTAGGAGACCGATCATGAACAGGACGTTACTGTTGGCCTCGTCCACGCTGCTGCTCGCCGCGTGTGCCGTCGGGCCGAACTACCAGCCTCCGGAAACGAAGGCCCCCGAGTTTCACAACGCCGATCCGGCTGTCGTCCAAACGCAGCCGTTCGAGGCGGCGTGGTGGCAACAATTCGGCGATCCGACGCTCGACAACTTGATCGAGCGTGCGCTCACGAGCGACCTGGATCTCAAGGTCGCAGCCGCGCGTGTCGCGGAGTCGCGCGCGTTGCTGAGCGCGGCGCGGCGCGAACGTTGGCCCGGCGCGGACATCGCGGTCGCGCACAGCAAGAGCAAAGAGCAGCAGCCCGGGTTCACCACGGACCGCATCTCGATCGAGTCGAACCAAGTGGGCGTCGCGACGCTCTGGGAGCTCGATCTGTTCGGGCGGGTCCGGCGCGGCGCCGAGGCCGCGGCCGCCGACGCGCAGGCGGCGGAAGCGGATCTGCGTGACGCACAGGTGCTCGTCGCGGCCGAGGTCGCGAGCACGTACCTCGACCTGCGCGGCGCGCAGAAGCGGCTCGCGGTCGCACGCGAGAATCTCGCCTCGCAGCGCGAGACGTTAAGCCTCACGCGCGTGCGCCTCGACCTCGGGCGCGGCGGCGAGCTCGATGTTGCGAGCGCGGCCGCGCGGCTCGCGGCGACCGAAGCGAGCATTCCGCCGCTGATCGCGGCCGAGGCGTCCGCGGCGCACCGGCTCGCGGTCTTGGTCGGTCAGCAACCGGGGACTCTCGACTCCGAGCTCGCGCCACATGAGCTGGCGCCGCGGCTGACGACGCTCGCCGTGGGCTCACCGGAGGACCTACTGCGCCGCCGGCCCGACGTCCGCGCGGCCGAGCGCGAGCTCGCCGCGGCGACGGCGCGGATCGGCGTCGCGAAGGCGGACCTGTTCCCGCGGCTCACGCTGAGCGGGTTCATCGGCTTCATCGCGGGCGATGCGAGCGAGCTCGGCGAGGCGGCGAGCCGCGCCTGGTCCGTGTCGCCCGTGCTGTCCTGGGGCGGGCTCGAGCCCGGCGTGCGCTCGCAAATCGTCGCGGCCGAGGCGCGCGCGCAAGGCGCGCTCGCCGTCTATGACCGCATAGTGTTGCGCGCGCTCGAGGAGACGGAAACCGCGTTTGTCGGCTACGCGCAGAGTCGCGTGCGTTTCGCTTCCGTGGTCGACGAGGCAGCCGCGTCGCGGCGCGCGGCCGAGCTCGCGCGCGTGCAGTACCGCGAAGGCGCACTCGACTTCCTGCGCTTGCTCGACGCGCAGCGCACCGTGCTGCAAGCGGAGGACGCGGTCGCGGCCGCGGAGACCGAGCTCAACACGTCGGTCGTCTTGATCTACAAGGCGCTTGGCGGCGGTTGGGAAGCGGCCGGCCCGCAGTCCTGAGAGATCTCGCCGGGAACCCCATGGAACGGGCACTCCGATGCGCCACTTGGGATGGGCAATCGGGCTATTGATCTCGGCACTGGCCGCCGCCGGCGCCGCGGCGCAGACCGAAGCGCAGGACCCTGCCACGCGGCTCGTCGCGGACGACGACGTACGTCGTTGGTCCGTGCACGTCGACGACGACCTGTTCTCGTTCGCAGACCACGACCGCGACTACACGGGCGGGATGACTTTCGGCCTGACGGGCGACGTTGCGCGCCATCACCCGTTGTCGCTCGCGGCCCCGCTCGAGCGCGTCGATCGCGCGACGCGCTTCGCCACTTGGCGCGGTGACGCCGTGCTCGAAGGCGAAGCGCTCGAAATCGGACTGCTCTTGTTCACGCCGCAGAACCTCGCGGCGTCGCAGCCGCTGCCGGACGACCGACCGTACTCGAACCTGCTGTATGCCGCGAGCTCGGAGGTCGCGCTGGATCCAGAGCGCGGCCGCGCATTTCAGTCGTCTCTCGCGATCGGCGTGCTAGGACTGCCGGTCGCGGAAGCGCTGCAACAAGCGATCCACAGGCTTTTCGGGAACACCGAGCCGCGCGGCTATTCGCACCAAATCTCGGACGGGGGCGAGCCGACGTTCATGTATTCGGTGTCGCGTTATCGGCTGCTCGCGCAAGGCTCGTATCTCGGCCATCCCTATTCCCTGCGACTCGGCGCCGGCGCGAGCGTCGGCTATCTCACGGAAGCGAATCTCGAGATCGTCGCGCGCAGCGACACTCCGTGGTGGTCTTCGTCCGCAGTCAGCGGCGACTACGCCAGCCACCCGGCGATTGGCGGCCCGGCGGCAGCGGCGGGCGGCCGGCCGCGCTTCCAGCTCGAGGCTGGCGCAAAGCTGCACGTGCGGCTGTACAACGCGTTCCTCGAGGGCCAGTTCCGCCACAGCGACGTCGTCTATTCAGCACACGAGCTCCAGCCGCTGCTCGTCGACCTGTGGATCGGCGCGACGACCGTGTTTCCGAGGGGCTTCAGCGTGAGCTACACGATCCGGCATCAGACCGAGGAAATCGAGCGCGGGCGCGGCGCGCGGAGCTTCGCCTGGGGCAGCATCGGGATCTCCCGTACCTTCTAAAGATCGCAATCCGCGCGCCGTAACCGACTTCGTGGCGGTCGAGGCTTGGACGCCGCGGTGGCGCGCTGCATAGTTAGCGCGCTGACTCATGTTCAACGATGCGGAGTCTCTCTATGAAGCGTCTGCTCTCGCTCGCGATCGCGCTCATTGCCAGCCCGGCGGCGGCGCAGTCGGGCTCGCCCCGGGCCGTCGAGACCAAACCCGTGCTCGGCGCCTGGGGCGTCGATCTCTCGAACATCGACCCGGGCGTGAAGCCCGGCGACGATTTCTACCGTTACGTGAACGGCCGCTGGCTCGCCGAGAATCGGATTCCGGCCGATCGTCCGGCTTGGGGCTCGTTCAACGAGCTACGGCAAGGGTCCGAGCAGCGAGTGCAGCAGCTGATCGACGGCCTCGCGACGACAACTAGCGTCGCGCCGGGCTCCGACGCGCAGAAGGTCCGCGACTTCTATGCGAGCTTCGCGGACGAGGCCGTGGTGAACACTCGCGGACTCGTGCCCGCGCGCGCGGACCTCGAGCGGCTCGGCCGCGTCGCGAACTACGAGGAGGTCGCGGCCGCGCTCGGCGACCCCGCGCTCAATATCGCGTCGCCGTTCAACTTCTACCGTGACATCGACGCGAAGGATCCCGATAGCTATACGATCGCGATCACTCAGGGCGGCCTCGGGCTGCCCGACCGCGATTTCTATCTGCGCGACGACGAGCAATTTCCGCAGATTCGCAAGCAGTACGCCGCCGCGATCGCGAAGATGCTCGCGATCGCGGGCGACACGAACGCCGAGCGTAACGCGGACTCGATCGTCGCGCTCGAGCGAGCGATCGCCGACGTGTCTTGGCCGAACGCCGATCGGCGCGACGCGGACAAGACCTACAATCCCGTCAATCGCGCCGAGCTCGTCGCGCTCGCGCCGGCTTTTCCATGGGACGCGTTCTTGAAAGCCGGCGAGCTGTCGAAGCAAGACCGGTTCGTCGCCAACGAGAAGAGCGCGTTCCCGAAGCTCGCCGAGGTGTTCCGCAGCACGCCGCTCACGACCTGGCAAGCGTATCTGCGCTTTCAATACCTGCACGCGTTCGCGCCGCAACTGACGACCGAGCTCGCCGACGCGAACTTCGCGTTCTTCGGCACCGTGCTCAACAACCAGCCCGCGCAGCTGCCGCGCGCGACGCGCGCGGTGCAACTCGTGAGCTCGCAGCTCGGCGAGGCGATCGGCCGGCTGTACGTCGAGAAGTACTTCCCCGCGTCGTCGAAGGCGCAGATGGAAGCGCTCGTCGCGAACTTGCGTGCCGCGCTCGAGGAGCGCGTTCGCAAGCTCGATTGGATGTCCGACGCGACGAAGACCGCCGCGCTCGTGAAGCTCTCGCAGTTCACCGTGAAGATCGGCTACCCGAACAAATGGATCGATTACGGTCCGCTCACGGTCGCGCCGAACGACCTCCTCGGCAACGTGCAGCGCGCGAACGTGTTCCAGTGGCGGCGGCAGCTCGCGAAGTTGCCGGGACCCGTCGACCGCGAGGAATGGGGCATGACGCCGCAGACCGTGAACGCGTACTACAACCCGAGCCTGAACGAGATCGTGTTTCCGGCAGCGATCTTGCAACCGCCGTTCTTCGATCCGAACGCCGACCCGGCCGTGAACTACGGCGGCATCGGCGCGGTGATCGGCCACGAGATCGGCCACGGCTTCGACGACCAGGGCAGCAAGTTCGACGGCAAGGGCGTGCTACGGGGGTGGTGGACCGATGCCGATCGCGGCCGCTTCGACGCGCGCACGAAGCAGCTCGTGGACGAGTACGCGAAGTTCGAGCCGCTGCCCGGCATCAAGGTCAACGGCCAAGTCACGCTCGGCGAGAACATCGGCGACCTCGGCGGAATCGAGATGGCGTACAGCGCCTATCATCGCTCGCTCGGCGGCAAGCGCGCGCCGACGATCGACGGCTTCAGCGGCGATCAGCGTTTCTTCCTCGCGTTCGCGCAAATCTGGCGCCAGCAGGTGCGCGAGGGCTTCCTGCGCAATCAGGTGCTCGCGGACCCGCACAGCCCGGCCGAGTTTCGCGTGAACGGCGTCGTGCCGAACGTCGCCGAGTGGTACGAGGCGTTCGGCGTGCCCGCGAACGCGAAGCTCGCTCTGCCGACCGAGCGGCGCGTGTCAATCTGGTAAGCGCACGTCGCCTGCCGGCACCGCCGCGCTTGCGCTACGCGGCCGACTCCGCGCTGTAGCGCGCGAGCAGGCCCGTGCGTACCGCGTATCGATAGACGCGCGAAAACAGGTATCCGGCGATCGCGATCTGGAGCACCGCTAGCGCGGCGCCGAGCGCTAGCTGCCCCGGCGGAAAGGCCTGGCCGTTGATCACGGCGCGCATGCCTTCGAAGACATAGGAAGGCGGCAGCACGCGACCGATCGCTTGCATCCATGCCGGCAACGTCGAGAGCGGATAGAACACGCCGACGAACGGCGAGAGCAGTGCGGGCAGCGGCCACACGAGCCATTCGGAAGCCGGCCCGAGACGCAGCACCATCGCAGTCGCGCAGATGCCGAGCGCGATGCCGAAGCAGAACAGCACGAGCAGGAACGGCACGAGCAGCAGGCCGAGCTTGAAGAACGGCAACCCGAAGACCGCGGTCGCGATCACGAGCATCACGACCAGGCCGACCAGGCTCGTCGCGATGCTCGTGATCACGAGGCCGGTCATGTACTCGGCGTTCGAGAGCGGCGTCGCGAAGAGATTGAGGAAGTTGCGCGACCAGACGTCCTCGAGGAACGCGGTCGTCACGCCTTGCATGATCCTCGTGAAGAAGTCCCACAGCAGAACGGCGCCGAGCAGCGTCGGCACGAAATCGACGCCCGACGCACTGACTGAATTCAAGTAGCGCGTGATGAATCCCCACAGGATGATGTCGATCGCGACCCACGCGAACATCGGAAACAGCCGCACCGGGCTGCCACGGATCAAGTAGAACTGGCGCAGCGCAAGCCCTGCTATCGCGCGCGCGTTCATCGCGCGGCCTCCACGCTCGACGCGAGCGGCTCGCGCGCGATGCGGATGAAAAGTTCCTCGAGCGTCGCGGCGCCGTGCTCGTGCGGCAAGCGCTTCGGGTCGCCCTCGAGCAGGATCTTGCCGTGCGACAAGAACAACACGCGGTCGCACACCTCCTCCACCTCGAGCATGTTGTGCGACGTCCAAAGAATGCCGCGGTTGCCTTCGTGCGCGAGCTTGCGGATTCGGGCGCGGACGATCTGCGCGGCGGACGGGTCGAGCGAAGCGGTCGGCTCGTCGAGCAACAACAGCTCCGGCCGGTTCAGCAACGCCTTCGCGAGCGCGGCGCGAGTCTGCTCGCCGGACGACAACAGGCCGCATTTGGTATCGCGCAGACGCTTCAGATCGAACTCCTCGAGCACCTCTTCGATTCGTCGCGACAGGCCGCGCACGCCGTAGATCAACCCGAACACGCGCAGGTTCTGCGCCACCGTGAGATTGCCGGGCAGCGTCGCATAAACCGCCGCGAAGTTGGTCTTCGCGAGCGCGAGCGAGCGCCGGCGCGCGACGTCGATGCCGCCGATCTGGATCGTGCCCGAGGTCGGCGCGAGCACACCGAGCACGGAGTTGATGATCGTGGTCTTGCCCGCGCCGTTCGGTCCAAGCAAGCCGAGGATCTCGTTGCGCCCGACCACGAACGACACGTGATCGACCGCGCGGAGCCCGGAGTAGGACTTGCAGAGGTCTTCGACCGAGAGCACGTCGCGCGGGTGGGAAGTCATGCGGATCCGATTCGGGGCGGACAGCGATTGTCGCAGACGATCGCTGCGCCAAGCTACGAGCCGACCGGACGTCGTGCTAGGGTGAGGCAGCTCTCAATCTTTGGGGGAACACCATGAACGCCCGGTTCGCCGCACTGCTGATCGCCTCGTTGCCGTTCGCCGCGCACGCGCAAAACAAGCTGCCGCCGGACATCGATCCGGTGACGTTGTCGCGGCTCCCGCCCGTCACGCCCGCGGATCTCGACGAGGAGGGACAGAAGCTGCTCGCCGCGCGGCCGAGCTTCAAAGCGGGTCCCGGACCGACGCACGTCACGATCTACGCGCCGAACGACCGCGACCTCGGGATTCCGACCGGTGAGAAGAGCCCCGTCGGCCCGCGTTACTTCCAGCTCGCCGTGCTGATCATCGCGCGCGAGATCGACCAGCAGTTCGAGTGGTCCGCGCACGAGCCTTACGGATTGCGCCAAGGGCTCGAGCAGTCCGTGATCGACGTCGTGAAGTACAACAAGGACGTCAAGGGACTCGTGGACAAGGACGCCACGCTGATCACGTTCGGCCGCACGCTCTATCGCGAGCACCACGTGAGCAGCGAGCTCTGGGCGAAGATGGTGTCGCTGTTCGGTCGCCAGCACACCGTGGAGCTCATGACGATCATGGGCGACTATTTCCGTGTCGGCTTCATGCTGAACGCGGTCGATCAGCACCAGCCGCCGGACCGGCCGGCTTTGCTGCCGGCGTTGAAGCGGTGAGCGCGCTCGGTCGAGCCGCGCTTGCGGCCGCCCTCGGTGCAGCGCTCGCGTTCGCCAACTTCGGCGCGGCGCAAGAGACGAACGCGAGCGGAGCCACGCAGCAACCCGCCGGCGTGGCGCGACAAACGCCCGAGCCCACGGCCGAGGACGAGATCGTCGTGCTCGGCCGGATCGGCGCCTTGCGGCACGAGCTCGAGGTGGCCGAGGACGCAATGTACGACCGCTTCAACGAGATCGTCGGCGACCGTCGCCTCGAGATGCATTGCCGTTCGGAGTTCAAGCCTGACTCGCACATGGCGCGACGCGTCTGCTTGCCGAACGGCTACCGCGAAGCGGACGCGAAGTTCTCGCAGTCCGCGGTCAATCAGATGCGGGGCGAGATCGGACCGAACCAGCAGCAGTACCGCGCCGAGCAACTCCGCGTGCAGCAGCAGGTCGCAAAAGAGATGCGGAGCCTCGGGGCCAAGGACCCGCAGCTTCGCGAAGCGATCGTTCGTGTCGGCAAAGCCCAGGACGCGCTCGCGGAGCAGACAGGTGCGCAAGCCGTGCACTCCGTGTCGCGAGAGCTGCAGTCGGGCGACGCGGGGCTGCCACCCGACGCGAAGCGCGCGCACGAAGTCCGCGTTGGACAGGAACCGTGGGAGCTCGCGCTGACGGCGCGGACGTTCACGCTCGCCGCCGTCGCCGGCAACGTCCGCGAGCTACGCGTCAAGTGCGATCAGGGCAGCAAGCGAATCGACTACAAGCCCGACGTGGATTGGACGTTGCCAAGCGCGTGGACCGGCTGCTCGTTGCAGGTGGACACGACGCCCGGCACGACGTTCGCGCTTTACGAGTTCGACTGAAGCGCTCGATCGTCAGGCCACCGTCGCCTCGACGAGCCCCGACAGGCCGCCGAGCGGGACGGCGCGCGTGAGCTTGAACCCGGCTTTCGACAACAACGCCTGCCACTGCGCCTGGGTCCGCTCGCGACCCGATGCGAACACCAGCATCTCGATGTCCATGTCGATCGGGAACGAGTCCGTCGCGCTCTCATCGACGATCGCCTCGACCAACAGCAGCTTCGCGTTCGCCGGCGCGTTACCACGCAGGTTCCGCAAGATCTCGATCGACTCCGCGTCCGACCAGTCGTGGATCACAGTCATCATCACGTAGAGGTCGCAGGCCGGAATCGCGTCCTTGAAGAAGTCGCCGGGCGTGTACGTGATCCGCGGGTTCGGGCGCGCTCGCGCCTGCGCGACCACTTCGGGCAAGTCGAATAGCACGCCCTTCGCGCCCGGCGCGGCATTCAGAATCGCCGCGAGCAGATGGCCGAAGCCGCCGCCGATGTCGCCGATCGTCTTGAACGGCGAGAAGTCGTAGGCGCCGAGCACCGGTCCGATCTGCCCGAACGACTTGCCGACCATCGCCTCATTGAAGAGGCGGCTGTCGTCGGGATGCGTGCGCAGGTGCTCGAACAAGCCGCCCTGCTGCACCTTGTAGCCCGCCGACTCGCCGGTCGTGAGGCTGTGCACGAGGTCGCGATAGACGTCCCAGTGGAAGTCGAGCCCCATCATGCGCGCGAGCGAGCGCATCGATGCGGGATTGTCCGAGCGCAGCAGCCGCGACGCGGCATTGTGCGAGAACCGCCCGTCGCGCAACGTGAAGATGCCGTGATTGCACAGCGCGCGCAGGATGCGGTGCAGCGCGTCGGCGTTCGTGCCGGTCTTCTTCGCGAGCACGGCGGCAGCTTCGGGCTCGTCGCCGAGCGCGTCGGCGACGCCGAACTGAGCAACCGCGTGCAGGCAGCGCGAGGCCCAGTACGCCGTTGATAGCTTGAGAATCGTCTCCGCGGGATGGCGCTCGCTCATTAGTTCTTCTCGTTCGTTCGCTGCGGTAGCGAGACAGTATGCCTCAACGCGCAGGCTTCCAGCCGACGTCGTGTGCTAGGTTGCGTGCCGGGATAGCCCCGCGCGGCTGAGCGGTGCATCACGTTTCCACGCTAGTCGCGCCGGTAGCATCGATCTTCGACCTCAGGAAGGGAGAGCCGTCGTGTCGAGCCTTCGCTCCATCCTCGCCGCCGGCGCGCTCGCGTCGGCCACGGCGTCGTGGGCGCAAGACGCTCTCCGCGTTCCGCAGGACTATCCGACGATCCAGGCCGCGATCGACGCGGCGGCGCCCGGCGCGAGCGTCGTGGTCGCGGGCGGCACCTACTTCGAAAACCTTGTCGTCGACAAGAGCGTTACGCTCGTCGCGACATCGGGCGCCGCGGTTACCACGCTCGACGGCGGCCGCATCGGCCGCGTGATCTTTGCGCGCGGCACCGGTGTCGAGAGCGTCGCGATCGTCGGCTTCACCATTACGAACGGCCTCGCTCTCGAGTCGATGAACGTTCCTGCTGCGGGCTCGGCAGGCGGCGTCTACCTCGAGTCGCTCGCTGGCGCCACGTTGCGCGACAACGTGATCCGCGACAACGTCGGCTGCTTCGGCGTGGGCGTCTCGGCGCTCGACGCGACCGTCGTCGTCGCGCACAACGAGATCCGGCACAACTTGCAAGATTCGTCGTGCGCCCAAGCGGAGGGCGGCGGCATCAAGGTCCAAAGCGCGACGGCCGTGATCCGCGACAACGACATCCGCGACAATGCGGCGAGCTCGGGCGGCGGCATCGCGTTCGATCTCTCCGACGGCGTCATCAGCGACAACCTGTTGATCCGGAATTCGGCCGACGTCGGCGGGGCGTTGCGTCTCGTGCCAGTCGACGGCAATCACGTGCTCGTGTCGGGCAACACGCTGCTAGACAATCGCGCGACGATGGACGCGACGGCCGTGCACCTGATCCCGATCCCCGACGACGCCCTGCGGATGCGTGGCAACACGATCAACGGCGACGACGCGGTCGAGCTGATCCGCTGCGAGACCCCGTTCGCCGTGTCGCGGTCGAACGCGCTGCGCAACGCGTCCGGTCCTACCGTCTCCGGTCTGTGCACATTCGGCCTAGTGTTCTAAGCTCGGGGGCATCACGCCACCCGAGCCGAACACATGAGCCAATCCGACCGAGCCGATTCGATCAGCCGCCGCAAAATCCTCTCCGCCGCAGCCGTGCCGATCGCGGCCGCGCTCGCGCCGAGTTTGCTATCCGCGCAACCACGCAAAACCGCCAAAGCCGGCAAGATTCGCGTCGGGGTCATCGGCGCGGGCGGCATCGTGAGCTCCGTGCATGTGCCGGGCCTACGCAAAATGCCGAACGTCGAGATCGTCGCCGTCGCAAATCGCTCGCTCGAGTCGAGCAAACGCGCCGCGGCCGAGCTCGGTATCCCGCGCGCTTACGCCGACTGGGAGCAGTTGCTCGCGGCCGGCGGCATCGATGCGGTGCTGATCGGCACCTGGCCGTACATGCATCGCGCGGTCACGCTCGCGGCACTCGATAGCGGCCGCCACGTACTGTGCCAAGCGCGGATGGCGAACGACAGCGCCGAAGCGCGCGACATGCTCGCGGCGTCGCAGCGCCATTCGAATCTCGTCTGCCAGCTCGTGCCGAGCTCCGGCACGTACAGAATCGATCGCGCGATTCAGACCTTGCTCGCGGACGGACGTCTCGGCGACGTGCTGTCCGTCGAAGTGCAAATGCTGCAGCGCAACTTCGCGAGCTTCGGCGGCGAGCTCGACTGGCGCCACGATGCCGAATTCAGCGGCATCAACGTGCTCAACGTCGGTGGCACCTACGAATCGGCGATGCGCTGGCTCGGCCCCGGCAACAAAGTGATGGGCATGACGCGCGTGCAGATACCGACGCGGAAAGACGAGCACGGCGAAACGCGCGCCGCGAAGATCCCGGACCACATCGAAGTGCTCTACGAGCTCGCGAACGGCGCGCCCGTGCACATGAAGTTCAGCGAGACGACCGGGCTGTCGCGCGGGAACGAAATCTGGATCTACGGCAGCGAAGGCACGATCCGCGTCGATAACGAGCAAAACGTCTTCGTCGGCCGCCGCGGCGAAAAGGAGCTCGCGGCGTATCCGAACCCGCCCGAGGCGCAGGCGCATCATCGCGTCGAAGAGGAGTTCGTGAACGCGATCCGCGGCGTGGAGCAGGTAGAAATGAACACGTTCGAGATCGGCGTGCGCTACATGGAGTGGACCGAGGCGATCTATCGCAGCGCCGAGTCCGGCCGCGCGGTGAGCTTGCCGTTGACGGCATGAAGTTTTCTGTCGACGGCTTGCGGCCGCCCCGATCGGTGGGTGACGATGCGCCGCAACGTCTACCGTCCGGGGGACAAATCATGAAGCACACTCTAGCGACCGCGACGGCCACGGCCCTGCTCTCGATCGCGAACGTCTGCTCCGCGCAGCTCGGGGCAGGACCTTTCACGATGGACATGGTCAGGACATCGCTGCCCGTCGAGGGCGCGCCGCTCGCCGAGAAAGGCCCCTACGAGGTCACGACAGAAGCCGCATTCGGCTCGCCCGGCCACGTGATCCTGCATCCCTCGAACCTCGACGCGTTTCCGAAGAAAGACACCCTGCCGGTCGTCGTCTGGGGCAACGGCGGCTGCGCGATCGACAGCAAGGGCTTCATGGGCTTCCTGACGACCGTCGCGTCGCACGGCTTTCTCGTGATCGGCACCGCAGCGATCGAAGGCGCCGAGCGACGCCAGGCCAACGTCGAAGACTTGCGCACCGCGATCGACTGGGCGGACAAGGAGAACAAGCGCGACGGCTCGCCGCTGAAGGGCAAGATCGCGGTCGACAAAGTGGCCGTGATGGGCAGCTCGTGCGGCGGCTTCCTCTCGATCAACCTAGCAGCCGATCCGCGCGTGAAGACGATCGGCGTGTTCAACGCGGGCGTGACGCGGATCGACCCGAAGGCGCCGCCGCCGTTCCCGATCCCCGACTTCGACGCGCTCCCGAAGATCCACGGCCCCGTGCTGCTCGTCAACGGCGCCGACCGCGATTTCATGCTGGCGCCCTCGAAGGCCGCATACGACGCGCTGAACAAAGTGCCCGCGTTCTACGGCTCGCGCCACAACGCGGGCCATAGCGCGACGTTCTTCCACCCGGGCGGCGGCGAGTTCGCGAACGTCGCGTCGAGCTGGGCGCTCTGGCAGCTCAAGGGCGACAAGAAGGCCGGCGCGATGTTCTCCGGGAAGAGCTGTGGGCTCTGCACGAACCCGAATTGGGACGTCGCAGCGAAGGGCTTCAAGTAAGTAACCGCCTCGTCGCTATAGCTCGATCGGAGCCTGCGCGTCTCTAAAATGCGACGCGAGTCGCCGCGGCTCGCGTCGTTTATCATTGCGCCGGGCATCCGCCCTTGAACGATGGAGGGAAGAATGAACGGAGTATCGCGTGCAGTGCTCGTCGCGACCGCGCTGCTGGTGCCGGCGTTGAGCTGGGCGCAGCAGTCCTCGAAGCCCGCGAAGTCGGGCTTCGACTATAACTACGCCGAGCTCAGCTACGACAAGCACGACTTCGACGTCGACCGCGCGCCGGACAACATCGACGGCGACGGCTTCACGCTCTCGGGGTCGTTCAAAGTCGCCGAAGACTGGCACGTCTACGCCTCCTACGGCACGGCCAACCTCGACTTCGGCATCGATGTCGACACCTGGGTGCTCGGCCTCGGCTACAACTACGCTCTGAAGCCGAACGTCGACCTGTACGGGCGCGTGCTCTACATCGATCAGTCGGCGGACGCGAACGGGTTCAGCGCCCACGACAACGGCCTCGGCCTTCAGTTTCGGATCCGCGGGCGCGTGAACGACAAGGTCGAGCTCGAGGGCGGCATCCAATATCTCGACGTCGCGAGCAGCGATACGTCGCTCCAGGGCTCCGTGCGCTACTATTTCACGCGCGCGTTCTCGGCCGGCGTGGGCATTACGCTCGGCGGCGACCAGGACGGTCTCGGCGTCAACGCACGCTACTCGTTCTAGCGCGGGCTGCGCAAAGCGGCTCGCCCGCGCCTTCGGGGGGAAGTCGCTATGCAGCAGAGACCTGGCCGAATTGCCGGCGTCGCGGCGGTGGTCGTCGCGGCGGCGCTCGTTAGCGTACGCGTGTCGGCCCACCACTCGACCGCGGAGTACGACGCGAAGACGATCGTCGAGGCGCGTGGCGAGATCGTGACGCTGCTCTGGGCAAACCCGCACGTACGCTTCACCGTCAGCACGAAAGCGATCGACGGCAACGACGCGCTGTGGGAGATCGAGAGCGCCGACCTCACGCGGCTCGATCGCGCGGGTCTGCCGCACGACATCGTCAAGGTGGGCGATGTCGTCCGGTTCGCGGGCAATCCGTCCTCGCGGCGCGAACGCCGCATGTACGTCACGAACCTGCTGGTCGCCGACGGCCGCGAGATCTTGCTGCGCGGCAACGTGATGCCGCGCTTCGCCGCGGCCGACCGCGTCGTCTACACGGATCCCACCTACTCTCCGCGCACGGCCGGCGCGGCCGCGGACAATCGGTTCTTCGGCAAGGTGTTCGTGCCGATGCGCGAGGGCAAGCCGCCCGCTTGGGTCAGCAATCCGCCGTACACGCCCGACGCGCGCAAGAAGCAGGCCGCGTACGACGAAGTCGTCGACGATCCCGTGCTCGGCTGCGTGTCGCCCGGGATGCCGCGCGTGATGCTGCGCAGCGGGCCGTACGCGATCCGCTTCGTCGAGCGCGGCTCGGATCTCGTGCTGCAAAACGAGTGGTTCGAGATCGACCGCACGATTCACATGGACGGCAAGGAGCCGCCCGCCGACCAGCCGTTCACGCCGCTCGGCTACTCGGCGGGACGCTGGGACGGCGACGCGCTCGTGATCACGACGACGCACATCGATTGGCCGTACTTCGAGATCTACGGCCTCGTCGGCGTGCCGCAGAGCCGCGCGATGAAGATCGTCGAGCGATTCACGCCGCGCGACGGCGGCACGACGCTGCAATACGACTGGACGGCGACCGACCCCTCCGCGTTCACGATGCCCGTCAGCTACGAGAACTACGCGACGTTCCGCTGGCAGCCGTCGATCCAGTTCCTGCCCTACAACTGCATCGAGACGGAGCGCAAGGCCCGAGCTCGGCAGCAGTAACGGCTCTCGCGGCGCAAGCGGTGGAGTGCGCTACACTCGCGCCGCTGTCGCCACACCCTGCCAAATAGATCCTCGAGGCCACGAAGAACAATGAACAAGCTCAACATCAAGCTCATCGTCGGTAGCACGCGCGCGAACCGTTTCAGCGAGAAGCCGGCGCAATGGATCCACGACCTCGCGGCGGCGCGGCCGGAGATCGAGCTCGAACGGTTGGATCTGCGCGACTATCCGCTGCCGTTCTTCGAAGAGCCGTTGCCGCCGGGTTTCGCGCGCGACAACTACACGAACCCCGCGATCATCCGTTGGCGCGAGAAGGTACGGGAGGCCGACGGGTTCATCATCTGCACGCCCGAGTACAACCACGGCTATCCCGCGATCCTCAAGAACGCGCTCGACACGGTCTATCACGCGTGGAGCCGCAAGGCGGTCGCGTTCGTGAGCTGGGGCGGAGCCGGCGGAACGCGCGGCGTCGAGCAGTTGCGGCTCGTCACGATCGAGCTCGACATGGCGCCGATCCGCTTTGCCGTGCACATCCCCGAGCCGTGGTTCATCAAGGAGATCAGCCAGATCGACACCGAGCAGAACCGCGGCAACGCGGCCGCGCTGCTCGACAATCTGATCTGGTGGACGAGCGCGCTCAAAGCGGCGCGCGAGCGCGCCGCGTGAGGGTCATGGCGATGCCGCCGAGGATCGCGATCGACGACAACACGAGCCGCCAGCTCGCGGGCTCGAGCAAGAAGACCACGCCGCCGACCGCCGCGATCGCGGGCACCGACAACTGAATCACCGCCGCGCGGGTCGCGGTCAACCCTTGCAGGGCCGCATACCACAGGACGTAGCCGATGCCCGAAGTCACCGCGCCTGACGCGACCGCGAGCGCAGCGCCCTCGGGCGTCACGTGTCGAATGCCGACGAGCAACACGCTCGTTGCCACCGCTAGCGGCACGCTGCGCAAGAAGCTATCCGCGTTCATGCGCACCGGATCGCCAAGCCGGCGCCCGCGCAGCGAGTAGGCGCCCCAGCCGATTCCCGCCGCGGCCATCAGCACCGCGCCGAGCGAGCTCGGCGCGCTCACGCCGGGTGCGACGAGCCACGCGACGCCGGCGGCCGCGATCGCGACCCCGCACCAAGCGACCGGCCCGAAGCGCTCGCCCGCGCGCAATCCCGCGACGAACATCGTGGCCTGCACCGTCCCGAACAAGATCAGGGCTCCGATGCCCGCAGTCAGCAACGTATAGGCGAACGAGAAGGCGATCGCGTAACCGAACAGAACGAGCGCCGCAGTCCAGTCGCGCGGCGCCGGCGCTGCACGCGAGGCAGGCAACGCACGCGCGAGCAACAGAAGGATGACCGCGCCGGACAGGAGCCGCAGCGTCGTGAAGCTCGCGGCGTCGATCAGCTCCCGCCCAAGCGCCGCGCGGCAGAGCAGCGAATTGCCCGCGAACGCCACCATCGCGAGGCTCGCGAGCGCGGCGGTGCGCGCTGGCTTAAGTCCCTTGGTACGCTGAGCGCTCGGCGAGCTCACGACGAGCAGGACTGCGGACGTTCCGTCAGTCGACGCTCAGGGCGCCGGAACGATCGCGATTCGGTCGCCGCGATACGAGCCGAGCCAGAGATCCTTGCCGATCTCGATCGCGGTCGTGTTGCCGCCGAATGCGGCGTCGTCGGGCCGCGTCAGCAGGTCGCGCACCTTGAGCGTCTTCGGGTCGATCTTCACGACGCGCGAGCTGCGCGCGTTCGGATCCGTGACTTGACCCGCCGCGAGCAGCGAGCCGTCCTTCGCGAAGTGAATGTTGTCGACGCGGAAGCCGAGCGGGATCTCGTCGCGTTGCGGCGTCGCGCCGCGCGTAAAGCGAATGAACGATTGGCTTCCCCACGCGGCCAAGTAGAAAATCTTGCCGTCGGCGGACAGCTCGATTCCGTTCGCGCCCGCGGCTTCGCTGCCCGGAACCTTCTGCCAGCCGCTCTTCGTATGCCACTCCCAAAGCTCCCCGTTCTTCTCCCCGGCCATCATCTTAGTCATCGCGTCTTGACCGCCGCCGCGCGGCAACCAGTTGGTCGTGATGAAGCCGCCGTCGACGAGCCCCCGAACGGCGTTCAAGCCGATCGGCTCGGGCGCGATCACGCAACCGACCCAGGTGAAGCTCGGCGTCACGGGACGCATGTCGACGCGAAACACGTCGATCGACTCGCGCACGCCGTGCACCACGGCCATGACCCGCAGCACCGGTCCATTGCCCGGGCTCGACGTAGACGCCGTGCGTCGTGAACGCTCCGGCCGGCGGACCGGGGCAGTCGGGATACGTCGTCTTGTCGAGCTCTACTTTGACGGCCGGGCCCGGAAACACCGTGGTCGACGCGCGTTCGGCGACCTTGATCAAATTGATGCCGCCCGTGCCCGTATACGCAGAAGCGACTACCCAGCCGCCGCCCGGCAGCGCGACGAGGTCCTCGGGCGTCTGCTGGCCGCAGACCCAATGTTTGTCGGCGGGATCGCACGGCGGCGACTGCGGGGCGGGGCCTTGCGCCGCAGCGCTCCACGCCCACGCGGCCCACAACGAAGCGGACAAGGCTAGCGATTTCATATCGATCACCGCATCTCGGTGATCACCCCGTCGAGGCCCACCTGTATCTCGAGTCCCCCCAGTCGATCAGGATCACGTACTTCTGGCCGACGAGCATCGTGATGTTGCCCGCGCCCATGTTCCGGATCATGTAGATGTTGTCCTTCACGGGGACGAGCGTGAGCTCCGGCGGGCCGAAGCCGCCTTGCGCGTGAGCCGTCGCTGTGATGCCGAGCGAGACGCCTAGACAGGACGCGAAGAAGAGCGATCGTGCGTTCATCAAGCCCCCAAGCTGCGTGTGGCGCTGGCGCCGCCGGACGCGCTCGATTCTGTGCCCATTGCTTTGGCGCTATTAGGGCGCGCGACGACTGGCGACTATACCGAACTTCTCTCGCCCGGGTTGTCGATTTCGAAACAGCTCGTTCGACGATTAGGCGAAACCCCACAATCGAGCCCAAGGAGCTCAGCCATGAAATACATGATGTTCATCAAGCACACCGAGAACTACCGAATGGAGGAAGTCCCGCAAGCCTTGTTCGACGCGATGGGCAAGTTCGTCGAGGAATCGATGAAGAGCGGCGCGATCCTCGACACGGCCGGGCTCCAGCCCACGTCGAAAGGCAAGCGCATCCGGCTCACGAAGGGCAAGATCAGCGTGCACGACGGCCCGTTCACCGAGGCGAAAGAGGTCGTCGGCGGCTACGCGATCGGAGAATTCGCCTCGTACGAAGACGCGCTAAAGCTCGCGACGCGCTTCATGGACCTGCATCGCGTCCATTGGCCCAAGTTCGAGGGCGAATGCGAGCTGCGCCCGTTCGAGGCCGGCCCGGAGCCCGCGAAGTAGTCACCTGCTGGACGACAACGCCGCACGCACACCTACGGAGTCGCCCGAGGCGGATGGCCTGACTACTCGGGGTTCAGCCCATGAAAGTCAGCACGACCCTGCACTTCAACGGCCAATGCGAGGCTGCGTTCAAGCTCTACGAGCGGCGGCTCGGCGCCAAGATCGAGTACCTGCTCAAGTGGGGCGAATCGCCGGCCGGCGGCCAAGTGCCGCCGGAATGGCGCGACAAGGTCCTGCACGCGCGCCTGAAGCTCGGCGGCGCCGACCTCGTCGGCGGCGACGTGCTCGCGCGCGATTACAGGCAGCCGCAAGGGTTCTCGGTCATGCTCTCGGTCGACGATCCGCAGAAGGCCGAGCAAATGTTTGCGGCGCTCGCCGACGCCGGCTCGATCAAGATGCCGCTGCAAAAGACGTTCTGGGCGCCGCTCTACGGCGTCGTGGTCGATCGCTATTCGATCCCGTGGGAAGTCAACTGCGAAGCGCCGGTGATCGCATCGCAGCCGCGCGGCTCGGCGGCCGTGACGCCGCCGCCGCCGCGCGGTTGATTCGACTCTAGCGTCCCATCGCCTTCCAGACATCCTCTTTGTGCTGGGGCGCCGCGGACGCGTGCACATTGATGTAGCGATCGAAGTTCACGAGCCCGAGCTTCTCGAGCGCGGGCACGAGCGCCTTCACATGATCGTTCGCGGGCTCGCCTGGATTTACCGAGAAGTCGCCCTGGAACAGCACGCGCTCCTTCGGGATGTACGCGACGAGCAAGCCGTTCGAGTGCGGCGCGGGATAGATGTGATACATCTCGACCGTGCGCGTGCCGTCCGTATACACGCGCTTCTCGTCGACCGTTTCGATCTTCGCCTTCTTCGGGCTCTTCGCGAGCACGTCGTCGAGCAACGTGCGCGGCGTGTTGAGCGCGCGCTCGAGGAAGTCCTTGTTGTTGGCCTGCGTAACGATCGTCGCGCCCTCGGCGACGAGCGCGGGCAAGCCGCCCGTGTGGTCGGAGTGCGGGTGCGTAACCATCACGTACCGAATCGGCTTGCCCGGGAACAGCTTCTTCGTCTCCGCGATGTAGGCGCTACCTCGCGCGATGCTCTGCCCGGCCTCGAGCATCATCACGTAGGTCTTGAACTCGACGATCACGGAATCGTAGCTTCCGGCGCCGGTCGTGAGCCGATAGAGGCCGTCGCCGAGCTTCTCGGACGTGACGTTGAGCGCGGGCGGTTGCCCGCCGCCCGGCGGGCCCGCCGGCGGGCCGCCCGGAGCGCCGGGGCGATTCGGCGGCGGCGGCGCGAGCGGTGCCTGGTCGGCCGGGTTGCCGGCGGCGCTCGTCACGTCGACTTCGAAGAACGGCCAACCGCCGCGCGATTGCTTGATCTCGGTCGGGAACATGAAGCCGCCGAAGTCGCGCCAGTCGGTGTAGCTCGCGACGATTGCCATGTCGCCCATGATGTTCTCGCCGAGCCAGGTCTCGACTCGCTCGACGATGTTCGCATCGTCCACGTAGCCGTTGATCACGTAGCTCTTGCCCGACGGCGCCTTGACCTTGGGACTCCAAGTCAGGAGCGTGTAGCTCTTGTTGCCGACCTTGGCGCGCGCCAGGGCCGCGTTGTTCTCGGCCGCGCCTTTCAAGAAGCCCCACGGCGTGATGTAGAGCTCGAGAGACTGGGCCCATGGCTGCGACACGTCGGCCTGCTGCGTGGTGACCTGCTGGAAGAACGTGCCGACTGCCGGCGTCGTATTCCCGCCCGCGCCGAAGTTCTGTCGTGCTGCCCGTGTGCCGCGACAGCGGCGCCGTGAGATCGATCAGTCGCGTATAGCTCGTGATCGGCCGCATCGGGTCGTGTGTGCCGTGGCAGATCAACTCGGCCGCGTTGCCGCCGCACTGCTGGAACGCGACGTCGCGTGCCGAGCCCGAGTACGTGACGGCCTTCGGATTACCCAATGCCTTTTGGGCGTTCGCGATCACGGTCTTCGCGTCCTGCGCGAACGCGTTGGCGCACAGCAGCATCGTGCCGAGTGCCGCGAGCACTAGCTTCTTATTCACGGTTGTTCTCCCCGCCTCTGTTGTTAGCAGTCGTTAGCTGGATCAGACGCCGATATTACATGTGTTGTCGCCGTTCGCGAGTGCGGGTCGACTTCGTGGGGTATATCGGCCTTCTACGCTAGACTGCGCCCAAGCGCTTCTTGCCAACTCGAAATCCGGGGGACTCATGAAAACAACGATCGCTCTCGCCGTGCTCGCCGGTTGCGCCGCGACCACCGCACTCGCTCAGAAGCCTTCTTCCGCGTTCGATCGGGGCCACAGCCAGCAGTCCTGGCAGAGCTCAGGGCTAGCCGCCGCCGTCGCGAAGTGCAAGAAACCCCCCGCGCCGTTTTCAATCGGCGGCGGACGCGCGGGCCAAGCGGCGCAGGCGAACGACGCGCCCCCGCCCGAGCCCGCGATGCCCCCTCCGACGGCCGAGATACCGGGCGTGATCGCAGCCGGACAGACATGGAAGGTCGTGTGGTCCTGGGAGGGCAACAACGTCGACGGCCCAATCGCGGGCGACGACGGCACGATGATCTTCGCGAACAACGACGCGAGCAACGTGATGCAGGTCGATCCCGCCAACGGCCTCGCGAAGATTCTCTTCAGCGACACGAACACGGGCGGCGCGGTCTCGCGCAGCAAGAACGGCTCGCTGTTCCTCGCATCGCGCGGCTTCCCCGCGGCCATCATCGAGCTCGAGCCGCAGCGCAAGGTCTTCGCGAACACGGTCAACGGCGAGCCGCTCGATTGCGCCGGCGGCGTCTTGAACGACCTGTCCGCGGACGCGCGCGGCGGCGTCTACGTCTCCGTCAGCGGTACCGGCGTGTTCTATGCAGACCCGAAGGGCGTGATGACGCAGTACGGCGATAACGTCGCGGGCGCGAACGGCATCATCCTGAGCCCCGACGAGAAGATCCTCTACGTCACGAACGGTCCCGTCGTCGTCGCGTTCGACGTGCAGCCGGATGGATCGCTGAAGAATCAGCGCGAGTTCGGCAAGCTGCAAGGCGGCCAAGGCGGCGACGGCTCGGCCGTGGACCAGCAAGGCCGGCTCTTCGTCGCGACCGGCCAGTCGGCCGACGTGTTCGCGCCGAGCGGGCAGTTCTCTGGGGTCGATCAAGGGACCGCAGGGCATGCACGGCGTCGCGTTCGGCGGCAAAGACCGGAAGACGCTGTTCGGCATCGTGTTCTACGGCGGCTGGGGCACACCGAGCGCGCGCAACAAGCTGATCGCGATCCCGACCATCGCGCAGGGCTACACGGGGCGGGCTAAGTAACGAGGCTCAGTGCTGCGCTAGGTTCCGCCAGTGGTCGGCGAAGAGCCAGACCGACAGCACGTAACCGAGCAGCACATTGACGACGACGCCGGCGGTGAACGCGAGCTGCGGCTTCGTGCCGCTCTTCGCGAGCTCGCGGAACCGCGTCGTGAGACCGATGCTGAAGAAGCAGAAGATGAACGCCCAGGTGCGCAGATCCTGGATCGGCGCGACCAGAGCCGGCGTCACGCGCTTGTCGTACTCGGCCAGCGTGTAGCCGCTCGCGACGGCGGTCACGAGCAGCGACGCGACCAGAAAGCCGAGCACGAATTTCGGGAAACGCCGCCAGATCTTGACGGCCGGACTCGCGGTCGCCGTCGTCCCCCTCCCAACGCGTCGTCGCGACGATCGCGAGCACGAACGCCCAGATGCCGATCCACACGTCGCGGCCGACGACCTTCATCAGCGTGAACGCCGGACAGCGCCTGCTCGGTGGTTCCGGCGATGTTCGGCCTTGTCCGGCGATATCGCCGTAGGACTGCGCGGCCGCAAGACCGGCAGCGTCGGCGAACTCGGACGTGCCGATCCACGCGCCGCCGACTCCGGCCGGAAGCTCGAGCGCCTCGCGACGAACGGCAGCACGAAGATCATCACGATCGCCCAGACGATCACCGTCGCGATCGCGATCGACGCGTGCTCCTTGCGCGTGCCTACGGCGCCCGCGATCGCGATCGCGGCCGAGACGCCGCAGACTGCACCGCCCACGCCGAGCGTCGCCGCGAACCGCTGCTCGAGGCCGAGCCTGCGCGCGACGACGTAGATGACGAAGAACGTCGACGAGCGAGACGATCGACGCCTGCAGGATCGCGACGGGGCCGGCCCAGACGATCAGCGTGAACGGCAGCGTCGCGCCGAGCAGCACGATGCCGGTCTTGATGTAGAACTCGACGCGGAAGCCGGCATCGAGCCAGCGCGGCAAGCCGACGACGTTCGAGATCACGAGCCCGAGCAGCAGCGCGACGAGCGGCGGCTCGAAGCCGTACACGCTCGCTTGGGTCCACTGGCCCAGCACGAATATCAGCATGGACAGCCCGTACACGAACACGAACGCGGGCACGAACTCGCGCAATCGGTAGCCGATCGCCTTCATTGCGACGCCGAACAGCCCAACCCAGAGCAGGAATTGCGCGCCGTAGCGACCCGCGTTCGCGCCGAGGTGCGCGCCGATCTGCCCGAACGTCGACCACCGCGGCGGCGTCACGGCGATCCAAGCGAGGGTCTTGCCGTTCGCGAACAGCAGATAGGCGGCGATCACGATCCCGAGGCCGATCCAGATCGACCATCCGTCCTCACTGTTCACTAGCTGTCGCCACGACGAAGACGTCTGCGGCTGCGTAGGGTGCGCGGCCGAAGCCTGGACTGCCGTGTTGCTCATCGTTCGTTCCTTCTGGTTTTCTTATTGTCCCAGTCGCTCTAGTGATCACGCCTCGCGCCAGCTCTATTCCTCCGCGTTAGACGCACTCGAAGTCGTCGTGACCGACCGGACGCGCGAAGTCGCCCCACTGCCCCGTCGTGCGCCAGTAGGTGACGAGGCCGACCTCCTTCGCAAGCTCCTTGAACGCAGGGAGCCGCCGCATCTTGCGAAATAGCGGATGCCAAAAGTTCGTGATGTAGATCCCGAGCAGCCGCGTGTGGATACGTCGATAGATCGCGACGGCGAGATCCTGCTCGCCGAAATAGGCCGCGAATAGGGTCGCGCCGTGAAGCCGCAAGAAGCCGGCGCCGTCGTCGGAAGCCGTTTCGAAGCAGCGATGTAACACGGCGCGCGCCTTGTCGGCATCGTCGAAGACCTCGAGGATCTCGCTCCCGAACGACCCGCGGTCGCCTTGAGCGGTCGCGGCTGCGAGATAGCCCTTAGCCTTCTCGTGCTCGCCCCTCGCCATCGCCCTGCCATACGCAAAGACGTCGTCGAGCAAATGATTGGGCGTGAGCTCTCTGCAACGCTCGGCTAAGGTCTCGGCCTCCGTGTCCCTTCCGCAATAGAAGAGGAGCTGCGGCAGAACCTGATGCGGAGCGAGCGGCTCGATGCGCGCTGCCTCGACACCGAATGGAATGGACTCACTAATGCGGCCGACGATCGCGAGCTGATGGCAGCGGCTCAAGACGGGCTCGCGCATCGACGGCGGCGCGAGCGCGCGTGCGCGTGCATTCGCTTTCTCGGCCTCGACCCAGTCGTGTCGCAGCTCGAGCTGATTCGCCCTCGCCTCGTGGCCGGTCCACATGTCGGGCGCGAGCGCCACCGACCGGCCGAGCGCCTCGGCGATCTCAGTGCGCAGCGCTTCGGGGTCCTTCGGGCCGAGCGTGAACACGGCGGTGAGCGCGTTGCCGAGCACGTTCCAACCGAGCGCGAATTTTGGATCGATCGCGAGCGCTTGCCTCAGCAGCGCGACCGCACGCTCGATCTCACCGCCGTGGCGCCGCCGGACAAGCGAGCGGGCTCGGAGCATCAGGTCGTACGCTTCCGCATCCTGCGTGAGACCCGGTAATCGACTCGGGCCGACGTCGAACGTGACGCGCAGCTTGCGGGCGACCGCCTGGGCGATCTCGTCCTGGATCGCGAACACGTCGTCGAGGTCGCGATCGAAACGCTCCGACCACAGGTGGAAGCCGTTGGAGCAGTCGATCAGCTGCGCCGTAATCCTGAGCCGCTTGCCGGCCTTGCGCACGCTGCCCTCGAGCACGTAGCGCACGCCGAGCTTCGCGCCGATGTCCGCGAAGTCCGCGGTCTTGTTCTTGAACGCAAACGACGACGTGCGGCCCGCGACGCGAAGCGTTTCGAGTTGGGCGAACTGGTTGATGAGCTCTTCCGACAGACCGTCGGAGAAATACTCCTGTTCGGGATCGGACGACATGTTCGTGAACGGTAGAACCGCGATAGCGGCCTCTGTCGGCTCGCTGCGTCCTTGCCCCGCCTCCGCTGACGCGACCGCGAGCTGGAGTGCCGCGTCCGGCTGTGCGAGCGCGTCGCGGTTGGCTTCGGTCGAGGCCGCCGAGCGGGTGACTCGATGCGCCTGCACAGGCACGAGACCTTTGAGCTCGCGCAACCCCAAGTCCTCGAACTCGAACCCGCCGCGACCATAGGTCAGGACGCGCACGAGCTCCGAGCACGGATTCCGTCCGGCGCGGCGAGGCTCTGCAGGCGCACGGCCTCGACGACCGGCCTGCCGAAGATGTCGCCGCTCATGGGCTTCACGTCGCCCGCGGCGAGACCGACGCGCACGCGGATGGGCGCGATCGCGGCGGGCGACGCGGTGTAGCGCGCGAACTCCTTCTGGATGTTGACGGCGGCCGCGAGCGCAGAGGTCGCTGACCGAAACGTCGCGAGCACGCCGTCGCCCGAATGCTTGATCACCTCGCCGGCGTCGGCGGCGATGACCTTGCGAATCAGCGAGTCGTGCAGCTCCTGGAGCGTATCCGCGGGCTCCTCGCCGAGCCGCGTGCGTGTCGCGGTGGAATCGACCCAGTCGGAGCTCAGGATGACGACGAGATCTGTGGCCATTGGGGTGGGCGAGCGCACCGACGCCTCCGGGCGGCCATTCGAGCCTAAAGCCCACCGAATGACAAGCGACGCCGCGGCCCGCCGCGGCGCCCGAATTGCGTGCGGTCCGCGGCTAACCGCGCGAG
>CAWJDS010000013.1:0-197239 GCA_963841645.1 uncultured Gammaproteobacteria bacterium | reverse complement strand
ACAAAGCCGATGGGCCTCTATTTGATGCACGTTCTCGACCCGAATGGCAGAACGTGGCTCGATCCGGTGCTGGCTCCCGTCGAGCGGCTTACCTATCGCGCCATGGGTGTCGACGCCCGCAAAGAGCACAATTGGAAGCAATACACGCTCGCCATGCTGCTCTTCAGTCTCGTGGGCTGCTTGTTCACCTACGCGATCCTGCGTTTGCAATATTTTCTGCCCCTGAATCCGCAGAAACTGGCAGGAGTCAGTCCCGATCTTTCGTTTAACACCGCAATCAGTTTTACCACCAACACCAACTGGCAGAATTACGTCGGCGAATCGACGATGCTGGACTTCTCGCAGATGGTCGGGTTGGCGTTTCACAATTTCGTCTCGGCTGCCACCGGGATCGCCATCGCGGCTGCGCTCGTTAGGGCAATTGCGCGACATTCGGCAACAACGCTCGGCAATTTCTGGGTCGACCTGGTTCGGGTCACTTACTATCTGCTCCTGCCGATTTGTTTGGTGTTTGCGGTATTCCTCGTCTCCCAAGGAATGATTCAAAATTTCTAAGCCTTACACCAAGGCTGCACTCGTCGAGCCGATGAAGATCCAGGTGGAGAAGAAGAATGATCAAGGCGAGACGATCAAAGGACCGGATGGCAAAGCGGTGACAGAAGAGCAAACCGTGACCGACCAGAACATCGTGCAAGGCCCGATGGCGTCGCAGGTCGCGATCAAGATGCTTGGCACCAACGGCGGCGGTTACGTGAACGCAAACGCAGCTCACCCATTCGAGAATCCAACGCCGCTTTCGAATTTCTTCCAGATGTTGTCGATCTTTTCTATCGGCAGCGGGCTGACTTACTACCTCGGCCGGATGGTTAAGAATCAGAAACACGGCTGGACCGTCTGGGCTGCAATGTTGATCCTTTTTGTTTGTGGAGTGCTGTTGTGCTGGTGGGCGGAGGCGAATGGTAATCCAATCCACCAGAGTCTCGGCGTCGCCGGCGGCAACATGGAAGGGAAGGAAGTCCGGTTCGGCATCTTCGATTCGGCGCTGTTCGCCACGATCACAACCGATGCCTCCTGCGGTGCGGTCAATTCCATGCACGATTCGTTCACCGCGCTCGGCGGCTTCGTTCCGTTATTCAACATCAAGCTTGGCGAAGTGATATTCGGCGGTGTCGGCGCGGGTCTTACGGGATGCTGGTCTTCGTTGTGCTCGCGGTGTTCATCGCGGGCCTGATGGTGGGTCGCACGCCGGAATATCTCGGCAAGAAAATAGAAGCCTACGACGTGAAGATGGCGATGCTCGCGTTACTCATTCTTGCCATTTCGATCCTCGGCTTTGCCGCTTGGGCTGCAGTGGCCAAATGGTGTTTTGGCCGGACTCAATAACAATGGCCCGCATGGACTGAGCGAAGTTACGCCTTTGCCTCGGGTGCGGAAATAACGGCAGCGCATTCGCCGGCCTCTCGGGAAATACCCCGCCCTATAACACGACGCTTGGTCTGGACATGTTGTTCGGCCGATTCCTCATGATCGTGCCGATCATGGCGCTGGCGGGCTCCCTGGTGCAAAGAAAAGTCGCGCCGCCCAGCGTCGGCACGTTCCCAGTCTCCGGTGGCACATTTCTCATTCTACTTCTCGGAACCGGTGCTCCTGATTGGCGCTCTAAATTTTCTCCCCGCGCTGACTCTGGGGCCCATCGTTGAACACTTCCTGATGCAGGGCGGAAAACTTTTCTAGAAATGATCATTCAGCGCATGACTCTATTCCGTCAGATACGCCAATCATTAACACCCGACTTCAGTCGGGTGCTCCCCGCCACACATGCGCAACAACCGTTTCAACGGTTTTCTAGCGATTCGGTTCAAGCTGTTGAAACAGCTTTGACGTCGTTAGGTGTGCGACACACCTGGCTAAAGGCAGGTGTTAATGACATCGGAATCTTTCTCGCGAGCCACTAGTTATGACGCAAAAACCTGCATCGCTTTTCGATTGGAACATTGTTGGTCCGGCTATCTGGGACGCGTTTAAGAAACTGAACCCGCGGCTGATGGTGAAAAACCCGGTGATGTTCGTGACCATGGTCGGCGCTGCCCTAACGACGGTCGGAATTTTCACGACGGAATCGGGACTGCGCGGGTTCGTGACGCAACTGGCGATCTGGCTCTGGTTCACGGTGCTGTTCGCTAATTTTGCTGAAGCGGTTGCCGAAGGCCGCGGCAAAGCGCAAGCAGCCAGCTTGAGGAAGGCGCGAAAGGACACGATGGCGCGGCGTCTGTGGAACGGACGCGAACAGCAAGTTCCCGCCCCGGGGCTGCAGAAAGGCGACCTCGTCGTGTGCGAAGCCGGGGACGTGATACCTGGAGACGGTGAGGTCGTCGAGGGAATCGCAAGTGTCGACGAGGCGGCGATCACCGGCGAATCGGCGCCGGTAATTCGGGAGAGTGGCGGCGACCGCAGCGCGGTGACCGGCGGCACGCGAGTGCTGAGTGATCGCATCGTGATCCGTGTCACGGCCGACCAGGGCGCCGGTTTTCTCGACAAAATGATTGCGTTGGTCGAGGGCGCGAAACGGCAGAAAACGCCCAATGAGATCGCGCTGACCATCCTGCTTGCTGTGTTAACGATCATCTTCCTTCTCGGTCTGCGTAACGCTGAAACCATACGGACTTTATGGGGCGACGAACTTTTCGGTTCCGGTGCTCATCGCGTTGCTCGTCTGTCTCATCCCGACAACCATCGGCGGTCTGCTCAGTGCGATTGGGATCGCGGCATGGATCGTTTGCTTCAGCGTAATGTGCTCGCAAAGAGCGGGCGCTCAGTCGAAGCAGCGGGCGATGTCGACGTTTTGTTACTCGACAAAACCGGCACTATCACACTCGGAAATCGCATGGCTGTCGCTTTTCATGCCGCGCCGGGTGTTTCGGCAGACGATCTGGCGGCTTCGGCGCAGTTGAGCTCGCTGGCCGATGAAACGCCGGAGGGACGCTCGATTGTCGTGCTAGCGAAAGAGAAATTCGGATTGCGCGCACGCGAGATGCACGAACTGGAGGCGACATTTGTGCCGTTTACAGCGCAAACGCGGATGAGCGGTGTGGATCTTCACGCCAACGGCGCGGAGCCGAAAATGCGCATTCGAAAAGGCGCGACGCGGTGCGCGGGTTTGTCGAAGTGGCGGGCGGGATTTTTCCGCAGCCAGTCACAAAAACAGTGGATGAGATCTCGCACCGCGGAGGCACGCCGCTCGTGGTCGCATCCGACATGCTGACGCTCGGCACGATTGAGCTGAAGGACGTGGTCAAAGGCGGAATTAAGGAACGATTCGCTGAGTTGCGAAAAATGGGAATCAAAACCGTGATGATTACTGGGGACAATCCGCTTACCGCCGCGGCGATTGCGGCCGAAGCAGGCGTCGACGATTTCATGGCGCAAGCGACGCCAGAACAAAAACTAAAACGTATCCGCCCAAGAGCAGTTCGAGGGTCACCTGGTTGCCATGACGGGTGACGGCACGAATGACGCACCGGCACTGGCGCAGGCCGACGTGGGTGTTGCCATGAACACAGGAACGCAAGCAGCACGGGAAGCCGGCAACATGGTCGATCTCGATTCGAATCCAACGAAACTTCTCGACATCGTCGAGATCGGAAAACAGATGCTGATTACGCGCGGCTCACTTACGACGTTCAGTATCGCGAACGATGTCGCGAAATACTTCGCGATTATTCCCGCGATGCTGATGGGCACGTTTCCCGCCATTGCGCCGCTCAACATCATGCATCTGCACACGTCGACCAGCGCTATCCTTAGCGCCGTCATTTTACGCGCCTGTCATTATCGCGCTGATTCCGCTGGCGCTGCGCGGCGTCGCTTACAAACCGATGGGCGCGCTCGCCATCTTGCAGCGCAATCTGCTCATCTACGGGTTCGGCGGTCTCATCGTTCCATTTATCGGAATCAAGCTGATCGACCTTATCATCACTGCACTTCACCTGGCCTAACAAATGAAACAATTCTTCTCCCATATTCGCGGTGCAGTCGTATCCACACTCGTGCTGGCAGTAGTCTGCTGCGGTTTGTATCCGCTCATCGTGTTCGGAATTTCGCAGCTGTTGTTTCGCGACCAGGCGAACGGCAGTTTGATTGTCAGTGCAGACGGGACAGTCCGTGGCTCAAAATTGTTAGGCCAGGCGTTCTCTGACCCGAAATATTTTCATCCGCGTCCTTCCGCCGCTGGGAACGGTTACGACGCGACAAGTTCAGGCGGCAGCAACTTGGGGCCGACTTCTCAAAAACTGGAGAATGCGGATCAAAGAACGAATAGCGGCGTATCGCGCTGAAAATGGTTTGAGCGGAACCGAGCCTGTGCCAGCAGATACAGTTACGGCGTCGGGGAGTGGCCTCGATCCAGAGATCAGCTTGCGTAATGCCGACCTCCAGGTGCCGCGCGGGCGAAAACGCGGGGATTAAGCGAAAACAAAGTCCGCGAACTCGTCCAGCAAAACACCGATAGGCGTGATCTTGGCGTCTTTGGTGACCCCGGAGTCAATGTTCTGCAATTGAACCTCGCGCTCGATGCCAGTCCCACGCAGCCATGAAACCTTCGTTAGAGATTTCTTCCGCGGTGAATGACTCTGGGGACACTCGACCGAGTCCAACGGGCGAAACTGCAAAAACTGTACGTATTCGTCTTCGTTCCCGTTTACATCACTAGGAAGACAGTCGCATCGACTCCACTGTGCTGCCGCAATTTGCTTCTAAAATTGCGCGGCATCTTCCTTGGGCAAACTCGACAATCGCTCTTACCGTTCTGGACCTGGTTCGTCGATAATCCGCGGCCCACATTTACACGCGACTCGTGAAAGCAATCGTTCAGTCGCTTGGCATTTCGCCTTTCCTTTGGATCGCGGCAGTTGCGGTCGCCGGCGAACCCGCACAGGAGGAGACAAGAGCACCGGAACCGCGCTTTAAGATTTCCGGTTGGATCGACAATGGCATCACCTTTAATCCTGCCAGCCCGGCAGATAACCAGAACTTTGGACGGTTCTTTGACGATCGAGTAAACGAACCGTTACTGAACCAACTCGTAATCAATTTCGAGCGTGCTCTGGCGCCGCAGCCTGGTGGGTTCGATTGGGGTTTCAAATTGCAATTCATGTACGGCAGCGACGCGCGCTTCATTCATTCGCTTGGTCTATTCAGCAACACGGCGGGCACTTCGATCGTCCAGCCGGACCTCGTCGAAGGATATCTCAGCCTTCATCTTCCCATTGTCAGCGAGGGCGGTCTCGACTTGAAGCTTGGCAAATTCGTCACCCTGGAAGGAGCGGAAACGATCGATCCACGCGCAAATTTCTTCTATTCGCATACCTACATTTTTAATGTTGGAATTCCGTTTAATCACACCGGGTGGCCTGACGATCTTTCATGCGACCAAATGGCTCGATGTTTACTCCGGAATTACGCGCGGCGTTAACACCAGCATTGAGGATAACAACGATAGCGTCTCCTTTCACGGCGGCATCGGACTCAATCTTTTGGATGGCAAACTGACGATTCTTGCGGCCACTTCCATCGGTCCCGAAACTCCGAACGACAATCACGATCAGCGTTACCTCAACTGCATCACCACCACATGGAAGATCACCGACAAGCTTACGTCCATCACCGATCTCAACTATGCGCGCGATGACGGTGCCGAGGCTGACGCCTACGGCATCGCCCAATATTTTACCTACGCCATCAACAGTTGGTTGACTGCCGGAATCCGCGGCGAAGTCTTCAGCGATCAACAGGGCTTTTACGTGGTCTCATTTGCTAACACCCATGACCCGATGCGCGCCCTGGAAGGGGAGCCAACCATCGATCCGCGCACCGTCGGTGGCGGGCATACGACCTACGGCGCAATCACGGTCGGTGTGAACATCAAACCAACTATGCCCAAGCCTATTTCCGGTCTCAACATCCGCCCGGAATCTCGGCGCTACGATCGCGCGTTAAATGGCACGCATCCATTCAATCAGTCGAGTGACGTCGATCAGTTTACTGCCGGCGTAGATTGCATTCTCACGTTCTGATCTTGAGCCAGGTTGTCGCCGAGTTTTGGTTACGCGATCACGTTTTCAAAACGGTGAGATGTCGTAAACTAACGTCGCATGAGCGATTCGGAGCGTCCTGATCCGGACGCATTCTCCGCGCGCATGAAGCGCAAGGAGATGGAGTCCCACCCGCGGCAAACTCAAGATTTTCTTCGGGATGTCGCCCGGTGTAGGCAAGACCTACGCCATGCTGCAAGCCGCGCGGCAGAAACAAGCGGAAGGATGCGAGGTCGTGATCGGAATCGTGGAAACGCATGGCCGCAAGGAAACCGAAGCGTTGCTGGAAGGAATGCCGATCATGCCGCGAACGCAGATCGAATATCGCGGAACAACGCTCGATGAGATGGATCTCGACGCCATCCTCACCTGGCATCCTGAACTTGCAGTTGTTGACGAGCTGGCGCACACGAACGCGCCCGGCTCGCGTCATCCGAAACGTTATCAGGACGTGCTAGAGCTGCTCGATGCCGGAATCAATGTTTGTACGACGCTTAACGTTCAGCACGTCGGCAGTCGCAGCGACACGGTTCGTCAAATCACAGGCGCACCGGTCAGTGAAACTGTTCCCGATTCGGTTCTCGATCTCGCGGACGAAATCGTTCTTCTCGATCTGACGCCTGACCAACTGTTGTCACGGTTGGCTGAGGGAAAAGTTTATCTCGGCGAAAGCGCAGAATGGGCTGCAAACAATTTTTTCCGGGAAAGCAACCTTACGGCTTTGCGCGAAATGGCGCTGCGCGTCGTCGCCGAGCACGTAGACCGCGACTTGCGCGAGATCATGGCGGGAGCAAAGAATACCGGGCCCGTGGAAAAGCGCCGACCGACTGCTGGTCGCGGTCAGTGCCAGTCCATACTCGGAGCGATTGATTCGTTACACACGTCGGTTGGCCTCATCGATGGAGGCGTCATGGATTGTGGCGAACATCGAAGGGCCGCGGCCACTTTCGCAAGACGAACAGACGCGGCTGACTCGGTATATCGCGCTGGCCCGCCAGCTCGGAGCGGAAGTGATTACGACGCCGGGCAGGGATGTTGCTGAAGCGCTGCTGCGTGTCGCCCGACAAAACAATGTTTCGCAAATCATAATGGGGAAACCGCTGGGGACGCCGGATGGTTCAGTTTTCTCAAGCCTGATCTGTTGCGCCCTGGCTCATGCGCAATAGCGGCAACATCGACATCCACATGATTCCGTCCGAAGAAGGGGCGCAGCCGAGACGTGAATCGCTCCGAACAGAACGTCTGGCGCGCAGCTCCCCTGGCCAGGACTTTGGAATCGCGCTTGGCATCGCTGCTGGTCGTTACTGGGGTTTCTCCATTGCTGATCCCGCCAACTTTATCGATTACCGGGCGATCCGCGCTCTTCTATTGTGTTCGCAGTCGGTAATCGCAGGCACGCGTCTGGGCGTCGGCCTGGCCGACGTTCGTTCTCGCCTGCCCTCAGTGCGCTGCTCTGGAAATCTTTTGTTCATTCCGCCGCGCTTCACTTTTTTCATCAGCAAGTTCGAAGACTTCATGATGTTCGGCGTGGTACTTTGTTATCGCCGTTGTTATCGGACACTCTGGCGACCGCAATTGCACGAACGTGAACAAGCCGAGCGCCGCCGTGAGGAACGCGCCACCGCGTTATATGGTCTGACACGCATGCTGGCTGCCAGTCGCGATCTCACGCAGGCGCTGCCCAAAGTTTTACAGTTGATCAGAGATTTCTTTCAGGCGGATGCGGTAGTCTGGTTGCAGGATGAAAATGGGCTGACGCAACATCCCGCCAGCACGTTCGTGCCATCGAGAAAAGACGAGAGCGTCGCGATGTGGGCCTTTCAAAAGAAACAAGCCGCCGGGAAATCGACGGACACGCTTCCGGATTCAGAATGCCTGCACATTCCGCTGGTTGCCAGCGACCGTGCTGAGGGTGTGCTAAGCGTGCGGCTGAAGACGTTGCCTACTTTGGAGCAACGCGAATTGCTGGACGCGTTCGCTGCGCAACTTGCTGTTTTTGTGAACAAGGAACGCGCATTGCAAGAGAGTCGAGAAGCTCAAGTCGGGCGCGAATCGCAGAAATTGCAAAAGGCGCTTTTCGATTCGGTGTCGCATGAGTTAAAGACGCCACTCGCCGCGATGACCGCGGCATTGCAACAACCGCGCCCCGATTCCGTTGAATTACAACAAGCAGCGCGTCGCCTGACTCACACAGTGAACAACCTGCTGATGTCACCCGCCTGGAATCCGGCCTTCTCCAACCGGTCCGCGAGTGGTGCGATCCAGGCGAGCTCGTGCACGTAGGGAGCCGCCGCTTCGGGATTGAAAGAAGGTGACGTGCAAATCGACACCGCGAAGAATTCTACCGGCAGTCTCCGTGGACTCGGGCCTGATTCAGCAGGCGCTGAATGCGTTGCTCTCGAACGCGATGAGTTATGGTCGGTGGATCCGCCTTTCGCGACATCGCATGGGAGGGCAGGATATTACCAATACGGCAAGCGTAGCTCGCCTTTACGGCGCCAGCCCGAACTGCGCCACCCGACGAGCGCCGCGGCCGGACCGCCCGGCCGTCCTATAGAATGTCGCGGCGCTGAATTCATCGGGAGCCTTCGTGGCGATCAAGCGAACGAACTGGTCCGCGGGCAGGCTCGTGACGCTCGAGCACACCTCGCGCGTGCTCGCCGACAACCCGCTCGGCGATCCGCACGTGCGTCTGCTCGACGTCTGGCTGCCGCCGCAGTACGACCGAGCGAAGGGCCGCGGGCGCGGCGCGCGCTTCCCGGTCGTCTACGATCTCGTCGGCTTCACGGGCACGGGGCCGCATGCACACCGCGCCGCGCAGCTTCGAGGAGAACGTGCCCGAGCGCGCCGCGCGGCTCGTGCACGAGCGCAAGATGGGGCCGATGATCGTCGCGTTCCCCGATTGCTTCACCGCGCTCGGCGGCAATCAATACGTGAACTCGACCGCGATCGGCCGCTACGCGGACTACCTGACGCGCGAGCTCGTGCCGTTCGTCGACAAGGAGTTCCGCACGCTCGCGTCGCGCGAGCACCGCGGCTGTTTCGGCAAGTCGTCGGGCGGCTACGGCGCGATCCTGCACGGCATGAAGTACTCGCGCACGTGGGGCGCGGTCGCGTGTCACTCGGGCGACTCGTATTTCGACTGGGTGTACGGCGCGGATTGGCCGAACACGCTCGACGAGCTCGCGAAGTTCCGGCGGCCGAAGCGCAAGCCGGGCAAGGTCGACGTGGTCGCGGCCGCGAAGAAAGCGGGCTACGACGGCCGCGACGACGGCCGCATCGGCCGGTTCCTGAACCACGTCTGGGGCAAGACGAAGCTCGGCGACGGCGAGGTCCACGCGCTGATGAATCTCGCGATGGCGGCGACCTACGACCCCGATCCAAAGGCGCCGAACGGCTTTCGCGTGCCGTTCAATCTCGAGACCGGCGAGCTGCTACCGGAGCGCTGGAGGCGCTGGCTCGAGCACGACCCGGTCCATCTCGTCGCGCGCTACGCGAAAGAGCTCCGCACGCTGCGCGGAATCTTCGTCGACTGCGGTTGGCGCGACCAGTATCGAATCCACTACGGCAGCCGGCTGCTGTCGAAGGCGCTCGCGGAGCACCGCGTCGCGCACGTGTACGAAGAGTTCGACGACAACCATTCCGGCATTGATTATCGGATGGAGCGGAGCTTGCCGTTCCTTTACAAGGCGTTGCGCTGAGCGCGCGCACGAGGTTGGAGACTGCATGACTACGACTCGACACGCGCACTGGATCGTCCGCTCGCGCGCGGGCGCCTGTCTGGGGCTGATGCTCGCCGCAGCCCTTGGCGGCACGGGGGCCGCGAACGCCGCCGCCGATGCGCAGCTGATGGCCGCAATCAAAGCCTGCGAGCCCGACGCTCGCGCGCTGCTCGAGAGCGCCGTCGCGATCGATTCAGGTACCGGCGACGCGGAAGGGCTGAACCAACTCGGTGCGCTGCTCACGCGCGAGCTGCTGCACGCGGGTTTCACGAAAGTCGGCGCGGTTCCGGCGGAACCCCCGGCGGTCGGCTATAACCTCGTCGCGACGGTCGAGGGCACCGGCCGCGGCAAGATCTTGTTGATCGCGCACATGGACACCGTGTTCGCGCGCGGCACCGTTGCGCAGCGCCCGTACCGCGTCGTCGACGAACAGGCGTATGGCCCAGGTGCCGGCGACGACAAGCAGGGCGGCGTCGCGGCGATCTGCGCGATGCGCGCGCTGAAGGCGATCGGATTCAGCGACTTCGCGCGCATCACGTTGATCGTGAACTCGAACGAGGAGACGGGCTCGTTCGGAACGCGCAAGCTGTTCCGCGAGCACGCGCAGGCGAGCGATGTCGCGATCAATCTGGAGCGCGGTGTTCCGCCCGACGGCGTGCTCGTCTCGCGCAAGGGCGCCGCCGTCGTCACGCTCGAGATCACGGGTCGGGCTGCGCACTCGGGGCTCGAGCCCGAGAAGGGTCGCAACGCGGCGCTCGAAGCCGCCCATCAAGCGCTCGAGATTGGCGCACTGGCCGATCCTAAGCGCGAAACGACGGTAAACGTGACCGTGCTGCAATCGGGAGACAAGATCCAACGTGATTCCGGATCACGCGGTCGTGAAAGCCGACGTGCGCGCGTATACGGCCGAAGAGTTCGATCGTGTTGAGCGCCAAGCGAAAGAGCTCGCGATGCGCACGAGCGTGCCCGACGTCAAGGTCGTGATGACGATGGAGCGCACGTTTCCCGCCGTGGCCGCACGTACCGTCCACCGACGCGCTGCTCGAGCGCGCGCGGGCCGTTTACGCCGAGATCGGGGGCAAGCTCGCCGCTGTCTCGGTAGGCTCGTCGGCGGACGTCGCGCTGACGGCCGAGGCCGGCACACCGTCGATCGACGGCTTCGGCATCCTCGGCGACGGCGCCCACGGCCCCGACGATCACGCAGACCTGCGTAGCATCGTGCCCCGCGTGTATCTGCTCGCGCGGTTTCTGATGGATCTCGGACGGAACCCGCCGGCGAAGTAGGGAATTCGGCGACGTCCTGCCGCCCGGCCGCGTCAGCGCTCGAACGCTGCCTCGACCGGCACGATCGTCACGCGGTCCACCGCGATCCCGAGCGGGAACGCCGCGATCTCGCGGTCCTCGGCGATGATCTCGGGAGGCTTCGGATTGTCGTACGTGATCGGCGTCGGCGCGCCGCTCGTGAGCGCGGCGCGCAGCCCGGCGCGTCGCCGGTCACGATCGCGATCTTCAAGTTCGCGGTCTGCAGGTGCCGCTTGATCGCGCCGTTCACGTCGTCGAGCGTGAGCTCGTCCATCATCTTGCGGAAGCGCGCGAGGTGGCCTTCGCCGTCGATGCCGTAGAAGCGATCGTCGACCGCGTAGCCGAGCCGTGCCGACGTCGTCTCGGCGAAGTGCAGCGAGTACTTCTTCAAGAACCCGCGCGTGAGCTCGAACTGCTGCTCGGTGAGCCCGTGGTCGACGAGCGACTGGAGCTCGCGCAGCGCGGCGCGCAACGCGAACACGGCCTTGTCGTTCGGCAGCGTGCGAATCCAAATCTCGAACAGCTGCTCGCGGCGCGGCACGTTCACGGGCGGCATCGTGCGGTGCCCGCCCTCGGGAAACGCCTCGATATACGAGTAGTCGCCGTAGTTGAGCCCGCGGTGCTCGCGGATCACTTGGAATAGGTGGCTCGCCTGATTGCGATGCTCGCCGAGCCACGAGTTCGCGATCCAGAGCGCATAGAAGTCGCGCTCGCCGCGGTGCACGTCGACCGGGAAACCGAAGGTGATCGACGAGTCTGCGCCGGGCTTCGCGATCAGCAGCACCGAGCGGCCCGCCACGGCCTCGGGCTCTATCGCGGGCGGCGCGGGCCGGGTGCCCGCGGGCAGCGTGCCGACTGCGGCCTTGAAGCGCGCGACGGTCGCGTCGTCGTAGCCGCCGCCGATTGCGACGAGCGCGCTCGCGGCCGTGAAGCGGCTCTTGTAGAACGCGCGCACGTCGTCGAGCGTGACGGAGCGCAGGCCCTCGACGGTGCCCTCGCTCGGATGTGCGTAGCGCGTGCCGCGAAACACGAAGTCCTCGAACGTCGCCTTGCCGAGCTCCTCGTCGGAGGAGTAGCGCAGCGTGTTTTCGATCTCGTTGATCGCGTCGTTTCTTACACGCTCGAAGTCCGTTGCCTTGAACGCGGGCTTTAGAAATGCGTCGCTGAAGAGCTCGAAGTACGCGGCGACATTGTCGCGATGCGTGCGGCCCGTGAGCGTCGTGCGCTCGCGGTCGACGCGCACGCTGTAGCTCGACGCGAGCGGGTAGAGCGCTTCGAGGATCTGATCGAGCGAACGCTTTTCCGTCGCTGCGTCGGCGAGCATCTCGCCCGTCAGGAACGCGAGCCCTTCCTTGCCGGGCGGGTCGTCCTGAGAGCCGACTGCGAACGAGAGCGAAAACGAGACCGTCGGGTCGGCCGGGACGCTCATCAACACCACTTTCAGATCCTCCGTTGGCGCGGGACTCGGCGCCTGTCCGCGGCCGCCACAACCGGCGAGCGTCGCGGCGGCGACGAGGCACGCGATAGTCGTTCCGCGGCTCACTGCCGTGAGCGCAACACGCCGACCGTGCGGTGCGCCGCCACGAGATACGTTTGCGCGGCGCGCTGCACGTCGGCCGGCGTCAACGCCGCGTAGGTCGCGTATAGCGTCCGCACGCCGTCGAGATTGCCCGTCAACGCGATGTATTGCGCGAGCCGCGCCGAGACGGACTCCGGTGTCTGCAGGCCCATCAAGAACCCGTACTTGAGCCGTTGCTTGCAGCGCCGCGAGCCGCGCCGCGTCCGGCGGGGAGGCGAGCGCGGCCGCGACCGTCTCGTCGATCACGCCGAGCACGTAATCGACCTTCGCGGGATCCTTCACGCGCGCGCTGATCGTGAGCAGGTTCGGGTCGCGGTGGTCCGGCGCGTACGCGTCGATGTGCTCCACGACCTGCTCCTCGAGCACGAGCCGCCGATAGGTCTCGCTCGTCTCTCCGAACGACAGATCCGTGAGGAGGTCGTGCCGCGACGCGCGTGCGGTCGGCGGGCGCGAACGCGGGCAGCTTGTACGCGACCGCGACGACGGGCAGCGTCTGGCCGTCGAACTGCACGTCGACGCGCCGCTCCGCGCGTTGCTCGGGCTCGACGGGAATCTGCGGCGCCACATAGCCGCGCTTCCAGCCGCCGTAGTACTTCTCGACGAGCGGCAGCACGCCCTCGGGTGTCACGTCACCCGAGACGAATAGCACGGTGTTCTCGGGTCGGTAGTAGCGCGCGAAGAAGCTCCGCGAGTAGTCGTACATCTTCGGCATTGCCGCGATGTCGCGCTCGAAGCCCATCGTCGTGTGGCCGTAGGTGTGCTTTTCGAACGCGGTCGCCATCAGCTGCTCCTCGAGCGCGAACTCGGGATCGGTGCGCGACTTGCGGTATTCGCCGTAGACCGCGCCTGCCTCGGTCTGGAACGCGGCCTCGGAATAGGAGAGGTTCTGGAAACGGTCGCTCTCGATCTCGAGCACGGACTCGAAGTCTTCCTTCGAGAGCGACAGGTGATACGCGGTGTGGTCGTCGGTCGTGTAGGCGTTCGCATCCGCGCCGATGCGCGTCGTGACCTCGAGATAGCGGGCCGGCGGGATAGCGCTCGGTGCCGCGGAACATCATGTGCTCGAAGAAGTGCGCGAAGCCCGAGCGGCCCGGCTCGTACTCGTCGCGCGAGCCCGTACGCACGATCGACCAGAACGCGACGAGCCCATTGCTCGGCATCGGCATCACGATCACCTCGAGACCGTTGCCGAGCGTCTTCGCGGTCGTCGGGAAGGGGATGATGTCAGTCACTGGGTTCGCCTCTTGCGCGAGCGATTGCGCGCTCGGAATGAAAATCGCGCCGATGAGCAACGGCATCCAGATGCGGCACAGGGCTGCAGCGCAAAGCGCGATCCGGGACGATGGGCTCGGCATGTAAGCGGGTCTTCTCGAAGGTCCTTCTTTGTACAGCGCGCGTCGAACGACGGTCAACGCCCAAGTGCATTCGCGGGTATGGACGGATATGCTCACGCGCGACGCAACGCGGACATTGACCCTCTCGAGTGAGCAGCGAATACGCCTCGGCAGCGATGCGGCGCTGGCCGGCATATGTCCGGGCCGTCGCCGTCTGCGTCGGCGGACTCGTCGCGCTCGCGGTGCTGCTCGAGTTCCTTGCCCCCGACCTCTCTGACGAGCTGCAGGATCGCGCGCGCGAGTGGCTGCAGCCGCGCACGGGCAAGCCGTATCGAATTCGCGTCGGCTCGATGACGGGCTCGGCCTATCGCGTCGCGTCCACATTGAGCCGTCACCTACAGGCGCGTGCCGGTTACGAGCTCGAGCTCGTCGTGAATTCCTCGCCGGGCACGAGCGTCGACATCCTGCTGCGCGGAGACGACCACGCGGATCTCGCGATGGACAGCACGGCGGATGAGATCGCCAGCGCGACGGGAGTCACGGGCCTCGCGCGGCTCGATTCGCAATACTTCTTCGTCATTGTCCCGAACGACAGCGCCGTTCGCGAAGTCCGCGACCTGGCCGGGACGGTCAACCCCGGAGCTCGCGACGCGGGTGCGCCCGCAACGCTCGGCGAGCGCGTGCTCGAATATTACGGGCTGATCGGGGCGCGGTCTGGCGACTCGACCACGCGCGTGACGATAGTTCGTCCCGAGAAGGGCAACGTCGCCGATTTCGAGGGCTGGGCGCATGGTGGCCGCGATGCGCACGCAGGATCTGAACTCCAGTCTGATCGAGGACATTCTGAGCAGTCGCCGGGCCCGAGGTTTAGCGCGCGACGCCGGGCTTACCGTTCTCGACGTCGAACGCGGCGAGCACGTGCGTCGCCGAGTCTTTGCGCGCGACGTCGTCGACCGCGACGAGATCGGTGTGCAGGCGCTCTGCGTTGGCATCGATCGCGAGATAGCCGCGATAGTCGCTGCGCGCGAGTCGCACGTTCGGATTCACGGGCAACCAGCCGTCGAAGTCCGCGCTGCGGCCGCGCGGGCGAGCTGATCGACGTCGCGACGAGCTCGGTGGCGACGATCGGCGACGCCGGGTCGTCCGCGCGGCGGTTCAGGTCGTTCACGAGGAACGCATGGATGTCGCCCGAGAGCACGATCGGATTCGCGATCCGGCGCTCGGCGAAGAAGTCGACGAGCCGTGCACGGGCCGCCGGGTAGCCGTTCCAGCCGTCGGCCCAGTAGCGCACATCGCGCTCGTCGCTCTGATTGAAGTGCGCCATCAGCGTCTGCTGACCGAGCACGTTCCAGCGAGCGCGGCTCGCGTCGAGGGTGCGTTCGAGCCACTTCTCCTGCTCGGCGCCGAGCATCGTGCGCTGCGGATCGTAGAGCTCGGCGCACGGCTTGCACGAGCGCCGAGCTGCCGCATGCTTGGTAGGAACGATATTGCCGGCCGTCGAGCATGTAGAGGTTCACGAGGTCGCCGAAGTTGCGCTGCGTGTACATGAACTGCCACGGGCCGCGCGGCAGCATCCGGCGGGGCAGCGGCAAGTGCTCGTAGTACGCCTGATACGCCGCCGCGCGGCGCGGGAGGAAGATCTCCGCGGGCTCGCCGTCGATTGGGTGATCCGACGCGTAGTCGTTCGATACCTCGTGGTCGTCGGAGCAGAACATCCACGGGAACGCTGCGTGCGCGGCTTGCAGGTCGGGATCGAGCTTGTAGAGCGAGTGGCGGTGGCGATAGTCGTCGAGCGTGAAGCACTCGGTGGCGTCGTGCGAGCGCACGCGTGCGACGCCGCGCTGCTCGTAGATGTAGTCGCCGACGTGCACGACGAGATCGAGCTCGCTCGCGGCGATGGCGCGATACGCCGCGTAATGGCCGTACTCGTAGTACTGGCAATTCGCGACCGCGAGCCGGAAGCGCGCGAGCGGCGCTCCGGCCGCCGGCGCTGTCCGCGTGCGGCCCGTCGCGCTTCGCGCGCCGCCGCTCGTGAACCGGTACCAATAGTCGCGCGCGGGCTCTAGGCCCGTCGCCTCGACGTGGACAGAGTGCGCCCAGTCCGGCGTCGCATACGCGGTGCCGCTGCGCACGATCTTCGCGAAGCGCTCGTCGGACGCGACTTCCCAGTCGACGGCGATCGGCGCGCTCGGCATTCCGCCGCCCGGCACGAGCGGCTCCGGCGCGAGCCGCGTCCAGAGCACGACCGCGTTCGGCTCGGGATAGCCCGACGCGACGCCGAGCGTGAACGGATTGGTCGCGAAGCGGAGGTCGGCCGCGTGCGTCGCGAACGGCCGCAACAGCGCGGCGCCCGCGACGCCGAGCGTGGATTTGACGAACGCGCGTCGCGAGCGTTGCACAGTCACCGCGAGACTCCTCGAGCGGAAGTCGCTGCGCGATTCTATGCCCTTGCGCGTTGCCGCTCGATGACGATTAGCGCGCGCCGAACGCGAGCAGCGCGTTGCCGCCGCTGGCACCGCTGCTCACCGCGTAACCCGAGCCGACGAACAGCATGCCGTCGACGACGACGGCGCCCGAGGATGCGATCGCGCCGCCGTGCGTTGGCACCTTGTTCACCGCGTCGAACGTCTTCGACGTGTCGAAGCTCCAGAGCTCCTTGCCGTCGGCCGCCGACACCGCGTACAGCATGCCGTTCGTCGACCCGGTGAACACCACGCCCGGGATCGTGGTTGGCGCGGCGCCGAGCGCGCTCGTGCCGTTGCCGCTCGGCGCCTGCGGCGCGAACTTCCACGCCGTCGCGCCGGTCGCAGGGTCGAGCGCTGCGAGGCCGCCCGCGCCCATTCCGTAATAGATGTGGCTCGAGTCGGCCGCGCCACCCCAGACGATCGACGCGCCGCCGAAGCGCGGGTTCGCGCCCGGCGTCGCGCCCGAAGGGTTCACGCGGTAGAGCAGCGCGCCGCCGCGATCGGGATCGAGCGCGAACACGTCCGCGGCTTTCGTGCCGCCGAGCAGCACGCGCTTGCCGTTGGCCGCCGTCACGAGGATCGGCGAGTTGCCGATGTCCATGTCGGGGCCGAGCTTCTCGGGACACGCCTCGCTCTTCTGCGCGCCGTTGCACCCGCCCATGAAGACGTCGTCCTCGGTCGCCTGATACGCCCAGAGCATCTTGCCCGTGTCGATGTCGACGGCCATGAAGCCGTCGGTCGTCTTCGGGGCGGGCGCGGTCGTCGCGTCGCCGGTGCCGAAGTACACGGCGTTGCGGGCGGGGTCGACCGTCGGCGTGTTCCAGACCGCGCCGCCCGCGGGCTTGTAGAGCATCACGCCGTTCGCCATCGTCTTGTACGGCTTCGGCTCCTCGGGGATCACATACGCTTTCCAGATCTGCTTGCCCGTGTTCGCGTCGAGCGCGACGACGCTGCCGCGCGACGTGCAGCACGGGTAGCTCGGGTTGCCGCTGCTGAATTCCTCGGACGACGACACCGGCACGAACAGCTTGCCGCGATAGAGCTTTGCGCCCGCGGTGATTCGCGCGACGAAGTGCTCGTCGACGCGCGTCTGCCAGAGCATCGCGCCGGTTTGCGCGTCGAGCGCGTAGACCATCGAGCGCGCGTCGCCGAAGTAGACGGCGTAGCGTGCCGGCGCGTGGCCCGAGATCGCGCCGACGACGCCCGAGTTGCGGATCGTCGAGCCCGCCTCGAACGACCAATAGACGCACCCCGTCTTCGCGTCGAGCGAATAGAAAAAGCCGTTGTCGCTGCCGACGAACACGCGGCCCGACACCACCGTCGGCTGCGCGTTCGCGGACACGCCGGCCGGGAAGCCGAACGCCCACTTGAGCTTGAGCTTCGGCACGTCGGCGGCGGTGAGGCCCGCGCCTCGTGCGCTCTGTGCGCGGCGGTTCGATTCGTCCACGCCCCAGCCGTTCCAGGCCGGCGCGGCGGAGGGATCGGCGAGCGGTGGATTGCTCGTGCAGCGATTCGGCATGCTCGTCGCCGCGCCGGCGTTCGCGCTGCCGAGCGGCCGGCCGCTCATGAACTCCGCAACGCCGCGCTTCTGGACGTCCGTCATCGCCGCGCCCTGCGCCTGCATCACGCCGGTCGTGAGCGCCGTGTAAATCCGCTCGGGCGGCATCATCCGGATTGCGTCGGGCGACGGCGCGCGCTCGACGGCGGGGTTGCCGTGACAGCTCGAGCACTGTGTTTGGAACGTCGCGATGCCGAATTCGGTGCCCGGCGTTGCGCCGCCGAAGATCGCGGCCGGGTCCGGCGGTGCGGCCTCGCGCGACGAGGGCGCGACGGGCCGTGCCGGAGCCGCGCGGCGGCGGGCGCCGTCGGAGCGGGCGCACCCGCGGGGCCGCTGCCGGCGCAAGCCGAGAGCGCCAGCGTTGCGACGCCGACGGCGGCATGGAAGTGCAGTGAGCGCATTCGATTCACCGTGACGAAAGGGTGCGCCACTCTAGCGGCATCGACCGTTGCGCAGCTAGTGCGCTGCGACGCGGGTTCCCCGCGAGCGCAGTGCGAGACCCGTCATGGCGAGAAACTCGTCGCGGTGATATACGGTATTTGGTCGCACCGCCCGTTTCGCGTGTAGGTAATGGTTGATGTCGAGCAATCCAGACTCGTGGGTTTATGGTGACTTCGCCCCCGATCCCGACGCTCACGATCTGATCGGCTTGAAGAGTCGCTGGATCGTGCAGCAAATGCCGCGCGACGTGTCCTCGGTGCTCGACTACGGTTCTGGAGAAGGCAAGTACCTCCAGCTCGTCCACAAAGTCAGGCCGCAGGCGCGCCGAGTGGGTATCGACGTGCGGGATGCCCATCGCGAGCTCGACTATGAGTTTCATCGAGTGGCCGCAGACGAACCACTGCCATTCCAGGCGAACACCTTCGACGCCGTCATATCCTGCGACGTGCTGGAGCATGTGGACAGCATCGAGCGTTCACTCGACGAGATTCAGCGCGTGCTTCGTCCGGGCGGCTCGTTCATCGGTTTCGTGCCTGTGGAAGGCGGCGCGGGCGCGCATGCGTTCTTTCGCCTGCTGAACAAGAACATCTACCGGGACACGAAGGATCATAACCACGCGTACACGCATCGCGAGCTGCGCGAGTGGTTTGCGTCTCGGTTCCGAATCGAGCGGCTTGCTTATAGCTACCATGTTTTTGGCGGAACGCTCGATGCGGTTTTCTTTGCGAGCTTCAAGGCACCGGGCATCGGGCGCCGCATGGAGGAGTTTTGGCGCGGCCAAGAAAACCCGTTCTACAGGGGCGCGTCGGATACGGACCGACCGTCGGTAGTGGGTCGACTGGCCAAGCTTGCGAACCGACTCGCTTATCATGAGTCGCGACTTCTACAGAACGTTTCCTGGAGTGCGAGCGGGCTGCACTTTCACGTTCGGAAGCCCTGAGACGGAGCCACGCTGCAGTCCATGCTTCTTCACGCGCTGCTGTACCTTGCCTATGCCGCTCTGAATACCGCTCGCAATGGCCGCCGCTAGGTCGGCGATGCGCCGCTACGATGTCGCAGCGCACCTGGCCGCCGTGGGCTGGCTTTCGGCCGGCGGCTTCATCTACCTCGTCGTCTTGGGCGTTTTGTTGCTGCTTCTGAGAGATGGAGCGGCGAGCACGGTTTTCCCGATTGCTATCGGTTGCACGGTGGTCGTCACGAACCTGGTCGGGGCTCGCTTCTACGCTGAAGCGTTCTCGTTGCGGAAGCTGATCGGGCTGCTCCTGATTCTCGGCGGGGTCGCGCTGGCGTTCGCCGATGGGGCTCCGCGGTGAGCGCAGGCCTATCGGGTCGGGGGCTGTTGCTGGCGTTGGCGACCGCCGCGTGCAGCGCGGTGGGTATCGTGATGCTCAAACGCGGGCTCGAAGGCGGCGCTATTCAATGGGTGCCGTTTGCGGCGGGGATCATCGTGTATGGGGTCGGTATTGCGCTCGGCATATGGCTGGTTGGGCGCTACGCAGTGTCTGTCGCGTATCCGATCGTCGTCGGTCTGAGCTTGGTTTTCCTGGCCGCGGTGTCCGCGCTCGTGCTCGGGGAGACGCTGACTCCGCTCAAGTTAGCGGGCACTGCATTGATCGTTGTCGGCGTAGCCGTGTTGACGCGCCCGGCAGCGCCTTCCGCGCCTGGCTCGTGACGGCGGAGGGGCGCGCTCAGAGCTCGCGCAGCGCGCGCAGCAACGCCTCGACGTCGCCTTCGTCGTTGTAGATCTGCGCCGACGCGCGCAGCGTGCCGTCGAGGTGCACGCGCTCGTGCAGCACGTGCGCGCAGTGGTGGCCGCCCGAGACGAAGATCCCGTGCGCGTCGGCGAGCAAGCGCGCGACGTCCTGCTGGCGCATCGCGCGCAGCGGTAGCGACACGGTCGCGAGCGCGATCCGCTCCTTCGCCGAGCGACCGAGCACGGTCGCGCCTTCGAGCTCGGCGAGGCCGCGGAGCATCTGGTCGCCGAGCGCTCGCGAATGCGCCGCGATCTTGTCGAGGCCGATCCCGAGCACGAAGTCGACCGCGGCACCGAGGCCGATCACGCCCTCGATGTTAGGCGTGCCGGCTTCGTAGCGGAAAGGCGCCTCGCGCGGCTCGAACCCGTCCTCGGCGTGGAGTGCGACCATGCCGCCGCCGACGTTGCCGAGGCCGAGGTCCGCGAACCGGTCGCGGCGCACGTACAGCACGCCCACGCCGTTCGGACCGAACATCTTGTGGCTCGAGAACGCCATGAAATCGACGTCGAGCGCGCGCACGTCGATCTTCATGTGCGCGATCGACTGCGACGCGTCGATCATCACCGGCACGCCGGCCGCGTGCGCGGTCTCGATCCACTCCTCGACGGGCGCGACGACGCCGGTCACGTTCGAGACGTGCGCGACGGTTGCGAGCCGCGTGCGCTTGCCGAGCCGGGATTTCAGCTGCTCCCACCTCGGCACGGCTTCGTCGTCGATGTCGACGAGCACCGCTTTCGCGTCCGCTCGCCACGGCATGTAGTTCGAGTGGTGCTCGGACGCGGGCAGCACGATCTCGTCGTCGGCCGTCAGCTTCATGGCGCGTGCGACGAGATTGAACGAATCCGTCGCGTTGTGCGTGAACACGATCTCGGCCGGTTGCGCGCCGATCAGCGCCGCGACTCGGTGCCGTGCGCGCTCGAACTCCTCGGTCGCCGCCTCCGCGATCGGGTGCACGCCGCGATGCACGTTCGCGCCGAGCGCGTCGTAGTAGCGGTTGACCGCGGCGATGACGGAGCGCGGTTTCGGGGTCGTGGACGCGCTGTCGAGGTAGATGAAGGGCGAGCCGTCGTAGCCGTTCTCGAGGAGCGGGAAGCCCTCGCTCCGCATCAGCGCTTCACCAGCCGGTACTTGCCGGACGCCTCGGGCGCGATCGTGCTCACGTGCTCCCCGCGGATCGGGCGCGCGAGCAGCGTGCCGACCGCGAGCGCGGCCGCGGACGCACTGTCGCGCGACGCGGGATCGACGACGTGCAGCACGTCGCTTTGCAACTGCCATTGCTCGATCGTCGCGCCGGGCCCGAGCGCCGCGTGGATCGCGTCGTCGAGCATCAGCGGCGTGATCGTCTCGCCGTTCACCTCGCTGCAATCCGCGAGCCGGCCCTCGACGCGCTCGAGCAGTGGGCCGTCGCTCTTGAGCCCGCACGCGCAGTCGCGCGTCGCCGCGACGCGCACGACGTCACCGATGTCGTAGCGCAACAGCGGCATCCAGCGGCGGCCGAGCGTCGTGACGAGCACGCGTGCGAGCGGCGCGCTCCCCGGCATCGGCTCGAGATCGATGTGGCTGTGGCGCTCGTTCGGATGCAGGTGGCCGTGCTCGCATTCCATGAACAGCACGCCGGCCTCGGTCGCGCCATAGAGCTGGTAGACGGGCGCGTCGAGCGCGAGCGCGATGTCGCGGCGCATCGCGCGCGTCGTCGTTTCGTATGTGAGCGTGACGAACTCGGGCGCCGCGAGCTTCTGCCCGCGTTTCAGCGCGGCGCGCGCGATCAGCGCGAGGTACGCGGGGTCCGCCTCGACGCCGCGCGGCCCGAACTCCATCCACTCGCGGAGCATCCGGTCGTAGTCCGCGTCGGTCCAGTGCGTCGGGTCATCGCTCTCGTTGAAGAACAACATGCCGTCGATGCTGCGCTCGGCCATCGTCTGGCTGCCGAAGTGACAGGTGCCGGCGCCGCACGCGGGCGTCGTGAGCACGGCTTCGCGGAAGCCGGCGCGCGCCATCGCGCGCGATATGCGCGCGTTGAGCCGCATCGCCTCGCGCTCCTGCGGATCCCACCACGACCATTCCCAGATCACCTGGAGGCGGTCGGCGGTGGTGCCCGAGGTCGCGAGCAGCGTGACTTGCTCGTCCTGCATCGCGGCGTGCAGGTCTTGGTCTTGGCGCAGCAGCGCCTTCGGAAAGCCCCTGCGGAGCTCGCGCTTGCCGACGGACGGAATCTGGGCGAGCCATTGGTAAACGGTCGCAGGATCGCGCGGCGGCGCGGGGCGATCGCGGTAAAGCGGCACCTCGGCGACCATCTGCCGTGTCTCGTCGCTCACGCGCCTCCAATGCGCGGTCGAGTAGCTCACTCGTCGGCCTCCAGTTGCTTCTCGATCTTCGCTTTCCTGTTCGGCAGCGCGGCGAACACGGTGACGGCGTCGCCGCGTGCCCGGAACGAGCCGTCAGACCCGATCACGAGTGCGGCGCCGCTCGGCACGCCGTACGCGCGTGCCTTCTTGCCGAGCTCGCGTGCTCGGACCGCGGCGAAGGATTGCGTCTCGCCCCAGCCGTCGCCTTCGCCGTGGGTATCGAGCGAGCACGGCGCTAGCCCCAAGCACTCGAAGGTTTCGGCCTCGTCGTCGCCTGCGCCTTCACGCGGCCAGCGGATCCAGCGCTCGCCGAGCATGATCGCGCCGGCCGACATGCCGACGAACACGGCGCCGCGCTTCGCCGCGCCGTGCAGATCGTCGACGAGATCGGCTTCGTGGACCGCGTGGACGCCGGCCTCGACGTCGCCGCCGCCGACGAACACGAGATCGGCCTCGTCGAGCGCGGCTCGCGCGACGCTCGTGTCCTTCTTCTTGCCCTTCGACAGCTTCGGCCAGACCACTTTGCGGATTCCGGCGCCCTTCAAGAGCGTCGAGAGCGCCGAGCCGAAGTTGCGGTCGTCACCGCTCGCCGCGCCGATATACAGAGCGACCGGCTTGTCCCGGTCCGTGAGCCGCACCGCGTCGGCCAGGTACGGCTTGGTGCCGAAGTGCCGGCTGCCGAACTTGCCGGCGATGAGCGTGGTCGGTTTCCGCAAGAGGTTAGGGTTCCTATCGAACGGCGTTGCTATGATCCGGAATGATTGTACGCCGTAGATCGTACGCCGGAAGAAACATGACAACCGCGACATCACGCACAGGTGCGACGCTCGGCGCGAGCGACGAGCGCAATGTCGCCGGCGGCGCACGATGAGCGGCCGGCGCAAAGCCGCGCGCGGCAAACCGCTCGACGAGATCCCGTACGACCGGCTCACGCCCGACGTGATCGCCACGGCGGTCGAGCGCGTCGGCTTCGAGACGACGGGCAGCATCCTCGCGCTCGGCAGCTACGAGAATCGCGTCTACCAAATGGGTGTGCGTGGCGTCGACGAGAACGACGGCTTCGTCGTCGCGAAGTTCTATCGGCCGGGCCGCTGGAGCACCGACGCGATCCTCGAGGAGCACGAGTTCGCGCTCGAGCTCGCAGGGACAGGAGATTCCGGTGGTTGCGCCGCTCGTGCACGACGGCGAGTCGCTGCACGAGCTCGACGGCTATCGCTACGCGGTCTATCCGCGCCGCGGTGGGCGGTGGCCGGAGCTCGGCACCGCCGACGACCGGATCTGGATGGGCCGCTTCCTCGGCCGGCTGCACGCGGTCGGCGCCGTGCGCCGCTTCCGCCATCGGCAGACGCTGTCGCGGCAAGAGCTCGGCCGTAAGTCCGTCGACGAGCTGCTCGCGAGCGACTGGATCCCGCCGCACCTGCGCGACAGCTACGAGAGCACCACCGCGCACCTGCTCGAGCAGATCGACGCCGCGTTCGACGAGGTCGGTGCGTATCGCTCGCTGCGGATCCACGGCGACTGCCATCGCAACAACGTGCTCTGGACCGACGATGGCCCGCACTTCGTCGACCTCGACGATTGCGTGAACGGCCCCGCGGTGCAGGACCTGTGGCTGTTCCTCGCGGGCTCGCGCGACGAGATGGCCGCGCAGCTCGGAGATTTGCTCGAAGGCTACGGGCAATTCTTCGAGTTCGACTTTCACGAGCTGCGCCTGATCGAGGCTCTGCGCGCGCTGCGGCTCATGCACTACACCGCGTGGATCACGCGCCGCTGGCACGACCCCGCGTTCCCGCGCGCGTTCCCGTGGCTCGGCGAGGCGCGCTATTGGGAGCAGCACGTGCAGTCGCTGCTCGAGCAACGCGCTGCGCTCGACGAGGAGCCGCTCGCGGTCGTGATCTGAGCCGGCATCGCCCGCTGCTGTGAAGGCGCGCCGATTGACCTACCGCCTAATGTGTATTAGTGTAATGATACACATATATAGACCCAGTCGGTGTTCATTCTCCACCCGCAATCCGGCACGCCGATCTACCGCCAGCTGCTCGAGCAGGTGAGGCGCCTCGTCGCGAGCGGGCGGCTCGCGCCCGGCGACGAGCTGCCGTCCGTGCGCGAGCTCGCGGTCGAGCACGCGGTGAACCCGATGACGATCTCGAAGGCATACGCGCTGCTCGAGGCGGAGGGCCTGCTCGAGCGCAATCGCGGGAAGCCGATGACGGTGGCCGCGCAGCCGAAGAGCCACGCTGCCCTGCGCGAACGGCTGCGCAGGCTCGACCGCGAGGCCGAGCAGCTCGTGCTCGCCGCGAAGCAGCTCGAGCTCTCGAAGAGCGACGTCTTGGATTTGATCGACAAGAAGTGGGGAGACGAGCATGCCGCAAGCGGTCGTCAGCGCACGAGCACTTAGCAAGCGCTTTGCAACGAAGGACGTGCTGCACGAGATCTCGGTGGACGTCGAGCCCGGCGACATCGTCGGCGTTCTCGGCAAGAACGGCGCGGGCAAGACGACACTGCTCGAGCTTCTGCTCGGCTTCAGCATCCCGACGTCGGGCACGGCCGAGATCTTCGGGGAGCGCAGCGCGGAGTTGTCGGCGGCCGCGAAGAAGCGGATCGCGTTCGTGCCGCAGCAGGACGAGCTCATCGAGATCTTCACGGGCGCGCAGCAGCTCGCCCTCACGGCCGCGTTCTACGACCAATGGGATCGCGCGCTGATCGAACGGCTGTGCGCCGAATGGGAGATTCCGCTCGGGCGCAGGATCCAGACGCTCTCCGTCGGCGAGCGGCAGAAGCTCTCGTTGCTGCTCGCGCTCGGCGCGCACCCCGAGCTGCTCGTGCTCGACGAGCCGGTCGCCAGCCTCGATCCGATCGCGCGCCGGCAGTTCATTACCGAGATCGTCGATCGAGCGCGCGGCACGCAGCGCACGGTGCTCTTCTCCTCGCACATCGTCTCGGATCTCGAGCGCGCCGCGAACAAGGTCTGGATCGTCAAGGATGGCCGGCTCGCGTGGGCCGGGGATCTCGATGCGCTCAAGGAGTCCGTCGTCCGGCTGCACATCCACGGCCGCCGCCAGTTGCCCACGGATCTCGGCGTTCCCGACGCGCTCACGAGCCGCGTCGATGGCTTCCGAGCGACGGTCGCGGCGACTGACTGGACGAGCCAGCGCACGGCCGCGCTTGCCGCGCGCCTCGACGCGGACCTCGAGGTCGAGAGCCTCGCGCTCGAGGACATCTTTCTCGAGCTGCACCGATGAAGGCCGTCGCGCGGCTCGTCTGGATCTACCTCACGGCGCTGCCGATCCTGCGCTGGGTGGGCGTCGTCGCTCTCGCGTCGTCGCCTTTCGCGGTGCTCGCGATTTGGCCGCGGACCCGCGGTTGGATCGCGCTGCCGATCATCGTGTTCGCCATTCACTCGTTGTCGATGATGATCGCGACGGCCTATCTGTTCCGCGTCGTATCGTCGCCGCGTTCGCATCGGTTCCTGCCGCATTTTCGCGGCCGAAGTTTGGCCGCGTTTCTTGTCATCGTCGCAGTCGTCTCGGCGCTCTGGTTCGCGTTGGTCGCGTCGTTTGCGCTGCGGCGGCCTTATGCAGCGGCTCTCGTTGGGCCGTTGCTCATCATGGTCTTGATGGTCGGCTTCACCTTCTTCCCGTTCGGCGTGGCCGTCACGTTCGCGCTGTTCCTCGCGATCGGCTGGGCCGTGACGCGGCTCGGGGCACCGCCAGAGCTCGTCGCGGCGCCGGTCGACAGCGGGCCCGGCGCGCTGACCAACGCGATCTTCCTGCTCGGGGTCTGGGTCGGGCTGTGGGTCTTGTTCTCGATCTGGTACTTGCGCGTGCGGCGAATCGAGCCGTTTCAGCCCGTGGCGATGATTCTCGACAGGATCGGCATCAGGCCATCGACCGGGTCGGTCGACTTCGATCGCGGCAGCGCCATGGCGGCGAGCCTGGCGGCGGGCTACCCGCACAGTAGCAAGCACGTGCTCTTCTGGGTCGCAATGCTCGTGCTCGGAACGAAGCTCGCCGGTGGATTCCTGAGCGGCGTACACCTGCCGCCATACACGGCGCGGATCTCCTTGTTCTTCCCCGGGTTGATCATTCCGGGCACGCTGCTCGCGGCCGTCGCGACCAGGCTTGCGCGGCGCACGAGATCGCTCTGGCTGAAAAGCGGACTCTCGCGTCGCGGCTTGCTCGCCGCGATCGAAAGGCAAATTTGGCGGACGGTGGTACCGAGAGCGCTCGCCGTGAGTATCGTGCTGTCGACCGGCATCGCGCTCACTTATGACATCCCGATGCCGGTGCTCGCGCGTGGCCTCGCGTCCGCCGCGGCCACGGCGGTGCTTGCCGTCTATTTGGGTGTCGCGTTCGTGCGCGACTCGACCTTCATCGAGGGTTGCGTCGCCGCGGTCCTCATTGCGAGCGCCGGCGTCGGCGCTTGGACCGCCTTATCGGCACCCACGCATATCGGCGCGTGGCTTGCGACGATTCTTGCGCAGGTTGTGGTCGCGCTCGTGTTCCGTACGTTCGCGATCGCGCAGTGGCGCAGGATCGACTGGCTCATGTTCAAACCCATCCGGATCTCGTCGCAGAGCTTGCGTTGAACGCGGCGGCCGCGCGGATCCGAAGGCGGGTTGTTACGGGGGCAGCTGGGACGCGCTGACGCCCGGACTGGCCGGCGCGTTGGCGCCCTGATCCTGGAGACGACGTAAGCCGTCCTGGGCGTCTTCACGCTCGTGGTTGTTGAACGCCGCCCATTCTTCTTGCGTCGCGCAGACTCGCTTCGGAATCTTCGAGCCGAGCACGTCCATGCTGCGACAAATCTTCTTCGGCTGGGCCGGCGGTTGCGTGGCCGAGTCGCCCGCGGCCGCCGCAGCGGGCGCCGCCGCCGCTGGCTGGCGCCGTGCTCGCGGTCTCGCTTTGCCGTGACTGCTTGTCGCGCCTCGTGATGCCGCTCGTTGGTGGGCGCGGCGCCGGCGTCCTTGTCCGAGCTCGCGGGCGTGGTCACGGGATTCGGGGGCATCTGCGCGAGCGAATCCGTGCTGGGTGCGCTGTCATCCGCCAGCGCCCCGGCGACGATCCACAGGGTGCCGAGCGCGATGCCGAGATACGCAGTAGAGCGCATGTCGATGGCCTCCTTGCAGAGGTGAGAGTCCGAGCCTAGCCGACGCCCGGCGCCTTGAGAAGGGTCCTACCGTGACGCGCGCGAGGACGATCTCGCGGACCGATCTTCGTTCCGCTCGCTCGTCTGCCCGAGCCGGTTCGACCAGCTCAGAGCGGCGATCTGTAGCAGCGGCAACTCCGCTGTCGTGCACGGGTCGCCGTCGGCGAGCAGCGAAGCCACCTCGGCGTCGTCCGTTCTCTCGAGCGCCTCGATGATCAGCAGCAGGCGTCCGAGCCGGCCGTTGCGGTTCAAGAGCGCCGCGCGTACGTCGTCGGGCAAGTGGATCTGGCCAATGACCTCGCTCATCGGCATCTCGAGCAGCGTGTCGAGCAGCGACAAGATCCCGGTCATGAACGCGCGGTCGTGCAGATGCTTGTCGCGCGCGCTGTTCTCGGCGAGCAACTCCAGGAGCCTGCCTCGCGCCGCGGCCATCTGCAGCAGCGGGCTCGGAAAATCGGTCGCGGTCTGGTTCGCGAACAGAAGCACTTGGAGCCAGCGCTGCAGCTGCCGCCGGCCGAGGATCTTGACGGCGTGCGACAGCGACTCGATCGGCGAGCGCAGGCCCATGCCGACCGAGTTCACGAGCCGCATGAGCTTGTAGCTCAGGTCCGGCGCCTGCTTGAACGTGTCCTCGATGTCGACCGTATCGGTCTCGTCGTCGAGTGTCTGCTCGAGAAGCCGCATCAGCACGCGCTTCGACGGGTCCGTCCGCCGCCCTTGCATCATCACCGGCCGCGCGAAGAAGTAGCCCTGGAACAGGTCGAAGCCGAGCTCGCGGCAGCGATCCGCCTGTGCACGCGTGTCGACCTTCTCCGCGAGCAGCTTCACGCGGGCCGTCTCGCGGGCTTTGCGCACGAGATCGGCGAGCTTATGGGGCGGCGTCGCGAGCACGTCGATCTTCACGACGTCGATGATCGACAGCAGCGCCGCGTGGACGTCGTCGAGCTGCACGATGTCGTCGAGCGCGAACGAGAAGCCGCGCGAGCGCAAATCGCGGCAGCGCTCGATGACCGGCTCGGTCACGTCGATCCCCTCGAGCAGCTCGATCACCGTGCGCTCGGGCGGCAAGAGCTCGACGACGTCGGACATCAGAAGCTCGCCGTCGAAGTTGATGAAGCCGCGGCACTCGCCGAGGACCGCGGCGATGCCGAGCTCGCTGAATGCGTGGTTGATCACGATCGCGGTCGCGGTCCGATGGTCCTCGACCTGGGCGGCGTTGCCGGGATCGGAGCGAAAAAGCAGCTCATAGCCGACCGTCGCGGCCATCGCGTCGAGGATCGGCTGGCGGCCGAGCCAGAATGCGGGTCTCGTGAGCACGACGCATGCTGACCAGGACGCGTTCCGTAAAACAGGAACGGGCGCACAAGATCGACGTTTTAAGGTGTTTCCCGGTTCACACGACGGGGGCTTGAGCGCGACATTTCGTGCGCCGAGAATGTGCCGACCCGGGCGCCAGCCCTTATGCCGTTCTACATAGTCTCGATTCTGCTGCCGGTCGTGGCGATCGTGCATCTCGTCCGTACCGGGCGGGATATGCGCTGGATCATGCTGATCGTGTTCCTGCCGGTGGCAGGGCCGCTCGCGTACCTCATCATCGAGGTGCTGCCGTCCTTTCGCCACAGCCCAAACGCCCGTAAGGCGATGCGGCGGGCTCGAGCCACGATCGACCCGAACCGCGGGTTGCGCGAAGCCGCGCTCGAGTACGAGCGCAGTCCGAACGTCGAGACCGCGAGCCGCCTTGCCGACGCACTCGCGAACGCCGGACGGTTCGACGACGCCATCAAAATCTGCGCCGACGCGCGCACCGGCGTGTTCGAGGACGACCCGAAGATCTTGCTCGCGATCGCACGGGCACAGTTCGGCGCGGGCCGGTACGCGGACACCATCGCGACGCTCGATTACCTCAGAAAGCAGCACCCGAGCTTGCGCGCGGCCGACGGCCATCTGCTGTACGCCCGGGCCCTCGCGGAGAGCGGCGATGCGCCGCGCGCGGTCGAGGAATACGAGGCGCTCGCGCGGTACTACCCCGGCGCCGAGCCACGCGTGCGCCAAGCACTCCTTTATAAGGAGATGGGGGAGGAGCGACAAGGCGTCGGCGCTGTTCGCCGCGGTCCTGAAGGACGCTCGGCTTGGGCCCAGGCACTTTCGCCGCAGCCAAGCGGAATGGATCGCCCTCGCTGAGCGGGAGAAGTAAGATCATCGCGTAGCGAGGAGCACGACGATGAAATACGAGCTGCTCGGCAAGGACTTCACCCCTCCCGACCTCAAGGCCAAGGTCACCGGCCGCGCGAAGTACGCGGAAGACTTCCGCGTCGAGAACATGGCGTTCTGCAAGCTGCTCGCGAGCCCGTTGCCGCACGCGCGCGTGACGGGCGTCGACGCGAGCGCCGCTCTCGCGATGCCCGGCGTGTACGGGGTGCTCACCGCCGACGACGTGCCGACCTTCCCGGCGCCGCAGGACGCGATCCTCACGAACGAGCCCGTGTTCGTCGGTCAGCCGATTCTCGCGGTGGCCGCCGAGTCCGAGGCGCTCGCGGCGGACGCGCTCGAGAAGATCAAGGTTACGTACGAGGAGCTGCCGTTCACGGTCGATCCGCTCGCGAGCCTGTTCCCGGAGGGCGCCGAGGCGCGCACGAACGGCAACGTCGCGAACCCGGGCGTCGACCTCAAGAGCTACAAATGGGCCGCGCGCGACTTTGCGGCCGCGGTCGAGCCAGCTGCCGACCGGCGCGCCGGTCACCGAGTGGTCCTACGGCGACGTCGACCAAGGGCTCAAAGGCGCGAAGCTCGTGCTCGACGAGTCGTTCGTCACCGCGGGCCTCTCGCACCACTCGCTCGAGCCGCGTAGCGCGCTCGCGTACTGGCAGAACGGCAAGTGCGTGTTGCACGCGTCGTCGCAGAGCCAGAGCTTCCCGGTTCCTGGCATCGCGCGTTATCTCGGCATCGCGCCCGACGATCTCGCATTCGTCGCCGAGTTCTGCGGCGGCGGTTTCGGGTCGAAAGGCGGCGCCTATCCGATCGTGGCGGTGCCGGCCTATTTCGCGAAAAAGATCAGCCGACCGGTGATGATGCGAATCAGCCGCCACGAGGAGTTCGCGATCGGCTCGGCGCGCGCGGGGTTCCAAGGCCGGATCAAGATCGGCTTCCGCGCGGACGGCCGCGTGACCGCGATCGATCTGTACATCGTGCAGGAGAACGGGCCGAACTTGGGCTTCACCGATTGGCTGTCGGCGGCCGACGCGGTGTCGCTCGTCTATCAGCCGATCGCGATGCGCTTCCGCGGCGTGCCCGTGCTCACGAACACGCCGCCGCGAGGGCCGCAGCGCGGCCCGGGCCAGAACCAGATCGCGGCCGCGATCGAGCCGCTGATCGACAAGGCCGCGCGCCAGCTCGGCGTCGACCGCGTCGTCATCCGCAAGATCAATGCGCCCGACGACTCGGCGAAGCTCGGCTCGCTCCAAGGCGGCGTCACGAGCGCGCACTTGGCGCGACGCGCTCGAGCGCGGCGCGGAGCGCTTCGGCTGGCAGAGCCGGCTCGCGCGCAGCGGTCGGCGCCAAGGCTCGAAGGTCACGGGCATCGGCGTCGGCACCGCGTTTCATCCGGCCGGCGGCAACGGCTTCGACGGGCTCGTGCGGCTCGCGCCCGACGGCAAGCTCTACATCCACACGGGCGTCGGCAATCTCGGCACGTACTCGCATACCGTCACGTCACGCGTCGCGGCCGAGGTGTTGAAGATGAGCTGGGACCGCTGCGCCGTCGTGCGCGGCGACAGCCGTGAGCATCTGCCCTGGAACAACGGCCAGTTCGGCAGCAACACCTCGTTCACGATGACGCGCACGAACTTCGCGGCGGCGACCGATGCGGTCGCGAAGCTCAAGGAGATCGCGGCTCACGATCTCGGCGGCGCTCCCGCAGACTACGAGGTCGGCGGCGAGACGGTGTTCAGCCGCTCCGACCCCACGAAGAAGCTCACGTACGCCGCGGCCGCGCAGCGCGCGATCGATCTCGGCGGCAAGTTCGACGGCCACGAGATCCCGGGCGACCTCAACGCGATGACGAAGGCCTCGGCCTCGGCGCTCGCGGGAACCGGCCTGATCGGCGTCGCGAAGGACCAGCTGCCGCGCACGGGCACGGTGCCCGCGCTCGCGGCGGGCTTCATCGAAATCGAGCTCGACGTCGAGACGGGGAAGTACGCGATCCTCGACTACCTCGGCGTCGCGGACTGCGGAACCGTGCTGCATCCGCAGGGCCTCGCGGCGCAGACGAAGAGCGGCGCGATCATGGGCGTCGGCCTTGCGACGCTCGAGCGGCACATCTTCGACCCGCAGAACGGGCTGCCTGGCGCCGTCGGGTTGCTGCAAGCGAAACCGCCGTCCTACCTCGACTCACCGGCCGCGATGGCGACCGACGCGGTCGGGATCGCGGACCCGCAGAACCCGGTCGGCGCGAAGGGCATCGGCGAGCCCGTGCAAGGCTGCGCGGCGGCAGCGTTGCTCTGCGCGATCTCCGACGCGCTCGGCGGGCACTACTTCAACCGCACGCCGGTCGTTACTGACATGATCGTCAATGCGGCGGCCGGGCGGCCGCAGTCGCACAAGCCGCTGCAGGTCAACACCGCGTGAGGCCTTCGCTATATCCGAGGGGACGCGGCGGCTCGCGCGATTGCGGGGTTGTCGAGTTTCACCTAGCATTCTCGGGCACTACAGCCGACACGAGCACGGGACGGGGGAGAATCCATGGCGGATGACAACGACGGCGGCGGCTATCCGGAGCCGCGCTTCGACGTGCCGACGTCTCGGGCGACTTCGCGGCGACAGTTCATCAAAGGCGTGATCGCCTCGGGCGCCGCGGTATCGAGCGCCGGTTACCTGTTCACGATCGCGGGCTGCTCGCGCGAGCAGGGCGCCGCGCGCGGCATCGAGCGAATGCTCCAGCTCAACGTGAACGGCCAGATGCGCACGGTCGACGTGCTGCCGAACGAGACGCTCGCGATGACGCTGCGCTACAAGCTCGGCCTCACCGGCACGAAGCTCGGTTGCGATCGCGGCGAATGCGGCGCGTGCACGGTGCTGATCGACGACGTCAATCACTACTCGTGCTCGACGCTCACGCACGCGGTTCGCAACGCCAAGATCACGACGATCGAAGGTCTCGAGGGCCCGAACGGCGAGCTGCATCCGGTGCAGCAAGCGATGATCGACGAGCTCGGCCCGCAATGCGGCTTCTGCACGCCGGGCCAGATCATGTCGGCGGTGGCGCTGCTCAAGGCGAACCCGAAGCCGACACGCGACGAGGCGCGACACGCGATGGCGGGCAACCTGTGCCGTTGCGGCGCGTACGACAACTACTTGAACGCGGTGATGCGCGCCGCGGGCTCCGGCGAAAACCTGAGCCGGGCCTAACGGCGACTGCGAGCTTAAGGAGCTGCGACGATGTCCAGAGACATGATGCCGGCGTTCGAGCTGTATCAGCCCGACACGGTCAAAGGCGCGGTCGATCTGCTCGGCAAGTTCGGCAAGGAAGGCTGGGCGGTGGCCGGCGGCAACGACAGCCTCGATTGGTTCAAAGACCGCATCAAGCGGCCGAAGTACGTCGTCGATCTCTCCGGGATCGGCGAGCTCAAGGGGATTCGAGAGTCTTCTGATGGCGGGGTGGAGATCGGAGCGCTGACCACGCTCACCGATGTCGAGCGTAATTCGCTCATTCAAGGTCGTTACAAGGTGCTCGCCGACGCGGCTCGCCGCGTCGCGAGCCCGCAAATTCGCAACTCGGGCACGATCGGCGGCAACGTCTGCCAAGACGCGCGCTGCTGGTACTACCGCTACGGCGTGAATTGCTATCGCGCCGGCGGCAACCGCTGCTACGCGGACACGCCCGAGGGCCAGAACCGCGAGCATTGCCTCTGGGGCGCGGACCGCTGCATCGCGGTGAGCCCATCCGATACGGCGCCGGCGCTCGTCGCGCTCGACGCGAAGATGGTGGTGCTCGGCCCGAAGGGTGAGCGCGTCGTCGGCGCCGAGGACTTCTTCATCGGCCCGAACGTCGACATCACGCGGATGACGTCGCTCGAGAAGGGCGACGTGCTGACGGCGATCCGGCTGCCGGCCGAGTGGTCGGGCGCGCGCTTCTATTTCGAGAAGGTCGCTGACCGCAACACGTGGGACTTCCCGCTCGTGAACATCGCGGCCGCGATGAAAGTGAGCGGCGCCGCGGGCAGCGAGAAGATCGACAAGATCCGGATCGCGGCCGGCGCCGTGCAGTGCGTGCCGCGGCGTCTCACGGCGGTCGAGCAAGTCGTCGCGGGTCAGCCGAAGACGGCCGACACCGCGACGCTCGCGGGGCGCAGCGCGGTGCAACGGCGCGACGCCGCGCAACTTCAACCACTTCAAGATCCCGTTGCTCCAGAATCTCGTCACGCGCGCGATCCGCGACGCGTAGCCGAGCGCACCGTCGGTCTTCGTAGCCGAGCTCTTTTCGTGGAGCTGTTCCGAGTCAGCCGCGACGCGTACGGCCGCGAGGTGCTGCAAGGCCTCTCGTGGGATCTGATCTATGTGTTCTTCGCCGCGGGTGTCGCGCTGATCGTCGTCCACGCGCTCTATCGTTACTTCATCGCGCAAACGACGATAATTCCGGCGTGACCAAGCCTTCCGCAGCCGACATTCGGTCTTCGGGCGCGTCCCCGAGAGTCGTCCGTCACGCGCTCGCCGATCGAGTGTTCCACTGGCTCACGGCCGTGTGCGTGCTCACGCTGCTCGGGACCGCGTTCCTGCCGATTCTTGGGCTGAAGTTCGACTGGGTCATGTTGCATTGGATCGCCGGCCTGCTGTTGATCGCCGCGGTCGCTGTTCCACTTGGTTCGCGCGCTCGCTTGGCAAGACTGGCGCACGATGATGCTCTACGGCGCGGACTTACGTGAGGCGGCCGCGATCGTGCAAGGCACACTGCGCCGCGGCGCAGGCGAAGTGCCGAAGCCCGGCAAGTACTCGTTCGCGCAGAAGCTGATCCATCTGTGCTTCACGATCGTCGTGCTCGCGTCGGCGGCGACCGGCGCATTGATGCTCGCGCACGTCGAGACGCCGTGGTGGCGGCCGAACCCGTACTTGCTGCGCGACGCGACTTGGGGCTTCGTCTACGTAGTTCACGACCTCGCGGCGCTCACGCTGATCACGATGGTGATGACGCACGTCTACTTCGCGCTGCGGCCCGAGAAGCTTTCGTTCACGCGTGCGATGCTGCGCGGCTGGATCACACGCGCGGAATACGAAGAGCATCACGATCCGAAACGGTGGCAGGTAGAGCGATGAGTGAACAGACGGTACTCGCGCGGCGCTCGAGCAGCGCATCGAAGCGGTGGAAAGCGGCTACGAGTTCTTGCTCGCGTACGCGGCCCAGGGCCGCGACACGGACAAGGGCGCGGCTGCGGGACGCAACGTGCGCGAGTACCTCGAGCGCATGGCCGCGGCGCTCGACGGACTTGGCGCGCGTGATCGGCTGCGTGCGCCGCGAGCGTCGATCCGAAGCTCGCGACGGTGGCGGCCGCGTTCTTCGCCGCCGTCGACGCCGACGCTCGCATCGCGCTCGCCGCCGTGCGGCTCGTGCTCGCGCGGCCCGACATCGGCTCGCAGCTCGTCGACAACCTCAACGCGTCGATCCACTTGCGCGCGCTGCTCACCGATCTTTTCGTCGTCGACGAGGCGCTCAAACCCGCCAAGCCGAGCGCGTAGTCGGCGAGCTCGCGACGGCCGCACCGCTCGAAGACATAGTTCCGGCGCACTGCTCGTCGCGGTCGGAGTTCCCCTTGCGATGCCGCGAACGATCCGTTTATGCTGTTTCGAATAATCGTCAAAAGGTCCGACAATGAACCGACACTCCGCCAAAATCGCATTGCTCGCTTGTTTCGTTCTGCCGTTGGCCGCTTGCGGTCAGCAAGGCGGCGGCGCGGCGGCGGGTGCTGCGGCCGATGATTCGCCCGAGTATCAAGCGTTCCAATTTCGCGACGGCGCTGATGCACGCCCTCGCGTGGAAGGTCGGCAAGCTGCGCGCGATGGCGCAAGGCGACATCCCGGTCGACAACGCGGTCGCGTTGAAGAACGCGCGTGACGCTGCGGCTCTCGCCGGCATGTTGCCGGACGGTTTCATTCCGAACAGCATCGTCAAAGGCAGCCTCGCGTTGCCCGAGATCTGGATGAACTTCTCGGACTTCCAGCAGAAGGCAAGCGATCTGCAAACCGCCGCGACGGCGCTCGCGGACGCGACCCAGGCAAACGGCTTCGAGGCCTCGAAGGGCATGGTGCAGGCCGTGGGCCAATCGTGCGGCGGGTGCCATCGGCCGTATCGCAAGCGCGACGAGAAGTAACTACTGCAAGGTGCCTTTGCGCTGGAACCCGGCGCGGTCGGCCGAGTGGACCTTGAGCTCCATCTGCTCGGCGTCGCGCATCACCTTGAGCGGCACTTCGACGCCCGCGCTGCCGAGGCTCCACACCCTGCGGAACATGTTCGCGAGGCCGACCACGGGCTCGTCGTCGATGCCGATGATCACGTCGCCGGGCCGGAGTCCCGCCTTGTCGGCCGGGCAGTTGCGGTACACGCCGACCACCGTGAGATCGTTCTGATCGTCGTGCACGAGCATGCCGAGCCACGGCCGCGGCGGCGCGAGGCGGCGGCCGTTCGCGCAGATCTCGTCGACGATCGGCACGAGCAAGTCGATCGGCACGAACATGTTGACGTCGCTACGCGCGCCGTTGATCTCGAAGCCTTGAATCACGAGCGAGCCTAAGCCGCAGAGCCTGCCGTCGGAATCGACGAGCGCCGCGCCGGACCAGCTCTCGTGCGGCGGCGACGTGAAGACGGCCTGGTCGATCACGTACTCCCAGCGGCCCGCGAACTCCTGCTTCGCGGCGACGCGCGCTTCGATCACCTGCGTGTTGCCGCTGCTGCTCATCACCGACACGGCGTCGCCGACAGCGAGCGAGGACGCGCTGCCGATCTCCATGCAGCCGCCGTGCAACGGCAGCGTTGGCTTCACGAGCGCGAAGCCGCTGTCGAAGTCATAGCCGACGACGAACCCCGGCACGACGGTGGAGCGCGTGCCGATCCACAGCTGCTCGGCCTCGTGCACGACGTAGCCGATCGTCGCGACGAGCCCATCCTCGCGGATCCGGACGCCGTGGCCGATGCGCTCGGTTCCGAGCAGTCCGGCGCTCATCGCGTCTTCGGGCACGTGTGCGGTGATCGACACCATCGCTTCGATGCCGGGTACCTTCTGCTTCGCTTGCAGGCTCATGTATCGATATGTTAACGGCGCCCGCTTTGCTTCGCGAGGGGCGTCAACGGTCTTCGAACGGAAACGCGCCCGGCTCGGGAAGGAAGTTGTCGACGAGCCCGTCGATCGCCGTTATGCCCATGAGCCAGCGCGCTTCCTCGGCACCTGCGCCGATGTGCGGAGTCGCGATGAAGTTCGTCAGGTTCAATAGCTCGTCGTCGGTCGGCGGCTCGACCGCGAACGCGTCGATCGCCGCCGCGGCGATGCGCCGCGACTTCAGCCGTTCTTTCAGCGCGGCCTCGTCGATGATTCGGCCGCGGGCCGTGTTGATCAGCACGCAGTCGGAGCGCAGCTTGTCGAGCGTCGCCGCGTCGTAGAGTCCGCGCGTGCGATTCGTCACGGTGAGATGGATCGAGAGCACCTCGGAGCGAGCGAGCAGCTCATCGAAGTCGACCGGCGTCACGCGATATCGCGCGTAGAAGTCGGCGTAGTCCTTGATGTCGCATGCGAGCACCGTGCAGTCGAACGGCTGTAGCAACCGCACGAGCTCCTTGCCGATCTCGCCGCAGCCGTGAATTCCGACGACGCGGCCGGTGAGCTGGCGGCCCATTCTCTGCAGCGGCCGCTCGCCGCGGCGCATCGCGGCGTTTCGCTCGACGACGTGGCGGAGCGCCGCGATCGCGAGGCACAGCGCGAGCTCGGCGACCGAGCGCTTGTTTACGCCCGGCGTCCAGCCGAGGCGCACTCCGTGCCGGCGCATCGCGGCGGCGTCGATCTTGTCGAGGCCGACGCCGAGCTTCGACACGATCTTGAGCCGCGGCAGCGCCTCGAGCACGCGCTCGTTGATCGGCTCGAAGGACACGATCGCCGCGTCGTAGCCGTCGAGATACGCGATCGTCTCCTGCTCGCTGCGGTAATACGCGACGCCTTCGGTGTTCACCTTCGCGTCGGGATAGAGCTCGAGCAGACGCTGCACTAGGCCTAAGTGTTGGCCGAACGAGATCGCGGGAACGGCTACGCGCATCGGTGACGCTTTTTCGGACTTCCGGCGGCTGCGCAGCGCGCCCTGCACGCGCGTAACCCTTGGAACCTTGAGAAAAAACCAGAAAAAGTATAACCGGCGCGCGCGGCGCGTTTCGACGCGACAGCTTATAATTTGCCCCTGCCTGCGGCGCTCAGTCGATGACAATGCTCCGCTCGGTCGGCGGGCACGCCAACTCCAAAAAGCCGCTGGGGCACCGACTCATGAAGAACGCACTTCTGATCGTGATCGCTTTCGTGCTCGGCGGAGCCGCGGTTTGGTATTTCACCGGTAGCCACGGTCCTGCAGGCGCGGGCGCGCAAGCGGGCGCGTCGGGTCGTCCCGGCGCCGGCCGGCCGGGCGCAGGCGGCCCCGGCGGCGGGTTCGCGCAACCCGCGCCGCTCGTGACTGTCGCGCGCGTCCGGCAGGATCAGGTGTTCGACTCCGTCGAGGCTCTCGGGACGGCGCAGGCGAACGAGTCCGTCACGATCAACGCGAAGGTCACGGACACGGTCCGGAAAGTGAATTTCTCCGACGGCGATTACGTCGACGCGGGCAGCGTGCTCGCCGAGCTCACGAATCAAGAGGAAACGGCGTCGCTCGCCGAGGCGCACGCGAACCTCGAGGACGCCCAGAACGAGCTGCGCCGCCAAGAGGACATCAACGCAAAGGGCTTGGGCTCGAAATCCGCGCTCGACTCGGCGCGCTCCAAAGTGGCAGCTCAGCAGGGGCGCTACGACGCGGTCGTCGCTCGTCTCAAGGATCGATTGATCCTCGCGCCGTTCGGCGGGCTGCTCGGGTTCCGGCAAGTGAGCCCCGGCACGATGGTGAGCCCGAGCACGTCGATCACGACGATCGACGACATCTCGACGATCAAGCTCGACTTCACCGTGCCCGAGGCGTTCCTGGGCGCGATGACGCAGGGCGCGCGCGTGATCGCGCAGAGCGTGAGCTACCCCGGGCGCAACTTCGAGGGCGTCGTGAAAACCGTCGGCTCGCGGATCGACCCGATCACGCGCGCCGCGACCGTGCGAGCGCTCGTCCCGAACAAGGATCGCGCACTGCGCCCCGGCATGCTGCTCACGGTGCAGGTGCTCACGAAGCAGCATCTCGCGCTCGTCGTGCCCGAGAGCGCGGTGTTCCAGGTGCAGAACCGCGCGTACGTCTACAAGGTCGAGGACTTCGTCGCGCACCAGCAGCAGATTGAGGTCGGCAGCCGGCACTTCGGCACCGCGGAGATCAAGAGCGGCCTCGTCGAGGGCGACTTGATCGTGATCGAGGGCATCATAAAGCTCCGCGAAGGTATCAAAGTGCGTTACGAGAGCGAGGGTGGCACGGCCGAGGTCAGCCAGCGCATCGACGTGCCGAACAAGGTCGCGCTGCCGAACGGCGGCTGAGCGGTAGGCGAGCGAGCAGCGCGCGATGTGGCTTTCCGATACTTCCGTCAAGCGCCCGGTCTTCGCGACCGTGCTGAGCCTCATGCTGCTCGCGATCGGCGCGTTGTCGTTCCGCGACCTCACGGTGCGCGAGTATCCCGACACCGTGCAGCCGACGGTGCAGGTGCAGGTGGGCTATCCCGGCGCGTCGGCCGAGATCATCGAGACGCGGATCACGCAGGTGCTCGAGGCGGAGCTCTCCGGTATCGAGGGCGTGAAGTCGATCCGCTCGCAGAGCCGCGACGGCCAGTCGTCGATCACCGTCGAGTTCTACATGAACCGCAAGCTCGACGAGGCCGCGAACGACGTGCGCGACCGCGTCTCACGCGTGAGCCGGCGGCTACCCGACGACGTCGACAACATCAGCGTGCAGAAGGCGGACGCGGACTCGCAGCCGATCATGTGGCTCACGCTCGTCGAGCGGCTCGATGGGCCTCATGGAGCTCACCGACTACACGCAGCGGTATCTCCTCGATCGCTTCGCGACGATCCCGGGCGTGTCGCAGATCAACATCTTCGGCGCCGGCGGTCCGTCGATGCGCGTCTGGATCGACCGGCTCGCGCTCGCGGCGCGCAACCTCACGGTGTCCGACATCGAGACCGCGCTCACGCGCGAGAACCTCGAGCTGCCCGCGGGCCGCATCGTCTCGAAGGACCTCGACTTCCAGGTGCGGATCGCGCGCAACTACGAGACTGCGGAGGAGTTCCAGAACCTCGTGATCTCGCAGGGCAAGGACGGCCACCTCGTGCGGCTCGGCGAGGTCGCGAACGTCGTGGTCCAGTCGCGCGAGACCACGCGGATGTTCCGCACGAACGGTCAGCTCACGACCGGCTTCGGCATCATCAAGCAGTCGACCGCGAACACGGTCGACGTGCTCGACAAGGTGAAGGCCGAGGTCGACCGCGTGAACGCGAACCTGCCGCCCGGCATGAAGCTCATCACGAGCGGCGACGACTCGCTCTACATCCGCGCCGCGATCGAGGAGATCTACTGGACGATCGGAATCACCACTGCGCTCGTTGGCCTCGTGATCTTCGTGTTCCTGGGCTCGATCCGCGCGACGCTGATTCCGCTCGTCACGATCCCGGTGTGCCTGATCGCGACGTTCTCGGTGCTGTCGCTCTTCGGCTACTCGATCAACCTGATCACGCTGCTCGCGCTCGCGCTCTCGATCGGCCTCGTCGTCGACGACGCGATCGTCGTGCTCGAGAACGTGCACCGGCGCGTCGAGGCGGGCGAGGCGCCGCTGCTCGCGGCGTTCAGCGGCACGCGCCAAGTGGCGTTCGCCGTGATCGCGACCACCGTCGTGCTCGTGTCGGTGTTCGCGCCGGTCGCGTTCTTGAAGGACAGCATCGGCCGCGCTGTTCGCGGAGCTCGCGGTCACGATCGCGGCGTCCGTCGTGTTCTCGGCAGTGCTCGCGCTGTCCTTGTCGCCGATGATGTGCTCGAAGCTGCTGCGCTCCGCGACGCGCGAGAGCAAGCTCACGCACGCGCTCGATAAGGGGTTCGATTGGCTTTCCGAGCGCTATCAGCATCTCCTGCGCCAGACGCTGCGCGCGCCGTGGGCGTCGGTATTCGCGTGCGTCGCGATCGGCGGCTTGGCGTTACTTCCTCGTGCAAGGCGATTCCGCAGGAGTACGCGCCGCAGGAGGATCGCGGCCAGTTCAACGGCTCGATCCAGGCGCCCGAGGGCGCGAGCTTCGGTCGCCTCAAGATCGCGGCCGACCAAGTCGAGAAGGCGCTCCAGCCGTACTTCGACGACGGCACGATCGTGCGCGGCGTCGTGAGCGTGCCGGGCTGGAACAATCAGTCCGGCATCGTGAACGTGACGCTGAAGCCGTGGGGCGAGCGCAAGATCGGCACGCAGGATCTCATCAACATTCTCAGCAAGCAGTGGGAAGAGATCCCCGACGTGCGCGTGATCGCGTTCATCAACAACGGCAACAACCGCGGCGGCGGCGGCGGCGCAGCCCGTGCAGCTCGTGATCGGCGGGCCGAACTACGACGAGCTCGCGCGCTGGCGCGACCTCATCATTGCGAAGGCGTCCGAGAACCCCGGCCTCACGCGGCTCGATTCGGATTTGCGCGAGACGCAGCCGCAGGCGCTCGTGCGCGTCGACACGGACCGCGCCGCGAGCCTCGGCATCAGCGCGCGCAGCATCGGCTCGACGCTCCAGGCGATGATGAGCGAGCAGCAGGTCACGACCTACGTCGTCGACGGCGAGGAATACGACGTCGTGCTGCAGGCGAAGCAGGAGCAGCGTGCGACGTACGACGATCTGCGCAACATCTTCGTGCGCTCCGAGCGCAGCAACGAGCTCGTGCCGCTCTCGAACCTCGTGAAGATCGAGGACCTCGCGGGCCCGAGCACGCTGAACCGCCAGAACCGGATGCGCGCCGTGACGATCACCGCGAACTTGGCGCCCGGCTACACGCTCGGCGATGCGCTCGACTACCTCGAGAATCTCGTGCACAAGGAGCTGCCGAGCACGGCGCAGATCGACTACAAGGGCGAGTCGCTCGACTACAAGGAAGCGTCCGGCGCGCTGTACTTCACGTTCGGCATCGCGCTGTTCGTCGTGTTCCTCGTGCTCGCGGCGCAGTTCGAGAGCTTCGTGCACCCGCTCGTGATCATGGTCACCGTGCCGCTCGCGGTCGCGGGCGGGCTGCTCGGCCTCTGGATCGCGGGCATGACGCTGAACATCTATAGCCAGATCGGCATCATCATGCTCGTCGGCATCGCGGCGAAGAACGGCGTGCTGATCGTCGAGTTCATCAACCAGATGCGCGACAAGGGCATGCCGTTCGGCGACGCGATCGTCGAGGCGTCGCGCATTCGCCTGCGGCCGGTGATCATGACCGCGTTCTGCGCCGTCATGGGCTCCGTGCCGCTGATCCTCGCGCACGGCCCGGGCTCGGCGAGCCGTCAGGCGCTCGGCGTCGTGATCTTCTCGGGCGTGAGCTTGGCGACGCTTGTTCACGCTGTTCATCGTGCCGTCGGTCTACAACCTGTTTGCGCGCCGCACGAGCTCCCCGAACGCGATCGCGAACGAGCTCGCCGCGATGACGTCGCCGAGCGAGGCGCTGTAGCCGCCACGCTCGGTCGCTACCCGATTAGAGACGCTCCGCTTCGTGCCCGTAGACGATCCTCACGTTCGGATACGCTCTCGAAAAGGCACGCAGCTGTTCCAAGCTCGAATAGCCGCGAGCCGTTCCAGCCTTATTCCAGCCGCGTGGCGCGACGCCATTCTTGAACGCCCAGCCGAAGTGGCTCGCGTCGCCGGTCGATAGAACCGGCGTGGGACCGTTGATCAAATAGGCAATGTCATCGTCCGTGTGGCCCGGCACCGAAATCGCCCAAAACGATCCGTCGCCAAAGAGGTCCACACTCGGACCGAGAGGTGCCATCACGGGTGCCGCCGAGAAGTCGATGCTCGAAAACTTCGACTTCCCCGAAAAGTGGTTCGCGGTAGCGGCTCGCGCCAGAAAGCTGGGCTCAGTCTTGCCGAAGACAAACACGGTTTCGGGCTCGAGTGCCGGCACGCCTCCAGTGTGATCGGGATGAAGATGCGTGAAGAACACCGCGTTGGGGTGAACGTCCCGCTGCGCGAGCTGCGCTGACAGATCTCCGCCCGGCTCCTGCCGGTTCGTCACGCCGTTGACCCAGTTGAACAGCCGCATCGCCTCGGTGTAATTGCCATAGGGTGGGTGTTTCGCGAAGGAGTCGTCGAAGCCGCTGTCGACCAGGAAGTCTCCGAAGCGGGGATGGTGTACCCAGTGCACGAGCGCTGCGAGATCTCGCGGAGCGTGATCGCAATCGACCTGCTTCGGACTTGCGGGGTCTAGGTTGAGACAAGCGTCCATGTGGATGACGCCGGTTTGAAGGGTCGTGAGGGAAATGTCACGGGGATTCGATAGAACGTCGTTCCAGTTCGTGAACTCGGTAGGAGGAACTGGATACGGTGTGATCGCGAATCGAGCAAGTCCTCCGCGCAGCAAGTAGCCAGCGACGACTACAACGGTCAACAGCAGAACGGCGACCGAGCGCGCGAGCAGCCTATAACCGTTCCGACGAGTGGTTGAAGTCATTTCTCCGACATCCTTGTCCTACGAGCTGAATTTCCCCGACGGCGCATAGCACGCCGTGATCCGTCCTGTGCCTCGGGGGCTCTCCGGCTGTGCTGGGCCGAGTCGGCGTCGTCGGCGCTTGAGTCCCTTTGGCCAGTGAAAAAGTTCTTGATCTATCCCGCGCGCCGGGCGCTACACCGTGGCCATGAAGGTCATCGACCTTCGGCAACGATACGATGACGTTACTGCCGGTGAACGTGGCGCAGCGCCGTAGCGTCGCGACGAATCACATAGACGGCCGCGCTCTCGCGCACCTCCGCGGAGGGCTCGCGGGAGCTATGTGGCCATAGCGGGTAGCCGTCCGCGGAGGGCTCGACCTCCGGCACGGCGGCGTCTCCGGTCTCTACGTCGTCATCGAGCATATCGTCGAGCCGGTACCCGCCCTTCGGAATCACGCGTCCGTCCGCCCGCTGGAAGTAGATCGCGCCGAGCGTGTCGCGCCGGATCGCGAACCGCCCTTCGTGCAGCGCGCGATGGTGATGCGAGCAGAGCAGCGTGAGGTTCTCGAGGCTCGTCTCGCCGCCGTCGGCCCAATGGCGGATGTGATGCGCATCGATGTAGTGCCGGTTCGGGCACCCCGGAAACGTGCAGCCGCGGTCGCGAGACCAGAGTGCACGCTTGAGCGGCGTCGATACAATGCGCTGCTTGCGGCCGACATCGAGAGGCGCGCCGCGCTCGTCCTCGGTTACGATCACCATGCTGCCGTCGCACGCGAGACGCTTGATGCTGTCGATCGGCAAATCGGAGCGGCCGAGCCCTCCGCGGAGGGCTTTTTCGTCGACGTGAACGATCACTTGATAGTGATCCGCGACGCACGCGGACGACGCGCCGCAGGTTTCGGGATCGCTGCGCCGAGTCGCTCCCCAAGGAGTCGCTTTGGACGGAGCCGCCCGGCGCTGAGGCGCGACGTGCCGCCGGAGCGCCCGCGAGCGAAGCCTTGGCAATCGCGAGCAGCGCATCCGCGCGTTGCGCGCGCCAACCGTTCGCAGTGTGCTGCTCGTCGGCTGCATCGCGTATGCGCTCGAGCTTGCGAGCCGCCGCGAACTCGAGCCCGACCGCCGCGTCGCCTTCGTCCGCTGCCCGCTCGATCGCGTTGACGACCACCTCGCCGTCCTCGATCGGCAACTCGACCGTGATCTTCAGCATCCCGCGGTCGGATCGCGAGAGACGATCAACGACCGGCGCTCCCATGCGCGCCACGCGCCGGCGACGGACTGCTCGGGCGACGCGTTGCGGATCTCGCGGCAGCGTTCCTCGAGCTGCTCCGCGGACACCTTGAGCGCGTAGGCGAGCAGCGTGTCCTCGTCGCGATACTCGACGACGCGCGTGAGCGCACGTACCTTCGAGTACGACAGCCGGCCGTCCGCGAACGCCGCCGCGATGGCAGGCATCTCGCGCAGCGCATGCGCGGTGCGCACGTGCTCGCGCGCGGCGGACAGCGACAGGTCGCAGCGCCACGCGAGCCACTCGGCGCAATTGCGCATGCTCCACTTCTGCCAGCCCATGCGATCGTCGAACTCGCGCACGAGCATGAGCATTCGATACGTCTCGGCGTTCATCTGCCGCGCGAGGGTGCGGATCGCGGTGTCGAGGTCGTCGATGGATCGAGAGGCCGAAGAAGAGTCGTCGAAGGCGGCGGCGAGCGGCCAGCGTTGCCGATCGGTGGTCATTTGGAGGCCCGTCCGTAGATTTAAGTACTGGTATTATATCCAGTTTAACGAGAGTTTCAAATTAATATTCAGGTACTTACGCTCGATTTCGGCGATCACGTCGGGAGGCATTTGCCGAAGGTCGTGCATAGGTCCGGGTGCGCCCCGCGCCGCCAGCATCAGCATGGTGCACGGTGTCACAGCGCTCAGAAAGCAACGCAAGAGTGCAGGATCGTTCAGAGGTATCCGCGTGATTTCGCTGAGGACCCGCGTGATGATGGATAATCTTGGTGACAGTGCCATCTGAGTCTCACGGTAGTGAGGCGAAGGCGAGAGGACGGACGCATGGTGCAAACACACTGGTTCTACACCGTTTGGCCGTTCATAGGGGTGGGGGGAGCGATCGTGATGATCGCCATCCTGCTGTTGACCGACACATTCCGTGGCAACCCCACGGTATCGCGCTGGCGTGATCCGGTGTGGCTGGCGTGGCTCGCCGTGCCGCTCTACTGGATGCATCAGTTCGAGGAATACAGCCTGCCGACGATCGGCCTCGACTACTCCATCCAGGACATGATCTGCGAGAAGATGGGCTTTCCGCCGTATCCGGACTGCCCGATTCCGCTGGCGTTCTACCCGGTGGTGAACATCGCTCTCATGTGGTTTGGGTCGCCGCTGGCGGCGTACCTCTTCCGGCGCAACGTCCTCATCGGCCTCAGCTTCTGGGGACTGCTCTTCGCCAACGGACTTGTGCACAGCGCGGGGGGCATCGCGGCGGGCGCTTACAACACCGGCCTATGGAGCGCCGTCTTCTTGTTTGTTCCGTTGTCCATCTGGGTCATTTACGCCAGCGCGATTCGCGGGCCGTACAGCGGCAAGGTCGTGGGCGTGGCGTTCGCCTGCGGAGCCGTCACGCATGTCTTGCTTTTCGTCGGCTACGGGCTGTACAAGGCCGGGGTGATCGGCAATACGGGCCTGCTGGTCTATGCCGCCGTGATCGGTTTCACGCCGATCATCTTGGCGGCGATTGCGAGCCGGTTCTTCAAGCCTGAGTCGCTGCGGCCAGTTCCGGCTGCACTAGGCAACTATGTGAGCAGCTTGCCCTGACGGCGAGAACTGGCGGGGTGGTGCCCGCCTCCCGCTCAGTCCTCGACCACCGAATTGTTCGGAGCGTCCCGATCCCCGGCACGCTGGACCTCGACGACGTCTCCGGCCTTCAAGTACTTCGGCGGATCGAAGCGCGCGCCGGCGCCCGTCGGCGTGCCGGTCGCGATCACGTCGCCGGGCACGAGCCGCATGAAGCTCGACAAGTACGCGATCAGCCGCGCGAACGAGAAGATCAGGTTCGCCGTCGTATCGTCCTGGCGCACCTCGCCGTTCACGCGCGTCGTGAGATGGAGCTCCTGGCCGTCGCGGAATTCGTCGGCCGTCACGAGCCACGGCCCGAAGCGCGCCGGAGCGCTCGAAGTTCTTGCCCGGCGTCACGTTGAACTTCGAGTGCCGGAGCCAATCGCGGACCGAGCCTTCGTTCATCAGCGACAGCCCCGCGACGTGCCGCCACGCGTCGCGCTCGCGCGATCCGCCGGCCTTCCGTGCCGATCACGAGCGCGATCTCGCCCTCGTAGTCGAGCTGCTCGGATTCGCGCGGCCGCAGGATCGGCTCGAGGTGGCCGACGAGGCTGCCCGGGCGTGCGCATGAACACGCTCGGATACTTCGGCGGCGGCTCCGCGTCTTTGTATTCCGCGTTGCGGTTGCCGTAGTTGATGCCGATGCAGATCAGCTTCTCGGGATCGGGCACCGTCGGCAGATAGCGGATCTCGTCGAGCGCGACGCTCGGCTCGCGCGCGGCGCCGAGCTCTGTGCGCGCGCGGCAGCAGCGCCCGCGCGCAGCGCGGCGCCGAGCGTCGGCACCTTCAGCGAGCTTGCCGACGTCGACGATGCCGTCGTCCTTGAGCGCGCCGAAGCTCGCGTAGTCGCCGGCGCGGAAGCTCACGAAGCGCACGCGAGCGCGTCTCGAATCAGCGTGCCGCGGTACGGCGCCGCGACGGTGCGGAGACGACCGCGCTCAAGCCCGCGCGCTCGAGCACGCCGTCGAGCTTCGCCGCGAGCTCCGGCCGTGGCGGGCACCATCGGCAGGCGGTGCTCGTTCTTCGCGAGCAGGCCGAGCTTCATCATCATGTATTTGATCGGGATCGGGTTCGTGTCGTAGAACACGGCCTTGTTGATCTCGAGCAGCTGGTCGTGGAGCTTGCGGCCCGCCGCGAGGTCGTTCGAATACACGGCCTCGCACATCTCGGCGAGCACGCCGGGGCGCAAGTTGCCGACCGCGTTCATGAGGCCGCACGCGCCGACCGCCATCATCGGGAAGCTGAGCTCCTCGAGCCCGACGAAAATCTTGAAGTCCGCGCCGAGCTCCTGCAGGCACTCGGACGCGAAGCCGAGATCGTTGACCGCGTGCTTCATGCCGACGAAGTGTCGGCGACTTGTCCTTGCACGCCTTCAGCGTGTCGAGCGTGACGCTGACCGCGGTGCGGCCCGGGATGTGATAGATCATCCACGGCACGTCGTGGCCCGACGCGAGCTCGAGGTAGTACTGCGACGAGCCCGCGCTGCGGCGGCCGTATGTAATAAGGAGTGACGATCAGGAGCGCGTCGGCGCCGGCCGCGACCGCGTGCTCGGTGAGTGCGCGGCTCTCGGCGAGCGATTGCGAGCCGGTCGCCGCGACGACCGGCACGCGGCCGGCCGCGGTCACGACCGCGACCGTCACGAGCCGGTTGCGCTCCTCGATCGTGAGCGTCGACGGCTCGGCCGTCGTGCCGTTCACGAGGATGCCGTGCGAGCCCTGCTCGATCTGAAAGCTCACGAGCTCGGCGTACTTGTCGTAATCCACCGCGCCGTTCGAGAACGGCGTGATGAGCGGCGGAATCGAGCCGCGCAGCGCGGCGAGATCGTGACGGCCGCGCCGAGTCGCGGCGGGGCGTTTCTGAGCGGGTTTCGGCATGCGTTGCCTCGCGAGCCTCGTAACGGGCTTTCAAATTGACAGCCGCGGAGGCCGTCATTTACCGTGCCGCGGAAGTCTACGTCAGGGCGCGAAGGGATTCATCTTGCCTCATTTGATCGTCGAGTACTCCGCAAACATCGAGAGCGATATCGCGCTCGATGAGCTGCTCGACAAGCTGCACGCGCGGGCGCTCGAGACCGGCGTGTTTCCGCTCGGCGGGCTTGCGCGTGCGCGCTCACCGCGCCGACAAGTTTCGGATCGCAGACAAGTCGCCCCGACAACGGCTTCGTGCACGTCACGGCGCTGATCGGCCACGGTCGCCCGCTCGACGTGCAGCAGCGCGCCGGCGAGCAGCTGTTCGCGACGCTGACGGAGCACCTCGCGCCGCTCTACGCGAAGAGTCCGCTCGCGATCTCGCTGAACATCCAGGAGTTTCATCCGGTGCTCAACTTCAAGAAGAACAACTTGCACGAGTACGTGCAGAACGCGCGCCAAGGGCGCCGGTTCTCGCTCGTGAGCGCGAAGCAGGAGCACGCCGCGTCGACGGGCAAGCTCGCCGCGAACGTCGCCAAGGCCGAGCAGTTGCTCGCGCGTTTCGCGCGCGACGGCGTGCGGCACTTCATCGACGGCGCGCCGCGCGCGGCCGTGTCGGGTCGAACGTTCGAGACGCAGAGCCCGATCGACGACCGCGTGCTCGCCGAGGTCGCGGCCGGCGATGCGGCCGACGTCGCTGCCGCCGCGCGACGCCGCGCAGCGCGCGTTCCCGGCCTGGCGCGACGTCGCGGGCGACAAGCGCGCGAGCGCTGCTGCACGCGATCGCGGACGCGATCGAGGCGCGCGGCGAGGAGATCGCGCTGCTCGAGTCGCTCGACACCGGCCAGCCGATCCGATTCATGTCGGCCGCCGCGAAGCGCGGCGCCGAGAACTTCCGCTTCTTCGCCGACAAGGCGCCCGAGGCCGGGCGCGGCCTGTCGCTGCCCGCGCACGAGCACGTGAACTACACGCTGCGCCAGCCGATCGGGCCCGTCGCGGCGATCACGCCGTGGAACACGCCGTTCATGCTGTCGACCTGGAAGATCGCGCCCGCGCTCGCGGCCGGCTGCACCGTCGTGCACAAGCCGGCCGAGTGGAGCCCGATCACGGCGACGCTGCTCGCCGAGATCTGCGCGGCCGCGGGGCTGCCGCCCGGCGTGCTGAACACCGTGCACGGGCTCGGCGAGACCGCGGGCAAGGCGCTGACCGAGCATCCCGCGATCCGCGCGATCGCGTTCGTCGGCGAGTCGGCCACCGGCAGCGCGATCATGGCGCAGGCCGCGCCGACGCTGAAGCGGCTGCACTTCGAGCTCGGCGGCAAGAATCCCGTCATCGTGTTCGAGGACGCGGATCTCGATCGCGCGCTCGACGCCGTCGTGTTCATGATCTACAGCTTGAACGGCGAGCGCTGCACGTCGTCGAGCCGCCTGCTCGTCGCAGAAGTCGATCGAGAAGGAATTCACGGCGCGGCTCGTCGAGCGCGCGCGCAAGATCAAGGTTGGCCATCCGCTCGATCCCGACGACCGAGATCGGTCCGCTCATGCATCCCATTCACGTCGCAAAGGTACTGAGCTACTTCGACGTCGCGCGCGCGGAGCGCGTCGCGATCCCGGTCGGCGGCGCGCGCGCGGCGCTCGGCGGCAATTACGTGCAGCCGACGGTGTTCGCGCCCGCGCAGAATTCGCAGCGAGTCGCGCAGGAGGAGATCTTCGGTCCGGTGCTCACGGTCGATCCCGTTCGCCGACGAAGCCGAGGCGCTGAGGCTCGCGAACGACGTCCGCTACGGGCTCGCGGCGTATCTGTGGACGAACGACGTCGGCCGCGCGCATCGCTTCGCGCGCGGCGTCGAGGCCGGCATGGTCTGGGTCAACTCGGAGAACAATCGTCATCTGCCGACGCCGTTCGGCGGCATGAAGGCGAGCGGCATCGGCCGCGACGGCGGCGACTACAGCTTCGACTTCTACATGGAGACGAAGAACGTCTGCGTCGCGCACGGCACGCACAAGGTGCCGACGCTCGGGCGCTGAGCCGGCGCCCGCGTGACTCCGCATGGAGATACGAGTGTTGAACGCAGCTGACGTCGCGGATTTTCAATCCCTGCGTCTCGAGGCTCTGCGCGAATGCCCGACGGCCTTTACCTCGAGCTACGAAGAGGAGCGCGATACTCCGCTCGCGCAAGTCGCGCAACGTCTCGCGCCGACGCCGAACGGCGTCGTGCTCGGAGCATTCGAAGAGGGCGCTGCTGATCGGCATGACCGGGATTTATCGGGAGCGCGCCCGCAAGCTCGCGCACAAGGGCATCGTCTGGGGTGTCTACGTCGCGCCGGCGTTCAGGAAGCGCGGTGTCGGAGGGCGGCTGATCGCGGAGGCGCTGCGCCAAGCGGCGGCGATGCCGGGGCTGAGACAGGTGAATCTCGGCGCGAACACCGCGAATCCGGCTGCGGTCGCGCTGTACGAGTCGCTAGGTTTCGAGAAGTTCGGGCTCGAGCGAGGTTTCATGTCGGTCGATGGGGTGCTGTACGACGAATTTCAAATGTCGCGCTTGGTCGCGAAATCCTAGCTGCTCGTATCGATGAGCCTCTACTACGTACAAAAGCTGCTCTACCAGCTCAACCGCGATCCGCTCGTGCGCAAGCGGTTCGAGTCGGATCGCGACGAGCTTCTGGCCGAGTACTCGCTGACGGACGAGGAGCGCGGCGCGATCGTCGACGGCGACGTCGGCTTGCTCTACGTGATGGGCGTGAACGGCCAGATCTTGATGCACTACTCGGCGCTAATCGGCCAGCAGTGGGACGAGTACATCGCCTCGATGCGCGCCGGCGTCGAGAGGCATGGTCCCGTGCGCGCAGGGCTTTACAGCATGCTGAAGGACCGCGGGCGATGAGAGTAAAATATTTACTTGTCTGAGTGAATTGGATGGGTTGGGAGGTCGGTGGTAGTTTTCCGCAGCTTTAGGATCGTTCTCTGCTTCGTCGGTGCCACCATCGAAGCAGCACCGGCGGACGCGCATCACAGCCGGGCGGCGTACGACACCACGATTGAGGTCACCCTCGAAGGAACCGTCGCAAAGGTCCTCTGGGCGAACCCGCATACCTACCTGACGCTCGAACTGGCGGGCCCCAAGGGTGAGCGGGTCACGCAGGAAGTGGAGGTGGGACCGCTTTCGACGCTGCGGCCGCTCGGCCTCACCGAAGAAGTGCTGATCCTCGGCGAGCACATCGTCGTCCGCGCCAATCCGAACCGTCTCGGCGCCGGTCGGACCGTGGTGGGCCTGGACGTGACTACAAGCAATGGCACGATCTATCCGCTGCATATCTTTGGCAGGAGCAGACCTCCGCCCGCAGCGTTGAAGGCGGACAACCTCGCCGGACAGTGGGTGCCGACCACGGACGGTCTCGGGGGCATGGTGCAGGGCGTGCGGAATTGGCCGCTAACCGAAGGCGGGCTCAAAGGCGTCGCCGATGTCGCGAGCCAGCAAGCCTCGCAATCCGAGTGCATCCCTTGGCCGGCGCCGCTCTTGATGGCGTTGCCGATGCTGCGAACAATCGAAGTTAGCGACACTACCGTGTCGTTTCGCTTTGACTGGATGAACGCTGCGCGCGTTGTGCACCTCGACGTCGTCAAGCATCCGGTCGATGTCGAGCCGAGCTTACAGGGACACTCGGTAGGTTGGTGGGAGGGTAAGACCTTGGTCGTCGACACAGTGGCTTTCACACCGCACCGTGAAGGCGCGGGATGGAGTTTGCCATCGGGTAAGAGTAAGCACCTCGTTGAGAGACTCGCGTTGAATGAGGACGGGGCGTCGCTCAGTTACGAATTCACCGTTGAAGATCCGCTGTCTCTGACGCGGCCGGTTACCTACGGCATGCGGTGGACTTACAGGCCCGACTTGAAAGCGTCGGGCCAGGAATGCAACGCGGAGGTCGCCACGCGATTTCTGCGGCAACAGTAGTCGCGCTCAGCAGATAGCGAACGTGACGTCCCAAGGAAAACAGCGCAAGCGCGCTTCCGAGTCTTCACGGGCGACGAGCCCAGCGATATGAGTCTCGTATTCGCCGCGCGTTTGCAGCCACGCGCCCGGCATCACCGGCCGCGCGCAGCGCGCCGACGCTGCGGTCCGCGACGCGTTCTACGCGAAGCTCGGCGAGCTCCGCGTGCGCCTCGAGGCGCAGAAGCCGGACGCGTTGATCGTCGTCGCCGCGGAGCACTTCGCGAACTTCTTCATGAACAACATGCCGGCGTACTGCGTCGGCATGGCGGACAGCTACGAAGGGCCGATCGAGGACGAGCAGTGGCTCGCGATCGCGCGCCGCACCGTGCCTGGCAACGCCGACCTGTCGCGCCGCGTGATCGGCGCGTTGCTGAACGACATCGACGTGGCGTACGCCGAGGAGTGGAAGTTCGATCACGGGATCATGGTCCCGCTGAATTTCATGACGCCGCGCTACGACTTACCGGTGATTCCCGTGAACGTCAATTGCCAAGGACCGCCGCTGACGCCGCTCGCGCGCGCCTACGAGTTCGGCCGGGCGCTGCGCCGCGCGTGCGACGCGCAGCCCGAGCGGATCGCGCTGATCGGCACGGGCGGCATCTCGCACTGGCCCGCGACGCCGGACTCCGGGGTGATCAACGAAGCCTGGGACCGAGAGTTCCTCGCGCGGTTCTTGGCGAACGACCGCGCAGCGCTGACGTCTTATACGGACGAGGAGACGCTGCGCGACGCGGGTCAGGGCGGCTTCGAGATCCGGACGTTCCTCACGGTCGCGGGCGCGACCGAGGGCGCCCGGGGCGAGCTGCTGTTCTACGCGCCGATCCCGATCTTCGCGGTCGGCTGCACCGTCGCGACGATGGCCGTTCGCTAGCCGCCGCGCGCCGCGGCGCCGCCGGCTGCGTGGCCTAATTTGCTACGCTCAGGGCGGATGAGAACACCGCCGATGTCGAGGGACAAGAGCTGCGCGCTCGCGCTGCCGGGCGTGCTGCTCGCGTTCGCGGCGGCACTCGCCTTCGGCGCCGAAAAGACGGAAAACGTCGAAATCACGGGCCTCGATCCGGCGCAGACCGCGAACGTGCGCGCGCACCTCGATCTCGACGAGGAGGCGTGCGACGCGCCCGAGTGGCGCGTCGAGCAAGAGTACCAAGCCTCGCTCGAAAAGATTCGCACGGCGCTCGAGGCGCTCGGCTACTACGAGCCGAGGATCGAACCGTCACTCGACCGCACGCCGCAGTGCTGGCACGCGAAGTTCACGATCCGCATCGGCCCGCCGACGCTCGTGCGCAATCTCGACGTGGAGCTCGTCGGCGAAGCGGTGAAGGACTCGACGTTCGTGAGCGCGCGCGAACAGTCGCCGATCAAGGTAGGCGCGGTTCTGAACCACGGCGACTACGAGGCGCTGAAGCGCCGCTGGCTCGATCTCGCGGCCGAGCGCGGCTACGCGGAGGCGAAGTTCACCGCGAATCGCATCGACGTGTACCCGGAGCAGCGCGTCGCCGACATCGTGCTGCGCTTCGACTCCGGCAAGCGCTACCGTTTCGGCGAGATCTCTTTCCAGCAGGACGTGCTGAGCGACGAGCTGATCCACTCGTACGTGAAGATTCGCCGCGGCGATCCGTACGACGGCCGCGACCTCAACACGCTGTACACCGCGCTCGCGAACAGCGGCTATTTCCGCAACATCGAGGTGCGGCCGCACGCCGCGGACCGCGGACAGCGGCGAGATCCCGGTCGACATCGTGCTCGCGGGCGCAAAGCGCCGCTACATCAGCTACGGCGTCGGCTACTCGACGGACACGGGCCCGCGCTTTCGGTTCTCGCGCAACAACCGGCGCGTCAACGAGGAAGGCCACCAATTCGGCATCACGGCCCAGGTCTCGCCCGTCGTCTCGGAGATCACCGCGAACTATCGGATGCCGATCGACGACCCGCGCACCGACTGGCTCGCGTTCGACGCCGGCGTGAAGAGCGAGCACACGGAAACCGCGGACAGCGACAGCTTGCAGATCGGCGTGCGGCGCCTGGCGCGTCGCGAGCACGACTGGTATCGGGCGACGATGCTCAATTTCCTCATCGAGGACTTCACCGTCGGCGCCGAGAACGGCCGCGCGCAGCTGTTGATGCCGGGCGTCGACTGGACGCGCGTCCACACCGACAACACGATCCGAGCCAATCACGGCTCGAAGCTCGAGCTCGAGGCGCGCGGCGCGGCCGACGCGATCCTTTCCGACTCGAGCTTCGTGCAGCTGATCCTGCATGGCAAATGGGTCTGGTCGCCCTCGGAGCAGTCGCGAATCCTGTTCAAGAGCGAGATCGGCGCGATGTACGACAGCGACTTCTCGAAGCTGCCGCCGTCGGTGCGCTTCTTCGCGGGCGGCGACAACAGCATTCGCGGCTACGACTACAACACGCTCGGCCCGACCGATTCCACGGGCCAGGTGATCGGCGGCTCCGAGCTCGCGGTCGCGAGCCTCGAGTTCGAGCGCAAGGTTCGGCCGCATTGGTCCGTGGCCGTGTTCGTCGACTCCGGCAACGCGTTCGACCGCGGCGCGTTCTCCGCGAAGACGGGCGCCGGCATCGGCGCGCGCTGGTTGTCGCCGCTCGGGCCGATCCGCGTCGACGTCGCGCACCCGTTCGAAGATCCGACGAGCTCGTGGCGTCTGCACATCACGCTCGGGCCCGACCTATGAGGTGGCTCACGCACACCCTCGCCGGACTGCTCTTGCTCGGCACGCTCGCCGTGGCGCTCGCGGGCGCCGCGCTCTGGCTCGTCGCGACCGAGTCGGGCACCCGTTGGGCGTTCGCACGTGTGCTTGCGCGCACAGGGCCGGAGCTCACGATCGGGCGCGTCAACGGCTCGCTGCTCGGCGGCCTCGTGGTTGAGGACGTGCGCCTCAGGCTCACGCGCGACGAGCTCGACATCCCCCGCCTGGCGCTCCAGTGGAAGCCCGCCGCGGCGCTGATCGGTGAGATCGAGTTCGGCGCCGCGCGTGCGTCCGCGGTGGCGTACCGGAAGCTGCCGCCGAAGGGAGACGAAGAGGAGGGCGGCGTCCTGTCGCTGCCGTTCATGCTTCGACTCGAGGACGCGATCGTCGAGAGCCTCTCCATCGACGTCGACGGCAGTCGACTCGAGCTCGGCGAGACTCGCTTCACCGGCACGTACTTCGGTCGCCACCTCACGATCTCGCGCGGGCAGAGCTCGATCGGCTCGATGTCGCTCGGCGCGAACGCCGACATCCGTTTCGACAACGGCATCACGCTCGCGACCGACGTCGACTGGGCCGGTCCCGTGCTCGACGCGCCTGCGTCCGGCCGTGTGACGCTCAACGGCGACTACCCGCTGCTCAAGATCCATCAAGACCTGCGCGCACCATTCGCCGCGACGGCCGACGGCACGCTCGACTTCACGGACGCGATGCGCTTCGATCTCGCGCTCGCATGGACCGGCCTCGTGATCCCGAACATCGATCACTTCGCGAGCCCGGCCGGCACCGGAAAGCTCACGGGAACGATTGCCGACTACGCCTACGACTTCTCGGGCACGATCGACGTCGACGGCCGCACCGCGAACGCGAGCGGCAACGGCCGCGGCGCGCGCGGCGAGCTGAGCTTCGAGCGCGTCGTGCTCGGCCCGCTCATCGACGGCGCGGCCGCGGGCACGCTGAGCGCCGCGGGCACGGTGTCGTTCGCGCGCAGCGTCGCGGATCTCACGCTCGACCTGCAAAACGTAAATCCGCGCTGGATTCATCCGAGCGTCCCGGGGCGCTTGAGCGGCACCGGCACGCTGCACACGGAATTCGCCCCGGCGTTTCTCACGCGCTTCGGCGCGGTCGCGCTTACCGGCGAGCTTCGGCAGTACCCGGTCATCGTCAAAGGCGCCGTCGACGTCGACGGCAACAACCGTTGGCATCTCGACAAGCTCGCGCTCGACTCGGGGCCGAACCGGATCTCGCTCGACGGCACGCTGTCGCCCGAAGACCTGGACGTCGCGGTCGCCGCGCGAGTGGACAACCTCGATCTCGTCTGGCCCGGGCTGCGCGGCGGCCTCGACGGCGAGGCCTCGTTCGCCGGGCACCTGGGACGAGCCGCACGGCCGCGGCCACGCCGAGGCCCACGATCTCGCGCTCGGCGAGCTCTCGATCGAACGGCTCGTGGTCGCCGGCGAAGCGGGGCTACCGAAAGATACGCGGCTCGATCTCACGATCGACGCGAGCGGGCTCGCGCGCCGCCAGGTCGCGATCGACTCGATCAAGCTGTCGCTCGCGGGCAAGACTTCCTCGCACCGAGCGAGGCTCGAGGCGCACGCGGAGGACTGGCTCGCGACCGTGACCGCGAGCGGCGGCGTCGCGGATCTCACCTGGCGCGGCACGCTCGACTCGTTCGACGTCGACGAGAAGGTCCTCGGCAACTGGCGTCTCTCGGAGCCCGCGCGCATGGAGGCTGGCCGCGAGCGCATAGGGCTCGAGACGGCGTGCATGGTGCACGTATCGGGCGCGCGCGGCTGCGCGGAGCTCGCGCTCGCCGGCAAGCGCGACGATCGGCTCGTGATCTCCGCGCAGAATCTCAACCTCTCGACGTTCGAGCCGATCATGCCGCCGCAGCTCAAAGTCGACGGCGTGTATCAGATGTCCGCGTCCTTCGCCGACCTGAGCGGGCAACCGCACGGCGCGGCCGTGCTGACGGGCGGCACGACGCACGTGCGCATCGCGTTCGATCAGGCCCAGGCGTTCTCGACCGACGTCACCGAGGCGCGCGCGAGCGCGACGCTCGAGGCCGGCAAGCTCGCCGTCGACGCGACGATCGCGACCTCGAACGGCGGCCACACGAATCTGCAGGGCCAGATCGACGACGTGCGCAAGAGCAACTCGCCGATCTCCGGCGGCGTCGCGCTGCAGTGGCCGGACCTCGCGTTCCTCACGCTGCTGTCCCCGGACCTCGGCCAGGTGGCCGGCGCAATGTCGCTCGACCTCGACATCGGCGGAACGGTCGCCGAGCCGACGCTCGACGGCCGCGGTGCCTGGACCGGCGGCCGCGTCGCGGTGCCGGCGTGGGGCTTGATAGTCGACCGAATCGAAGCGACGGCGAGGAGCCGCGACGGCCGCGCGCTCGCGTTCGACGCCACCGGCCGCGCTGGCGACGGCGAGCTCAAGCTCACCGGCACGACCGCCCTCGATCCGGCGCAGGGCTGGCCTACGAAGCTCAAGCTCACGGGCACGGGCGTCGAAGCCGTGCAGCGGCCCGACGCGCAGGTCTATGTCTCGCCGGATCTCGACGTCGACGTCGCGCTGCCGGATGTTCGCGTGAGCGGCGTCGTGCGCGTGCCGCGAGCGACGATCAAGATCACGTCGCTGCCGGCCGAAGCGGTCGCGCCGTCGCCCGATGCGGTGGTGCACGGCGATGCCGCGCCGAAGAGGGCACAGCCGCTGCGGCTCTCGAGCCGCATCGACCTCGTGCTCGGCGACGACGTCCACTACAACGGCCTGAACTTGGACACGCGAGTGACCGGCGGCCTGCGTCTCGACGCGGACGTGAATCGTTCCGCGACCGCGTCGGGCACCGTGGCGCTCGCGGGGTCCTACAACGCCTACGGCCAGAAGCTCCAGCTCGAGCGCGGGTTGCTGCTCTTCAACGGTCCGCTCGACAACCCGGGCCTCGACGTGCGCGCGGCGCGCACGATCGAGACCACCGTCAATACCGCCGAGCCGATTCGCGTCGGCGTCGAGCTCACCGGCACGTTGAAGGCGCCGCGCACGCGCGTGATCTCGACGCCCGCGATGAGCGAGGCGGACGCGCTGTCCTATCTCTTGCTGGGCCGGCCGCTGACCAACGCGGCCGGGTCGGAGACCGCGACGCTGCAGACGGCCGCGCTCGCGATGGGCCTGCAGCAGGCGCTGCCCGGAATGCAGCGGATCGGCCACACGCTCGGCCTCGACGAGCTCTCGCTGCAGACCACCGACACGGACCCCGGCGCGTCTAATGGCCGGGAAATATCTCAGCCCCAAAGTCTACATTCGCTACAGCTACGGGCTGTTCAATAGAATAGGCGGACTACTGCTCCGCTTTAAGGTGAGCGACAAGATCAGCATCGAGACGCGCTCGGGAGATCAAGAATCCATGGACGTGATCTACAACATCGAAAAGGACTAACGCTACCCATGCCGCATTCGTCGTTCCCGTTGCAGGTGTCGCCCGACGATCCCGCAGCCGCTGCGCCGGCTCGCGGATCTTGCCGAGAACTTCTGGTTCAGCTGGTATCCCGAGACCGGACAGCTGTTCCGCAAGCTCGACGCCGTGCTCTGGCGCAAGGTCGAGGGCAACCCGAAGCTGTTCCTGCGCTGCGTCGATCAAGGGATGCTCGATCGCGCGGCCGCCGACAGCGCCTATCTCGCCGAGTACAAAGAGCTGATCGGCGCGTTCGACGCGTATTTGCGGGCGCCGGGCGCCGCGAAGCTCGCCGACCTCGCTCCGGACGACCTCGTCGCGTATTTCTGCGCCGAATTCGGCCTGCACGAGAGCTTCCCGATCTACTCGGGCGGTCTCGGCGTGCTCGCGGGCGACCACTGCAAGACCGCGAGCGACCTGAAGCTGCCGTTCGTCGCGGTCGGATTGCTCTACCGGCAGGGGTACTTCAACCAGCGGATCGACCGCAACGGCCAGCAGCTCTCGGACTACACCCCGATCGAGCCGCGCTCGACGGCGCTTACGCGTCGCGCTCGACGGCGCGGGCCGCGAGCTCCGCGTCACGTGCCCGTTCCCGGGTCGCGATGTCGCGTTGCGCGTCTGGCGCGCGGCCGTCGGTCGCGTGTCGGTGCTGCTGCTCGACACCGACGTGGAGGAGAACGCGGCCGAGGATCGGCGAATCACCCACGTTCTCTACGGCGGCGACCGCGAGCACCGCCTCCGCCAGGAGGCCGTGCTCGGCGTCGGCGGCGTGCGCGCCGTGCGCGCGCTCGGGCTCGCGCCGACGGTGTGGCACATCAACGAGGGTCACGCCGCGTTCTCGATGATCGAGCGGCTCAGCGAGTACACGGCGCGCGGCCTGCCGTTCTCCGCCGCGCTCGAGACGACGGCCGCGTGCACCGTGTTCACGACGCACACGCCCGTGAGCGCGGGTCACGACGTCTTTCAGCGCGACCTCGTCGCACGCCAGTTCGAAAGCTATCCGGCCGCGCTCGGGATCTCGATGGACGAGATGCTCGACCTCGGCTGTGCGCCCGAGCAACGCGACGCGTTCAACATGACGTGGCTCGCGCTGCACGGCGCGGCGTCGGTGAACGGCGTGAGCAAGATCCACGGAGCCGTGTCGGCACGGCTCTGCGCGCCGGCCTGGCCCGACATGCCGGCGAGCGAGAATCCGGTCGGCTACGTGACCAACGGCGTGCACGCGCCGACCTTTCTGCGCGCCGCGTGGGCCGCGTTGTTCGACAAGCATCTTTCGCCCGACTGGCGCGACCGGATCATGGACCGCGAGCTGATGGCGAAGATCCTCGACATTCCCGACGAGGAGTTCTGGCGGACGAATCAGAAGGTCAAGAGCCAGATGCTGCGCGTCGTGCGCGAGCGGCTCGAGCGCCAACACAAGCGCAACGGCTTGAGCGAGGCGCACATCCATCGGCTTCTGAAGCTCGTCGATCCGTCCGACCCCGACGTGCTCACGATCGGCTTCGCACGTCGGTTCGCGACCTACAAGCGCGCGACGCTGCTGATGACGGACCTGCGCTGGCTCGAGCAGCTCGTGCGGATCGAGGGCCGGCCGGTGCTGTTCCTGTTCGCCGGCAAGGCGCATCCGGCCGACGAGCCCGCGCAGTGGATGATCCGCGAGATCCAGCGGATCTCGAGCCAGCCGCCGTTCATCGGCAAGATCCTGCTGCTCGAAGGTTACGACATGGGGATCAGCCGGCTCCTCGTCTCGGGCGTCGACGTCTGGCTCAACACGCCCGTGCATCCGTTCGAGGCGAGCGGCACGTCCGGCATGAAGGCGGCGATCAACGGCACCGTGAACTTGAGCGTGCTCGACGGCTGGTGGGCCGAGGCATACGACGGACGGCGCGACCGCAAGAACGGCTGGGGCATCCCGCCCGCGGTCGACACGCACGACGCGGCGGACCGCGACCGTCAGGACGCGACGACGCTCTACGAGATCCTGCAAGACGAGGTGATCCCGCTCTACTACGCGCGCGACGCGAAGCTCGGTTTCTCGCCCGAGTGGGTCGCGCTCTGCAAGCGATCGATGGCTTCGATCTTGCCCGTGTTCAACAGCGAGCGTGTGCTGCGCGACTACTGGCGGTGTTTCTACGCGCCTGCGGCGCGGCAGGGTCGGACGATCTCGACGGGCGACTTCGCGATTGCGCGCGAGCTCGCCGCGTGGAAGGCGAAGGTCCGTGCCGCGTGGTCCGGCGTCGAGCTCAAGCGCGGTGGCGCCGCGCCGACTCAAGCGCAATTTCGCGACACCGTGCGCCTCGAGGTCGAGGTCGGGCTGAACGGCCTCGCGCCGAGCGACGTGCGCGTCGAGTGCGTCGTGCGGCGCGCGCTCGCATCGGAGCTCGAGATGCCGCAGTCCAAGCTTCGCGTCCGACAGCCGCCCGCGGCCAGGGCTCAACTTCATCGACGACGAGGGCGTGCTGCTCGAGCGCTTCACGCCGGTGGGCACCGTCGACGGGGCCGTGTGCCGTTACCGGCTCGATTTTCAGCCGCCCTGGGCCGGCTCGCTGCTCTACGAGATTCGTGCGCTGCCCGCAGCATCCGCATCTCACGCACCCGTACGAGCTCGGCTTGATGCGCAGGCTCTAGGCTCGATCCTCGATGGCGAAGAAGCTCGTGCTCGAAGCGGGCAACCGCTTCCCCCACGGCGCGACGGCGCGCCCGGGCGGCGTGAACTTCTCGCTGTTCAGCCGGCGCGCGACCAAGGTCTGGCTGCGACTCTACCGCCGCGCGACGGACGCGACGCCGCTCGCCGAGCTCGAGCTCGACCCGCGCGAGCACCGCACGTACGCCTGGTGGCACGCGTTCGTCGCGGGCGCGCAGCCCGGGCTGGTACTACACGTGGCGCGCGGACGGTCCAACCGACGCAGCCGAGGGCCTCCGCTTCGACCGCGAGCCGGGAGCTGCTCGATCCGTGGGCGCGGCTCGTGAGCGATGCGCTGTGGCGGCGCGCGGACGCGCTGCGCGGCGGCGGCGATCCGGGCGCCGTGCGCGCGCAGATCGCGCCGCCGGACGACTACGACTGGGAAGGCGACGTGCCGCTCAAGCGCTCGTTCGAGGAGACGATCGTCTACGAGCTGCACGTCGGCGGATTCACGCGCCATCCGTCGTCGGGCGTCGAGTCGCCCGGCACCTATCGCGGCGTGATCGACAAGATTCCGCATCTCAAGGCGCTCGGCGTCACCGACGTCGAGCTGCTGCCCGTGTTCGCGTTCGACCGACAGGACGTGCCGGCGGCCGGCGCCGCGCTGGGGCTCGGCAACTATTGGGGCTACAGCCCGCTCGCGTTCTTCGCGCCGCACGCGCCGTTCGCGGCGTCCGAAGATCCGCGCCGCGAGTTCCGCGACATGGTGAAGGCGCTGCACAAGGCGGGGATCGGCGTGATCCTCGACGTCGTGCTGAATCACACCGCCGAGGCCGGGGCCGAGGGCCCGGTGATCGGGCTCAAGGGCCTCGCGAACGAAGAGTTCTATCTGCTCGACGCCGAGGACAAGACGAAGTACCTCGATTTCACGGGCTGCGGCAACACCGTGCGCTGCAACGACTCATTCGTCACGCGTTTCATGGTCGACTGCCTCACGTTCTGGGTGCGCGAGATGCACGTCGACGGGTTCCGCTTCGACCTCGCGAGCGCGCTGGCGCGCGGCGTCGACGGCGAGCCGATCGCCGATCCGCCGATCGTCGCGAGCATCGAGTTCGCGGAGGCGCTCGCGGACACGCGGTTGATCGCCGAGCCATGGGACGCGGTCGGGTATTACCAGCTCGGCAACTGGCCCGGCTTCCGCTGGGCCGAATGGAACGGCCGCTACCGCGACAGCCTGCGGCGGTTCTTACGCGGCGAGCCAGGGCTCGCTCGGCGAGGTCGCGACGCGGCTCGCGGGCAGCAGCGATTTCTTCGCGTCGGCCGGCAAGGCGCCCGCGAACGGCGTGAACTTCATCACCTGTCACGACGGCTTCACGCTCTGGGACCTCGTGAGCTACGACCGCAAGCACAACGAGGCGAACGCCGAGGACAACCGCGATGGGCGCGACGACAACTTCAGCTGGAACTCGGGCGTGGAGGGCGAGACCGACGACCCCGCGATACTCCAGCTTCGCGGGCAGCGCGCGCGCAACGCGGTCGCTTTGCTGTTCTTGAGCCAAGGCGTCCCGATGCTGCTCGCCGGCGACGAGATGCTGCGCACTCAAGAGGGCAACAACAACGCGTACTGCCAGGACAACGACCTGAGCTGGCTCGACTGGTCGCTCACGCCGGGGCAGCGGCAGATGCTGCGCTTCACGCGCGAGATGATCGCGCTGCGCAAACGGCATCCGTCGCTACGGCGGCGGCGTTTCCTCGAAGCCGACGAGATCCGCTGGTATGGCGAGACGCTCGAGGTCCCGCGCTGGGAAGACCCCGAGGGGCGCGTGCTGTGCTTCACGCTGCGCGGCGTGACGCCCCAGGAGCACTCGCTGCACGTGATGATCAACATGGCCGGAACGCAGCGCGTGCTGCCGCTCCCGGCCGTGTTGCCGCGCACGTGGCGGCGGATCGCCGACACGACGATGCCCGCACCCGACGACGTCGTTCCGGCCGGCGTGCCGCTGCTCGGCCTGCAGTACCGGTTGCCGCCGCACGGCGATCGCGATCTTCGAGGCGCGCTGAGGAGCTGCTTGATCCGCGAGCGCTGTCAGCTCGGCACTAGCACGATGCCGGCGAGCGGCGGCAGCGTGACGACGATCGATTGCGCATGGCCCATGCACGCCACGTCCTCGGTCGGCACCGCGAGGTTGCCGAGATTCGAGCCGCCGTAGTAGCTCGAGTCGGAGTTCAGGATCTCGCGATACGTGCCGCGCGCCGGCACGCCGACGCGGTAGCCGTGACGCGGGATCGGAGTGAAGTTCAGCAGCACGATCGCGTGCGCGTCGCCGTCCTTGCGCACGAAGCTCAAGATCGAGTTCTGCTGATCCTGCCATGAAAGCCATGCGAAGCCGTCGCCGTCGTGGTCGCGGCGATGCAGCGCGGGCGTCTCGCGATACACGCGGTTGAGGTCGCGCACCAGCGCTCGCACGCCGGCGTGGCGCGGCTCGTCGGCGAGATGCCACGGCAGCGACTCGTGACTGTTCCACTCGCGCGGCTGGCCGAACTCGGCGCCCATGAACAAGAGCTTCTTGCCGGGATACGTCCACTGGTACGTGAGCAGGAGGCGCAGATTCGCGAATCGCTGCCAGTCGTCGCCCGGCATCTTGTCGAGGAGCGAGCGCTTGCCGTGCACGACCTCGTCGTGCGACAGCGGCGAGACGAAGTTCTCGCTGAACACGTAGATCGGGCCGAACGTGAGCAGGTTGTGATGGAACTGGCGATGCACCGGGTCCTTCACCATGTAGCTCAACGTGTCGTGCATCCAGCCCATGTTCCACTTGAACGAGAAGCCGAGCCCGCCGCCGTACGTCGGCCGCGACACCTGCGGCCACGCGGTCGACTCCTCCGCGATCGTCACCGTGCCGGGGCACTCGCCATGCGTGACCTCGTTCAAGCGCTTCAAGAACGCGATCGCCTCGAGGTTCTCGTTGCCGCCGAATTGGTTCGGCGTCCACTGGTGCGGGCGGCGCGAGTAGTCCAGATAGAGCATGGACGCGACCGCGTCGACGCGCAGACCGTCGAAGTGGAAGTCCTCGAGCCAGCAGATCGCGCTCGACAACAGGAAGCTCTGCACTTCGTTGCGCGAGTAGTTGAACACGAGCGTGTCCCAGTCGGGATGCTCGCCCTTTTGCGTGTCGCCGTACTCGTAGAGCGGCGTGCCGTCGAAGCGCGCTGAGCGCGTGCGCGTCCTTCGGAAAATGGCCTGGCACCCAGTCGAGCAGCACGCCGATGCCGCGTGCGTGCAGCTCGGCGACGAGGTCGCGGAGCCCGTCCGGCAAGCCGTGGCGGCGCGTCGGCGCGAAGTAGCCGGTGCACTGGTAGCCCCAGGACTCGTCGAGCGGGTGCTCGGTCACGGGCAGCAGCTCGACGTGCGTGAAGCCGAGGTCCGCCGCGTACGCGCCGAGCTGCTCGGCGATCTCGCGGTAGCTCAAGAAGCGGCCGGCCGGGCCGCGGCGCCACGAGCCGAGATGAACCTCGTAGATCGACATCGGCTCGCGCAGCCAGTCCCGCTCCGCTCGCTTGCGCATCCATTCGCCGTCCGTCCACGCGAACGCGCTCTTCTGCGTCGTGACCGACGCCGTCGCCGGCCGGTGCTCGAACAGCGCACCGAACGGGTCGGTCTTGAGGAACAACTCGCGCGTCTGGCGGCCGAGGATCTCGTACTTGTAGAGCTCGCCGGCGCGCAGCTCCGGAATGAACAGCTCCCAGATGCCGGAGTCGCCGCGCACGCTCATCGGATGGTGGCGGCCGTCCCAGTGGTTGAACGAGCCGACGACGCTCACGCGCTCGGCGTTCGGAGCCCAAACGGCGAAGCGGGTGCCCGCGATGCCGTCGATCGTGAGCTCGTGCGCGCCGAGGAAGCGGTGCGCGTGCACGTGATTGCCGTGCGCGAAGCGCGTGAGGTCGAACGCATCGATGTGCGGCTGGAACGAGTACGGGTCGTAGAGCTCGTGCCACGCGTCGTCGAACCCTTGCCAGCGCACGCGGTAGGGCGCCGAGACCATGCCGCGCGGGCCCGTCCACTCGAACAGCCCGCTGCCCGGCACGCGCTCGAGCTCCGCGTCGGGTTGCACGAGCCAGGCGCGCTTCGCGTTGGGGAGGTGGACGCGCACGATCGCGTCGGTCTGCGACAGCGCATGCAGACCGAGGACGCGGCGCGGGTCATGGAGCCGGCCGCTCAAAAGTCGTTCGACGTCGGGATCGCGCAAGTCCGTCGCGCTCTGGTTGCCGCGCGAGCTCGCCATCAGCGTCTCTGTCATCGTACGCGGGGCGTTAGACACGCTACGTCCTCTAGTAGTAGCTTTGCAGCGATGAGACCGATTTCTCGCCGCCGGATGGTCAGTCAGCTCACGCGCAGCACGGTGGCCATCGTGATGGCCGGCGGGCGCGGACAACGGCTGATGCAGCTGACCGACAATCGCGCCAAGCCTGCCACTCCGTTCGGCGGCAAGTACCGGATCATCGACTTCTCGCTATCCAACTGCGTCAACTCGGGCATTCGGCAAATCTTCATATTGACGCAGTATAAGGCGCACTCGCTGATTCAGCATGTGCAGCGCGGTTGGGGTTACCTGCACGGCGAGCTCGGCGAGTTCATCGACATCGTTCCAGCTCAGCAACAGCTCGGCGAAATTTGGTATCGCGGCACGGCCGACGCCGTTTACCAGAATCTCGACATCATCGAGCAGCATCGCCCCGAAACCGTGCTCGTGCTCGCCGGCGATCACGTATACAAGATGGACTACGGCCCGCTGATCGCGTTCCACAAGGAGAGCGGCGCCGACATCACGATCGGCGGCGTCCAGGTGCCGCTGTCGCAGGCGCACGAGTTCGGCGTGATGGCGCTCGGTCGCCGACCATCGCGTCGTTGAGCTTCGACGAGAAGCCGAAAGATCCAAAGCCGATGCCGGGCCGCGAGGGCATCGCTCTCGCGTCGATGGGCATCTACGTGATCGGTCCGGAATTCCTACGCACGACGCTCGAGCGCGACGCGGCGGATTCGCAGTCGAAGCACGACTTCGGGCGCAACGTGATCCCCGAGGCCGTCGCGACGCGGCGCGTGTTCGCGTATCCGTTCGAGGACGTCGAGACGAAGGCGCAGCGTTACTGGCGCGACGTCGGCACGGTGGACGCGTACTACAGCGCGAACATGGAGCTCATCTACGTGAGCCCCGAGCTCAATCTGTACGACGAAGCTTGGCCGATCTGGACGTACCAGGAGCAGGTGCCGAGCGCGAAATTCATCTTGGACGACGACCGCCGGCGCGGCCTCGCGATCAACTCGATGGTCTGCGGGCGGCTGCATCGTGTCGGGCGCCGTGGTGCGCGAGTCGCTGCTGTTCTCGCACGTGATGGTCGACGAGCAGTCGGAAGTGCGGCGCTCCGTCGTGCTGCCGCACGTCGAGATCGGGCGCAGCTGCTACATCGCGAACGCGATCATCGACGAGTACTGCGACATTCCGCACGGGATGACGATCGGGCGCGACCGCGAGGCGGACGAGCGGAACTTTCACGTAACGGACAACGGCGTCGTGCTCGTCACGCGCAGCATGCTTGCCGCGCTCAGGCGCGGGTCGCACTGAGATCGTTAGATGAGCAACGTGCTCGGCGCGCGGCGCGCGGGGGTTTTGCTTCATCCGACGTCGCTGCCCGGCGGCGGGGCGAACGGCACGATCGGAGCCGAGGCGTGGCGGTTCGTCGATTGGCTGCGGGCCGGCGGGTTCAGCGTCTGGCAGACGCTGCCGATCGGACCCGTCGACTCGTATGGCTCGCCGTATTGCCAGCGCTCCACGTATGCGGGATTCCCGCGCTTGCTCGACGCCGCGCATCTCGGCTCGCTTCGCGAGCTGCCGCGCGGCGTCGACTTCGGTGCGGCCGGAGTGGTGCGAGACGATGCGTATCGCTCGTTCGCGAGCGCCGCCCGACCCGAGCATTGGCAAGCCTTCGCGGGCTTCGTGCGCCGCGAGCGCCGGCGGCTCTTCTCGTATGCTCTGTTCGAGCTACTCAGCGAGCGCTTTGTGGGCGCGCCGTGGTGGGATTGGCCGGCGCCTTTTCGCAATCGGAGCCGAGCGGACCTGCTCGAATCGCTCGCGGAAGACAAGAGCGCGTTTCGCGCGATCGTTTTCGAGCAGTATCTGTTCGATCTCGAGTGGTCCGCGCTCAAGCGCTACGCGAACGATCGCGGCGTGCATCTCTTCGGCGATCTGCCGTTCTACGTCGATCAAAACAGCGTCGACGTCTGGAGCCACCGCGAGCTGTTCGCGCTCGACGCGACCGGCCGGCCCCGCGAAGTGGCGGGCGTACCGCCGGATTACTTCAACGAGGACGGCCAGCTCTGGGGGAATCCTCTCTACGACTGGGACGCGATGCAGCGACGCGGCTTCGGTTGGTGGCTCGCGCGGATCGAGGCGCAGCTCGCGCGCTTCGACCTCGTGCGGATCGATCATTTCCGCGCGCTCGAGTCGTACTGGGCCGTGCCGGCCGGTGCGAAGACGGCGCGCGAAGGCGAGTGGCGCGAGGGGCGGGGCGACGAGCTCCTGACCGCGCTGCGCGCGAAGCACGGCGAGTTGCCGCTCGTCGCCGAGGACCTCGGCATCATCACGGACGACGTCCGCGCGTTGCGCGACCGGTTCGAGCTGCCCGGCATGGCCGTCGCGCAGTTCGCGTTCGACGGCAAGCCCGACAATCCGCACCTGCCTGCGAACGCCGTCGCCGAGGTCGGTCGCGTACACGGGCACGCACGACAACGACACGACCGTCGGTTGGTACGCGGGCCTGAGCGACGCCGCGCGCGAAGGCGTGTCGCGCGCGCTGCATCTATCCGGACCGCCGCGCGTGCCCGAGTTTCTGATCGACGCCGTCTACGATTCCGCCGCTGAGCTCGCGATCGTGCCGATGCAAGACCTGCTGCGTCTCGGCTCCGACAGCCGGATGAACATGCCGGGCACGGTCACCGGCAACTGGCGCTGGCGGTTCCGGTGGGAGCAGGTCGACGCGGGACTCGTGGCGCTATCGCGCGCCCGCGCCGAGCGGTCCGGGCGCCTCGTCCCTCGCGTCGGCTGACCTCGACCGCAGGCGCCCGTCAGCGCGCCGGTCGAACTCCCGCGACGAGTGCGCGCGCCTTGCGTTTCGCCTCGAGCAGCCAGTGCGGGCAGCGCTGCTTGTCGTCGTAGAGCCGCTCGCAGTCGTCGCAGCGCACGCACTCGGCGAGGATGATCTTGCGCTTGCGGATCGCTCCCCATTCGCAGGTCTTCTCGCAGAGCTTGCACTGGCTGCACTCGTTCCAGCGCTTGATCTTGAACACGGTCAGCGTCGAAAGCAGGCCGAGCGCGGCACCGAGCGGGCATAGAAATCGGCAGTACAGATTGCGCACGAACACGCTCGCGACGAGCAGAACCGCGAGCATGATCCAGAGCACGGTCGTGCCCTCGCGCGTGAACATCCAGAACGGCTCGATGTAGCGATAGAACGTGATCTGCCGCGTCGCGAGGTAGTAGCCGACCGCCGTGATCAGGATCGCGTACTTGATGTAGCTCGCGCGTTGCTCGAGCGCGGGCGGCACCGTCACGCGCCAGCGTGCCGGCACGACCGCGTCGATCAGCTGCGTGAGCGCGCCGAATGCGCAGACGCGCCCGCAGTAGATTCGGCCCCAGAGCACCGTCGTGACCACGGCGAAGATCGCGAATGCGTACCACGCCAAGCTGTAGACGAATGGCGGCAGCCCGCCCCCGCCGAAGCTGCCGACCCTGAAGACGGCGAGCGTCTCGCTCAGCGTGCCGAACACGTTCACGATCGACAGCAGCTGACTCTTGTAGAAGCCGAGGTACAGCACGGACGCGACAAGCGTGACGAGCCTAAGCCGAACGCTCTTGCGGAAGAAGCTCACCATCACGAGCGTCGCGAACGCGGCGAACAGCGTGACCTCGAGCGCCTGGCCCGCGGCGAGATCGAGGAACGCCGGCGCGGCGTCGTCGGCGTCGTCGAAGTTCCAACCTGGCGCGCCTTCGGCGCCAGGCTGCGCGCCGGATACGCTTGCGAGCAGAACCGACAGTGTGAGCACGCGCAGCAGCGCACCGCCGACCCTTCGGACGCGGGCCCCGAAGGTCATTGCGACGGCGGCGACGCGGGCGTCAGGTACGCGCGCGCAATTCGCCGCGACGCGTTGCGAATCGCCCGGCTCGAGCTCGTGATCGTGATCGTGGCGCGCGCGACCGCGTCGACGTCCGCGCCGACCTTGAACGGATCGCGAATGTTCTTGCCTTTGAACTGCGCCGCGAACTCGGGCGGCTCGACGGAGAAATAGCCGTACGGCTCGTGGTGCTCGGTGACGATCACGCCGCTAAGTATGCCTTCGGTGTTCATGCCGACGAGCATCTTGATCGGCCCGTCGAATCCGCGCTCGAGCGGCTCGAGCTCGGTGGTCCAGAACGCGTAGCCGAGCAGCTTCGGCTCCTGTCCCGAGGCAGCGGCGCCGAATGCCTTGTAAGCGGGCGGGCTGCCGCTCTTCGCCGAGAACGTCGCCGCATCAGGAAACAGCTGCTCGAGCTGCGCGAGCAGCCCCGGCTCGTCGACGATCTGGCCGTCGGCGAATGGGAACGTGAGCAGGGCCAGCACGACGGCCGGCAGTACGAGAAGGGCCGCGACTCGCGACACGAACGACTCCCGTGGAGAATGGTGGATTATCCGGGCGGCCGCGCGAGAGGGTCAAATGACGTAGGCGCCGGGAGCGAGCCGGAGTTGTCACTGCGACTACTACCTCATCAAAAGCCGGCCTCGTCGCCAGCCGGTTGTTCGCAAGGGCGGGAGGCCGTGTCACACTCTCGCGCCATGCGCCACTTTCCTCTGCTCGCACTTGCCGCAGTGTCGCTGGTCATAATTGCATCCGTGCCGTCGGCCGACGCGCAGACGCGGGCCCAGAAGATGGCGCTCGAGAAAAAGCTGCTCGGCGCCAAAATGCTCAAGTGCACGTTCTCGACGCTGGCCACCGGCGACTGGGACGGGGACAAGACCAAGTCGACCGTTTCGACGACCAAGCTCGAGATCGCGTTCTCGTCGATCGACATCGACGAGGGCACCGCCGAGGCGGACGGCGGCTACGGCAACGCGTTCATCGCCGTGAAGTACGCGCAGGGCTACCTGCATTTCTTGCAGATCAGCGACGCGGGCCCTCTCTACGTGACGACCGTGCTCGCGACCGAGGCGACGCCGGGGCATTTCAAGGCGATGCACACGCGTCACGAGTTCTCGCCGACGAAGGTGCCGGGGTTCACGTCCCGCCCGGAGACTTATGTCGGCGAGTGCACGCCGAGCAGCTGACGGCGCAGCGTCGTCAGCTTATCGCGCGAGCGAGCGGTACAGCGCCTCGTACGGCCCCGCTTGTTTTCGCCACGAGAAGTCCGCGGCCATCGCGTTCGCGATCACGCGCGACCATGCCGGCGGGTCGTCGAACCACGTAAGCGCGCTGCGGATGCCCCAGAGCAGGCCGCCGACGTCCGCATCACGGAACACGCTGCCGTTGCCGATGCCGGTCGCGGGATCGAAATGCTGGATCGTGTCCGCGAGGCCGCCGGTCGCCCGCACGACCGGGATCGTGCCGTAACGCAGCGCGTACATCTGCGTGAGCCCGCACGGCTCGTAGCGCGACGGCACGAGCACGATGTCGGCGCCCGCGAAGATCGCGTGCGCGAGCGACTCGTCGTAGCCCTCGACGAACGCAACGCGCTGCGGGTTCGCGTCGGCGAGCGCGCGCAAGCCGGTCGCCAAGACGGCGTCCCCGCTCCCGAGGCAGACGAAGCTTGCGCGCGTCGTCGCGAGGATCTCCGGCAGCACGGCCGCGACGAGATCGATGCCCTTTTGCGAGGCGAGGCGACTCACGACGCCGAGCAGCGGCGAGCTCGGGTCTGGCGGCAGCCCGACGCGCTCGGCGAGAGCCGCCTTGATCGAAGATTTTGGCGCGAGGTTCGTCGTGTCGTAGTGGAAGTCCAGGAAGGGATCCTTCTGCGGCCCCCAAACGTCGTAGTCCACGCCGTTCAAGATGCCGACGACCTCGTCGGGCCTCGCGTTGAGCACGTCCTCGAGACCCATGCCGAAGGCGGCGGTGCGAATCTCCTGCGCGTACGTCGGGCTCACGGTCGTGACCGCGTCGGCCGCGCGTAGACCCGCGCGCAGGAAGTTGATCGTGCCGCCGGCGAGCGCGTCGGGTGCGACGAAGGTCGCGGATCGTGTCGGCTCCGTAAAGCGTGAGCACCGAGTCGGCGAACAGGCCCTGGTAGCCGATGTTGTGCAACGTGAGGACCGTCGGCACGGGCCGCGCCGGCGCACGGTAGCGCTGCGCGAGCGGCACGAGCGCCGCGTGCCAGTCGTGGCAATGCAGCACGTCGGGGCGCCAGTCGAGCGCCGCGGGCAAGTCGACGGCGGCTTCCGCGAGCCGAATGAAGCGGCCCGCGTCGCGGTCGTCGCCATAGTAGATCGGTCCCGGCGTGAGCTCCTCGAGATCGAGCAGATAGACGGTCGGGGTGCCGGGTTTGCTCTTGCCACCGCGTGCGCGGCGAGCTCTCGGCGCGCCGAGCTCGAGCACACGTCGCCCGCCGACGAGATCCGCGAGCGGCTGCGCGTCGACGCCCGGCCGGCGGCAAGTGCTCGTACTTCGGCAAAAGCACGCGGACGTCGTGGCCGCGTGCGGCGAGCGCGTCGCTCAAGCCCGTGACGGCGTCCGCGAGCCCGCCCGTCTTCGCCAGCGGTGCGAGCTCGGCGCTGATCATCAGGACGTTCATCGCGGCCGAAAGCTAGTCGACGTCTTCGGCTATTTGCGCAGCTCCACGGGCACGAACGAGCGCTTCACGGCGCCGGTGTAGATCTGACGCGGCCGGTCGATGCGGCCCGAGCCGCCGATCCGTACCTCGCGCCAGTGCGCGATCCAGCCCGGGAGCCGGCCGATCGCGAACATCACGGTGAACATGTTCGTCGGGATGCCGAGCGCACGCATGATGATGCCGCTGTAGTAGTCGACGTTCGGATAGAGCTTGCGCTGGACGAAGTACTCGTCGCGCAACGCGACCTCTTCGAGCCGCATCGCGAGATCGAGCAGCGGGTCTTTCGCGCCGAGCTTCTTGAGCAGCGCGTGGCACGCCTCTTTGATGATCCGCGCGCGCGGGTCGAAGTTCTTGTACACGCGGTGGCCGAAGCCCATGAGCCGCGTGTGAGCGTCCTTGTCCTTCACCTTCGCGATGAACGTCTCGAGCTTCTCGCCGCTGTCCTTGAGCTCCTGGAGCATCTCCATGACCGCGACGTTGGCGCCGCCGTGCAGCGGTCCCCAGAGCGCGCAGACGCCGGCCGCGACCGAGGCGTAGAGGTTGGCCTGCGACGAGCCGACCATCCGCACCGTCGACGTCGAGCAGTTTTGCTCGTGGTCCGCGTGCAGCAGCAGGAGCTGGTCGAGCGCGCGCACGACGACCTCGTCCGGCTGATAGAGCCGGTGCGGGTTCGAGAACATCATATGCAGCAAGTTCGCCGTGTAGCGGAGCTCCGTGCGGGGATAGTTCACGGGCTTGCCGATCGACTTGCGGTAGCTCGCGGCCGCGATCGTGCGCACCTTGCTCATGAGCCTCGCCGCGGGGTCCATGAAGTGATCGTTGTCCTCGGCCTCGGGCTGCAAAAAGACCGGCTGGAAGCAGCCGACCGCGTTGATCATCGCGGACAAGATCGCCATCGGCGGCGCGTCGCCCGGGAAACCGTCGAACGCGTTCAGCATGCCTTCGTGGATGAACTCGTGCTCGCCGAGGAGACGCCGGAAGTCCGCGAGCTGCGTGGCGGTCGGCAGCTCGCCGAAGATCAAGAGGTAGGCCGTCTCGACGAAGCTCGAGCGCTCCGCGAGCTCCTCGACGGGATAGCCGCGGTAACGGAGGATTCCTTTCTCGCCGTCGATGAAGGTGATCTTGCTCGTGCACGCGCCGGTATTCGCATAGCCGCTGTCGAGCGTGATCAACCCGGATTTCGCCCGCAGGGCGGAGATGTCGACCGCCGTTTCGTCTTCCGTGCCGACCATGACGGGGAGCTCGTAGCTCTTGCCGTCGTAGGTCAAAGTAGCGTTCTTGCCCATGAGGAGCCTCCGACTTTCGCGGCGGTATTCTACGCTGCGCTCGCTCGCGAAGTGTGATCGTTCCTCACGTTTGCGCCGGCGCACGAGCCACTCGACGCTCGTCGCCTCGGCCAAAAAAACGCTTGCAATCTATCGAGGGCGTTTTATATTTACGCCGGTTTTCGTCGTGGGCAGAAGGTCTGTCCAGCCCGGTAACAACGGAATTGCCGGGCAAGAAGAAGCAAAGGGCCCCGTGCCCGTGGACCGCCAACGTCAGGTGAAGAAACTGATGTCTCTGGAGGAAGAACCTCCGAGTTCGGCCTCCGCCGATCCGTCCCTGATACTAAAGCCCTCGCCCGCACTTTCCACTCTCAACGGTCACGGTTTCTCCCCGCCGGTTCAGCTCGCGCGAGCGGCCGGCGCGCGGTTCGTCATCAGCTCGGCGAGCAACGAGTTCCGCAAGCGTCACTTCCCCGGCGTCAAAGCCGCCGAGTGGAACGACTGGCGCTGGCAAAACCGCAACCGCGTCCGCAGCCTCGAGCAGCTCGAGCGGATGATCGACGTGACGCCCGACGAGCGCGCCGCAATCACCCGGCACCACGGTCCGTTGCCGGTCGGCGTGACGCCGTATTACATGAGCCTGATCGATCCGCGTACGCCTGAGCAGGGGTTGCGCCGCACCACGATCCCGACGCTCTCGGAGTTCGACAAGACGCCGGGCGAGGAAGACGACCCGCTCGGCGAGGACGGCCACAGCCCGACGCCGGGCCTCGTGCATCGCTACCCGGACCGCGTGCTGCTGCTCGTCACCAATTTCTGCTCCGTCTATTGCCGCTACTGCACGCGGGCCCGGCTCGTCGGCGCGAGCGGCGAGCGCGCGCTGCGCAAGGCCGACATCGACGCTGCGATCGACTACATCGCGCGCACGCCCGCGATCCGCGATTGCCTGATCTCCGGCGGCGATCCGCTGTCGCTCGACGAGGACCGGCTCGAGTACGTGCTCTCGCGCCTGCGCGCGATCAAGCACCTCGAGTTCATCCGGATCGGATCGAAGCAGCCCGTCGTGCAGCCGATGCGCGTCACGCCGTCGCTCACGAAGATGCTGCGCCGCTATCACCCGCTCTGGATGAGCCTGCACTTCACGCACCCGGACGAGGTCACGCCCGAGGTTGCGGAGGCCTGCGGCCGCCTCGCCGACGCCGGCATTCCGCTCGGCAGCCAGACCGTGCTGCTCAAGGGCGTCAACGACGACGTCGCGACGCTGAAGAAGCTGTTCCACGAGCTGCTGAAGATTCGAGTCCGGCCCTACTATCTCTATCAGTGCGATCCGATCAGCGGCTCGGCGCATTTCCGGACTCCGGTCGAGAAGGGCCTCGAGCTGATCTCGCAGCTGCGTGGGTTTACGACGGGCTACGCGGTGCCGAACTACGTCGTGGACGCGCCGGGCGGCGGCGGCAAGATCGCGATGCTGCCCGACCCCGTGCTCGGTCGCGACGGCGACGACCTCAAGCTCCGGAACTTCCGCGGCCAAGAGTGCCGCTACCCGGATCCCGGCGGAAAGCTCGGCGGAAGCTGACGCCGCGCCGCGCGCGGCCAAGGGGCACGCACTTTGCGGATCGGCTTCACCTACGATCTGAAGGCCGACTATCTCGCGCTCGGCTTCAGCGAGCACGCCGTCGCGGAGTTCGATACCGAGGCGCACGATCGATGCCATCTCGGGCGCGCTCGCAATCGCTCGGCCACGACGTCGTCCGGATCGGCCACGTGAAGGCGCTCGCGTCCCGGCTCGTCGCGGGCGAGCGTTGGGACCTCGTGTTCAACATCGCGGAGGGCGTCGCGGGCTTCGGCCGCGAGTCGCAGGTGCCGGCGCTGCTCGAGGCTTACGCGATCCCGTATACGTTCTCCGATCCGCTGGTCTGCGCGCTCACGCTGCACAAGGGCATGGCGAAGCACGTCGCGCGCGGCTACGGCGTGCCGACGCCGGACTTTGCGCTCGTCGACGACGCCCGCCGACGCCGCGGCCGTCACGCTGCCGTTCCCGCTGTTCGTGAAGCCGGTCGCCGAGGGCACGAGCAAAGGCGTGACCGCGCGCTCGCTCGTGACGTCGCGCGCGGCGCTGCTCGACGTCTGCGCCGAGCTGCTCGCGGAGTATCGCGAGCCCGTGCTCGTCGAGGAGTTCCTGAGCGGCCGCGAGTTCACGGTCGGAATCCTGGGCACCGGCGCCGACGCGCGCGCCCTCGCCACGCTCGAAGTCGTGCTCAAGGCCGGCGCCGATGCGGCGGTCTATTCGTACCGCAACAAGGCGCACTGGCGCGAGCTCGTCGAGTACAGGCTGCTCGACTTCGGCCGCGCTGCGCCGCGAAGTCGAGGACGTCGCGCTCGCGACCTGGAAATGCTTGGGTTGCCGCGACGCGGGGCGCGTCGACGTGCGGCTCGACGGGGCGGGCAACCCTCAGATGCTCGAGGTGAATCCGCTCGCGGGGCTCACGCCGGAGCACTCCGATCTGCCGATCATGGCGGCGCTCGTGGGGTTGGACTTCGAGACGCTGATCGGCGAGATCTTGCGTTGCACGGCGACGCGGCTCGCGGCGGAGGCGGAGCGCGCGGCCGCGGCGTAGCCGACGCTCCCGCAGATGTCCATGTCGAAGCGAGCCGTGATCCTTCACGACGTGCACGCGGCGCTGGGGCCCCCCGATCAGAGCGATACGCTCGTCGAGGCGCAGGCGATTGCGTCCGCGCTGCACGCGCTCGACTTCGAGCCCGAGATCGTCGCGACCGGCCTCGACCTTGCGTCTCTCGAGCGCACGCTCGGCAAGCTCGCGCCTGCGGTCGTCGTGAATCTCGTCGAGTCGCTCGAGGGCCGCGGCAGGCTGTTGCACTTGGTGCCCGCGCTGCTCGAATCGCTCGGGCTGCCGTTCACGGGCTGCTCCGCGAGCGCTCTGGCGCTGACCTCGGACAAGCCGCTCGCGAAGCGGCTGCTCGCCTCGGCGGGGATCCAGACGCCGGCAGCGTTCGTGCCCGGGACGCGGACCGGGCGCTGGATCGTGAAATCCGTGTGGGAGCACGCGTCGCTCGGCCTCGATGACGGCGCGATCGTCGCGCGCCGCGAGTGCCGCGCAGACGATCGAACGCCGCCGCGCCGAGCTCGGCGGCGACTGGTTCGCAGAGGAGTTCGTGCCGGGACGCGAGCTCAACGTCGCGCTGCTCGCCGAGCGCTCAGCGGCCGCGCGCACTCCCGGTGGCAGAGATCCGCTTCGACGCGTTCCCGGCCGACAAGCCGCGCATCGTCGGCTACGCGGCGAAATGGGACACGGACAGCTTCGAGTACCGGAACACGCCGCGGTCGTTCGCGGTCGAGCCTGAGCTAGCGGAGCGGCTGCGCCGGCTCGCGGTCGATTGCTGGGCGCTCTTTCGGCTCGGGGGTTACGCGCGCGTGGATTTTCGCGTCGACGAGCGCGGCAACCCGTGGGTGCTCGAGGTGAACGCGAACCCCTGCCTGTCGCCGGACGCGGGGTTCGCTGCCGCTCTCGCGGAGGCCGGCATCGGCTACCGAAGCGGCCGTCGCGAGGCTGATCGACGACGCGCTCGAGCGCGCTTCGGGAACCGGGCGAGCTTTAGCGTGAGAGCGCGTTCGGCCAGAGTCTCGGCGCTGCGCACGCGCACGCGTCCGCGCCAATCGGATCTGCGCGCGCTGCGGCGTCTCGTCGAGTCCACCGGCGTCTTCTATCCCGAGGAGATCGAGATCGCGATGGAGCTGCTCGAGGAACGGCTGCGGCGCGGCGCGAAGAGCGGCTACGAGTTCATCTTCGCCGAGAGCGCGGGCGAGCTCGTCGGCTACTGCGCCTGGGGCCCCGTGCCGCTGACGAAGGGCAGCTACGACCTCTACTGGATCGCCGTGGCGCCGAACACCCAGGGGCTCGGAATCGGGCGGCGGCTCATGCAGCTCGCGGAGCTCGCGATCGCGAAGCTTGGCGGCGGTCGGCTCTACATCGAGACCTCGTCGCGGGCCGCTTATGTCCGGACGCGCCGCTTCTACCGCGCGGTCGGCTACCGGCTCGCCGCCCGCCTCCGCAACTTCTACGCGCGCGGCGATCATAAGGTCGTCTTCTGCAAGACGATCGCGCCCGGGCGGCGCCGAGCGAATACCTAGAGCCGACGCGCATACGCATCGAGAGAATCGCGCTAACTTGTGGATTCTACAGATTATTCTCTGTCTTGACAGCGGACCGGAACAGCCTATAGTTGCGCAGCTCGGGGCTTCTTGGTTTGAAGTCGCGGCCGGCGGGGGAAGCGCCGGCGGCGGCCGTGAACGGGCGGAGATCCGGGCATGAGTATGACTGTCATGGAGGGTTACGATGCGTAAGCCCAAAGAGCACGACGAGGAAAGCAACGACGCCCACGTTCTTCGAGGATTTCGAGTCTGCAGATTCGCTAAACGACGAAGACGGTGACGACGAGGATTCACGCAAGCCAGAAAAAGCCGGCAAGGCAGCGTGTCGAGCTCCGCAACGAGCAGCAATCGCTGCGGCGCCAATTGTCCGACTGGGACGACTACGGACAAGACGATTTCGACATCAAACTGTAGTCGAGCAGCGTGTCGGCCGCAGGCCTGACACGCCGCTGACACACCTTATCAAACGAGATTCAGGACGGAGCGACCCGAGCACCTCGGGCCGTCGCAGCGCATTCGTGCGTTTGCCCGAAGGGCGCCGCCCCGGCTGGTCTAGAATGGCGCGCGTCCTCACCACCCGGACTCTCGACTCCCCGTGAGCGCCCGCCGCAAGCACAACGATACGCCCGCCCGGCCCGTCGACCCCGGCCTGGGCTTCGTGGTCGACCCTCAGCCCGACGACGAGACGTGCGGACCCGCCTGCCTGCATGGGATCTATCGCCACTACGGCGATGACATCCCCCTCGCGCAGGTCGCGAGCCGAGCTGCATCGGCTCGATCGCGGCGGCACGCTCGACGTGTTTCTCGCGAACCATGCGCTCAATCGCGGCTACAAGGTCACGCTGCTCACGTACAACCTCGAGATCTTCGATCCGACATGGTTCGCGCTGCCGGCCGAGGAGATCCGGGCCAAGCTCCGGGCCCAGGCCGCCGCGAAGAAGTGGCCGCGCTTGCAGGCCGCCACTCGAGGCTACGACGAGTTCCTGCGGCTCGGCGGCACGCTCGAGCTCCGCGACCTCGATCCGTCGCTGCTGCGCAAGTACCTGAAGCGCGGAATCCCAGTGATCACCGGGCTGAGCGCCACCTATCTCTATCGCGCGATGCGCGACATTCCCGAGACGAATGCGGACGACGACGTCCGCGGCGAGCCGGTCGGGCACTTCGTCGTGCTCACCGGCTACCGGAAGCATCCGCGCGAGGTGCTGATCGCCGACCCGCTGCGAGACCAATCCGCTCGTCGGCTCGCGCTACTACGCGGTCGGCGCGCACCGTTTGATCGGCGCGATTCTGCTCGGCGCCGTCACGTACGACGCGAACCTCGTCGTCATCGAGCCGAAGAGCGCCGCCCGATGACGACGCTTGCTCGTCGTCGATCATCCCGAGCAGTGGCCGCTGCGGATACCGGGCGCCGAGGTGATCAGCGCCGACGACTATCTGCGCGCCGCGCGCTTCAGCGAGCTGCGCCAGGCGCGCGTCTACAACCTCTGCGACTCGTACGCGTATCAGACGGCGGGCTACTACGTCTCGCTGCTCGCGGCCGCGCGCGGCCACCGCACGATGCCGTCGGTCGCGACCATCCAGGACGTGAAGTCGCGCGCGCTGCTGCGCGCGGACGACGAGCTCGAGGAGCTGATCGAGCGCTCGCTGCACACGATTCGCTCGAAGCGCTTCGAGCTCAGCATCTACTTCGGCTGCAACCTCGCGGAGCGGCACGCGGACTTGAGCCGCGCGATCTTCAACCTGTTCCCGGTGCCGCTGATGCGCGCGTCGTTCTCGAAGTCCTCGACGACCGGCAAGTGGCGGCCGTCGAGCATCACGCCGATTCCGGTCGGCGACCTGCCCGCGAGCCATCGCGGGCTTCGTGCGCGAGGTGATCGAGAACCACTTCGCGCGCCGCGGGCCCGCGGGCCGCTCGGGCCGCAGCGTGCAAGTACGAGCACGACCTCGCGATCCTCACGAACGACGAAGAGCGTTCGCCGCCGTCGAATCGCGAGGCCCTGAAGCGCTTCGAGCGGGCGGCGCGCGGCCAAGGCTTCGACGTCGAGTTTCTTGGACCGCGACGACTACGGCCGGATCGCCGAGTTCGACGCGCTGTTCATCCGCGAGACGACGAAGCTCAACCATCACACGTACCGGTTCGCGAGCCGGGCGCGAGCCGAGGGCCTCGTCGTGATCGACGACCCCGAGTCGATCATCCGCTGCGGCAACAAGGTGTATCTCTTCGAGCTCGCGAAGCGGCTCGATCTCGCGATCCCGCCGACGATGGTCGTCAGCAGCGCGCGCACCGACGAGATCATCCGCGACCTCGGGCTGCCGTGCGTGCTGAAGCAGCCCGACAGCGCGTTCTCCGAGGGCGTGTTCCGCGTCGACACGCGCGAGGAGCTGTCGGCGGGGCTCCAGCGCCTGTTGTCGCGCAGCGACCTCGTGATCGTGCAGTCGTTCATGCCGACCGAGTTCGATTGGCGCGTCGGCGTGCTCGACCGCCAGCCGCTGTTCGTCTGTCGCTACTACATGGCCGACGGCCACTGGCAGATCTACCACCACGACGAGCGGCGCACGAAGGAGGGCGAGCACGAGACGATCGCCGTGCAGCACGCCCCGCGCGAGGTGCTCCAGCTCGCGCTGCGCACGGCCAACGCGATCGGCGACGGCTTCTACGGCGTCGACATCAAGACGGTGAACGGCCGCCACGTGCTCATGGAGATCAACGACAACCCGAACGTCGATCGCGGCATCGAGGACGCGGTGCTCGGCGACGAGCTCTACGAGCGCGTGATGAAGGTGTTCAAGGCGAGAGTCGATGCCGAAAAGCAGTTCAAGCCCGCCGGTTGAGCCCACGGCGCCCACGGCCGAAGCGCGTCCGCAGACGCTGCACCTGTTCGACGCGCACGGCGTCGAGGTCGAGTACATGCTCGTCGATGCCGAGACGCTCGACGTCGCGCCGGCGGCAGACGAGCTTCTCGAAGCCGTCGCCGGCGAAGTCGTCGGAGAATTCGCGAACGGCGACGTCATGTGGAACAACGAGCTCGCGCTGCACGTGCTCGAGCTCAACTGCAACGGCCCGCGACGCGAGCCTGGCCGGGCTCGGGCGCCGCGTTCGCCGCGAACGTCGCGCTCGCGAACTCGAAGCTCGACGCGGCGGGTCGGCGGCTCTTGCGGCACCGCGATGCACCCGTGGATGGATCCCGACAAGGTCGTGCTCTGGCCGCACGGCACGCACCAGGTCTACGACGCGTTCGACCGGATCTTCTCGTGCAAGGGCCACGGCTGGGCGAACCTCCAGAGCATGCACATCAACCTGCCGTTCGCGGGCGACGAGGAGTTCGCGCGGCTGCACTCGGCGATCCGCTTCTTGTTGCCGATCCTGCCCGGGCTTGCCGCGAGCTCGCCGATCATCGACGGGCTGCCGAACGGGATCCTCGACAACCGGCTCCTCGTCTACCGCGACAACTGCGCGCGGATCCCGTCCGTCACGGGCGCCGTCGTGCCGGAGGTCGTCGGCTCGATCGGCGAGTATCACGAGCGAGTGCTCGAGCCGATCTACCGCGACCTCGAGCCGCACGATCCCGAGCGGCTGCTGCGCCACGAATGGGTCAACGCGCGCGGCGCGATCGCGCGCTTCGAGCGCATGGCGATCGAGATCCGGGTGCTCGACGTGCAGGAGACGCCGCTGATGGACGTCGCGTACGCCGCGCTGATCGTCGACGTGCTGAAGATCCTCTGCGATGAGCGTTGGGCCGATCGCCGCGCGCTCGACAAGTGGTCGCACGGAGGAGCTCGGCGCGCTGCTCGAGCTCACGGCGCGCCGCGGCGAGGGCGCCGGCATCACCGAGCGCCGTTATCTTGGGCGCGCTCGGCTTCAAGGGCAGCAGCACCGACGTGAAAGGGCTCTGGGCGCACCTGATCGACGTCGCGGCGGCGCGCGGCACGCTCGATGCCGAGACGGAGCGCCTGCTCGAGCACTATCTGCGGCATGGCTCGCTCGCGTCGCGGATCGCGAAGGCCGTCGGACCCGTGCCGGCGCGCGACGAGGATCAAGCGCGTCTACGAAGAGCTCTGCGACTCGCTCGCGAGCGGCGTGCCGTTCGCGCCCCCGGCGCAGCCGCGCTAGCATCTCACTACCCGCGTCCTCACTAAGGTAACGCAATGACCGTAGAGCACTCTCTCCGTAACGAGCTCATCACCGCCATATTCGTCGATTTCGAGAACCTCGCGCTCGGCGCCGAGGAGGACAAGAAAGGGCGGTTCGACATCGAGCTCGTGCTCAAGCGCTTGCTCGAGCGCGGGCGGATCGTGTTCAAGCGCGCCTACTGCGACTGGAGCCGCTACCAGAACTTCATGACCGAGTTCCACAAGCAAGGCTTCGAGATGGTCGACATCCCGCGCTCGAAGATCTCCGGCAAGAACAGCGCCGACATCCGCATGGTCGTCGACGCGATCGACCTCTGCTACTCGAAGTCGCACATCGACACGTTCGCGCTGATCACCGGCGACAGCGACTTCTCGCCGCTCGTCTCGAAGCTCAAGGAGAACGACAAGCGCGTCGTCGGCTGCGGCGTGCGCAAATCGACGTCGGATCTGCTCGCGAACAACTGCGACGAGTTCATCTTCTACGACGACCTGATTCGCGTGCAGAAGCAGACGCAGCAGAGGCAGACGCAGCGCAAGCAAGTGCAAGCGCCCGACGGCAAGAAGCAGGAAGCGTTCGAGCGCGTGCTCGCGACCGTGGCGTCGCTCGAGAGCGACTACGATCCCGTCTGGGGCTCGCAGGTGAAGCAGAGCGTCAAGCGCGTCTATCCGGGCTTCAACGAAAGCTATTACGGCTATCGGAGCTTCTCGGACTTGCTCGAGGACACGGCGAAGGCCGGCCTGATCGCGATCGAGCTCGACGCGCCGAGCGGCAACTACCGGGTACGCTCGGCGTAAAGTCGCCTTCTCGCTACGAGCAGCGGAGCTCCATCGAGCCTCGCTTCCACGAACACTGATCGCGGGCTCGCGTTGGAAACGCGCGAGCCAACCGGTCAGTTCCGCGAAATCGCGACCGGGTTCAAATGCTGCGCCGTCTCGCGCAACGATGGCCGCTGTCGGCGGCGAACGGCGCGCGATCTTGAACCTTTCCATGTTGGCCGTGGAACTGAAGCGCACGACTCACGGACATCATCGAGGCTAGTCCAATGGAAGGATCGAACGGCTCACGCCGGCTCGCGCGGGGTTGCCGCGCGCTGACTCGCTGCGCGACGCTCGTCGCGTGCGCGGTCGCGGCCGCATCGTGCGGCTCGGGCGACGGCTACGGCACCGGCGGAGGTGGCGGGACGTTGACGCCTACTTTCACCTCGATCCAAGCGAACGTCTTCACGCCGATCTGCGTCACGTGCCACTCGGGCGCGAGCGCGCCGCACGGGCTCAGGCTCGACGGCGGCAACAGCTACGCGCTGCTCGTCGGCGTGCCGAGCGACGAACAGCCGTCGATCTTGCGCGTCAAGCCAAACGATCCCAACACGAGCTACTTGGTCCAGAAGATCCAGGGCACGGCGGCGAGCGGCGAGCGCATGCCGGCGGGCATGCCCGCGTTGCCACAGGCGACGATCGACACGATCCGTCAATGGATCACCAACGGCGCGACCAACGACGCACAGACGAGCAGCGCCGCGATCCGTGTGTCTTCGATGTCGCCGTTGCCCGGCTCGACCGTCACGACGCTGCCGGCGTCGATCACGGTGGCGTTCGACCGCGAGGTCAACGCGACGACCGTCGACACGACGACCTTCAGGCTCGAGCGCAGCGGCGGCGACGGGGTGTTCGGCAACGGCAACGACGTCGCGATCACGCCGGCGTCCGTTACGGTGCCGGCCGCGAACACGCACTCGGCGGTCATGAGCCTCGCGGGCGTTGCGGCTCGGCGAACGACACCTATCGGGTCACGCTGTCGGGGTCTGGCGCGGCGAAGATCCTGGACCTGTCGGGCAACGCGCTCGATGGCGAGTACAGCGGCACGCTGCCGTCGGGCAACGGCGCGGCCGGCGGCGACTTCGTCGCGACGTTCACGGTCGGAACCGTGCAAGCGACGCTGCAGTCGATCCAGGACAACGTCTTCACGCCGATTTGCAGCATCGTGTCACACCGGCGTCGGCGCGAGTCTGCCCGGCAGCATGAATCTCTCGAACGTGACCGCGAGCCGTGCGGCGCTCGTGAGCGTCGCGAGCGTCGAAAAGCCCGGCGTGCAGCGCGTGGCGCCGAGCAACTCGGCCGGCAGCTATATCGTGCAGAAGCTGCAGGGAGATCCCGGCATCGGCGGCAACCGTATGCCGCTCGGCGGTCCGTACCTCGATCAGCCGACGATCAACGTGATCCGTCAGTGGATCGACGCGGGGGCGCCATGATGAGGTACGGATCCACGCTGGTACTCGTTCTTCGGATCCACCCTGCTTCTGCTCGGCACGCTCGCGGGGCTTCTCGCGAGCGGCCGCGCGGCGGCCGAGCCGTATCTCGCGGTCGAGGCGGGCTTGAAGTGCGCCCAGTGCCACGTGAACCCGACCGGCGGCGGCAAGCGCACGGCGTTCGGCGAGCTCTACGCGCGCAATCAGATCTCGGCGCAGGCGGTGAGCCTCGAACCGAACTCGAAGCCGTGGACTGGCGACGTCACGAAGTGGTTTGCGACCGGCGCGGACATTCGCGGCGGCTACGACTCGGTGACAGTGCCGAACCAGTCGACGGAGTCCGACTTCTCGCTCACGCGCGCCACCGCTTATCTCGACTTCATCGCGCTGCCGAACCTGCTGCAGGTCTACTTCGACGAGAAGGTCGCGCCCGACAACGTCGAGAACCGTGAGGCGTACGTGCTCTTCACGCCGCACAACGGTCGTTACGTCGTCAAGGCGGGGCAGATGTTCCTGCCATACGGCTTGCGCCTACAGGACGACGATGCGTTCGTGCGCCAGACGTCGGGCGTCAACTTCCGCACGCCCGACGACGGCATCGAGCTCGGGCTCGAGCTGCCGAAGTGGTCGGCGCAGATGGCCGTAACCAAGGGCGCGGCCGACAACGGCTCGGATGATCGGGTCAGCTTATCCGCCGTCTACGTGCGGCCTCGCTGGCGCGTCGGCGCGAGCTACAACAAGAACCCCGATCCGCTCGGCGACCGCGAGATGGAAGCCATGTTTGCGGGCTGGAAGACCGGTCCGATCGCGTGGCTCGCGGAGCTCGACTTCATCACCGACGAGTCACCGACGAGCCAGAGCAACCGGATCTACGCGAGCCTGATCGAGGGCAATTGGCGCATTCACAAAGGCCACAACCTCAAGGTCACCTACGAGTTTCAGAACCCGCTGAGTCACCAGGCCGAGGACGAGCAGGAACGCTACAGCGCGGTCTGGGAATACTCGCCGATCCAGTTCGTCCAATCGCGAGTCGGGATACGCCGCTACAACGGCATCCCGAACCTCCCGGCGAGCAACCGGAACGAGTGGTTCGCCGAGCTACACGTATATTTCTAGAGGCCGGTTTTCGGTATTGGGTCACAGCGGCTAGCTCGCCGTGCGCGCAGACTTCCCGAGCCCCGAAGGGCGATGCTCGAGGGCTCAGGTGTGTCGCAGCAAGGCTCGAAGCTCGTCAAGGACGGCGTGCAGGTGATCCAGGGCACGCCGACAGGACCCGATTACCCGCGCGACGCTGTTCCTGCGCCTCTGGCGCGTGCCGGGCCCGAAAAAGACCGAGGTCACTCGCGCGACGCTGTCGATGGTCCGGCCGGGCCGCGCCGACTACGTGATCAAGGAGCTGATCCCGGACATGGAGCTCGGTCCCCAGGCCGCGCTCGACAAAGCCATCGCGATCGCGAAGCGCGGCGACGTTGCAACGATCTACCTGAACGCCGACCTCGCGCACCTTCCGAAGGCGCGGCTGGCCGCGGCGGGCTGACCGCGTCGTCCTCTTGTGTCGCTCCGACCCGTCGAGCGTCGCTCGACGCGGCGCGATGCCGCACGCGTCAGGTCACGAGCTGCTTGAACAGGCTCGATTCGCGCTTGAAGAACCCCTCGGTGTGGAAGCTGTCCTCGAGCTTCAGCAGCTCGTAGTCGAGGTGGTGGCAGAGCTCGTGGAGCAGCGTGCGCAAGAACGTGCGGAACGCGACCACGCGCTTGTGCTGCGCAGTCCGCATCCAGACGCGGATCCGCGCCGGCGCACGCGCGTCGCGCATTTCGTAGAGGCCGTGAAGCTCGCTCTCGCTCGTGCTCGGGCGCCTCGACAGGACTTTGACGCGCACCGGAGGCACCTCGAAGGCCGCGGCGATTCCTTCGGCGAGGGCTCGTGACGCACGCTCGACGCGTGCTCGATCTTGCGCTTCGAGCGCCTTGCCGATCGCCGCGGCGAGCCGCGCGAGCTCGGGGCGATTCGGCAGCGACAACTTGACCGTTTCGTCGCTGCGCCGGTACACCGCCTTCTGGCGCGGCTTCAGGTTCGCGTAGTAGGCGTACCGCACCGCCGCGCGTCAGCGCGCGGCGCTGAGTCGGGCCGGCGGGATCTCTGCGTGCACGCCGGCGGTGACCTGATCGGCGCGGGTCGAGAGCGTTTCCCAGAGCTTCGTCGGTTTGTCGCTGAACACGAACTCGGCGGTCGCAGGCACGACGTGCCACGCGCCGTGCTTGACCTCGCTCTCGAGTTGCCCCGCCGTCCACTCGGCGTGGCCGGCGAACATTCGGAACTCGTCCGCCCCCTGCGAGAGCCGCAGGATCTCCGGCAGCGAGTCGGGGTCGGCCGCGAGGAACACCTTGTCGACGATCTCCGGCCCGTTGCACGGTCGCGGCCGCGAGCCCGCGGACGAGAAAGAGGAGCCGGCTCGGCGCCAGCGGGCCGCCGCGATAGAGCTTGCCCGCGTAGCTGCCGAGCGTCGGCGCGAGCTCCGGGAAAATCTTGCTAGGCGCGAGCGACGTGACTCGATTGATCACGACGCCGATAGCGCCGTTGTCATCGCGGCGTAACACGAGCACGACGCTATGGGAGAAGTTGGGATCGGCGAGCTCCGGGCTTGCGACCAGCAGCGAGCCGTTGGCGATCTCCTGTGCCGCTGCGAGTGCGCCCGCGCCGAGCGCCGCGACCGCGACGAGCAGTCGCAAAAGGAGCGGGAGCCGGAATCGCGCGAGCCCTCTCGAGGCGACGGCGCGTGTCGGCAGTGGAGCGACGTGGAAGAACGGGCATGGGCTCATGATACCGATTTCGCCGCCGCCAGGTGTGTCGTCACGAGACTGCGAGTATGATTCCGCGCCCCGTTTTGCCGGCCGCCGCGCCGGTGTCGAGGATGCGGCTCGAATTGAACGCAGATTCCACAATGTGGCCGAGCGCGCTCGGCTATCGGATGCCGGCCGAATGGGAGCCGCACGAGGCGACCTGGCTTTCGTGGCCGCACAACCGCGACAGCTGGCCCGGCGTGTTCGAAGGCGTCGAGCCGGCGATGGCTTCGTTCGTCGCCGCGCTCGCGGAGTGCGAGCCGGTGCACATCAACGTGCTCGACGCGGCGCACGAGCGGCACGTCCGCAAGGTGCTGGCCGCGTTCGCGCCCGCGGAGCGGCTGTCGTTCCATCGCTTCCCCACGAACGACGCTTGGTGCCGCGACCACGGCGCGATCTTCGTCACGCGCGCCCGGCGCTGACGCGCCGCGGCTCGCGCTCGATTTCGACTACAACGCGTGGGGCGGCAAGTATCCGCCGTTCGACCTCGACCGGAAGATTGGCGGGATGATGGCGGCTGCGCTCGACGTGCCGCGCTTCGCGCAGCCCGGCATCGTGCTCGAAGGCGGGTCGATCGAGGTGAACGGCGCGGGCGCGCTGCTCACGACCGAGCAGTGCCTGCTGAACCCGAACCGCAATCCGCAGCTCGACCGCGCGGACATCGAGCGGATTCTCCGCGACGCGTTCGGCGTGACCGAGATCGTCTGGCTCGGCGACGGGCATCGAGGGCGACGACACGGACGGCCACATCGACGACCTCACGCGCTTCGTCGCGCGCGCATTCGGTGGTCACCGTGATGGAGCCGAACCGCCGCGACAAGAACCACGCGCCGCTCGCCGCGAACCGGCGCCGGCTCGCCGAGCTTGAAGTCGGCGGGCGACCGCTCGAGGTCGTCGAGCTGCCGATGCCGGAGCCGCAGTATCTCGAGACGCAGCGTCTGCCGGCGAGCTACGCGAACTTCTACGTCGCGAACGGCGCCGTGCTCGTGCCCGTGTTCGGCTGCGCCGCAGGACGATGCCGCCTGCGCCATCATCCAGGGCTGCTTCCCGGGCCGCCGTGTCGTGCCGGTCGACTGCCGCGTGCTCGTCGCGGGCCTCGGCACGCTCCACTGCCTCACGCAGCAGGTCCCCGCGGCGCCGCCCGCGGCGGCTCGATGAGCCCGCGGGGTTGTGGCGCGCGGCGTGATTTCCTAATCTTCCACGCTTTGACGGGCGCGTAGACGCCCGGGGACTAAGTCGATGGGCGCGATCTCCGACTTCATTCGGCACCACTACCGGCACTTCAACGCCGCGGCGCTCGTCGACGCGGCCGACGGTTACGTGACGCCATCTCGGCGAGCGGCGGCAAGATGCTCGTGACGCTCGCGGGCGCGATGAGCACCGCGGAGCTCGGCCTGTCGCTCGCCGAGATGATCCGGCGCGGCAAGGTCCACGCGATCTGCTGCACCGGCGCGAACCTCGAAGAGGACGTCTTCAACCTCGTCGCGCACGACCACTACGTGCGCATCCCGCACTACCGCCATCTCACGCCGCACGACGAGGAGGAGCTGCTCGACCGGCACCTGAACCGCGTCACGGACACCTGCATCCCCGAGTTCGAGGCGATCCGTCGCATCGAGGGCGCGGTGCTCGAGGAGTGGGAGCGCGCCGACAAGGGCAAGCAGCAGTTCTTCCCGCACGAGTTCATGTACAAGATCCTGCGCTCGGGCGTGCTGAAGCAGCACTATCAGATCGACCCGAAGGACTGCTGGCTGCTCGCGGCCGCCGAGAAGAACCTGCCGATGTTCGTGCCGGGCTGGGAGGACTCGACGCTCGGCAACATCTTCGCCGGCGCACTGCATCGTCCGGCGACGTGAAGAACGTGCACACCGTGCGCACCGGCATCGAGTACATGATGATGCTCGCGGACTGGTACACGGCAGACAGCTCGAAGCAAGCCTCGATCGGCTTCTTCCAGATCGGCGGCGGCATCGCGGGCGACTTCCCGATCTGCGTCGTGCCGATGCTCGCAGCAGGATCTGCAGCTCGCGCGACATGCCGCGCTGGGGCTACTTCTGCCAGATCAGCGACTCGACGACGAGCTACGGCTCGTACTCCGGCGCCGTGCCGAACGAGAAGATCACCTGGGGCAAGCTCTCGGCGTCGACACGCCGAAGTTCATCATCGAGTCGGACGCGACGATCGTCGCGCCGCTGATCTTCGCTCACGTGCTCGGAGAATAAGCAGAGCATGTCGACGCCGCAAAGCAAGACAAGAGCCGCTCCCGCCGAATGGACCGGTGCAGGACGCGACGGAGCTCTATCGGATCGGAAGCTGGGGCGACCCGTTCTTCTTCGCCAACGCGAACGGCCACATGGCCGTGCGCGCGCTCGACGAGGCCGGCACGACGATAGACATCGTCGACGTCGTGAACGAGCTGCGCCGTCGCGGCGTGCAGTTCCCCGTGCTGCTGCGCTTTCAGGACGTGCTGCGCGCGCAAGTGCGGCGCGTCAACGAGGCGTTCCGCAGCGCGATCGCCGAGGCGAACTACGGCAACATCTATCGCGGCATCTATCCGATCAAGGTGAACCAGCTCCACGAGGTCGTCGACGAGCTGCTCGACGCGGGCCGGCCGTACGGCATGGGGCTCGAGTGCGGCTCGAAGGCGGAGCTGATCGCGTGCCTGCCGCAGATCGACGGCGAGACGCTGCTCGTCTGCAACGGCGTGAAAGACAGGACGATGCTGTCGCTGATGATCGCGGGGCAGAAGCTCGGCCAGAACATCGTGCCGGTGATCGAGAAGTACTCGGAGTTCAACGATCTGAAAGGGCTCGCGTTCAGCACGGGCTACATGTCGCAGCTCGGCGTGCGTGTCCGGCTCGCGACGCGCGGCGCGGGCCGCTGGTCCGAGTCGTCGGGCACGAACTCGAAGTTCGGCCTGAACGTCGCCGAGCTCATGCAGATGGTCAACGAGCTCGAGGCGAGCGGTCAGCAGGCGAAGCTCGTGCTGCTGCACTGCCACATCGGCAGCCAGATCGCCGACATCCAGGTGCTCAAGGAGGCGACGAAGGAAGTCACGCAGATCTACGCGGAGCTCGTGAAGCGCGGCGTGGGCCTCAAGTATCTCGACGTCGGCGGCGGCCTCGGCGTGAACTACGACAAGGGCCACCTCGAGGAGGACGCGGGCATCAACTACAGCCTCGAGGAGTACGCGAACGCGGTCGTGTTCACGATCAAGGAGGTCTGCGACGTCGAACGAGGTGCCGACCCCGACGCTCGTCACCGAGAGCGGCCGCGCGCTCACGGCGCATCACTCGGTGCTCGTCGTGCCGGTGCTCGGCGCGCACGCGAAGGACGACCCGAACCAAGACCTCACCGTCCCCGAGGACGCGGCCGAGCCCGTGCACAGGCTGAACAAGATCCTCGCGTCGCTGCCGAAGACGCGCAAGCAGTCGGAGCTGCTCGAGGCGTTCCACGACGTCAACGAGCGAGTCGGAGAGGTGCGCCAGCTGTTCACGCTCGGCTACCTGCCGCTCGCGCAGCGCGCGCTCGCCGAGAGCCTCTACTGGCGAATCTGCACCGGTCTCTTGCGCGCTCTGAAGCGCAACCCCGAAGCGCCGCGGCCCGAGATCCTCGAGCTCGAGGACCAGCTCACCGAGCTGTATCTCTGCGACTTCTCGGTGTTCCAGTCGATGCTCGACCACTGGGCGATCGGCCAGCCGTTCCCGATCGTGCCGATCGACCGGCTCGACGAGCAGCCCGAGAAGCGCGCGATCCTCGTCGATCTCACCTGCGACTCGGACGGCAAGGTCACGCACTACGTGTCGACGCGCGACAACCGTTTCCTGCCGGTGCACCCGACCGTGAACGGCACGCCGTATTACCTCGGGTTCTTCTTGATGGGCGCGTACGAGGACATCATCGGCGACGCGCACAACCTGTTCGGCCGCGTGACCGAGGCGCACGTCTATGCGGACGCCGAGGAGCCCGGCGACTTCTGGATCGAGAAGATCATCCACGGCACCGCCGTGCAGGACATGCTCGCGCAGGTGCAGTACTTCCCGAACGACCTGCACCGCCGGATGAGCGAGCTCGTGCGCGCGAAGATCCAGGCGAACGTCGTGCGGCCGACGCAGGGCATGGAGATCCTCGACCAGTACATGGCGTGCTTCCCGCAGACGACCTACTGCGACACGCGCGACATCGAGCGCGAAGCGGCCCGATGAGCGACGTGCGGCCGCGCGCGTCGCACGGGGCTGAGCGGCGATGAGCGCGCGCCGCCCGCTCAAGGTCGGCCTCGTGCAGATGGCGATGGGCGCGGAGCCCGACGCCGAACCTCGCGAAGGCGATCGACGGCGTGCGCGAGGCGGCGGGCCGCGGCGCGAAGCTCGTCGTGCTGCCCGAGCTCTTCGCGGTCGCGCTACTTCTGCCAGACCGAGGACGCGAAGCAATTCGCGCTCGCCGAGCCGGTCCCGGGACCGAGCAGCGACGCGCTCGCCGCGCTCGCGAAGGAGCTCGGCGTGACGCTCGTCGCGAGCCTGTTCGAGAAGCGCGCGGCCGGCGTGTTCCACAACACGGCCGCGGTGCTCGACGCGGACGGCCGCTACCTCGGCAAGTACCGCAAGATGCACATCCCGGACGACCCGCGGTACTACGAGAAGTTCTACTTCACGCCGGGCGACCTCGGCTTCAAGACGTTCCAGACCGCAGCCGCGCAGGTCGGCGTGCTGGTCTGCTGGGATCAGTGGTATCCGGAGGCCGCGCGGCTCACCGCGATGCAGGGCGCGGAGATACTCGTCTATCCGACTGCAATCGGTTGGCACCCGGCCGAGAAGGCCACGCACGGCGAGCACCAGCACGCCGCCTGGGAGACGATGCAGCGCAGCCATGCGATCGCAAACGGCTGCTTCGTCGTGGCGGTCAATCGCATGGGCTTCGAGCCCGACCCGTCCTCGAGCGCCAAGCCGCAGGCCGGGATCGAGTTCTGGGGCCAGAGCTTCATCGCCGCGCCGGACGGCCGCGTCGTCGTGCGCGCGCCCGTGGAGCACGAGGCGGTGCTCGTGGCAGAGATCGACCTCGCGGAGATCGACGCGAGCCGGATCGGCTGGCCGTTCTTCCGCGACCGTCGCATCGACGCGTACGCCGAGATCACGAAGCGCTTCGGCGACGAGCCCTGAAGCCCGCGACGCGCATTGTTGCGCGCATCTTGGTCCGGGCGTGGGCCGGATCGGTCTATTCGAAGAAATAGCGAACGACGACGGGTGCGCTGTCGGCGAACTTGCCCTCAACCACCCGCGGCCGAAATCGACTCCCCGAAATGAACTGCACTAAGCGCTTCTCCAACGCTCGGGTCGAGTCCGGCGTCGTGCCTAGTATCCGGATGTGACGACTCTTGCCGTACTTATCGATCTCGAACGACGCCTCGATGTACCCGTCGCCGCGCTGCTCGCGAGCCGGAACCAGTGGATTCGGTGCGAACGCCGGAAGAATGACCGGGATCTCCGGCGAGAAGATTCGGTCGATCAATTCATGCGCGCCTTGTTCTGCGAGCAACTCGTACACGCGCCTGTACTCCTGGAGCGTCTCCTCGAGCACCTTCTCATGCGCGTACAGCAAGTCCAAGTCGGCTATTTCGACGAGCGTTTCCACCCCGTCCGGCCAAGCTCGCCCATTCTCCGCCTGCCACTGGACCAGCGACACCAGACCGCGCCTGCTGGGTGCAAGGTTGCACGGCATGATGATGGTCTCCGGTGGCTTCTCGCGTAGCGGCGGGCCGGCGACGCGGCGGGGGCAATATCGATAGGTTTTTTGGATGAGATCCTCGACGAGCGTCTCGAGATCGTCGGCTGGGTAGCGCTCGTTGCGCACGAGGATTTGGACTGCCCGAGAATAGAGATCCTGTGCCTCCCGGAAGAGATTGCTCTGCGCCACGTCACTGCGGCCGGCGCCACAGCCCTCATTGACAGGGCCCTGAAAGACAGGCTCCCCGTAGTAACAACCGAATTTGATTTCCGGAGGGAATTCTCGTCCGGCAATGTACCGATCGAGGACGGCCAACCGCCGGTCGGCGGTCTCGCGCAGTATCCGAGCTGTCCGTATGTCGTCCGGATGTCGGCTGGCCAAGCTCAGCAGCTCCTGCTCGAGATCCCAGGCCGCGCGAGCATCGCCGATCGCCTCCGCATCGCCGATCAGTAGCCGGATCAACGGTGCTTGATCGAGGGTGTGCAGACCTTGGTTGACATGCACGACGTCCACGGCGCGTTGAATCGCCGCGGCCGACTGAAGCGGTTGTCCGGCCTCTTGATGGAGTCGACCCAAGGTCGTGAGCGGATCGATCAGCTCCTCGGAGTTCGGACCGTCACGCGCCTCGATGTCCTGAACGCGTTGCAGCAGCTCCGCGATCTTCTGCTGCTCCCTGGCAGGCTGCGGCAGCGTCGTCGACGGGGCGGCTAGGGCGAGCAGGACCCACACCCCTACGCGGATCTTGAACGCCCGACGTATAGCTATAGTGGTTGAGACCACTGGCGTCTCCCTGCGGGTCCCGGGCGCGACCGCAAGCCTACGGGTCTCGTCCGGGGCGTCTAGCTTAATCCGAGGGTATTGTCCGAGCGACGGTCGAGTCGTTCTAATTGCGTTAGCGGCACGAGGAGCTAGGGCGACGGCGGCCGACGCTAGCGGCGCCGCCGAGCCGGTGTAGACTCGGAGGCACACCACAGATTGCACCGAGCCCCGGCCCGAAGTCCGAGCGGCCGCACATGACAACAAGAGGGGATACCGCATGTTGATTCGACGTTTCCAGACGGCGACCGCGGCGCTTGCGCTCGCTTTGCCGCTGGTTCTACCGAGGCTCGTGGCCGCACAGGATTGGAAGGCCGACGCGCCGGGTCAGTCGCATCGGATCGACGTCGCCGCGCTGCCGGCGCCGGGCCAGTCGGCCGCCGACTTCCCGCGGATCGTGCCGAAGCCCGACGACGCGAAGTTGTCGCTGCCGCCGGGATTCAAGATCGACGTGTTCACTCGCGACGCCGAGAACCCGCGCACGATGCGCGTCGCGCCGAACGGCGACATCTTCGTCACCGAGACGAAGGCCGGCCGCATCAAGATCCTGCACCCGTCGGCCGACGGCTCGAGCGTCGCGAGCACGGCAACCTACGTCGACGGTCTCACCGGGCCGTTCGGGATGCAGTTCTATCCCGCCGGCAAGCAGCCGCAGTGGCTCTACGTCACCGAGATCAACCGCGTGGTGCGCTACGCGTACAAGGTCGGCGACGCGAAGCCGTCCGGGCAGGCCGAGGTCGTCGTGCCGCAGCTCGCGGACACGACGCAAGGCCACTCGACGCGCGACCTCGTGTTCTCGCTCGACGGCAAGCGGATGTTCGTGGCCGTCGGCTCGCAGTCGAATGTCGCGGAGGACATGCCGAAGAAGTCGGCCGCCGACATCAAGACGTGGGAAGCCGAGCACGGCGTCGGCGCAGCCTGGGGCAACGAGGCGAACCGCGCAGATGTGCTCGTGTTCGACGTCGGCTCGGGGAAGCCCGGCAAGCCGTTCGCGACCGGCATCCGCAACTGCGTCGCGCTCGCGATGCAGTCGACCGGCGATCTCTGGTGCACGACGAACGAGCGCGACGCGCTAGGCGACAACCTCGTGCCCGATTACTCGACGCGCGTGAAGGAAGGCGGCTACTACGGCTGGCCGTGGTACTACATGGGCAACAAGGAGGATCCGCGCCACGCGGGCGAGCGGCCCGACCTCGCGGGAAAGACGATAACGCCCGATGTGCCGTACCAGGCCCATTCGGCCGCCGTGGGCTTCACCTTCTACACGGCGAGCAACGGCAAGTCGGCGTTTCCGGCCGAGTACGTCGGCGACGCGTTCGCGGTGTTCCACGGGTCGTGGAACCGCGCGAGCCGCACGGGCCACAAAGTGGTCCGCGTGCCGATGAAGAACGGCAAGCCGACCGGCGAGTACGTCGACTTTCTCACCGGCTTCATCAGCCGCGGACGGCAAGCCGTGGGCGCGGCCGTCGAGCATCGCGGAGCTGCCCGACGGGTCGCTGCTCTTGACCGACGACGACGGGAACTTGATCTACCGAATCTCGTATTCGCGCTGAGCGCTCGACATGAAATTCCTGCGTGACTTCGTAGCGAACGCCCTCATCGGCGGATTCCTCGTCTTGGTCCCCGTCTACATCGCGGTTCTGTTGCTCGCCAAAGCGATGAAGACCGGTGCCGAGCGCCGTGAAGCCGCTCGCAGATATGTTGCCCGCAGTGGCTGCCGGCCGAGCACGTGCTGAGCCTCCTGCTCGTGCTGCTCATCTGCTTCGTCGTCGGCCTGCTCGTGCGCACTTCGAGGGGCTCGGCCGTACGTCAGCGGCTCGATCGCTCGGTGTTCGGCAAGCTGCCGGGGTACGAGATGCTCCGCTCGTTGAGCCGGCAGGTCGCGGGCCGCGCCGACGAAGCGGGCTGGAAGCCCGTGATCGTGGAGATCGAGGACGCGCTCGTGCCCGCGTTCGTCGTCGAGAAGCTCGACGATGGCCGCTATACGGTCTTCGTCCCGTCGGTGCCGACGCCGTTCGCGGGCGCGATCTATGTGATGACCCCCGAGCGCGTGCACGCGGTCGACGTCCCGGTCGGTCAGGCCGTGCGCGCGATCTCACAGTGGGGCGTCGGCACGAAGGGCCTCATCGAGAAGATGAAACCGCACGACGCGGCCTGACGTCGCAGCCTCGCCGTTCTCGGGCGACGCGCGATCAGCACCCTTGCGCCGGTTGCGACCACTGCAAGCCGTCGCTCGCCTTGTGGATCTCGCTCAGCAATATCGAGACGTGAGCGGCGTCGTCCGACCGCTTGCTACCCGTCGCCGACGACGTGGTCGCCGACTTTCACCGCTTCCTTTTGCACGCCCGCGAGGCTCAGCTGTTGGATGCTGCGCCAGACCAAGTCGTAGGTCGTGCCATCCGCGGCTTTGACCGACAGCTTCACGTGGGGATTGCCCCACTCGATGCGTTGCACGTCGCCCTCGATCGTGTAGAGCTGGCAGCGATCGAAACGCGGCGGATGGTGCGCGCCAGCGGAGCTTGCTAGCCCAAGCAGTGCCAGGGCCGAGATCGAAGATCCGAAGAATCGACGATTCAAGATTCCCCTCCTTGCCGCGGAGGCGGCTCAGGGCGGCTCGCGTAGAGTCTAGTCCTACGGCCGATGGTTCGCGAACGGGCCGTCGTGTTTGTACACTCGCGCGATGCAAAAATCGCCCTCGCTCGACGTCGACACGCGCATCGGGGCTCGCCGCGCAGCTCTACGCGAGCTCGATCGTCCCGACGCTCGTCGAGTACATCAAGATCCCGAACAAGTCGCCCGGCTTCGATCCCGATTGGGAGCGCAGCGGCCACATGCAGCGCGCGATGGATCTGATCGTCGCGTGGTGTCGCGCGCGCCGGATCGCAGGAATGCGGCTCGAGGTCGTGCGCCTGCCGGGCCGCACCCCGCTGCTGTTCATCGAGGTGCCGGGCGCCGTCGACGACACGGTGCTGCTCTACGGCCACATGGACAAGCAACCCGAGATGACGGGCTGGGCCGAGGGGCTCGGGCCCTGGCAGCCGGTGCTGCGCGGCGACCGGCTCTATGGGCGCGGCGGCGCCGACGACGGCTACTCGACGTTCGCATCGCTCGCGGCGCTCGAAGTCCTGCAAGACCAGAGCATTCCGCACGCTCGCTGCGTCGTGATCATCGAGGGTTGCGAGGAGAGCGGCAGCGGCGATCTGCCGGCGCTACATCGAGCACCTGCGCGAGCGGATCGGCACGCCGTCGCTCGTCGTCTGCCTCGACTCCGGCGCCGCCGACTACGAGCGGCTCTGGTGCACGACGTCGCTGCGCGGGATGGTGATCGGCAATCTGCACGTCGACGTGCTGCGCGAAGGCGTGCACTCGGGCGAGGCGAGTGGGATCGTGCCGTCGAGCTTTCGGATCGCGCGCTCGCTGCTCGACCGGCTCGAGGACGCAGAACACGGGCGAGATCTTGCCCGAGTGGCTCTACGTCGCCGATCCCCGAGCAGCGCCTCGCGCAGGCGCGCGCGATGGCTGGCGCGCTCGGCGACGGGCGTCGCGAATCACTATCCGTGGCGCGGCGCGACGCGGCCCGTGACCGACGACGCGGCCGAGCTGATCCTGAATCGCACCTGGCGCCCGCAGCTCGCGATCACCGGCGCCGACGGCCTGCCCGCCGCTCGGCTCGGCCGGCAACGTGCTGCGCGCCGGTACGGCGCTGCGCGTGAGCGTGCGCTTGCCGCCCGGCGTCGAGGCCGAGCGCGCGAAGCAGCGTATCGCACGCTTGCTGACCGAGAGACCCGCCGTACGGCGCAGACGTGCGCTTCGAGTCGGCCGAGGCCAACGACGGCTGGAACGCGCCCGAGCTCGCGCCGTGGCTCGAGACCGCGCTGCGCGAGTCGTCGCAGGCGTATTTCGGCGCGCCCGGCCGCATACATGGGCGAGGGCGGCACGATCCCGTTCATGGCGATGCTCGGCGAGCGGTTTCCGGACGCGCAGTTCCTGATCACCGGCGTGCTCGGTCCCGAGTCGAACGCGCACGGGCCGAACGAGTTCCTGCACGTCCCGACCGCGCGCAAGCTCACGTGCTGCGTCGCCGCGACGATCCGCGCGCACGCGCTGCGCTGAAAGCCGTATCTCGCGATCGCGCTGCTCGCGCTCAGCGGAGCGCGGCGGGGCGCAGCTCCGCGTCGAGCGCTCGGCCGCGCCGGGCGACGATCTCGGGCAGCGCGTCGACGTCTTCGACGCGCGTGCGGAAATTCACGATGCACGCTCGCAGGTACTGCGCGCCGTCGATCACCGCGTTCGACACGAAGCAGTCTCCCTCACGCTCGATCGCGCTCAGCAGCGCGCCGTTGAGCTTGTCGAGATATTGGCTCCATGCCTCGCCGCCCGCGCGCGCGGCCGCGGGCCGATAGCGGAACGTCGCGATGCTGAGGCTCGACGTGCGTGCCTCGAGCTCCGCGTGTCGCTGCGCGGCTTCGAACAGGCGCCGCGCGAGCGCGATGTCGTCGCGGATCATTTGCTCGTAGCCCGAGCGGCCGACGTGCTTGAGGCAGAGCCACACTTTCAGCGCGCGGAAGCCGCGCGAGTTTTGCGGGCCGTGCTCGTAGAAGTTCGTGACGTCCTCCGCGTCGTCGAAGTGGTAGTAACGCGGCCGATAGCTGAACGTGTGCATCAGCGCGGCGGGGTCGCGCACGAGCGTGCACGCGGCTTCGAGCGGCATGTAGAGCCACTTGTGCGGATCGAGCGCGACCGAATCGGCCAGCGCGAGCGCCTTCAAGTCGGCCGGCGCCTCCGGCAGCGCGGCGGCCGGCGCGCCGTACGCTCCGTCGACGTGGAACCACAGCTCGTGGCGGCGCGCGATGGCCGCGATCTCAGGCAGCGGATCGATCGCCCCGGTGCTCACGCTGCCCGCGGTCCCGACGACGAGGAACGGCCAGCCGCCGCCCGCTCGATCAGCCGCAATCTGACGCTCGAGCTCATCGACGCGCAGCCGCTGCGTCGCATCGGTCGGCAGCCAGCGAATCGCGCTCGTGCCTAGCCCAAAGAGATCGGCCGCCTTCTCGATCCACGTGTGCGTTTCGCGCGACGCGTAGACGATCAGCCGGCGCGCGTCGGCGCCGACGCCGTCGGCGCGCACGTTCCACGGCGCCTTCGCGTGCCGCGCGGCGAGGAAGCCCAAGAAGTTCGCCATGTTGCCGCCGCTCACCATGATGCCGCCGCACGGCGCGCCGAATCCGACGAGCTCGGCGAGCCAGCGCACGACCTGCGACTCGATCTCCGTTGCGACGGGCGCCAAAGCCCAGCTACCGACGTTCGGATTGACGGCGGCCGCGAGCAAGTCCGCTAGCGCGCCGAGCGGCGCGGCCGACGACGTGATGTAGCCCATGAACCGCGGATGGCCGTTGTGCAGCGAGTGATCGCAGAGCAGCGGGACGAGCGAGTCGAGCAGCTCGCGGACCGGCGCTCCGCTCGCGGGCAGATGTGCCGTGGCCGACGAGATCGCGGATCGCGTCCGGCGCCTCGCCGCGGGTGACGGGCCGCTCGCGCAGCGAATCGTAGAACTCGGCGATTCGATCGATGAGCCGGTGGCCCGCGGCGCGAAATTCCTCCGCGCTCATGTCGAGTGCCGCGCGCTCGGCGCGGCCCGGGCCGGCTGCTCTCTCCGCCATGGTTCGCGCTCCACGCGGCTCCGTTGCCGCGCGCGCCATCATGGCATAATCGCCGCGAATCGCATGCTGACCGTTCGCCGCTATCCCGATGCCCGCGCCTTCCTCGCTCGCGCCGAGCCTTGGCTGCTCGACTCGGAGATCGAGCGCGCGGGGCCGCTCTCGAGCGCGCGCCAGGCAAGCGCCGACGACTCGCGTTATGAGCGGCCGATGTACTGGGCGACGATCGAGGACGGCGACGAGATCATCGGCTGCGCGTATCGCACGCCGCCGTTTCGCGTCGGCGTCTCGGCGCTGCCGAAGGACGCGCTCGCGCCGCTCTCGCTCGACCTCGAGAAGGTGTATCGGCACGTGTCCGGTTTCAGCGGCATCGATCCCGCCGCGAGCGCGCTCGCCGACATTTGGATCGCGCGCCACGGCGGCTCGTCGGCGATCGTGAGTCGATCGTTCCTGTTCTCGATCGGCGAGCCGTCGCAGGCCGTCGGTCCTGCCGGCACGCTGCGCGACGCGATCCAGCGCGACGCCGCGCTCGCGAAGGAATGGGGCGACGCGGCGGCGAAGGAGTCCGGCATCGCGGCGCTCGACGGCAATCTCTGCGTACGGCTGATCGGCGTGGGCCAGCTCTATCTCTACCACTTGAACGGCGTGCCGCGCTGCCTGCTAGGCGTGCTCCACAACACGGCTCGGGCCGCGTCGCTCGCGATCGTTTACACGCCGGCGGCCGAGCGGCGGCGCGGCTACGCGCGTGCGGCGATCGCGCGCTTGAGCGCGCGACTCGCGGAGCGCGGCGTCGCAAAGCGCTACTTCCACTTCGACCCTTCGAATCGCGGGGCCCAAGCGCTGGCCCAAAAGCTCGGCGGCGAGCTCGTTCAGGCCGGCGTCGACATCGACTTTCGCTGATTTCCCGAGCGCTTAGCGGAGGTGTCGCCGAGCGGCACTCGCAGCGCTAGAATCCGCTCCACCGGGTAGGTCGCACACATGAGAGGTCTACTTCTCGCTGTCGGCGTCCTCGTCTTGCTGGAGGCGTGCACGGCCTCGAGCCCCCGCCGGTCCGCAATATCCGACGAAGAGCTGCTCTCCGGTAGAGCGCTCGACGCGAGCTTCACCGTCTCGATGCCCGTGGTCTCGATGGACGACGCGTTCGCGCTCGACGGCGAGATGCAAGAGTTCGTGCGTCAGGTCCGCGACTTCGGCGGCGACTCTACGGCGAAAGTGAATCATCTGCTTCAGGCGATGAAGCAGCGCGGCCTTTTCTCGCTCGAGTACAACGAAGCCTTGACGCGTACGGTGAGCGGCACGTTCCACGAGCGGCGCGGCAACTGCCTATCGTTCACGATGCTGTTCATCGCGCTCGCGCGCGAGAGCGGCTTGCCTGCCCGTTACCAGCTCGTCGACGTGCCGCCGCAATGGAGCCTCGACTCCGATCTCGTCGTGATCGCGAATCACGTGAACGCGGTCATCAACTCGAGGACCGACAAGGATCTCGTGGTCGACTTCAACAAGACGAATTTCCGCGGCGACTTCGTGACGCACAGGATCGACGACGCGTATGCCGCGGCGCTCTTCTATACGAACCTCGGCGCGGAGGCGATGCTGCGGCGCGATTATCCCCAGAGTTTCACGCTGCTTCGCGAGGCCGTGCACGCGCGCGCCGATGTCGCGCCGCCGTGGGTGAATCTCGGCGTGTTGTACGGCCGGCAAGGGCTCTACGAGTACGCCGAAGCCTCGTATTTGCGCGCGCTTCAGATCGCTCCGCAAGAACGCTCGGCGCTCGCGAATCTCGCCGGCATTTACGAGGCGCTCGGCGACACTCGGCGGGCCGCCGAATACCACGAGCGCGTGCGCCGCTACCAGGACATCAATCCTTACTATCACTACGCGCGCGCGCAGAAGGCGTATCACGACAAGCAGTACGAGGACACCTTAGCCGAGCTACGGCACGCGATTCGTCTCCGCAGCGACGAGAGCGTGTTCTACGCGCTGCAAGGGCAGGCGCTCACTGCGCTTGGCCGCGAGGGCGACGCCGCGAAGAGCTTCGCGCGCGCAACCGAGAACCTGCGCTCGGAGTCGGTCACGCGGACGGAGGCCACACCGGGCTCCGGGCCGGGTCGTCTCGGGCATCCCTCGTACACTACGGGTAACGCGGTCCTAGCCCCGTACTACCTTCCTCCGCACGAGTGATCGTGGACACATCCCCACGTTGCTGAAAACTGATCCGATCCGGAAGCTTTTTCAGTAAACTACTCGCCAATCAGTTTCGCTTCCGAGGTCATCCGCATGCGCTCGAGAATCGCCGCCTTCTTGGCCGGCTCGCTGCTCCTCTGCGCGCCCGTGCTCGCGCATCACTCGTTCACCGCCACCTACGACGAGAACACGACGATCAAGATCGAGGGCGAGCTCGTGCAGTTCATGTTCCGCAACCCGCACGCGTTCGTTGCGGTGATGGCGCCGGACGAGAACGGCCAGATGCAGCGCTGGGGCGTCGAATGGGGCGGCGCGGGCTCTCTCGCCGGCCAGGGCGTCACGCGCGACACTCTGAAGGCCGGCGACCACGTGATCATCACGGGCAACCCCGGTCGCAACGCCGAGGATCACCGTGTCCGGATGCGCTCGCTACTGCGGCCGTCGGACGGCTTCGGCTGGGGCCAGAACGGGGAGACGTTCGACTAGGGAGGCAGCAGGCCTCACCGACATCGGCGGCGGCGCCGCCGCCGCGACGCCTCTCAACTCTTGGCGGCTGCGCGCGCGATCGCGTCCGATATCGCGCGTCGCGCGGCGTCGGCGTCGCCCCAATCGCCGATCTTCACCCACTTGCCTTCCTCGAGGTCTTTGTAGTGCTCGAAGAAGTGCTCGATCTGGTGCAGCGTGATGATCGGCACGTCCGTGTAGTTCTTCACGTTCTCGTAGCGCCGCGTGAGGTGCGGCGAGGGCACCGCGATGATCTTCTCGTCTTGACCCGCGTTGTCCTCCATCACCAATACGCCGATCGGCCGCACGTTGATCACGCAGCCCGCGACGAGCGGCCGCGTGTTGCACACCAGGACGTCGATCGGGTCGCCGTCCTCCGACAGCGTGTGCGGCACGAACCCGTAGTTGCCGGGATAGGCCATCGACGTGTAGAGGAAGCGATCGACGACGAGCGTGCCGGCTTCCTTGTCGAGCTCGTACTTGATCGGTTGGCCGCCGAGCGGCACCTCGACGATCACGTTGACGTCGTGCGGTGGGTCGCGGCCGATCCGGATCGCGTCGATGCGCATGCGGGCGTCCTCCGTTCGCTGAAGTCGAGTCCTGTTCTGTCGTTGCGCTAGCCCGCGAAGCGGTGCATCCCGCCGTCGACGTGGATCACCTCGCCCGTGATGTAGCGCGCGAGCGGCGAGGCGAGGAACGCGATCAGGTAGGCCATGTCCTCGGGCTCGCCGAAGTAGCCTACGGGTATGTTCGCGTCGATGAACGCTCGGCGGTTTTCGGGCGTCGGGTGCAACCGCTCCAGAATCTGTTCACTGTTGATCCGCCCCGGCGGCAAACAGTTCACCGTGATGCCGTCCGGCGCGAGCTCGCGCGACAGTCCCTTCGCCCAGTTGTGCAGCGCCGCCTTCGCGACCGAGGCGATGTTCACGCCGGGCGGCTCGTTGGCGCCCGTGACGTTGATGATCCTGCCCCAGCGCTGGGTGCGCATGGTCGGGATGAACGCGTTCGTGAGCCGGCGCACGTTGTCGAAGTTCAGAGCGACGCCCTCTCGCCACTGCTCCTCGGTCGCGTTCCATTTCACCGGCCGCGAGCTGCCCGCGTTGTTGACGAGCACGTCGAGGCCGCCGAGCTCCTCGAGCACGTGCGCGCGGACGCGCTCGGCTGCGCCGTCGGACATCAGGTCCTCGACCACGACGAGCGGTCGCGCGCCCGTTTCGCGCTCGATCTCGTCGGCGAGCTCCTCGAGCAAGCTCTCGCGGCGCGCGACGATCGCGACGCGACAGCCCTCGGTCGCGAGCACCTTCGCGGTGCCGCGGCCGATGCCGCGGCTCGCTCCCGTGACGAGACAGATTTTTCCGCCGAGCTGAAGATCCATCGGGGGTAGCCCTCGCGCTGCGCCGGAGTCTAGCAGACGCCCCGCCGCGACCGTTCGCTGCAACGCAGGTACACTGCCGCGATGAGCACGGCCGTGGGGGAAGGCGCGCGCGACGATGTCGCGCCCGCGTGGTCGCTGCGGCGCGTCGTGACGGCCGCGGTGATCGGCAACGTGCTCGAGTGGTACGACTTCGCCGTCTACGGTTTCTTCGCGCCGATCCTCGCGTTGCAATTCTTCCCGGCCGGCGACCGGACCGTGTCGCTGCTCGCGGCGTTCGCCGCGTTCGCGGTGGGCTTCCTGATGCGGCCCGTCGGCGCCGCGCTGTTCGGCTACATCGGCGATCGCTACGGCCGCGCGCGCGCGTTGTTCATGTCGATCGCGATGATGGCGATCCCGACCGTGCTGATGGGCCTGCTGCCCACCTACGCGACGCTCGGTGTCGCGGCGTCGTTCCTGATCGTGCTGCTCAGGATGTTCCAAGGCATGGCGGTCGGCGGCGAGTTCACGAGCTCGATCGTGTTCCTCGCGGAGAACTCGCCGGCGCGAAGGCGAGGCTTCTTCTCGAGCTTCTCGATGTTCGGCGCGACGTTCGGCACGATGCTCGGCTCGGCGGTCGGCGGCGTTCTTGACGCGGCTGCTGACGCCCGAGCAACTGTCGAGCTGGGGCTGGCGCGCGGCGTTCGTGTCGGGAATCGCGGTTGCGATCGTCGGCATCGTGCTGCGCCGCAACATGCTCGACAGTCCCGCGCGCCCGCCGTCGATTTCGCCGCTCGTGCTGGCGTTCCGCGAGCACAAGTTCGAGGTGCTGCGCGTGTTCGCGCTGAACATGGGCACGGCGACGACGTATTACACCTTGTTCGTGTATGCGGCGACCTGGGTCGCCGAGAAGACGCCCGTCGGCCGCGCCGCGGCGCTCGACATCACGACTTCGTCGATCCTCACGTTCCTCGTCGTGTTGCCGATCGCGGCCTGGGTGTCGGATCGCGTCGGACGCAAGATCGTGATGCTCTGCGGCATGACGGGCTGCGCCGTGCTCGCGTTGCCGCTCGCGACTGCGATGCACGGCACGAGCGCGCTCACGATCGCGGCCGCACAGATGGCGTTCTCGGCGTTGCTCGCGATGTCGATGGCCCCGATCCCGGCCTCGATGTGCGAGACGTTTCCGCATGGCGTGCGCGTGAGCGCCGTCAGCGTCGGCTACAGCCTCGCGTATGCGTTGTTCGGCGGAACCGCGCCCGTGTTCGCGGTTTGGTTGATCGCGAAGAGCGGCAGCGACGTCGCATTCGCTTGGTACATCGCGGGCGTAACGCTGGTGTCGATCGCGGTTGCGCTCGGCACTCGCGACCGGAGCCGCCTCGCCGCTCTCCTGACGATCGCCGATCAGAGGACCATCAGGTCCTGGCTGACGATGACTTCGCCCGTAAAGCCTGCGGCGCGTACGCCGTCGGTGAAGTTCGTGATCGCATAGTCGAGGCCGCCCGGCGCGCGCGCGCCCGGCAGAAGGTGATAGAGCACGACCGTCTTCACCTTCGCTTTGGCCGCCATTCGGCCGACGTCGGCTGGCGTCGAGTGCGTCTCGGCGACGTGGCGCGCGATGCTCAAAGGGTTGCCCGCGGCTTCGGCTTCCTTTGCACGCGCGACGTTCGCGTCGTAGACGCTCTGCGCCATCACCTCGCAGACGAACAAGTCGACGCCCTTCGCGAGCCCGACGACGTTCTCCGAATACGCGGTGTCGCCCGTGAACACGACCGAGCGTTCCTTCGTATCGAAGCGATACGACAGCGCACGGTGCGGCATCTTCTCCGTCGAGTGCTGCGGGTAATGCGCGCTCTCGACGGCCGTCACCGTCACGCGTTCGTCGGCGAGCACGCGCGTCGGTGCCGTGCTTGCGGCGACGTCATGGCCATGAAACAGCGTCGCGGGGTCGATCGTGCGGCCCTCGTCCACCGTGCGGATCTCGGCGTTGACGCGGAGAAATCCGAGCGCCGCGTCGACGAGCCGCGCGGTGCCGTTCGGGCCATAGACCTCCGTCGGAGTTTTCTTCGCGCCGCCGGTCCATTGGTGCGACAACAGCGCGGGCAAGTCCGACGTGTGGTCGTCGTGCAAGTGCGTGAAGAAGATCGCGTCGAGCTGTTGATAGCCGACCGTCGAGAGCACGAGCTGCCGCAACGAGCCATAGCCGCAGTCGACGAGGTAAGGCACGCCGTCGACGACGACCGCGCTCGAGGTCTCGGCGCGGTCGCGCTCGATACCGGGGCCGCCGTGCGTGCCGAGCATCACGACGCGCGTGCCGGGTTGCGGTGCGGGCCGAGGCGGCGGCCCCGGTGTCGCGGGCGCGGCGCGTTTGCGCGAACGCCGTCGTGGGCGCGAAGCTCGCGACGAGCGGAAGCGCCGCGCTCGTGCCCGCGAGCCGCGCGAGGCTCGCGAGCGCGCGCCGGCGCGCGCGCTCTGCCGGCGAAAGCTCGGTGTCGTGACTGCTCATCGAATCGCTCAGCTCTCAGTTGCGTGTTGGGGCGTCGGCCTACAAACCGAATCACCATTCGCGTCCGGCGGCGACGGTAACACGGACGGCGGCTGGGCGGGAACGTGCACGGGCGGCGGGTGATTGGCAGGCCGCTGGCCCATGATGGCCGCGCTATATCATGATCAGATCACAGCCGCCACTCGAAGCGCGCCCACACGCTTCGCTCGATCAAGTTGCCGCCGCCGAACTCGACGTGCTCCGCGTCGTTCAAGCTCTGGGCGGTGAGCGAGAGTCGGAGCCGGTCGTTCGGGCGCCATGCGAAGCTCACGTCGAGCGCGTCATAGGCCGGCACTTGCAGCGACGGCAGCTTGTCGACGTGGCGCAGCCCCGTGTAGAGCATGAAGCCTCGCCCGAGCTCGAGGTACGAGAGCACCGACAACATGCTCCGCGGGCTGTTGCCCGCGATCTTGGGCTGAATTCACGTCGGCGCTGCCGGGCTTCTGCTCGAGGTCCATTTGCAGGAACGAGCCGTGGAACTGCAGGCGCCAGCGCGCAAGCGGCTGCCAGTTCAGCGCGAACGAGCCGCCGTGGGTCTCGCCCTTCATGCCGTTGCCCTCGACGGCCGGGATGATGAGGTACGGCGGCGGACCCGGCACGGCCATGATCGCGCCCGCCGGCTCGTTCGTCATCAGGTGATCGTAGTAGTTGTCGAACGCGGCCACGTCGAGCGAGAGCTTGTCGTTGATCGGCACGCGATAGCCGACCTCGTACGCCCGGAGCGTCTCGCTCAGGAAGTTCGGGTCGCCATTCACGTTGATGTAGATCGGCGGCAGCCCGGGCACTGCGACCGGCGCGTAGAGATGCACGTCCGTGTTGAGCCGAGCCGGAATGCGGACCGCTTCGCTCACAGCCGCCCAGAGCGTTTGTCGCCCGCCGCCCGGCTGCCACGTGAAGCGGACGCTCGGCTCGTGCTCGTAGCCCGTGTAGTCGTTGTGCTCGAGCTTCGTGCCGATCGTGAGGTACGTACGGTCCTTCTTGAGCTCGAGTCGATCCTGGGCGAACGCGCTGAACGTCTGGTCCGTCCTGCTCGGCGGAATGAACGACGAGAACTGCGTGTTGCCGATGTCGTCGCCCGTCGAGCGGAATTCGACGCCCCACTGCAAGTCGTTGCGGCCCATGGCCGCAAGGTCGTGCAGGAACGCGACGTTGTACGTGCTGCGAGCTTCGTTGAAGCTGCCCGGAATCTGGCGATCGGTATGGTCGAAGTAGAACTGGAGTCGCCAGCTCGCTCCGGCATCGAGCGCGTGACGCCAGTTCGCGGTCACGCTGTTGCCCGAGACCGGCACGTTCGCGGGGATGTTCGTGGCGGGCAGCGTACCGAGCGTGAAGTCGCTGCGCGTGAGCGTCGACTCGTCGCCCGCGTAGAGGTCCGCGCCCACGTTCACGCGGTCATCGGTGTCCGGTTGCCACGTGAGCGCGAAGCCGCCGTGCGAAAGGTGCCAATCGTCGTCTCCATCCGCGCCGGTCGTCGCGATCTTTGTCGAGTCGTGCTCGAAGCTCTTGACGAACGCGGTCATCCAAAGCTTGTCGCCGATCTTCCAGCCATAGCGCAACGCCCCGAAGGCTTGCTCCTCGTTGCCCGCACCCGCCTCGGCGTAGAGACCCTGACGATCCTGAGCCGAGTGCGTGATGATGTTGATCACGCCGTTGACGGCGTTCGCGCCCCAGACGGTACCGCCGGGCCCGGCCACGACTTCGATGCGCTCGACGTCGGCCAGCAAGACGTCCTGGACGTCCCAGAACACGCCCGCGTAGAGCGGCGAATAAACGCTGCGGCCGTCGATTAGAACCAGCAGCTTGTTGGACAGGTCGCTGCTGAACCCGCGGATCGAGATCGTCCATTGGTGCGAATTGTTGCGAGCGACCTCCACGTTCGGCGCGAGACGCAGCGCATCCGGGATCGTCGTGACGCCGCTGCGGCGAATGTCCTCGGCCGTGATTACGTAGACCGCGGCGGGCGTCACGTCGAGGCTCTCGGGCCTCCGCGATGCCGTCGTGACTTGGATCTGGCCGAGCTCCTCGATGCTCAGATCGAAGGCCGTCGGAGTCGATTGGTTCGCGCCGTGCGCCGTGGTGGTCGCGGCGAGTGCGCACGGCGCGAGCAACGCCGCCTGGCGAAGCGTTGCTCTCAAGCGTGTCAGCAGCACGAGCGAATTCGCGTCTGCCGACGCTCGGTGTGTCGTGGCGCGTCTCGCATCCGATCGAGCAGAAAACCGAAGGCTGGAGAGTATACGAATCGTTCTCGTTTGGTGCGACTCTCCGACCGGCTCATGCGTTGATGGAGACGCCGACCCGGCCCGCGTGACACTCCCGCCCCGTTTCACTAAGCTCGCGGGGTTCCTCTCTCTCCAGCGAGATCACGGTTGCCGATCCTCAGCGCCGTTCGCCGATCGTTGCGCACGAAGGTCGTGATCATCGTCCTCGTGACCACTTTCATCGCGCTGTCCGTCGCGATGGCGCTGATGCTCACGAACGAGGTCGATTACTACCGCAACTTCCTGCTCGCCGACGCGACGACTCAAGCCGATCTGCTGGCGCGCGTGAGCGCGCCGGCGCTGCAATTCGACGATCCGAAAGCCGCGGCTACGAACCTCGAGTTGCTCAACAACCGTCCGTCGATTCGCGCCGCGGCGATCTATACGCCCGATGGCACGATATTCGCGACTTTCAGTCGTCCCGACTCGCCGAGCCTCCCGCCGCTCGGGCCGGCGGGTGTTCGAATCAGCGGCGGAACGCTCACGATGTTCCAGCCGATCGTGCAGAACGACGAGCGGCTCGGCACCGTCTACCTGGAGTCCAAGTACGACCTCTGGGATCGCGTCCGCGCCTACGTGTTGATCCTCGGCGGCGTGATGCTCGGCGGCATGCTAGTGGCGGGAATCGTCGCGCTGTGGCTCGCACGGTCGGTGACGCGACCGGTGGCGGCCATCACCGACGTCGCGCGCGCAGTCATCGCACGCCGGGACTTCACGTTGCGTGCGCGTCGGACCACCGAGGACGAGATCGGTGTGCTCGTAGACGCGTTCAACACGATGCTCGCCGAGGTCGGCCAACGCGCGGCCGCGCTGGAAGAATCGAACACGGCGCTGCTGAAGGAGACGGGCGAGCGCCGCGACGCCGAGGCTGCGCTTCGGCTGGCCGATCAGCGCAAGGACGAGTTCCTCGCGACGCTCGCGCACGAGCTCCGAAATCCGCTCGCGCCGATGGTCAATGCGATCGACTTGCTCCAGACGCCGAGCCACGATCCGTCGATCGTCGCCACGGCGCACGACATGATCGCGCGCCAGCTCAGCCACATGGTCCGGCTCGTCGACGATTTGCTGGACGTGTCGCGGATCACGAGCGGAAAGCTCGTGGTCCGCAAGCAAGCCGTGGAGCTCGGGGCCGTCGTGCGCAGCGCGGTCGATACCGCACGGCCTCTGTTCGATCGAGGCGGGCAGGTGCTCGACCTCGACCTGCCGGGCCAGCCCGTCTATCTCCATGCCGATCCTGTCCGCCTTGCCCAGGTCTTCGGAAATCTCCTGAACAATGCCGCGAAGTTCAGCGAGCCCGGCGGGAAGGTGACGTTCTCGGCGAGCGTCATAGGGTCGATGCTGCGCGTCGAAGTGCGCGATGAAGGCGTCGGGATGAACGCCGATGTTCTCTCGGGGATCTTCGAGATGTTCGCGCAAGGCGACACCTCGGTCGCGCGCCGGCATAGCGGACTAGGCGTCGGTCTCGCGCTCGCGAAGAGGCTCGTCGAGCTGCACGACGGATCGATCGAGGCGGCGAGCCCCGGTTTGGGCCGCGGCAGCGTGTTTACCGTGACGCTGCCCGTGATGGCGGCGCTCGCGTCCGATCGCGGCGATGCAGCCGCCACGTCACCTAGCGAACAAGGGCCGTGCCGGATCATGCTCGTCGACGACAACGTCGATTTCGCGAGAAGCCTCGCGCTGTTGCTCGAAACGCTCGGCCACGAGGTCTGCGTCGCGCACGACGCGAGCGAAGCGCTCGCGATCGCGCCCAAGTTCGCGCCCGAGTTCGCGTTCCTCGACCTCGGTCTGCCGCGTGTGAGCGGCTACGAGCTGGCGCGCGAGCTGCGCGCGAACCCGGCGACGGAGCGAATCGTGTTGATCGCGCTCAGCGGTTGGGGTCAACAGCGGGACCGCGAGCGCTCGCGCGAAGCGGGCTTCGCTCTGCATCTCGTCAAGCCGATCGAGCTCCAGGGCGTCGAAGCGGCGCTCCGAACGCTCGCCGAGGGTCGCTGACGTGTGGTCCGCTCGTCGCAACACCGGAGTATATAGTTAGTGCGTGCATTAAATGTCGCACTATGGCGATTCTTCGCGACGATGGTCCTCGCGGAGATCGCGTTTTCGGCGGGCCCGGTCGAGGCACAGCGACCCGCGTACTCGGCGGACGAGGTGAAAGCGGCCTTCTTGTACCGCTTCGGAACGTACGTCGAGTGGCCCAGCGCAAAGGCCGCGGGCGACCCGATCACGATCGCCGTGCTCGGCGCCCCGACCGTCGTAACGCTGCTCAGGGACTATGTGCCGGGCCGCAACATTCAAGGCCGTGCGGTCGAGGTGCGTGCCATCGCGCGGATCGAAGACGTCCGCGACGCTGAGCTCCTCTTCATCGGCCCCGAGAAGGGACCGATGCTCGCGGAGCTCGTCGAGAGCCTCGGCAGCCGGCCAGTCCTGGTCGTTGCGGACGCGCCCGACGGCCTTCGACACGGGGCGATGGTGAACTTTCAGCTCGTCGATCAGCGGGTTCGGTTCGAGATCTCGCTGCGCAACGCGAGAGCCGCGGGGCTCGTGCTGAGCTCGAGGCTCCTGTCCGCCGCAATCCGCGTAGAGACCTCGAGCTGCTGGATCGACTGCCGCCGCGTCGTTCCGACGCGCGAGCTTGCCTTGGTGGCGGCGAGTCGAGCCTCGATCCGCCAGAGAGCCGAGGCGGAGCCCCCGCGGTTGCCGTAAGGCCGCTACAATAGTCGGCTGGCCGAAGCGTCGCGGCCTTGCGCCGCGCGACCTTAGGACGCATCTGCTGGCGACTACATGACCGATAACGTGATCCGCATTCGCGGGGCGCGCCAGAACAACTTGCGCGACCTCGACCTTGACCTGCCGCTCAACGAGCTCGTCGTCGTGACGGGCGTGAGCGGCTCGGGCAAGTCGTCGCTCGCGTTCGACACGATCTACTCCGAGGGCCAGCGCCGCTACGTCGAGACGTTCTCGCCGTATGCGCGCCAGTTCTTGGACCGCATGGACAAGCCGCAGGTCGACCGGATCGAGGGCATTCCGCCCGCGATCGCGATCGACCAGACGAACCCGGTCCGCACGTCGCGCTCGACCGTCGGCACGATGACCGAGCTCAACGACCACTTGAAGCTCCTGTTCGCGCGCGCCGCGGTGCTCTACTGCCGCAACTGCGGCCGCGAGGTGCGGCGCGACGACGCGGAGTCGATTTACGCACAGCTCGCGGCCGACCCCGCCGTCGGCGGCGCGGCTGCGCGCGTGCTCGTAACGTTCGGCGTGCCGATCCCGAAGAACTTCAAGCGCGACGAGGTCGAGACTTATCTCACCCGCCAGGGCTACACGAAGATCCACGAGCGCACGAAAAAACATATCGAGGTGATCCAAGACCGAGTCGCGTTCACGCCCGCGAACCGCGCACGCATCGTCGAAGCGCTGGAGCACGCGCTCAAGTTCGGCCAGGGCCACGTCACGGTGCGCGTCGTCGACACGCCGCCCGAAGCGGGCACCTTCAAATACTCGGCGCACCGTCACTGCGCGCATTGCGACATCGCGTACGGCGACGTCGTGCCGAACAGCTTCTCGTTCAACTCGCCGCTCGGCGCGTGCGAGCACTGCCGCGGATTCGGCCGCACGATCGGGATCGATTGGCGGCTCGTGATACCGGACGAGAGCAAGACGCTCGCGGAAGGCGCGATCAAGCCGTGGCAGACGAAGAGCAACAAAGAGTGCCAGGACGACCTCATGAGCTTCGCCGCGCAGCGCGGCGTGTCGACGGACGTGCCGTGGCGCGACCTCACGCCCGAGCAGCGCGCCTGGGTGCTCGACGGGGAGGGCTCGTGGCGGCAGAAGAAGTGGTACGGCGTGAAGCGCTTCTTCGCGTGGCTCGAGTCGAAGGCCTACAAGATGCACGTCCGCGTGCTGCTCTCGAAGTACCGTTCATACGACGCGTGCCCCGAGTGTTCGGGCGCGCGGCTCAAGCCCGAGTCGCTGCTCTGGCGGCTCGGGACGCTCGACGACGCGCGCGCCGTGTTGGCGCCCGAGAAGCGGTTTCGCGCGCACTTGCCCGCCTTGAGCGACGACGCTTTCGCGTCGCTGCCCGGGCTCTCGGTTCACGACGTGATGCTATTGCCCGTCGAGCGCACGCGCGAGCTCATCGCGCGGCTCACGCTGCCGACGCCGCTCGACGACGCGGCCGAGCTCGTGCTCGCCGAGATCGGCAGCCGGCTCGGCTTTCTCTGCGACGTCGGGTTGGGTTACCTCACGCTCGATCGCCAGTCGCGCACGCTGTCGGGCGGCGAGGTGCAGCGGATCAATCTCACGACGGCGCTCGGCACGTCGCTCGTGAACACGCTGTTCGTGCTCGACGAGCCGAGCATCGGCCTACACCCGCGCGATCTCGACCGCGTCGTCGGCGTGCTCGAGAAGCTGCGCGACGCCGGCAACACGCTGCTCGTCGTCGAGCACGACGCGCAGCTCATGCGCGCCGCCGATCGGATCCTCGATCTTGGCCCGGGGCCGGGCCGAGCGGGCGGGCGGATCGTGTTCAACGGCGCGCCGGCCGAGCTGCTCCGCGACGAGCAATCGCTCACGGCGAAGTACCTACGCGGCGACTTGCGCGTCGGCCGCTCGCGAGCGCCGCGCGCGGTGAGCCGAGGCGATCCGCGGCTCGCGATTCGCGACGCTAGCGAGCACAACCTGAAGCACGTCGACGTCGAGATTCCGCTGAATCGCCTCGTCTGCGTGACGGGCGTGAGCGGCTCGGGAAAGTCGACGCTCGTCGAGGACGTGCTGCACAACGCGCTGCTGCGCGAGCTCGGCAAGCCGAAGGACGCGCCGGGCGCGCATGCCGCGCTCGAGGGCGCGGAGCAGATCGGCGACGTCGTGCTCGTCGACCAGGCGCCGATCGGCCGCACGACGCGGAGCAACCCCGCGAGCTTCGTCGGAGTGCTCGAGCCGATCCGCAAGCTCTTCGCCGCCGAGCCGCTCGCGCGCGAGCGCAAGTACACGGCCGGCACTTTCAGCTTCAACTCGGGCAACGGCCGCTGCCCGACGTGCTCGGGCAACGGTTTCGAGCACGTCGAGATGCAATTCCTGAGCGACGTGTATCTGCGCTGCGCGGAGTGCAACGGCAAGCGTTATCGCACCGAGGTGCTCGACGTGAAAGTCGCGCTCGGTGGGCGCGAGCCGAAGTCGATCGCCGACGTGCTCGAGATGACGGTCGCCGATGCGCTCGTTTACTTCTCACAGCTCAAGGAAGTTCGCGCGCGGCTACAGCCGCTCGTCGACGTCGGCCTCGACTACCTCACGCTCGGCCAGCCAGTGCCGACGCTGTCGGGCGGCGAGGCGCAGCGTCTGAAGCTCGCGGGCGAGCTTGCCGAGAGCGGCGACTCGCGCAAGGCCGCGACGTTGTTCCTGTTCGACGAGCCGACGACGGGCCTGCACTTCGCGGACATCGCGAAGCTCGTCGAGGCGCTCGAGCGGCTCGTCGACGCGGGCCATTCGGTGCTCGTGATCGAGCACAACTTGGACGTGATCGCGTCGGCCGACTGGGTGATCGACCTCGGACCCGAAGGCGGTGACGCGGGCGGCCACGTCGTCGCCGTCGGCACCCCCGCGGACATCCGGGCCAGCGCCGCGAGCCACACCGGCCGCGCTCTCCTCGCCCACGACGCCGCCCTCGCGCACGCGGGCGCGATTGCCCGCGATGCGCTCGACGCACGGGTCGAGCCCAGCGGTGTCCGTGATGCGGAGGCGGCTGTGACGCGGAAGGGTGCTCCCGAGACCGTCGGCGCACAGGGACGTGCGCCGCCGAGCCGCAGGGATGCGATTTCTGGCGTGTCTCGGGAGCTCCCTCCGCGGCGCACCGCCTCGCGCCACAACCGCGCAGAAGGAGCGACGGTCGAATGGCAGCGGTCAGATCGAGATCGTGCACGCGCGCGAGCACAACCTGCGCAACGTGGACTTGGCGATCCCCCGCGACCGATTCACCGTGATCACCGGCGTCAGCGGCAGCGGCAAGAGCACGGTCGCCTTCGACATCCTGTTTGCCGAGGGCCAGCGCCGCTATCTCGAGTCGTTGAACGCGTACGCGCGCCAGTTCGTCGAGCCGGCAGGCCGCGCCGACGTCGACGCGGTCTACGGCATTCCGCCGACGGTTGCGATCGAGCAGCGCACGAGCCGCGGCGGGCGCAAGAGCACGGTCGCGACGCTCACGGAGATCTATCACTTCCTGCGACTCCTGTTCGTGAAGCTCGGCGTTCAACACTGCCCGGACTGCGGCGTCGCGATCGAGCCTCAGAGCGTCGAGTCGATCCACGCGAAGCTCATGACGCGCTATCGCGGCAAACGCATCGCGCTCTACGCGCCGCTCGTGATCGGCCGCAAGGGCTACTACACGGAGCTCGCCGACTGGGCAACGAGTCGCGGCTACCAGGCGCTGCGCGTCGACGGTGTCACGACGCCAACCGACCGCTGGCCGAGGCTCAATCGCTTCAAGGAGCACAACATCGAGCTGCCGGTCGCCGAGATCGACGTCGAGCCCGCGGCGGAGCGCGAGCTCGCCGACGCGCTCACGCGTGCGCTCGCGCTCGGCAACAACATGGTCCGCGTGCTCGAGCTGCGCTCGAACGCGGCAGGCGTCGCGGCCGAGGCGGCGAAATTGCGCGCCGCCGGCGCGCGCAACTCGAACGCGGCACGCGGCGCGCGGCGCCGCGCCGCCGCGGAGATCAGCGAGCGCGGCAAGTCGCGCGCGCGGCGCGGCGCCGAATCGCAGGCCGTCGCCGCGCCCGAAACCGACGGGCAGGGCGAGCTCTTTTCCACCGAGCGCGCGTGCACGAGCTGCGGCCGGAGCTTCGAGCCGCTCGATCCGCGGCTCTTCTCGTATAACTCGCGCTACGGCTGGTGTCCGAGCTGCTTCGGCACCGGCGTCGAGATCGCCGGTTTCGACGGCGAGCAGACGGGCGAGGAGTCGCAGTGGCTCGACGACGGAAGCCGAACCCGAGACCTGCGGCGCGTGCGAGGGCAGGCGTCTGAAACCCGAGGCCCTCGCGGTGACCCTCGCGGGCCGAGACATCGCGCAGCTCACGGCACTATCGGTGAGCCAGTCGCATGCGCACTTCGCGGGCCTCACGCTCGACGGCCGCGCGCGCGACATCGCACGCGACGTGCTGCCCGAGCTCGAGAGCCGGCTCAGTTTCCTCGAGCTCGTGGGCTTGGGCTATCTCACGCTCGACCGCGCGGCGCCGACGCTGTCGGGCGGCGAGGCGCAGCGGATCCGGCTCGCGGCACAGCTCGGCTCGAACCTGCGCGGCGTCTGCTACATCCTCGACGAGCCGACGATCGGCTTGCACCCGCGCGACAACGACCGTCTGCTCGATACGATCGCCGCGCTTGCCGCGCGCGGCAACACGATCGTCGTCGTCGAGCACGACGAGGAGACGATTCGCCGCGCCGAGCACGTCGTCGATCTCGGGCCCGGCGCGGGGCGCAACGGCGGCGAAGTGATCGTGAACGGCACGCTCGCGGACCTGCTCGCGTCCGAGCGCTCGACGACGGGACGCGTGCTCGCCTCGCCGCCGCGCCATCCGCTGCAGCCGCGGCGGGCGGTCGTCGCGGACCGCCAAGGCTGGCTCGAGCTCAAGGGCGTCACGCGCCACAACCTGCATGGGCTCGACGCCGCTTTGCCGCTCGCGCGGCTCGTCTGCGTGACCGGCGTGAGCGGCAGCGGCAAGAGCACGCTGATCCGCGACGTGCTGCACGGGAACCTCGCGCGGCTCGTCACGGCGCAGCGCGGCAAGACGCCGCCGCTCGCGAACGTCGAGGCGATCGAGGGTTGGCAGGGCATCGGTCGCGTGCTCGAAGTCGATCAGACGCCGATCGGCAAGACTCCGCGTTCGTGCCCCGCGACGTACGTCGGCATCTGGGACGAGGTTCGCAAGCTCTTTTGCGACACGACCGAAGCGCGCATCCGCGGCTACGAGTCGAGCCGCTTCTCGTTCAACGTCTCGGGCGGCCGCTGCGAAGGTTGCGATGGGCAAGGGCTCAAGAAGATCGAGATGAGCTTCCTGCCCGACGTGCGCGTGAGCTGCGAGCGCTGCGGCGGCGCGCGCTTCAACGCCGAGACGCTCGCGGTCGAGTACAAGGGCAAGAGCATCGGCGACGTGCTCGCGATGACGGTCGACGAGGCGGTCGCGTTTTTCGCGTCGCATCCGAAGATCAGCCACACGCTCGGCCTGTTGCGCGACGTGGGCTTGGGATATCTCACGCTCGGGCAACAAAGCCCGACTCTCTCCGGCGGCGAGGCGCAGCGCGTGAAGCTCGTGACCGAGCTCGCGAAGGTGCGGCCCGAGCACCTGCGTGCGCGCCTCAGCGCGCCGACGCTCTACGTGCTCGACGAGCCGACGATCGGCCTGCACATCGCCGACGTCGAGAAGCTCACGCGCGTGCTGCACCGGCTCGTCGACGCGGGCAACAGCGTGATCGTGATCGAGCACAACCTCGACGTGCTCGCGGAGGCGGATTGGATCGTCGACCTCGGCCCCGAAGGCGGGGAGGGCGGCGGTAAGATCGTCGCGGAAGGCACGCCCGAGCAGGTCGCGAGAGCGCGGCGCCAAGTCGCACACGGCGCGAGGCGCTGGCCGCATTCTTCGCTTCGCGACAAGGCCAGGCCGGTCGGAGCCCGGCGGTTGCGGTCGGTAGCTGATCGTTGGCAAGCCCGCCTGCTGACCTGTCGCGCGACCGCGGCCGTCGAGTAAACTCGAAGCGCTTGCTCACCGTTCGATCGATCCGCAAGGAGCTTCCCGTGCGAACCAACGCCTTTCACCGGCAATCCACCGCGCGTCTACCCGTCATGCAGACGCTGTTACTGCTCGGCGCCGCGTCGCTATCCGCGTCGGTGAGTGCGGGGGCGTCGGTCAAGGGCGCGTGGGCGGACGGTGCTTCGCGCAAACAGACCTTCGCGCGGGTTCTGATCGTGGGCATCAGCCCGAACGTCGACCAGCGCTGTCCGTTCGAACGGGCGCTTGCCACCCGAATCAAGAACGAGTCTACGTTTGCCGTCGCGAGCTGCGACGTGGTGGCTCAAAAAAATCCGCTGACGCGCGAGAGCATCGAATCCGCCGTCGCGTCGCAAAACGCGGATGCCGTGATCGCTACGAGCCTCATCTCGAAGGCGTGGAGCGTGGATGAGGGCAACGGCGCCGACACGAGAGCGGACGGTTTCTACAAGGCTACCGATGCCTACTATGGCTACTACGGCACCGTCGTTGCCGCCGACTTTCAGACGAGCGAATCGGTCACGACGTTGAAAGGCCAAGCCCACATCACCTCGAAGGTCTACGAAACGCATGGCGCGACGGTCGTGTACACCATCGACACGTCCGTGAAGAACGTCGAGTCCGGCGACGCCGGTCTCATCGAGATCACCATCCCGATCGGCAAACGCATGCGGAAAGACGGTTTGATCCGATAGCGCGACGCTCGTTCGACTGCCGAGGCGCAGTCGCGAGGACATGCTGCTCGATATTTCGCCGCTGCGCCGCCACCGCGACTTCCGGCTCGTGTTCGTCGGCCAGCTCGTGAGCACGTTCGGCACGTTCATCACCTACGTCGCGCTGCCCGTGCAGGTGTTCGCGCTCACGAAGTCGTCCGCGGCCGTCGGCTTGATCGGCAGCGTGCAGCTCGTGCCGCTCGCGCTCACGGCGCTCTGGGGCGGCGCGCTCGCGGACTCGCTCGACCGGCGCAAGCTGTTGCTGCGCTGCGAAGCGCTGATGACACTCGGCTCGCTCGCACTCGTCGTGAATTCGCTGCTGCCGAAGCCGAGCGTGGCGCTGTTGTTCGTGGTCGCGGCGTTCACGGCCGCGGTGAACGGCTTCCATCGGCCCGCACTCGAGGCGATCACGCAGAAGCTCGTCGAGCCGAGTGAGCTCGCCGCGGTGTCCGCGCTCACGTCGCTGCGCGGAACGGCCGCCGCGATTGCGGCGCCCGCGCTCGCCGGTATCGCGATCGCGGCGCTCGGCTTGCCCGCGACCTACGCGATCGAGGTCGCGACGTTCGCGCTCTCGCTCGTCGCGCTCGCGGCGATCCGAGCGATGCCGCCCGCCGAGCACGCAGAGCCGGCCGGCCTCGCGACGATCGTCGAGGGTCTTCGTTACGCCGCGACGCGCCCGGAGCTGATCGGCACCTACGTCGTCGACATCGTCGCGATGACCTTCGCGATGCCGATGGCGGTGTTCCCCGCGCTCGCGGAGCAGCTCGGCGGCACCGCGACGGTGGGCTTCCTGTACTCCGCGATGAGCGCCGGCGCGCTGCTCGTCACGGTGTTCAGCGCGTGGACGAATGGCGTGCGACGCCGCGGCGCGGCGATCGTGGTCGCAGCCGCGGTCTGGGGCCTCGCGATCTTCGCCCTCGGCTTCGCGCGCTCGTTGCCGGCCGCCGTGGCCTGTCTCGCGCTCGCGGGCGCCGCGGACATGGTGAGCGGCCTGTTCCGGATGACCCTCTGGAACGAGACGATTCCGCCGACGCTGCGCGGCCGCATGGCGAGCATCGAGCAGCTCTCGTACATGACGGGCCCGCTGCTCGGCAACGTGCGCGCAGGCTTCATGGCCGAGCGTTTCGGATTGGCCCGCTCGATCGCGTGGGGCGGATTGCTCTGCGTCGCGGGCGTCGTGCTCTGCATCCCTGCGTTGCCCGCGTTCTGGCGTTACCGCCGACCCGTCCCCGAAGGTGGCCGCGCGGCCGATCGCGAGCCAGCCGAAAACGCATAAGCCCGGCCGAAACCCGCGCCATGCTTGAGCCGGGCCTGGGCGCCGATCTCGCGCGCCCCGCCGATTTGTGACCGTGGACACGGCTATTTTCGGGGCCGATTTATATCCTCCCGAGACCATGCTCACGCCTCTCCGCAGCGCCGCCCGGCTGGCACTGATCGCCGTGCCATTGCTCGTGCTCGCGGGTTGCGCGATCTTCCGGCCCGACTCGCCCGCGCAGCCCGCACCCGAGCCCGTCGCCATTGAGACGCCGGTCGAGGTTGCACCGCCGCCGCCGGAGCCGCCGCGGCCGAAGCCGACGCCCGCGCCGCGTCCGAAGCCCCCGCCGGCGCGCGACGTCGTCGTTCTGTTCCAGGAAGGCTCGGACGGATATCGCGATGTCGCTGCGAAGATCCTCGAGCAGCTACCGTCCACTCGTTATCGCGCAGTGCTCGTTGCGCTGCACGTGCCTGATTCTCCCGATCTGCTCGCGCCGCTGATCGCCCTTCGCCCGGCAGCCGCAATCGCGGTTGGACGCGAGGCCGTCGACTTTGCGCGCGCGCACCTCGCGAGCACGCCGCTCGTGTTCTGTCAGGTGTTCAACTATCAGGAGCTGTTCGAGTCGGGCCGGCAGATCTGGGGCGTGCAGCCGCTCCCGCCGCTCGCACTGCAGCTGCGCGGCTGGAGCACCGTCGACCCATCGCGCAAACGGATCGGCATGATCGTGAGCGAAGCGCAGAAGTCGCTCGTCTCGGAAGCGCGTGCCGTTGCGAGCCCCGCCGTCGAGATCAAGGCCGAGGTGTCGTCTTCGGATCGCGACACGTTGTATCTCTTCAAACGGCTCGCGCCGCAGGTCAACGGCCTCTGGCTATTTCCCGACAACAAGATCCTGAGCCCGCCGGTGCTTCGTGAGCTCATGAGCTATGCGGTTGCGCACGACGTCGGCGTGCTCGTGTCGAACGAGGCGTTGCTGCTTGGGGCGCGCTCGTGAGCGCGAGCAGCACGCCGGCCGACGTCGCGCGCAACGTGCGCGGCGTGCTCGACCGCGTGAGCGCCGGCTCGACCGCGGGCCTGCCTGCGATGACGCCGCTCACAGAGATCAAGCTGCAGGTGAACGCGGGTGTCGCGCGCGCTCTAGGCGTCGCGGACGTGCCGCAGGCGGCAATGGTGCTGCGTGACCCCGACTGACGCGACAGGCGCGCGTCCGTCCGCGCGCAGCCTCGTGCACGACGTGCTCGGCGCGCAGCTCGCGATCGCGGCGCTCGTGGGCGCGATCGCGATCTGTCGGCGCTCGCTTGGACATCGGGCTCGGTCGTCCGCAACAACCTCGAGCAATGGGCCGGACAGTGGGCCGAGGAGCTCAACGAGATCGGTGCGCCGTTCTATCACGACGAGCGCGAGGCGCTGCTCGGCGTCGAGCGCTTCGTCGCCAAGTTCCCCGAGATCGACCGCGTCACCTGGTATCGCGAGGACGGCTCGGTGCTGCATGTCGCTCAAGCACGGCGGCGAGCAGAGCGACAGCGCGCCACCGCTGCCATCCCAGGTGCGAGACTCGCTCGCCGCGAAGGCAGGCGTCACACCGCCGTTCTTGCTCACCGAGAACGTCGATCGGCAGCGGTTCCGATTGTCGGGGCCGGTTTGGACGGAGGCGTTCACGGGCGATGGGCTGTTCGCGTTCGATCCTGCGGCGCCGAAGACATCGGTCGCGCTTGCTCGGCTTCGTGACTATCGAGCTCGACTTCTCCGGCTACGAGCGTGCGTTGTTCCCGCGTCTCGCGTTCGCGAGCGGCGTGCTGCTGTTGCTGCTCGGCGCCGCCTGGGCGGCGGGCACGCTACTCCTGCGTCGCTCGCTTGCGCCGCTATCGAACCTCCAAAAGCCGCTCGCCCAGCTCGCCGAGGGCGACACGGAGGTCGAATTCCCGAGCTCGCGGCACACCGAGATCCGTGCGATCGTGACTGCGCTCGAGGACACGATCCGCGCGCTGCGCAAACGAGAGGGGCACTTGGTCCATCTCGCGAACCACGATCCGCTCACGGGGCTCTACAACCGTCACCGGCTGATCGCGGAGCTCGAGGCGGAGATCGTGGCGTGCGCCGACAGCAAGCGGCGCAGCGCGTTGTTCTTCATCGACCTCGATCAGTTCAAGTACGTGAACGACACGTGCGGCCACGTGGCCGGCGACGATCTGCTGAAGCTCGCGGCGCAGCAGATCCGCCACGGTGTGCGCACGGAGGACTTCGTCGCACGCTTCGGCGGCGACGAATTCGTCGTGCTGCTCAAGGACATCAGCCGGCAAGACGCGAAGGCGGTCGCGACGCAGGTGCTCGAGCTCATGCGCAGCGTGAAGCACGTCGAGCAGGACCGCGTGTTCAATCTGCAATGCAGCATTGGCATCGCGGCGATCAGCAGCGAGCGGTTCAGCGCGCACGAGCTGATCGCACAGGCCGATATCGCGTGCCAAACCGCGAAGTCGCACGGCCGCAATCGAGTCGAGGTCTACAGCGTCGCCGAAAAGCGCAGCGAGCAGATGGCGAAGGACGTGGACTGGATGCAGCGGATCCGCACGCGCGCTCGACAACGACGGCTTCGTGCTCTACTACCAGCCGCTTGCTGCATATCAAGAGCGGACGGATCTCCCATTACGAGGCGCTGCTGCGGCTGAAAGCCGACGACGAGCTCGTGAGCCCGCAGACGTTCCTGCCGGCTGCGGTGCGTTTCGGCCTCATGGCCGACATCGACCGTTGGGTGCTCGGGAGCGCTGTGCGCGCGCTGGCCAAGTTCGGCGCCGAGGACCCGAATCTCCGACTGTCGGTAAACCTGTCGAGCTTCGCGTTCGAGGACGAAGGGCTTGCGGCGCACGTGCGCAACCTGCTGCGCGAGCACGGCGTGTCGGGCGACAAGATGGTGCTCGAGATCACCGAGCAGCTCGCCGTGCGCTTCGCCGTGAAGACGGACCGCCAGGTGGCGATGCTGCGCGACCTCGGCTGCCGGATCGCGATCGATGACTTCGGCACGGGCTACAGCTCGTTCAGCTACCTGAAGCGCCTGCCGGTCGACTACCTCAAGATCGACGGCTCGTTCATCAAGGGCATCGTCCGTGACCGCGTCGATCAGAGCATGGTGCGGATGGTCGGTGAGGTCGCTCGCGCCGCCGGCATGGAGACCGTCGCGGAGTACGTGCACAGCGCCGCGGCGCTTGTCTCTGCTCGCGCGATACGGCATCGACTATGCGCAGGGGTTCTTCATCGGCCGCGCGGCACCGAAGCCGCAGCAGGTCGAGTTCGCTTCGCCACGCGCCGTGCGTGTCGCGTTGCCGTGAAGATCTGCGCGCCGTAAGCGACGCGATCGCCCGTCGCCGGATCTGAACGAGTCGACGCTCCGATTCATCTTTTCCCCGTAACGCGTGGCCTCACCGCGTATCCGCGTGTAGCATCCATATCAATCCTGCCGTCGGGGCGGCGGGTCGAGTCAAGGGCGACGAGCGCGTGGCGAAGATCGCCAAAGATCCATGACGGACGAGATTGAAGCCGTGGTCGAAGACTTCTTGACGACCACCGAGATCGTCGCGCTCGCGAAAAAGGCGTTGCCCGAGCCCGCGTGGGACTTCATCAACGGCGGGGCCGAGACCGAGGCGACGTTGCTGCGCAATCGCCAGGCGCTCGACTGCATCGCGTTCAGGCCCCGAGTGCTGCGCAACGTGAACGGCACGGATCTCACGACGACCTTCATCGGCACGAAGCAGCGCATGCCGGTCCTGCTCGCGCCTCTAGCGAGCCTCACCGAGGTCCATCCCGACGGGGCGCTGCCGCTCGCGCGCGCGGCGAAGACGTTCGGCTGCCTGCTGCTCGTGAGCAGCGTGACGCGACCCGGGCTCGACGAGATCGCGCCTGCCGCCGGCGACAACTGGGTGTTCCAGCTCTACACCGACGGCGACGAACGGTGGGTGATCGATGCGGCGAAGCGCGCAGCCGATGCGGGCTGCAAGGCGCTTTGCGTGACGGTCGACGTGGCGGCGTTCGGCCGCCGCGAGCGTCACATTCACTCGCGGCAGACCATCGCCGGGCGTCCGTTCGGCGGGCAGCGTACAGGCGAGAGTTACCGCGGACGTGCCGACTGGAAGGTCATCGAAAAGCTCCGCCGCACGCTCGAAGTGCCGCTGATGGTCAAGGGCATCCAGACCGCCGAGGACGCAACGCTCGCGCTCGAGCACGGCGTCGACGTGATCTACGTGTCGAATCACGGCGGACGGCAGCTCGACCACGCACGCGGTGCGATCGACCTGCTGCCGGAGATCGTCGCCGCGGTCGGCGGCAAGGCCGAGATCGTCGTCGACGGCGGCTTCATGCGCGGCACCGACATCCTCAAAGGCGTCGCGCGCGGCGCGGCGATGGTCGGCATCGGGCGTCTCCAGGCGTTCGCGCTCGGCGCCGGCGGCGAAAGAGGCGTCGTCCGCCTGCTCGAGCTGCTCGAGGTCGAGCTTCGCGTGACGATGAAGCTGCTCGGCGTGAACCGGTGCGCGGAGCTCGACGGCACTTACCTACAGCCGGCGCCCGCCGTGGTGGCGTCTCAGACGCTCGGCGCGTTTCCTCTGCTCGACACGCTCTAGGCCCGCTAGCTTTCGGGTTTGTCGCGCTCGGCGAGACCCTTGCGGTCGATCTTGTTGCTGCGCGTGACCGGCATCTCCGCGAGCCTCACGAACTTCTTCGGAACGATCTCGGTCGGGAAACGGCTCATGGCCGCAACGACCGTGGCTGCAGGCAAGTCCGTGTCGGCGCCGGTGGTGTAATACGCAGCGAGCTCGTTGCCGTGCGGACCGGAGCGCGCGACAACGACGGCCTCGCGCACGCCGGGCAACGCGAGCAGCGCTCCTTCGAGCTCCGTCACCGCGACCCATTTGCCGTAGACCTTGACGCGAAAGTCGGTGCGTCCGAGGTGAATCAGGCAGCCGTCCGGCTCGATAAGCCCAAGGTCGCGCGACAAATAGAGTCTCTTGCTCGGATCCTCGCGATCGACCATGAACCGTTCGCTCGTGCGCTTCGGGTTCCGCCAATAGCCGTCGGCGTGGTAGCGGCTCCGCACCGCGATCTCACCTTGCTCCCCGGGCCCCAAGCGATTGAGCTGGTCGTCGACGATGAACACCTCGGCGTCCGGCAACGGATAGCCGGCGGGCACCGTATTGCGCGCTCCGTCGTACGCGTGATCTATGAAGAATTGAGTGGCGAGGTTGCTCTCGGACGATCCGTACGCGGCTCGCAGCACACAGCTCGGTGCGAAGTGCTTCTTGAAGAGCTCGATGTCGGAGGGAAGGATGCGGTCGCCCGACAGTCGAATGAGGCGCATGTCCGGCAAGCTTCCGTTCTTGCCGAGGGCCTTCGTCAGCAGCCGAAACAGCACCGGAACGGAGACGTAGAGCGTGATCTTCTTTTGCCTGAGCCAGCGTGCGAGCCCGGCCACGTTGTTCACGCCCTCGCTCTTGACCGCGAACGGAAACACGGCGCCGCCGGTGAGCAACGGCGGAAAGATCTCCCCGGTCGACGCGGCCGAGGACAATGGGCAAATCTGCGCACCGCGATCGTCCGGCCCTATGTGCAGGCTCACGGTTTGCATCCGCGCGTGGTGCAGCACGTGGCGATGGGAGACGACGACGCCCTCGGGCGCGCCGGTCGAGCCCGACGTGTAGATGATGTACGCGGTGCTGTCGGGGGTGAGGGTGGTGGTCGGACGACTCGCGGCGGCAGGAGGCACCGCCTCGGTGTTGAGCACCGCCGTTCCGGCGACGTGTCCGCGAGACTGCGCGCGAGCGGCTCGCACGCGGAATCGCACAACAGCAAGCGCGCGCCGAGATTCTCGAGAAGTAGAGAGAGGCGATTCGGTGCGAGCTCTGCGTCGAGGCTCGCGTAGAACTTCCCGGCCTTGAAGACGCCGAACTGTGCGACGTGGAACGGGCTGCCGTGTCGATAGAGCAGCGCCACGGGCTCCGCTGCGGGTCCGAGCCGATCGACGAGCACGCCCGCCAACCGGTCGGTTGCCTCGTCGAGCTCGCTGTAGGTCAGTGCGCGGTGGCCGTCGTCGATTGCGAGGCGGTTGGCATGCAGCGCGACGATCTTGTCGAAACGCTCGGTGATCGTGGCCTCGGTCTCGGGCGCGCCAAACGTGTCCGGATAATCGGGCAAAGCCGCCTGCGCGCGCTCGTTGTTGGCGTCCGTCATGCCCGTCGACCTCGGTCGTCGGTTGCGGTTAAGGGGACTAGTGCGCTACGCGCCGTTGCGTCGACTCTCGGCCGCGACTCGCTTCGCAATGACGCCGGCGAGGACTCTGAGATTGGCGAAAGAGGCCGTTACCAAGTCCGCGTCCTGAAACGAAAACTCGAAGCGCGATTCGATGGCGGCGATCAGCTCGACCAGCGCGACGGAATCGATCTTGAGATCGTGCTCCAACGATGCGTCCGGCCCGATGTCTTCGACCTGGAGGCCGACGTTGAGATCGTGAACGAGAATGTGCTTTAGCGACGAGATGATGCGATCGATGTCCGTCGGCTCCGCGACGCTGCTCTGCTCCGTCATCGAAATCTAAACGCTCCCTGGAAACCCATGCAGACTGTCCGCCGGGCACGATGATACCGGTCGCTCTCGCGCGAGCGCTACCGGGGAGCGTTCGGCTGCCGACTCTGCTATCGTGCGCGGGCCGGTGAGCCGCCGGCGCTCCCAGGACGACTTGCGCGGTGCAACCCCGCCGGACGACGCTCCCTTGAAGAACGCGCGTTTCAAGATACTCGCAACTTCGACCCCGGGGCCCGGCTCTCCGCCGCAGACGCTCCTCGGCTTCTACTGGCATTTCATCCGCCAGACGAAGGGCTGGTACGGCGCGATGTTCGTCGCGAGCCTCTGCGTCGCGCTGCTCGACACCGTCATCCCGCTCGTGATCGGCCGGCTCGTCGCGTTGATGGCGGCCTCGGACCGCGCGGCCGCGATCGCCGCGAGCTGGCCGATGCTCCTGGCGATGGGAGCGCTCGTGCTGCTCGCGCGGCCGATCGCGATCCTGACCGACATCATGATTCGCCAGAACGTGCTCGTGCCCGGCGCGACGAGCTTGATCCGGTGGCAGAGCCACTGGCACGTCGTGCGTCAGAGCCTCACGTTCTTCCAGAACGACTTCGCGGGCCGGATCGCGAACCGCGTGATGCAGACCGGCGGCAGCTTGCGCGAGAGTGCGATGTCGAGCATCCGCGCGGTCTGGTACATCGGCGTCTACGGCGTCACGGCGTTTGCGCTGATGACGTCGGACGACTGGCGGCTCGGCGTGCCGATCTTCGCTCTGGGTGATCGGTTACGTGGTCGGGCTGCGCTACTTCGTGCCCCGCTTGCGCGAGCTCGCGCGCGCGAACTCGGAAGGCCGTTCAACCGTGATGGGCCGCGTCGTCGACAGCTACACGAACATCCTCACCGTGAAGCTGTTTGCGCGGCTCGCCGAAGAGGACGCGTACGTGCGCGACGCGATCGACCACCATCAGGACGCGATGGCCGCGCACACCGCGATGATCACGCAAGTTCCTGATCTGGCTCACGTTGCTGAATGCCGCGCTGCTCGTCGGCACCGCTGCGATCGGCCTCACGCTCTGGGGGCACGGCGCAATCACCGCGGCGATCGTCGCGACCGCGTTGCCGCTCGCGTGGCAGACGGCGAACGCGGCGGGCTGGGTGAGCTGGGAGGTCACCGCGATCTTCGAGAACGTCGGCGTGGTGCAGGAAGGCATGGAGTCGATCGCGGTGCCGCTCGCGGGCGTCGACCAAGACGGCGCGAAGCCGCTCGAGGTCGCGCGCGGCGAGATCCGCTTCGACGACCTCACGTTCGGCTACGGGCGCAAAGACGCGGCGCCGGTCGTCGAAAAGCTCAATCTCGTGATTCGGCCCGGCGAGCGCGTGGGGATCGTCGGCCGCTCGGGCGCCGGCAAGTCGACTCTCGTGAACCTGCTGCTGCGCTTCCACGACCCGGAGGCAGGTCGGATCCTGATCGACGGTCAGGACATCGCGCGCGTGACGCAGGAGAGCTTGCGCGCGGCGATCGGCATGGTGACGCAAGACACGTCGCTGCTGCATCGCTCGATCGCGGCGAACATCCGTTACGGACGGCCAAGCGCGAGCGACAAAGACGTGGCCGCGGCTGCGCGCAAAGCGCAAGCGCAGGAGTTCATCCTCGGGCTGCGCGACTGGAACGGCCGCACGGGCTACGACGCACACGTGGGTGAGCGCGGCGTGAAGCTGTCGGGCGGCCAGCGGCAGCGGATCGCGCTCGCGCGCGTGATTCTCAAAGACGCGCCGATACTCGTGCTCGACGAGGCGACGTCGGCGCTCGACAGCGAGGTCGAGGTCGCGATTCAGGAGCAGCTCATCACGCTGATGGAAGACAAGACGGTGATCGCGATCGCGCACCGTCTGTCGACGATTGCGCGGATGGATCGGCTCATCGTGCTCGACCGCGGCCGGATCGTCGAGGAGGGCACGCACGCGGAGTTGCTACGCCACGGCGGCCACTACGAAAAGCTCTGGCGCCATCAGTCGGGCGGTTTCATCGCGAACGAGCTCGACGCCGACGAGGAGCGCGCGCTCGGGCGTGCGGCCGCGGTGAGGGCCTAGGCGCGGCGTGCGGCCGCAAACTCGCTAACGCTGTCCGCTATTCGGCGAATCAATCGTTGTCGTGCTTCTGATCGTGCTTGTGCTGCGCAGCCGCACCGGCTCCCGCGCCGACGACGCCCGCGGTCAGCGGAGAACATGCGTACTGCACTGTCACGAACATCCCGAGTAATCAACAGTAGACCCAAGCGCTTCGCCATGATGACCTCTCCTTTCTGCGTGGTCGCTGACTAGAAAGCAAGGTCTGTGCCACTGAGATTGCGCGCGTCGCGCGTCACCATGGTGACCGCGAAGTCTGATGGGACGTGCTGCGAGAGCTCGCGATCGCGGAGCACGGCGGCGTTACAAGAAGCGCACCGTCGTTTCTAGATTTTGGGCTTGCGCGTCGCTCCGGCCGCGATCGTGCGTTGCCGCCCACACGTACCGACGAGCTTCTCGACGTCGCCCGCCCGCTGTTCGCTGCCGAGCTCTACGGCATGGAATCTGCAGCGTAAGGCACCGTCCCTAATTCAAACGACTTGGAGGAAACGGGAATGGCAGCAAAGGTTGAGACGATGACCGATCGCGCCGCTTCGATGGCGCACGATACGACCGATCGAGCGGCCGAGATGGCGCACGATACGGTGGATCGCGTCGCCGACGTGGCCGAAGACGCCGAGCGACAAGTTCGAAAGGCGGCGGCGCGCAAGATGAAGCAGGCGCGGGCGCTGCAAGACGACGTGCTCGAAGCGGTCGACGACAAGCTCGGAAGAGTGGACTCCTACGTGAAGGAAAACCCGTTCACGTCAGTGGGAATCGCGTTCGCCGTGGGAGCGATCGTCAGTGCGTTGATTCGGCGCTAGCGCGCCGTCGGTCGCTCGCGATATTCGGGCGGCTGGCGCGCCGTGGGGCGCGACCTAGCCGCCTGGTCGGCGTGCGTCCGCGACGAGCTTTGCGATCTGCTCTTGGGTGGGCGTGAAGTGATAGAACGTCTCGAAGGCCGAGGTCACATCGGCGAAGAATGCGTCGTCGAACGGCCGCGCGCGGAGCACGTACGCCATCCAAATCACGCCTAGCAGCCGATTGACCGACGGCGGTCGCGGTCCCCAACTGAACGGCTGATCGGGCGGGAAGTAGACGCGCCCTTTCGCGACGGCGTCGACCTCGTGCCACTCGGGATCGTTGCGCATGATGTCGGCCGACAACTGGCTTGCGGCGACGATTGCGTCGGGCTTCGATAGCCGAACTTCTTGAACAGTGAATGGCCGCTTCGGTGCGCTTGCCGTGCTGCCCGCCGTGTTGACTGCGCCGAGCAGCTCCGCGGCCTCACCGAACGGATGACCCTGCACGCAGGGCATCAAAGAGTCGCGCGAGCACGCGAGATACACGCGCACCGACGCCGCCGAGTTGCGGTACTTGTCGAGCACGCGCTGCGCTTCGGCTGCGAGCTTCTCGCCGCGGTCCGGCACGCCGAGCGCCGTGCCGAGGCGGCGGTACATCGTCGGGATCGCGGTGAGGCGCCCGTCGAAGATCAGCGCGGGAACCTTCGTGCGGCTGCTGATCGCCTCGAGCGCCGCGACGTAGTCGTCGTCGATCGTGCCGTAGTCGATGTAGACCTCGGGCTTCAACTGGAGCAGCTCGTCGTCGTAACGCGGATCGTCGCGGTCGGGCAGATTCTTGATCGGCTTCGGCGAGCGCAGCGCCTGCGGCATGAGCTCGAGTGCGGCCGCCGACGGCATGTGGTTGCGGCCGACGAGCATGTCGGGCACGAGCGTATAGAGCAGCACCTCGGCGGGTGCGCCCGCGGCGAACACGCGCGAAACGTGCGCAGGCACGGCGACCGTGCGCTTCGCATCGTCCGTGACGCGCGTCTGCGCGAGCAACGGCGGAGCGGACAACGCGAGAACCGCGAAAGCGATGAGCGAGGCGTGGGCGCTGCGGCGCCGTCGAGGTCTCACAGCGGTCTACTCCGAGAATAGGCGAGGAATCGCAACGGTATATTCCGCGGCATATTTCGGCAATACTCCGCTGCCGCCGCGCGGCGCGGCACGAGTGCGCAGCCGTCGACGGCCTTACGCCATTCAAGTCTTGGAGGGTTCTCAATGAAGGTGAGCGCGCGCAATTCGCTTCCGGGGGTCGTGAAGAAGGTCAAGCTCGGCGCGGTCAACGCCGAGGTCACGCTCGAGCTCGCGCCAGGTCTGACCATCGTTTCGGTGATCACGCTCGATGCGGTGAAGAGCCTTGGGCTGAAGAAAGGCAAGATCGCATACGCCGTGATCAAAGCCTCGAGCGTAATGATCGGCGTCGATTAGCGCCCGTTCGTCGGTCGCCGGTCCCGCCGAGACGACGCACCGTTCCTGATCACGATCTCTGACGCGGCACGACAACCGTTGTCCGCGCGCCCCGCAGAGCACTGAGAACCGCTATATCTGTCGACGATATAGCGTCAGACCGCGCCGGCGGCTCACCAGCATCCGAAGAGAATACGACACGGCGACTAGCGCGCGCCACGCCGGGCGCGCGCTAGTCGAGCACGTGCGACAGCAATCCATCCGCGAGCTTCGGCTCGAACCACGTCGACTTCGGCGGCATCACGCGGTTCGCGTCGGCGACCGCCATGAGCTGCTCCATGCGCGTCGGGCGTAGCGCGAACGCTGCTGCGTCCCGGCCTGTCGCGACGCGCTGCTCGAGCTCGCTCAGGCCGCGAATGCCGCCGACGAAGTCGATCCGCTTGTCCGTGCGCGGATCGCCGATACCTAGGATCGGCGCGAGCACGCGCTCTTGTAGCAGGCTCACGTCGAGGCTCGCGACCGGGTCGGCGCGCGGCACGAGCGTCGCGCGAATCTCGAGCCGATACCAGCGGCCCGCCACGAACAAGCCGAACGTCTCGCGCCGCGCGGGCGCCACCGGCGCCGGGCTCGGCTGGACATCGAACGACTCGCGCAAGCGCGCGAGCAGCGCCTCGACCGTGAGCCCGTTCAAGTCGCGCACGACGCGGTTGTAAGCGAGGATGTGCATCTCGTCGTGCGGAAACGCGACCGCGAGGAACGACTCGTAGCTCGGCTCCGACGGGTTCCGAGATCCGCCACGTGCGCGCGGAGAGACCTACTCGACGCGCTTTGGGGTTGGCCGCTGGCGGCCGCGCGGCGCGCTTCCGCGACCCGCAGCGCCGCGGCCGAACGGTGGTGTCCGTCCGCGATGTACAGCGCGTCGAGCTGCGTCGAAGGCCGCGCCGATCTCCGCCACGAGCTCGGGCTCCGCGACTTGCCAAATCGTGTGCCGCGTCTCGTTCGGCCCGGTCGTGGACATCAGCGGCGCGCCGCTCGCCGCCGTGTGCACGAGCGTGCGCAACTCGGCGTTCGCGCGGTACGCGAGCAGCACCGGGCCCGTCTGCGCGTTCAACGAATCGATGTTGCGCACGCGGTCGTTCTCTTTGTCGGGCCGCGTGTGCTCGTGACGGCGAATCCGGTGCGACGCATAGGCGGCGACGGACGCGGCGAACGCGACGCCGGTCTGCACGCGGCCCTGCATCTCGATCCGATAGACGTAGTAACGCGGGCTCGTCGTCGCGCACGAGCACGTTCGTGTCGACCAGCCGCGCGAGATTGGCGGCGCCGCGCGCGTACGCGTCGTCGGAGTAGGGCGACGTGCCGGGCGGCAGGTCGATCTCGGGCCGCGAGATGTGCAGGAACGACGCGGGCTTGGTCGCAGCGAGCGCGCGCGCCTCTTCCGTGCTCACGACGTCGTACGGCGGCGCGATTACGTCGGCCGCGCGCTTAGGGAGCGGCCGCAGCGCGCGGAAAGGACGGGCTAGTGGGGTCATCGCGCGATTATAAGCGCGCCGCCGCTCGCGACGGCTCGCCGGGTCTACGGGCGGCGGCGGCGAGCACTCGTTCGATCGCGTCGATCACGATGTCGGGCTCGTCCTGCTGAATCATGTGATTGCTGTTGCGCGCGACGACGAGCTCGCCGCGAGTCGACAGCGCGGCGAGCCGCTTTTGTCCTGCGCCCCAATACTTCTCGAGTGTCGCCATTGGGCCGGGGAACGCTTGGCCGTGCGTAATCACGACGAGCGGCAGGTCGCCGAGATCGCCGGTCGCGCCCGGCTTGCGCAGACTCAAGTCGTAGCGGTCGAGTATCTTCATGTCCACGCTCATCCCGCGGAAGAAAGCCGGCGATTGGCCGACGGCCTCGGTCCGGGCGTGGATCTCCGCGGGCAGGGTCGACGCCTCCGGACGGCGGACCTTCGCGATGAGCCGCAGGATGCCGAAGCGCGCGGCGAACGTCATCACTGCGAGCATCCAGCGGAAGCGCCGATACATCGGCAGCACGTCGGGCTGAAAGTGGATGCCTTCTTCGAACGAGTCGACGAGTACGAGGCCCGCGACGTCGCGCCGATGGTCCCGTGTGAACAGCCTCGCGATCAGCCCGCCGTAGGAGTGCGCGACGACGATGTACGGGCCCGGGATTCGCGCGCGCTCGAGCAGCGTGTGGAGCTCGCGCGCACTGTCGAGCGGCGAGTACGGCGAGGGCGCTACATCGCTCGAGCCGATGCCGGCGCGGTCGTAAGTGCAGACGCTAGCGAACTTCGCGACGCGCTCGACGATCGCCCACCAGAAGATCCACGGCTCGCCCGCACCTTGCTCTATGACGACGGTCGGGCCGCCGCTCGGTCCCTTGTGCACGAGATGCAAGCGATGCGCGCCAACGTCGACGAGCCGGCCCAGCGGAGGGAAGCGGAGCGCGTCGGCGCGCTCGCCGAGCGCCTCGAACAGCCAGCCGGCGGCGAGCAGCACGAGCAACGAGCCGAGAACGATCGAGAGAGTCAACATCGTGGAATCCTCATTTGGCGTTCTTTTCGCTTCTATGCGAGCCATGGCAGCCGGCTTGCTTGCCACAGAATATACACTCGTGTATAAAATACACAAGTGCATTTTGTGGAGAGACGATGGCCAGGCCCAAGCGAGTCGATGCCGGCGGCTTAGGGCCGCAGAGCGATCCGAGCCATCGGCTCACCGTGACGGAGCCGAAAAAGCCCGGGAAGCGTGACCGCACGCGCGCCGCGCTGATCACGGCTGCGGCCGCGGTGATCGGGGAGAAAGGCTACGACCGGACCACGCTAGAAGAGGTCGCGACGCGCGCCGGGATGTCGCGCGGCGCGATCTACGGCAATTTCAGCGACAAGGAGGAGCTGTTCCTCGCCGTGATCGAGCGGCATTGGCAGCCGGTGCTGCCGGAATTCGAGAGGGGCGCGGGGCTCAAACGGCAGATGCAGCTGCTCGGCAAAGCCGTCGCGGCCGCGGCGCGCGAGCGGCTGCCGCAAGCGGGCGCCGCCTGCGCGTTTCAGCTCTATGCGGTCACGCATCCGGAGATGCGCGAGCGAATGACCGCTGAGAATGCCGCCGTCTACAAAGCGGCGGCGAAGGGTTTCAAGAAGCTCGTCGGCGAAGGCGCGCTCCCGATGCCGGCGGAGCAATTCGTCCGAGTGCTCGATGCGCTCACGACCGGGCTTTTGTTCACGTACTTCCAAACGCCGACTCTCCTGCCCGAGGCAGTGTTCGTCGCGGCGTTCGAGGCGCTGGTCTAGAGGAGCGATCTCGCCCGCGACGCGGGCGCGCGGCTCCGAAAAGACGAGGCCCGCTCGTGCGTTGCGCCGAGCGGGCCTCCGTGGTCAACAACTATCTTGGGCGACTACTTCGGGCTCTTGTCGGGCTCGAGCCTCAGGATCGCAGTCGGCTGCGAGTAGATGTTGTCGGTCGCAAGGTAGACGAAGCCGTCCGGCCCCTGGCGCACGTCGCGGATCCGGTACTGGCCGAGCAGCAGAGGCTCGCGATTCGTCAACGTGTGGTCGTTGATCGCAAGCCGCGCGAGCTGCCGATAGGCCGACATGCCGCCGACGAACGCATTGCCCTTCCAGTTCGGGAACACGCTGCCTTCGTAGAACATCAGGCCGCAGATCGCGATCGACGGCACCCAGAACGCCACCGGCTGCTCCATGCCGCCCTTGTAACGGTCCGAGTGGATCTCGGTGCCGACCGTGTAGTTCGCGCCGTAGCCGATCACGGGCCAACCGTAGTTCTTGCCCTTCTCGATGTGGTTGAACTCGTCGCCGCCTTGCGGGCCGTGCTCGGTTTCCCAGAGCTCGTTGGTCTCCGGGTTGATCGCGAGGCCCTGCGGGTTGCGATGGCCGTAGCTCCAGATCTCTGGCTTCGCGCCCTGGCGGCCGACAAACGGGTTGTCGGGCGGCGCGGTGCCGTCGTCCTTCAAGCGCAGGATCTTGCCCTGGTGGTTCACGAGCAGCTGCGCGTGATGCGTCGCGAGCTTGGTCGGGTCCATGCCTTCGGGACGCAATCCTTCCATCCGGTCGCCGACCGACAGGAACAGATAGCCGTCCTTGTCGAACGCCATCCGCGCGCCGAAGTGGCCCGGCGTGTCCGACCACGCGTCGGCGACGAAGATCTCCTTGATGTCGGAGAGCTTGTCGTTCTCGAACTTCGCGCGCGTGACGGCCGTCGTGCCTTGCTTGCCGTCTTCGTTCGGCTTCGCGTAGCTCAGATAGATGTAGTGGTTCTGCGCGTACTTCGGATGCAGCACGACGTCGAACAATCCGCCTTGTCCCTGCGCACGCACCTTCGGCGTGCCCGCGACCGGCTCCGGCAGCAGCTTGCCGCCGCGCACGATTCGCAGCGCGCCGCCGCGCTCCGTCACGAGCATGTCGCCGTTCGGCAGCCAAGCCATGCTCCACGGATTCTTGAGCCCTTCGACGAACGTGACGACCTTGAACTGCTCGCCGGGCGGTCCCGGCGGTTGCGCGAGCGTCGCGGTGCTCCATACGAAGCTCGCGGCCGCGCAGAGCGCGAGGCCGAGCCGTTGGCTACGCGAACGACTCGAACGATCGACAAACGATGCTGACATGACTTCCCCTCGATTTGCGTTTTGCCAAGACGACACCGATGCAGTACCCCCTCGCGCGGCGACAACCGCTATATACGAGGCTGCGATTCGGGCCCTCATAGTAGCGCGAAGAGTGCCGCGGCCCATCGCCCGCGGCTCCTCGCGTCGCATTTTAAGGGGTTTGGAGGGAGCGCGCCGCTCCGAACGGCGGCCGCACCGCGAAGCGCCGGCCCGCGGCCGGCCGCTTCGCGGGCTGAATGGGTATCAGAGACCGCCGAAACGCGCGAACTGCTGCTCGAGGCTCAGAGCGCCGGTCACGAGCGGCGCACCGGCCTGCTTCGGCTCGGCCGCCGCGCCTCGCAACGATTTGCCCACGCGGTCCGGGGTGCCGAGGTCGGTCCAGCCGCACGCGGGCACGCGCAGCACTCTGAGCTGGGCCTCGCGCCCTTGCAGGATCTGCCGTGAGAAATCGAGCGTCGGCAGCACGTCGTAGAGGCCGTTGAGCGCGGCGGACTCGCGGCCGCCGCGGCTGCTCTTCACGGCCGCTTGCATCCGCGAGACGAGCGCGGGATCGCGCGCGGCGAACGACGCGAGCAGCGTCGGCGCGTGCGCCGCGATGATGAACGAGTTCCAGAGCGCGCCGCGCGAGACGAGCACTCGGGCCTCTGGCGGAGACGGCTTCTCGATGAAGTTCGCGACGTGCGCGACGCCGTCGCCGGCCGCGCCCGGCGTCGGCACGATGTAGCCGAGCTCCGTGTCGGCGTCGTCGGGCTTCATTCCGAGCAATACGATCGCCTCGGGCTCTTTGCGCAGACGTACGAATGCGCGCGCCATCGCGGCCGATAGTGCGTGCTCGTCAATCACATGGTGGTCGGAAGGCAGCACGAGCAGCCGTGCGATCGAGTCGCGCTCGAGGATGTGCAGCAGCGCGAGCAGGATGCCGACCGCCGTGCCGCGATTCTCGGGCTGGACGATGACGTTAGGAAGCGGCAACGAGCTCAGCGACTCGCGCCACCAACGCGCGTGTTGGCGCGCGACGACCGCGCAGATCCGTCTGCGCGGCGCGAGGTTCTCGGCACGCCGCAGCGCGTGGTGCAAGAGCGAAGGGCCGTTGCGTAGCGAGCAGAACTGCTTCGGCACCGCCGTGCCGGAACCGTCCATGGTCAAGCGACGAAGCCGGTTGCCCTCGCCCGCGGCGAGCAGGATCACCCAGTTTCGGCCGCGTGCCTCGGGTCGGCGCGTCAGCCGCAATCCGTGCAAGCGCGTGAACACGCGCCGATCTCGCGCCGCATCCGGCGGGCTTTCGCCTCCCGTTCTGTCTTCCGTGCTCGTCGTCATCGTGGCTCCTCCGTGACCGTGGCATCAGTTAGGCGGAGCGTGCGTGCCGGACCTGACACAGCGCTGACGCTGCGGGCCAGATTTCTTTGGGCGCCGGCGTGCGCCGGCGATGAATTTCGGCGTACCCTGGCGTGTCCCTACACGACTGTTCGTCGACGTACGCATGCAAACTGTCGCTCGTCGTTCCGCGATCGCCCGCCGGCGCGTCCACGGGATTGCAGCCGCGCTCGTGGGTCTCTCTTGTCTATTCGCAGCGACGCTGCCCGCCGCCGCGCAGTCGTCGAAGGCCCCGCACGCGCAAACGAGAACCTCGTATGCGCCGATGCTCAAGCGAGTGATGCCCGCAGTGGTCAACATCGCGGTCGTCGGCCAAGTACCGCTCGCCGACAGCCCGCTGCTCGACGACCCATTGTTCAGGCGCCGCTTCCAAGACGGAGGCGGTCAGCTACCGCAGTCGGTTCCGCAGCAGAGCGCGGGCTCCGGCGTGATCGTCGACGCTGCGCGCGGCTACATCGTCACGAATCACCACGTCGTCGACAGCTCGGACGAGATCATCGTCACGCTGTCGGACAGACGTCGCTTCAACGCGCAGCTCGTCGGCAGCGACACGGACACCGACGTCGCGCTACTCAAGATCGATGCCGACCGGCTCACGCAAGTCGAGATCGGCAACTCCGACGGGCTCGAGGTCGGCGACTCGGTCGTCGCGATCGGCAATCCGTTCGGCCTCGGGCAGACGGCCACGTCCGGCATCGTGAGCGCGCTGCGGCGCTCCGAGCTCGGCATCGAGGGCTACGAGGACTTCATTCAAACCGACGCGCCGATCAATCCGGGCAACTCGGGCGGCGCGCTCGTCGATGTCGACGGCAAGCTCGTCGGCATCAACACGGCGATCGTGTCGCCGGGCAACGCCGAAGGCAGCGTGGGCATCGGCTTCGCGGTGCCGATGAAGATGGTGCAGCGCGTGACCGCGCAACTGGTCGAGTACGGCGAAGTTCGGCGCGGACGACTCGGCGTCGGGATTCAGGACGTCACGCCCGATCTCGCGAAGGCGCTCGGCCTCGGCGTCCAAGCCGGCGCAATCATCACGCAAATCGAGCCGGATTCCGCGGCGAGCCGCGCGGGCGTGAAAGTCGACGACGTCGTCGTCGAGCTCGACGGTGCGAAGGTTGTCGGCGCAGCGGATCTGCGCAACGCAATCGGTCTCACGCCGGTTGGCAGCGAGGTTTCCATCGGCCTCATGCGCGACGGCCGCCGCCAGACGATCAAGCTCAAGGTCGAGCAGGGCCCGCCGCACGCGGGCCACGGCAGCGGCAGTGGCGGCGGGGTCGCGGCCGGCAAGATGCTCGACGGTCTTCGCGGCGCGGAGCTCGCCGATCCGAGCGAGACGGGGAATGCACGCGGCGTCGTCGTCGCGCAGGTCGACGACGGCAGTCCCGCGGCTCTGAACGGCCTCGTCGACGGGGACGTGATCACGGCGGTGAATCGCCGCCCGGTCCATACCGTTGAGGACTTCGCGGCGGCGCTGCGCGGCGCGGCGACCCCACTCGCGCTCTCGATCGTGCGCGACGGCGAGCCGCTCTACGTCGTCGTGCGCTGACCCGGGAACGTGAGCCGAACTCGCGTGCCGGCGTCGTTCGCGCCGGACGTGATCGAGAGCTCCGCCCGGTGCAGGTCGGCGACCTCCTTCACGATCGCGAGCCCGAGCCCGCTGCCGCCGCCGCGCGTGTTGGTCGCGCGATAGAAGCGATCGAGCACGCGCTCGCGCTCCTGCGGCGGGATGCCGACACCGGTGTCCTCCACCTCGAGGAACGAGCGGCCGTCGATCTCGCCGCACCGAATCGTCACGCGCCCGGCCGCGGGCGTATGCGCGATCGCATTCTCCGTGAGGCTTTTCGCGGCCTCGGACAACAGCCATTCGACTCCGCGCACCGGCGCCGGCGCGAGCTCCGCGCCGAAGTCGAGGCCGCCGGCCTCCGCGGAGCCGAGCTCGTCGCTCACCGCCGATTCGACGATCGAGACGAGATCGAGATCCTCGAATTGCCAATCCGGGCGCGCGGACTGATCGGCGCGCGCGAGCATCAACAGTTGCTGCGCGGTGCGGCCGAGCCGGCGCGCTGCGTCGAGCACGCGTTGCAGGCGCTCGCGGCGCTTCGTGTCGCGCTCGTCCGCGCAGAGCACCTCGACTTGTGCCTGGATGCCGGCGAGCGGCGTGCGCAGCTGATGGGCGGCGTTGTCGAGAAACTGGCGCTGACTCGCGGCGTTGTCGCTCACCGTCGCGAACAAGCGGTTGAGCTCGTTGACGAGCCCGCGGACCTCGCTCGGCGTGTCGCCGGCGCCGACGGGCGTGAGATCTTGCGCCGATCGCTTCGAGATCTCCCGCTCCATGTCGCGCAGCGGCTGCAGCGACAAGTGCACGCTGATCCAAATGATCGCGAGGATGATGCCGAGCACGAGCACGTCGGTCGCGAGCGCGCTGCCGAGGATGCGCGCGGTCAAGTCGGTGCGCTTGTGCAAAGTCTCGCCCAGCGTCACGGTGATCTCGTCGTTGCCCGCGTAGGTTCGATAGGCGACCAGGCGGACGGGGTTACCGCGATACACGGCGTTGAGGCGGCCTGGGTTTGACGCGGCCGTCGACGGCATCGGCAGGTCGGCATCCCCAGCCACGAACGTTTCGTCGCGCGCCCCGACGCGGAAGTAGATCGAGTCCTTGGAATCTGCGCGCAGCACCGCGAGCGCGTCCGCGGGCAAGTCGAGCCTGAGCTTGCCGTCGGGCTCGGTATGCACGTGCGCGGCGATCGCGAGCGCGGAGTCGAGCAGCGCTTGATCGAACGCGCCCGTGAGCGGCGGCAGCGCCGTCAAATAGTCGATCACCGTGCCGGCCGTCAACACGGCGGCCGCGGGAAGGAATAGCGTGACGAAGAGACGTCGGCGAATCGACGCGCGGTTGTCAGGCGGCGCCGTCATCCAATCGATATCCCATGCCGCGTACCGCGCGGATGCGGGCCGCGTCCCCGAGCTTCGCGCGCAGGCGCGAGACGTATTGCTCGATCGCGTTCGGCGTGAGCTCGTCTTCCCAGCTCGCGATCGTGCTCATGAGCCGGTCTTTCGACACGAGTCGCCCCGCGTTGAGCGCGAAACACTCGAGGATCGCCCACTCGCGCTGCGTGAGCTCGAGCGGCTGGCCGTCGGCGCTCGCTTCCTTGTGCGCGATGTCGAGCGTGAGCTTGCCGAGCGTGACGGTCGAGCTCGCGACCGCGTTCGCGCGCCGGATCAGCGCGCGGCACCGTGCGATCAGCTCGGGCACTTCGAACGGCTTGGTCATGTAGTCGTCGGCGCCGAGGTCGAGCGCAGCGACTCGGTCGGAAAGGCCGTCGCGAGCGGTGAGCATCAGCACGGGCAGGATCTTGCCGCGATTGCGCAGGCCCTGGAGCAGGCGCAAGCCGTTCTCGCGCGGGAGGCCGATGTCGAGAATCAGCAGATCGAACGGCTCCGTTTGCAGAGCCGAACGCGCGCTCTCGGCGCTGCCGACGAGATCGGCTGCGAAACCCGCGGCTTCGAGCGCCATGCGCACCGCGTCGCCGAGCAACGCGTCGTCTTCCACTATCAGAATTCGCATCCGTTCACGACCTGGCCGGATTCACCGGCTCTCGATTTCCCGTCACAGCCCCCAGCCGCCGCACAGCATTGCGCGACAGTCTGACATCCCGCTGACGCGCGCGGCGAGCCCGTCGTGCGTCGGGTTTCGCCACTCGCCCCGCGCGCCGCGGCACGTCAGCGCCGAGTCAGTGACCCAAGCGCAACGTCGGTTCCGCCGATCGGAAATCGCCCCAGCGGGTCGGAGCGGCTCACGGCGGCTCGGACACTACCACTCATTCGAAGGAGCGAAACATGAGCAACCGAGCACTACAAGTTGCGGCGTTCGTGACGGCTGCGGCGATATCGGGCGCGGTCGGCGCCACGTCCGCGGTTCCCGCCTTTACGGAGCAGAAGAGCGTCGTCGTGCATTACCAGCCGCAAGATCTCGACTCGAGCGCCGGCGCGGAGGAGGTGTACAAGACATTGTTCCGGGCGGCTCGCTTCGTGTGCGGCGACTCGAATCACACGATCGAATTGACCGTATACATGGAGCAAAAGCAATGCGAGCACGCGGCGCTCGCAAACGCGGTCTCGAGCGTGAGCAGCGCGAATCTCACCACCGACGTATAACCGCCATTTCCCGAACCAGCCGCTGATCGAGAAGGAGCGGCTGTCGGAGCGGCTCCACGCGCTGATCATTCTCGTGGTCGGATGAAGGCAAGGAGACGAGCGCATGCGATTCGGTAAATCGACGATCACGGTGCTGTTCGCTGCCGCGGCGTTGGCGGTAATTGGCGTGCCGGTTCCGCCTGCGGGCGCCGAACCGATTCACGAGCACATGGACCATCGACACGGACACGAGCGCGCCTACGTGGACCACGGTGTCGTGGTCGAGACGGTGCCGCACGATGCGGTCGTCGTACACCAGGGGCCGAATCAGTACTGGTTCCACGGCGGCGTCTGGTATCGGCCGGACCACGGGCACTACGTCGTGATCGCGCCGCCTATCGGCGTCTTTGTCCCCGTGCTGCCGCCGTTCTACACGACTCTGATGCTCGGCGGCGTGGCGTATTACTACGCGAACGACGCCTACTACGTCTGGCGAGCCCAAGAGCATCAATACGAGGTGGTCGACCCGCCGCAGAACGTCGAGTCCGCGACCGTGACGCCGCCGCCGGCGCAGAACGTGTTCGTTTATCCGAACAAGGGGCAGACGGCGGAGCAACAGGCCAAGGATCGCTACGACTGTCACCGCTGGGCCGTCGACCAGACCGGATTCGACCCGACAACGGCCACGGGAGACGCGGAATCGACCAGCACCGAAGCGGCGCCGACTATCAGCGCGCGACGAGCGCGTGTCTCGAGGCCCGCGATTACACGGTAAGATGAGCCGATGAGCGAGATCACGATCTATCACAACCCGAAGTGCAGCAAGAGCCGCGCGACGCTCGATCTCGTGGAGCAACATGGCGACGAGCTGAAGATCATCGAATACCTCCGGACGCCGCCGACGGCGAAGGAGCTCGAGGCGCTCGTCGCGAAGCTCGGCATCGAGCCCGAGCAGCTCGTGCGCAAGGGCGAGGAGATCTACAAGACCGAGTACGCCGGCAAGAAGCTGACGCGCGCGCAATGGATCGAGGCGATGGTGCGCCATCCGATCCTGATCGAACGGCCGATCGTCGTCTCGGGCGATCGCGCCGTGATCGGCCGGCCGCCGGAGAACGTTCGGATTCTGTTCGATCGCTCGAGCCGGAGCGCAGCTCTAGTTGGGAGCTACTTCGCGATCAGCGAGAAGCGCTGGCTGCCGACCTGCGCTCCGTTGCGCGAGACCGTGACCGTCACGTTCCACGACCCCGCCATTTCGAGCTGGCCCGTGCCGACGTAGCGGCCGGCGCCTTCATGTGCGAGCGACGTGGTGCTGTGCATCTCCGGCATGTTCATCGACGGCATCGCGGGCATTCGGAACGTCACGGAGACGTCCGCGTCGGTCACCGGCTTCCCCGCTTGCTTCACGACGGCCTCGACCTTGTTGTCGCCGGAGGTCGGCGAGGCGAGCGTTCGGAATGCGATGTCGAGCCCCTGTGCGTTCGCGGTCGCTGCCGGCGCGGTGCTCGAAGTGCTGCGATCGTCGCTGCACGCGGTGCCGACCAACAGAGCGGACGGCGATGGCGATGATCGCGGCGATCGACGAACGAAGATGGTGGCTCATGTCTGTCCTCATTTGCGGTTGTGTCGGGTGCTCGACGACTCGGCGTGCTTCGGCGGCACCGGCGGCGGTTTCGGCCGTTCGGGCAGGACTCTCGCGAGGTATTCGACCAATATCGGTACGTGCTCCGGCGGAATCTGTGCGCCCGCGCGAATCATTCTACGGATGCGCGACTGCCAGCCCTCGATGTTAGCGCCCGAGCGCTCGATCCACTCGAGCCCATGGCAGATGTTGCACTCCACGAGAACCAGCCCTTTCGCCGGCTCGTCCGGCAGCGTCGAGGCCAGGTCCGGTCCGAGCTCGAGCCCGGCCTCCGGCTCCAACGGCGCTGCGCCTTCCGGTGGCGCGGGCGGGACGCTCTGCGCGCTTGCGACGGCTGCGGCGGCGAGCCAGAGCGCGCAACATAGCGCTGCGGCTTTCACGCACGCCTCCGCTGCCGCATCGCGCGGATGTCTTCGCCGATCGCGAACAGGCACGGGATCAGGAACAGCACGTAGATCGTCGACGTGAGCATGCCGCCGATCGTCGGCGTCGCGATCGGCTTCATGATCTCCATGCCGAGCCCGGTCGAGAACATGATCGGCAGCAGCGACAGCACGGTCACGCCGACCGTCATCAGCTTCGGCCGCAGCCGCAGCACCGAGCCGTCGAGCACGGCGTCCATGTAGCTCTCGTCCGCGGCGCGACGTGCGAGCGCACGGCGGATGAAGATGATCATGATGATGCCGGTCTGGATCGCGACGGCGAACAGCGCGATGTAGCCGATGATCACCGCCGTCGTCATCGGATAGCCGAGCACGCACTGTAGGAACACGCCGCCGACCAGCGCGAACGGCACCGACAGCATGATCAGCAGACTGTCGGCCACCGAACGGAACGCGAGCACGAGCAGCGCGAAGATGATCGCAAGCGTCGCGGGGATCACGAGTTGCAGCCGCGCGCGCGCCTTCATCGAGTTCTGATAGTCGCCGGTCCACTCGATCGGAGTAGCCGCTCGGCAGCTCGAGCTTCTCGCGCAGAAACGCCTGCGCGCCGGCCACATAGTCCGTCGCCGTGACGTCGCGGTTGAGATAGACGTAGACGATAGCCCGCGAGCGTGCCGTTGTCGTTGCGAATCATGTCGGGCATGTTCTTGACGGCGACGTCGGCCACCTCGCCGAGCGTGATCGACACACCGCCCGGCGCCGCGAGCGGCGCGTTGCGAATCTTCTCGAGCGTGTCGAGATATTCCGGCGAATACTGCACGCTGAGCGGCACGACCGCGCCGTCCGCGCCCTTGATCGTGACGACGTTGTCGCCGCCGATCGCGTAGCGCACGACGGGCATCGCGTCTTGCGCCGCGATGCCCGCGGCTGCGAGGCGCTGCGGATCGAACGCGACGTCGATGAAGTAGCCGGACGAGATGCGTTCGGCGATGACCGACTGCGTGCCGGGATACGTGCTTAAGCAGACGCTCGATCTCGCTGGCCGATGCTCTCGATCGTCGCGACGTCGGGTCCCTTGACCTTGATGCCGACGGGCGTCTGGATGCCGGTGTCCTGCATCATCGTTCGCGCGCGCTGATCGGCTGCACCCACGAGTTCGACATAGCCGACGATCTGCATCGCCTGGTCCATCTCCGCGACGAGCTCGTCCTTCGTCATGCCCGGGCCGCCATTCGCTTCTGGTCCTTGAGCAGAATCGTCGTCTCGATCATCGACACGGGCGCGGAGTCGGTCGCCGTGTCGGCGCGGCCGAGCTTGCCGAACACGCTCGCGACCTCGGGGAACGCCGCGAGCTTCTTGTCCATCTGCTGGAGCACCCAACCCGCTTCCTTGATCGGCACGCCGGGCAGCGTAGTCGGCATGTAGAGGATCGAGCCTTCCTCCAGCTGCGGCATGAAGTCGCGCCGAAAGCCCTGCAACATCACGATCGCGGCCACCAACAACGCAACGTTGACGCGCGAGAAACGCATAGCGGTAGCGGACGACCGCCTTCGTCGCGCTGCGGTACGCGCTTGACGAACGCGAGCTCGCGGCCGCCGTGAGGCTTGCTCGAGCGGCCCCTGAACACCCAGAGCATCAGGATCGGCAGCAGGAACAGCGTGAGCAGCGTCGAGAACGCCATCGCGAACGTCTTGCGTGAACGCGAGCGGATCGAACATCCGCGCTTCCTTGTCGCTCAGGAAGAACACCGGCAAGAACGACGCGAGGATGATCAGCAGCGAGAAGAGCAACGGCCGCGCGACACTCGCGATCGATCCCAGCACGATCTTCCGGCGCTCCGCTTCGGTCGCGTTCGGGTGCGACGCGAGCTCGGCCGTGCAGTTCTCGACGATCACGATCGTCGCGTCGACCATCTCGCCGATCGCGATGAACAGGCCCGCGAGCGAGAACAGGTTGATCGTCTGGTGGAACGCGGACATCGGCATCGCCGTGAACAGCACGCCGAGCAGCAGGATCGTCACGGGCGCGATCGCGGTGCGCAGGTTGCGCAGGAACAGCACCGTCACGACGATCACGACGCCGAGCTCGTAGAGCAGCGTGAGGAAGAAGTGCTCGAGCGTTCCCCAAATCAGCTGCGACCGGTCGTAGGTCGGCACGATCTCGACGCCGGACGGAAGCGATTCGCCCAATCTCCGCGATCCGCGCCTTGAGCGCGCGCGTGATCTCGAGCGCGTTCTGCGCCTGCTCCATGATCACGATGCCGCCGACGACCTCGCCCTCGCCGTTGAGATCGGCGATCCCGCGCCGCTGGTCGTAGCCGACCTGGATGTAGCCGATGTCCTTGAGCTGCGACCGCTTTGCCGTCCTTCGCGTGACCGATCACGAGCGCTTCCAGCTCGTCGATGTTGTCATGGTTCACGACGCCGCGAATCTGGTAGTCGCGGTTGGTCACCTCGATCGTGCGCCCGCCGGCTTCCTGCAGCGCCGACTGCAGCGCGTCGACGAGCTGCTTCAGCGATAGGCCCGCGTCCGCGAGCAGTGGCGGGAAGACCTTTAGCTGGTATTGCTTCTCGAGGCCGCCGACGGACGCGACCTCGGCGACGCCGGGCACGCGTCTGCAGAGCCGGCTTGATCTGATTGTCGTTCAACAGCCGGAGCTCGCGCGGATCGCGCAGCTGCTCGTTGTCGATCAGCGCGTACTCGTAGATCCAGCCGATGCCGCTCGCGTTCGGGCCGACGCTGACGGTCGCGTCGGGGGGCAGCTGCTGCCGGATCGCGTTGAGCCGGTCCGTGACGAGCTGGCGCAGCGCGGCGCGCTGCGTCGCGCTTTGGGCGATCACATAAATGAACGAATAGCCCATGTGCGACGTCGCGCGGATCGAGCGAATCTCGGGCGAGCCGAGCAGCGCCTTCACGATGGGCTCCGTGACCTCGGACTCGAGCAGCTCGCGGGCTGCGCGGCCACTTCGCGTAGACGATGACCTGCGGGTCGGACGATATCCGGAATCGCGTCGAGCGGCGCGGTGCGCACTGCGTAGATGCTCGCGACCACGCCCGCGACGAGAGCGGCGCCGATCAGCCACCGGGCGCGGACAATCGCTTCGATGAGCTGCGCGATCATCGCCTATTCGCCCGACTTGAGCTTGTTGTCCGCATCGACGAAGAAGCTGCCGATCGAGACGACTTGGTCGCCCTCGGCGAGGCCGGCGGTGACCTGCGTGTAGAGCTCGCCCTCGAGTCCCGTCTCGATCGTGCGCGGCGTGTACTCGCCGCTCGCTTCCTTCACGTAGACGACGCGGCTGCCGTTCTCCTCGATGATCGAGACGTTCGGTACGGACAGGAACGATCCGCGCTCGACGACGATCTCCATCAGATACCGAGCGCCATCGTTGCGCGCCGCAGCAGCGATCGTCGCCTCGACGATCGCGCCGCCCGGTTGCGGCGTAACGCGCGTGACGTGCGCCTGATACATCTGCGAGCGCGAGCTCACGGAGAAGCAACGGAGGCGCTGACCGACCTGGACGAGCTCGGATTCGGGCGAGCGCAGACGCGCGGTCAATACGCGGGAGCTGTCGTCGAGCGCGCCCGCCGTGCGCACCCAGGTCTGAATCGGGCGAACCGCCGCGTCCGTCAGCGTGAGCGTGAGCTCCGACGCCTGCGCTTCGCTGACCGTGGTGCCGCCGCGGCGGAATAATCGCGTGTTCGCTCTGACGTCCGACGCGTGCGGCGCCGGCTCCGCGGACTGCGCCGCCGCGTTGTCCTGAGCGGCGGCTTCGCGGTTCGATAGCGTGCACGCGACGCAAAGCGTCGCTGCGGCGACGTACGGCGACGCGGGCGCGAAGCGGCACTCGACGATCCTGGGCGCGCAAGTAAGGCGGAACCGGCATCGTTCTATTATCGACGGTTTCGCGCCTCGAGAGGCCGCGGCCCGCTCCCCGCCCAGCGCTTGGTGCGGAGGGGAGGGGCCGCTTGTCGGACCGGACTACGCCGGGCGAACCGCTCAGTGGCAGTAGTTGTCCTTGCTGTCCATGATGTGCGTGCCCCATGGGAACTGGCCCACGTTCGCGACACGCTCGACCGCCTCGGTCTGGCCGTCGATGATGTAGATGCTGTTGTCGGTCGCGCTGCCGAGATAGAGCTTCTGGTCCGCCACGTCCGTGGTCGCCGTCTGCAAGAACAGGTTGTTGCCGATCTTGATCCGGCCCGCCGGCTTCAGCGTCTTCATATCGAACACGTAGATGAAACCCGTCGTCGAGCTGATCACGAACGCCTTGCCGGCCGCGAAGTTGATGCCGGTCAGATCCTGGCCGGCCGGATAGGTCGCGACGACTGCGTTCTTCGCGGTGTCGATGAACGACATCGTGCCGTCGCCGTTGTTGGCCGAGAGCGCGTACTTGCCGTCGTGCGACATGTAGATGCGCCACGGATCGGGACCGACGCGGATCACCTTGATGACCTTGTCCTCGCGCGTGTCGATCACGCCGACCACGCCGAGATCGCCGTCGGCCGCGTACAGGAACCGGCCGTCGGGCGTCGGCGTCGCGTTGAAGATGCCCTTGATCTCGGTGAGGTACTTGGACGGATCGAGCCGTGTGATTCCGGGCGTTGCGTCGACCTGGATCTTCTTGATCAGCTCGTGGCGCGTGACGTCGACCACGCCGACCCAGTGCGCTCCGTAGTTGCCGATGTACGCCTTCGAGCCGTCGGGCGTGAAAGTGATGTTCAGCGGCTCGGCGAGGCCCGTGATCGTCTTGATCGCCTTGAGCGACTGCATGTCGATCACGGTGATCGAGTCGCCTTCGGGATTGCCTTGGTAGTACCAGCGGCCGTCCGGCGAGAACGCGAGGTGCTCGGGCGCGAACCCCACTGGGATCTTCGCCACGAGCTCGAGCGTGTGGGAGTCGATGATGTACGCGGTGTTCGAGCGTTGGCCGCCTGTCACGACGTAGCGGCCGTCGGGCGACATCATCACCATGTGCGGATTGACGTTGTTGCCGAGGAACGTCCGCCCGAGGATCTCCTTGGTCTTGATGTCCATGAACGCGATGTCGTTCGAGTCGCGGTCGACGATCATCACGACGGACGTCGGATCCGTGACCTTCACGTTCGGGCCAGTCGACCGGCGACATCTTCATGGTCGCCATGTTGTGTGCGGGAGCCTGCGTCTGCGCCTGTGCTTGCGCGGCCGCTGGCCCGAACAGCGGCCGCGAACACGGCGGCGAGCGATGCGCTGAGCAGACGATCCTTTCATGTTACGCATGGATGTTCTCCTGTTCCCTGTTTAGAAGACGACCTGTAAGCGAGCGCCCGGGAGGAAATAGCCTGCCCCGTTCGACGACTCGTAGACGTACTGGAGCATGAACGACGCACGCAGGTGATCCGTGAGGTGCAGATTGTAGTATCCCTCCGCGAGCTTCTCGCTCGGGCCCTGCTCGAAGTCCGTATGCGCGAGGCCGATTCCCCAGAAGTCGTTCGGATGCAGCGTATGCGGCGCACCGAATTGCACGCCGCCGCTATAGAAGTACTCCTTGCCCGGGATATCGCCGACCTCGCCGTTGCCGTAGCGTGCGAACAGCGTGATGCGCCGAAGAGACCTTCTGGTCGATGCTGATGCCATAAGCGTCTCGATACCCGATGCCGCCGCTGTTATCGGACCGTCCCCAGATACGATAGTGCCCTTCGCCGAGACCGCCGAATTGCGTGATGTACTCGAACTCGGCGAGCTTGAACATCGAATCGGCGAGCGAGCCGAGCTGGTTGGTCGGATCCGTGCTCTGCTGGATGGCTGCCTTGAAGTTCCAGCTCTTCTTCGGATCCCACTCGGCGACGGCTCCGAAGCCGTTGCTCGAGAGGCCGAGCACCGGGTTGTTGACGAGCGCGTCGCTGATGAACTGCGTGGTCTCGTCGTTCGCCGCGACGTTGCGATCGATGTGTGTCGTCACGTCGATCCGGCCGACCGTGAGACCGAGCCGCTGGTGCGCGACCTCGGTCCTGAGCCAGGCCTCGCGGACGCTGAGCTGATTGTTGCTGAGCCGGGCCGTCTGGCCGTTCAGCAGGTTCAGCGCGTCGATCTCTTGCTCGGGTGGCGTGCCGCCGATGCCGACGAGGTCCGCGAAGAACTCGGTGTTCAGCGCGGCGCTCTTGCCCGAAAACGTGATGTCGGCGGCGGAGAGGCCGTACATGTGCCCGTCGGCTTCGGTCTCGTCGCCTTTCGTCTGCAACGCGGCTTGCAGCGTCGTGACGTTGTTGATGCCGATCGCCGACGCTCTTCGCCGATTCCTCGGCGAGCTTGTCGCCGATTTCGTCCTCGATCGTCTGTCGGCGTTGCGCGAGCTCGCGCTGGTAGGTAACCGTCTCCTTCGCGCCCGGGACCGCGTGGTCGTACTCGTTACCGTCCTTGTCGACCCAGACGTGGACCTCCTTGACGAGCACCTTCGGCGCGGACAGCACGGCCGTGGACTCGAGCTGGCTCAACCGCCGCTCGAGCTCGTCGATGCGGTCGAGCAGGGCCTGCATGTCCGCCGCGGTCGGATTCGCCGGCGCGCGGGGTGGCGTTCCTGCGGGCTGCTGGGCTTGTGCGCCGAAGGCGACGAGCGCCACGCCGGCCGCCGCCAAGGCGACGCACCAGGACGAACTCAGCGGCTTGAAAAGAGAGTCGTGTCTTCGCATGGGAACTTGTTCCTCGCAAGGTGAACTAATCGCCGCGGTCGTTTGTACGGCACCTGTTCGAATCGTTGTTGCCCCTGCCGCCGCGACATAGCTGAACCGGAAACGCGCCGGCAAAAGCACGACTCCCGCCGCCGGCGGATCCGAACGCGTGCGATGATTCACGACGGCCCGCCCGCCGTCGCGCTAAATACGGTTAATGGCCGCTAAACAACGTTTCAAACAACGTTAATCCTTGCTGTTGCAGAGCGGCGCAACGCTGTTGGCGACGGGACTTCGGGCGTATAACGTCCGTGCGTCGATGACCCGAGTTTCTTCACGAGTGTTTGGATCGGGTGACTGTCCGCGCGAGGGCGAACGCGTGTCCCGCGCGACGTATCCGAAGGAGTCGAGATGGCCGTTGCCTACGATTTCGCCGCGAAAACGATCGACGGCGCCGAAACGTCACTTGCCGACTACCGCGGCAAGCCTCTGCTGGTCGTGAACGTCGCGTCGAAGTGCGGCTTCACGCCTCAATACGCCGGTCTCGAGAGCTCTGTACCGCAAGTTCCATCCGCAGGGCCTCGAGGTGCTCGGTTTCCCGTGCGACCAGTTCGGCCACCAAGAGCCCGGCAACGAGAGCGAGATCAAGACGTTCTGCTCGACGCAGTACGACGTGACGTTCCCGATGTTCGCGAAGATCGAGGTGAACGGCGCGAACGCGCATCCGCTCTATCAATGGCTCAAGAGCGAGAAGGCCGGGATCCTCGGCACCGAAGCGATCAAGTGGAACTTCACGAAGTTTCTCGTCGATCGCTCGGGTCGAGTCGTGCGCCGCTATGCGCCGACCGATACACCCGCGAACATCGAGGACGATATCGCCGCGGTGCTCTAGCGCTGCGCGCCTTCGGGCTCAGTCGGCGGCGCGGGCGCTGCGTTCTCGGCCGGTAGCGCGGGCGGCCCGCTCTCTGCTGCCGGTTTCGGCGCGGCGTCGGGTGGAGCGGCCGGCGCGACCTCGACCGGCTGGCTCTTGATCGCTTGCTTCTTTTGACCGCCGCCTTTGTCCTTGCCCGCCGCGATCAGCAAGTCGTCGACCTCGTCGGGGTCGATCGGCACGAACATGCCGAGCCTGCAGGTGTTCTGCGCCGCGACGCCGCCGAAGCTCAAGTCGGTGAGCAGCGCGATCACGTTGCCCGCGCAGAGCCGTCTCAGCGACGACGAGCCGTAGGCGAAGCGGCTCTTCTCGTTCAGCCCGTAGCACGGTTCGCGGAACACGTTCTGCAAGACCGTGCGGTTGCGCATGTAGAAGAGGATGTTGCGCTGATCGACGATCTTCGTGTGGTCGATGTCCGGCAGGTAGACGCAGCTCTTCGCGTCCGTCGGCGCAGCCTGCGCGGCGGCGCTCTTGGCGCCGATCGTGGCGAGCAGCGCGGCGGCGCCGGTAACGACGATTCGCTTCGCGCGGGCGTTCACTCGCAAGTGAGTCCCCGACGGCGAGCTCAAGGTTTCGGTGCGTCGGCGGGCGGGGAGGCTGCGTCGGGCAAGGGCTCGGCTGGCGCCGCAGCCGGCGGCGCGGCTGGCGCTGCGGGCGGCAGCTCCACGGGCTCCGTCTTCATCACCTGGCGGCTGCGCCCTTCCTTCGTCTTCTTGCCTTGCGAGGTGGCGAGGAGATCGTCCGCGACGTCCTTGTCGATCTGCAAGTAGGTGCCAAGGTTGCAAGTCGCCATCGGAAAAGCCGCGCCGCCGAAGCTCGACTCCGGCAGAACCTGGATCAGGTCGCCGACGCACAGCCGTCGCAGCGAGTTCGACCCGTACGTGAAGCGATTCGCGCTGCGCAGCATGAAGCACGTGTTGCGCAAATGGTTCTGGTAGATCGTGCCGTTGCGCATGTAGAAGAGAATGTTGTTGTCGTCGAGGATCGCCGTGCGCCGGACGTCGCCCATGTAGACGCAGGTCTGCTCGGGGCTGGCTCCTTGGCCCGAGCTCCGCGGCGCACCGCAGAGCGTCACCGCGGCGAGGGCGCCGGCGAGCAACGCTGGCTTCAATCGACTCTTCATCGACTCAGCGGCGCAGCACCGCTCCCTCGTGCACGGGCGACACCGTGCGTTGGTAGACGCGCAGCCAGCCGCGCTCGCCCTGCGCGCCGAACGTACGCGGCGTCTTCCGGCGCTCCGCAAGCACGGCCTCGGGCACCTCCAGATCGACGACCTTGCGCGTGACGTCGATCGAGATCGTGTCGCCGTTCTCGACGTACGCGAGCGGACCGCCCGCGGCCGCCTCGGGCGACGCTTCGCCGACGACGAGCCCATCGTTCACGAGCCCCGAGAGCTGACCCTCGGTGATCATTGCGACCTTGTCGATGAGCTTTGCACCGTCGAGCGCGAATACGACGGCCGATGTCAGCGCCATGGCGGGACCGCCGATCACGCCGAGGCCGCGCAGGATCACGACATCGCCGGGTTTCACTTCGCCGGCCTTTATGCCCTCGAGCGCTTCGTCGCGCGAATGAAAGAGGTTTGCGCTGCCCCGGAACTTCAGCGTGCGCTCGCCGGTGCCGCCAAGCCGCACGATGCCGCCGCCGGGCAGGAGACTCCCGCGGAGGATCACGATCGACGGTCGCGTCGACAGCGGCGCGTCCACCGTGTGGATCACGCGCTCGTCGGCGACTTCGACGTCCGCGAGGACGTCGCCGAGCCGCTCGCCGGTCACCACGCGCGCGTCGAGATCGAGGAAGCGCTCTAGCCGCTTGAGCACCGCGCGCGCGCCGCCCGCGGCCTCGAGCTCCTCGATGAGCCCGGGCCCGTTCGGCCGGATCGCAGCGAGCAGTGGGACCTTGTCGGCGTAGTCCGCGAACAGTTTGTAGACATCGACGTCGACTTCGGCCTCGGTCGCGATCGCCTGCAAGTGCTTCACGCAGTTGATCGATCCGCTCAAGGCGAGCACCGCGCAGACCGCGTTGCGGACCGAGCCCGCCGTGATGATTTCGCGCGGCTTGTAGTCCTGCCACACCATGTCGACGATCCGCGTGCCCGCCTGCCGCAGGTGGCCGAGCATCTTCGAGCTCAGCGCCGCGACCGGCGCGCTGCCGGACAGCGCCATGCCGAGCGCCTCGCAGACGATGTGCATCGAGTTCGCGGTGCCCATGCCGGCGCAGACACCGGGGCCGCGCACCGCGACGTCGGCCATGCCGGTGAGGTCCTCGACGCGTCACACGGCCCGACGCGACGTAGCCCGACTTCAGGAACACCTCTTCGATGTCGACGTGCTCGCCCTTGTACTCGCCGGAGCGCTGGTAGCCGCAGACGACGACGATCGTCGGGATGTTCAGCCGGCCCGCGGCCATGAGCTGGCCCGGCGTGGTCTTGTCGCACGACGCGAGCCCGACCATGCCGTCGAGCAGCGCGCCCTCGACCTGCACCTCGATGTCCGCCGCGATCAGGTCGCGCGCCGACAGGATGTACGCGCCGCGGCGTCCCGCGCTCGTGATGAAGTCGCTCGGCGCGGCGGTCCGCACCTCGAACGGCAAACCACCGGCGGCGCGAATCGCCACTTTGAGCTCGGACGAGATCCCGTCGAGATGGCTGAAGCAGCTAGAGAGCTCGGACGACGAGTTGATGATCGCGATCTTAGGCTTGACCATGTCCTCGTCGCTCAGCCCGAGCGCGCGCCACTGCGCACGCCGGCCGGCCCAGAGCGCCGTGCCGGGCTCGAGGTTGCTGCGCAGCTTGCGTCGCGCCGCGCTCATCGCGCGCCCGCCTTGCTCGCCGGCGCGAGCGTAGCCGAGGCCGGCCCGAGGTTCGCACCCTCGGCGGCGAGGCGTTGTTGCAACGCGCGCACGTCGACCGCGCGCGGCGCGACTTTGGCGCCAAGCGCAAGATCGGCCGCCGTGCCCGCGGCTTGGCCCATGATGAAGCACGGCCCCGAGACGCGCGCCGACGACTGGCCTTCGTGCGACATCGATGCGCAGCGGCCGACGACGAACAAGTTGTCGATCTTCTGCGGCACGATGATTCGATACGGGATCTGGTTGTAGCCGCGCGAAGTCGGCGGCGCGAATACGAAATTCACGTCGCCCTTGACGTGCGCCTCGACGGGCCAGCCCTGCACGCCGATCGAGTCGCTGAAGTCGGCGCAGCCCAAGATGTCCTTCTCCGTGAGCTGATACTCGCCCGCGATCCGGCGCGTCTCGCGGATGCCGATCTGCGGCGCGATTTCGACGATGTACGCGTGCTCGAAGCCCGGCGTCACGCCTTTGATGAACTGGAACACGTCCCAGCATTGACGGCGGCCCTCGACCTCGCCGTAGCTGAGCTGTCGCGCATCGATGCCGCTCACCGCCGAGCCGTCGGGATTCTTGATCTGCGTGAGATTCGCGCGCCACTCGATCGGGTTGCGCTGCGGCCGCACGATCGGTTTCTTGCGCGGGAAGCGGCGGCCCTGCTTCTCGGCCTCGTCCATCAGCGTCGGGATCAGCTCCCAGGCGCGGCCGGCCTTGTCGGGATCGACGCCGTTGATCCTGAACATCGTCGACGGGTAGAGCATGTTGCTCGACGCCGTCGCCGACTTCGTACGGCACGCCGGTCCACGCGGCGAGGTCGCCGTCGCCCGAGCCGTCGATGAAGATCTCGCCGCGCACCGCGAAGCGGCCCGACTTCGTCTCGACGAGCACCGCGTCGATCTCGTTGTCGGACGCGAGCACGGCGCCGACGCCGAACGCATGGAACAAAACGTTGACCTTGGCTTCGGCGAGCAGCTCGTCGGCCGCGATCTTGAACGCCGAGATGTCGTAGGCCTGCGCGAGGATCTGATCGCGGATCGTGAGGTGCGGCTTGTTCAAGCCGTCCATCGCGCGCAAGCGATCGAGGATGTCGTCCGCGATTCCGTGCACGACCTGCTCGTGCTTGCCGTGCACGACGGCGTGCAGCCCGCAGAAAGTGCTCAAGCCCGCGGCCGTGCCTGCGCCGCCGAGGAAGCCGTAGCGCTCGATCAAGAGCGTCGAGCGGCCGCTGCGTCCGGCCGCGAGCGCGGCGGCGATGCCGGCCGGGCCGCCGCCGAGCACGACGACCTCGTACTCGCCGAACAGCGAGGTCTTGCGCGAGGGCTCGACGATCTCGGTATGGCCCACCGTGAATCTCGGTCGGTTGTTCCGGAATTCCTATGATAACCGCCACCTCCTCGCGGTGCCGATTTCCCGGCGCGCGAGCGCTCCGATCCGATTGGAGTGGCCATCGCCGCGGCGGCGGATCGCGCGTCGGCCGCCGAAAGCGAGTCGTCGAGCGGCGACAGGAAGCGCGTCCCCCGCAGAGTGTCCCGAGGGCGAGAAACGGCGCGGGGACCGCCGCGAAATCGCGGCGCGCTGTCGCCAAACAGAGACGTTTCCATTCGTCGACGCTTCCCCCGGTTTTGTGCGACAGGTCACATTTTTCCCGAACCGAATTCATCAAAACTGTCGGCCCATCGCGACTCGACGTTTGGGGAAGCGTTCGAGTCACGCGCGGCACGGAAGAGAAAGACCACAGACCAGGGAGGTCTCAGATGGGTAATCTTCGGACAGCCTCACTAGTGCTCGGGTGTTCCGTTTTGCTTGCCCGCGCGTCGTTCGGTGACGCATCGAGCGCTTCGCAACAGGAGATGCGGAGCCTCGACGAGCAAGTGCAAGAGATCAAATCCGACGTCCTCGGCATCGCGGCGGACTTGACGCGCCTCGAGGAAAAGCTCCTGTATCCGTCGAACACGCAGATCTCGGTCTTCGTGTCGATCGCGAGCGGAGAGACGTTCCGTCTCGATGCGATGCGGATCGACGTCGACGGCAAGCTCGCGACGCACTTCATCTACGGCTTCAAAGAGCTCGACGCGCTCCAACACGGCGGCGTGCAGCGAATCTTCACAGGGAACGTCCCGACCGGCGCGCACGAGATCGCCGTATCGGTCAACGGCAAGACGCAATTCGACAAGGTCTTCAACCACAGCGAGACCTTTGCGTTCAGCAAAGGTGTCGAGCCGAAGCTGCTCGGGATCACCCTCACGGGTCCCGAGTCCATTCAGCTAGGCGACTGGTGAAGAGCGAATAGCCGTTAACCACCGGCGTCTGCCGGAACGGTAAATCATGCGCGCTCGTAAAACGCTGATCGGCGTTGTTCTGCTGTGCCTCGCCGCCTCGTCGCTGGTCGGAGCATCCGGCCGTGGCTCGCGCGACAAGGCGCTGCACGACCTGTATTTCGGCGAAGCGCTGTACTACGCGCGGCAAGGCCATTTCTTCGACGCGTTGGAGCGGCTCGACGCCGAGCTCGGCCAACATCGCGCGCTCGACGAGCCGGAGCTCGACTCGCTGTACTACCACCTGCACGACGCCGAGTTCTCCGTCGGCGACTTCGAGCTCAACTATCGGATGCACCACCGTGCCGGGCACGCGATCACCGCGGTGCTCGAGGGCGCGGTCGACGAGCAAGTGCGCAACGACGCCGCTTATCGACTCGCGCGGATCCACTTCCAGAAGGGTCAGCTCGACGACGCGCTCGCGGCGCTCGAGCGGATTCAGGGACGGGTGCCCGAAGGCATCCGCGACGACGTCGAGTTCTTGCGCGCGAACGTCTTCTTAGGCCTAGGCCGTAACGACGACGCCGTGAAAGTCCTGAGGCACCTGCAGGGCGCGGCGAGCCTCAAGGGCTTCGCAGCCTATAACCTCGGGATCGCGCTGCTCGACGCAGGCCACGAGCAGGAAGCCGTCGAGCAGCTCGATCGCGCGGGGCAGGGCAGCGGCGGCGGCGAGCCCGTCCTCGCGATCCGCGACAAGTCGAACCTCGTGCTCGGCCGGCTGTTGGTCGACTCGGGCCGGTCCGATGCCGCGAAGCGTTTCTTCGACCGCGTTCGTCTCGACGGGCCGTTCTCGAACGCCGCGTTGCTCGCCTCGGGTTGGGCCGCGGCGTCGGCGAACGACTACGAGAGAGCCGTTGTTCCGTGGGGCATTCTCGCGGCGCGTGAGACGACCGACTCTGCGGTGCAGGAAGCCAAGCTCGCGGTGCCGTTCGCATACGGCAAGCTCGAGGTCTACGGCCGCGCTGCGGTCAACTACGCGAGCGCGCTCGATTCGTTCGGCGCCGAGCTGAAGAAGGTCGACGCCTCGATCGCGAGCATTCGCGACGGCAAGTTCCTGAAGGCGCTTGCGCGCGAGGAGATCAAGCAAGACCCCGATTGGGTGATCCAGCTGCGCTCGCTGCCCGAGTCACCGGAGACTTACTACTTGACGGAGCTCGCGGCGTCGAACGATTTCCAGACGGCCGTGCAGAACTACCTCGATCTCGAGGATCTGCGCCGCAAGCTCGCCTCGTGGGACGTCGACTTCGACTCGTTCGACGACATGATCGGGTTGCGCCGTTCGTACTACGAGCCGCTGCTGCCGGGAGTCGATCACGATTTTCGCGACGCGGATTCACGGATGCGGTTGCGTATCGAGCAGCACAAGCTGCTCGAGCAACGCCTCCGCGGTTTGCTCGTCGCGCCGCGACCCGACTTTCTAGCGACGGCGGACGAGCGGCTCGTGAGCGAGCAGCTTTCATCGCTCGACCGCGCGCTCGGCGGCGCGGAAGGGCAGCAGGCCGACGCGCTGCGCGAGCGGATCCGACGCTTGCAGGGCGTGATCACCTTCCAGCTGCGCACGCAGTACGACGACCGTCTCGCGAAGTTCAACCGCCACCTCGCGGAGCTCTCGGCGGCCATCGACGTGCTCAACGCGCGCTACGAGTCGTTCGTCAGGGCGCGGCAGGCGGCCGTGCACAGCTACGAGGGATACGACACGCCGATCGCGCGCCTCCGCACGCACGTGTCGAGGCTCGCTCGCGAAGGTAAACCAGCTCCTCGCGCGGCAGGGCCACATCATCGAGCTCGTCGCGATCGACGTGCTCACCGCGCGCCGCGAGCGGCTCGCCCAATACCAAGATCAGGCGCGTTACGCGTTGGCCGACAGCTACGACCGCGCGACCAAGTCGCGAGTCGAGGGCAAGACGGCCGCGCTCGCTCCACCGGCGAGGCCCGAGTGAGAGCGCACGTGCAGCTTCGGTTGCCGATGGCGCTCGCGATGGCCGCGCTCGCGGGCTGCGCGTCCGCTCCCGCGCGCCACACGCTCGGCGACTTGCGCACGGTGAAGCCGGACGTCGCGGAGGTCGACGTCCAAGACTCGCTCGACCTCGCGATGAGCAGCTACCGGCGGTTCCTCGAGGAGACCGAGACGGGCGCGATGACGCCGGAGGCGATGCGCCGCCTCGCGGACCTCCAGCTCGAGAAGGAGTACGGCATCGCTGGCGGCTCGCCGCAGGCGTTGCCCGCGCCGCGGCAGGGATTCGCGCCGGCCTGCGGTGCGCGACACATCGCTCGATGCTCCGGCGGGCGCCGTCGCGGCCGCGCACGAGTCCGACGAGGAGTTCGAGCGCCGCGCCACGCAGCAACAGGACCTCGTGTCCGCGCCGGCGCGGGGAGTCGACCTGCCCGGCGGCGAGAGCCTGCCGCGCAGCGGTCCGCTCGAGGCGATCGCGATCTACAAGCGCCTGCTCGCCGAATACCCGAATTACGAGCGCAGCGACCAAGTCATTTATCAAATGGCGCGCGCGTACGACGAGCTCGGGCAGACCGAGCAGGCGATGGAGGCGATGCAACGGCTCGTCGACGAGTACGGCTACTCGAAGTACAGCGACGAGGTGAACTTCAGACGCGCCGAATACTTCTTCACGAGATCGAAGTACCGCGACGCCGAGCGAGCGTATCAAGCGATCACGTCGATGGGGGCGCGATCGGAGTACTACGAGCTCGCGCTCTACAAGCTCGGCTGGACGCTCTACAAGCAAGACTTCTACGAGGACGCGCTGCATCAGTACATGGCGCTCCTCGACTACAAGCTGTCGATCGGCTACGACTTCGATCAGCGCCACGAGGAAGAGGACGAACGCCGCGTCGCGGACACGTTCCGCGTGATCAGCCTGAGCTTCTCGAACCTCGGCGGCGCCGAGGTGTTGCCCGAGTTCTTCGCGTCCTACGGAGCGCGCGAGTACGAGGACCGCATCTACCGGAATCTCGGCGAGTTCTACCTCGAGAAGCTTCGCTATCAGGACGCGGCGACCGCGTACGCGTCGTTCGTGAAGCTCCATCCGCTGCATCGCGCGTCGCCGCGCTTCAGCATGCGCGTGATCGAGATCTACCAGCAGGGCGACTTCCCCAAGCTCGTCGTCGAGTCGAAGAAGGACTTCGCTCGCGACTACGGGTTGCGAGCCGAGTACTGGCGGCATTTCGACGTCAACGAATCGCCCGAAGTGCTTAGCTTTCTGAAGACGAACCTCAGGGACCTCGCGAATCACTACCACTCGCTCTATCAAGACGAGACGCTCGCCGGCGAGAAGCCGGCCAACTATCGCGAGGCGCTCGCGTGGTATCGAGAGTTTCTCGCCTCGTTCCCGCAGGATTCCGAGTCGCCGTCGATCAACTATCAGGTCGCCGACCTGCTGCTCGAGAACAAGGACTTCGCGGAGGCTGCCGCCGAGTACGAGCGCACGGCCTACGACTATCCGCGGCACGAGCGCTCGTCCGCGGCGGGCTACGCGGCGATCTACGCGCGCCGCGAGTATCTGAACGTCGTTGCCGATGCGCAGAAGAGCCGAGGCTCGGCGCGCGACCGTCACGAGCTCGCTCAAGTTCGCGGACACGTTCGCCGAGCACGAGCACGCGCCGGCCGTTCTCGGCGCGGCCGCGCAGGACCTCTACGAGATGAAGGATTTTCCGCTCGCGAGGGAGTCGGCCCGCAAGCTCGTCGACCGATACCCGTCCTCCGAAGCGGCGCTCCGCCGCCCGGCTTGGACGATCGTCGCGCATTCGTCGTTCGAGCTCGCGGACTTCCCGGCGGCGGAGGCGGCGTACGCGCACGTGCTCGAGCTCACTCCCGCGGACGATGCGGGCCGCGTGGCGCTCGTCGACAACCTCGCGGCGTCGATCTACAAGCAAGGCGAGCAAGCGAACGCAGCGGGCGACTATCGCGCGGCGGCCGACGACTTCCTACGAATCAAGGACGCGGCGCCGACGTCGACCGTTCGTCCCGCCGCGGAATACGACGCGGCCGTCGCGCTGGTCAAGCTCGAGGATTGGACGAAGGCTGCGGACGTGCTCGACGAGTTTCGGCGCGCGTTTCCGAATCACGCGCTCGCGCCCGAAGCGACGAAGCAGCTCGCGTTCGCGTATCGGCAGGGCGGCAAGGCCGCGCTCGCGGCGAGCGAATACGAGCGCGTCTCGGCGGATGCGCAAGATCCCGAGCTTGGGCGCGAGGCGCTGCTCGCGGCCGCGGATCTCTACGAGCAGGCAGCCGATCGCGAGAGCGCGCTCAAGGTCTACGAAAAGTACGTCGCTGCATTCCCGCAGCCCGTGGAAGCCGCGCTCGAGGCGCGGTGGAAGATGGCCGAGACGTACAAGGCGAAGGGCGACCCGGTTGCTTACGAGAAGCAGCTGCACGAGATCGTCGCGCGCGACGCGTCGGCCGCGGCGGAAAGGACGAACCGCACGAAGTATCTCGCCGCGCAGTCGGGCCTCGTGCTCTCGGGGCAGGTCTACTCGCAGTTCGCGGAGCTCAAGCTCACGCAGCCGTTCGATCGCAGCCTCGCGGCGAAGCGCAAGCGCATGGACGCCGCGATGCAGGCGTTCGAAGACCTCACCGACTACGAGGTCGCGGAGGTGACCGCCGCCGCGACGTACTACATGGCCGAGATCTACTGGAACTTCAATCGCTCGCTCGTGGAGTCGCAGCGCCCGACCGGGCTCGACGCTCCCACCCTGGCCGAGTACGAGGACGCGCTCGAGGAGCAGGCGTTTCCGTTCGAAGGCAAAGCGATCGAGTTCCACGAGAAGAACCGCGAGCTGATCGCCGCGGGGGTCTACAACGAGTGGACGAAGAAAAGTCTCGCGAGGCTCGTGGAGCTCGTGCCCGGCCGTTACGCGAAGCGCGAGGTGAGCAGCGGGTTCCTGCCGGCGATCGACGTCTATGCGTACCGAGCGCCGAGCGCGGACGCGGGCGTGCGGGCGGCGCAGGCGGCGCCGGAGACACCCGGCGCGCCGCAGGAGAAACCGTCGAGCGACGCGCCGACGGATCCGGGCCAGATACGCCAGGCGGCGGTGGAGGCGGGCGATGTGGTCCTCTGACGTGAAGCCCAGGATCGTGGTGTCGATCGTGGTGTCGCTCGTCGCCGCGGCGCTCGCGGCCCATGCAGCCTGCGCCTGGGCCGGCACGCGCGCGAGCTCCGACAAGGCGTCGGCCTCGGCTCGCGACGACAAAGGCAAGGCGCGATCCGCGGCGACGAAGTCGCGCACCGCACGCCTCGACGTCGTCGACGATCTCTCGTTCACGATCACGGAGCAGGCTCGCATCAGCGGCGAGGCGCGCGCGCAGTTCGACAGCGCCGTGCAGCTGCTCGAGCGGCAGCGTTACGAGCAGGGCATCGCGCAGCTCCTCGGCGTGGTCGAGAAAGCGCCCGACGTCACCGCGCCGTACATCGATCTCGGGATCGCCTACGAGCGCCTCGGCAACTTCGAGCGCGCAGAGGCGAGCCTCAAGAAGGCGATCGAGATCAACCCGAGCCATCCGGTCGCCTACGACGAGCTCGGCCTCTTGTACCGCGAGACCGGTCGTTTCGCGGCCGCGCGCGAAAGCTACGAGAAGGCGCTCGCGATTCATGCGGGCTTCCATTTCGCGCACCGCAATCTCGCGATCCTCTGCGACATCTATCTAAACGACCTGCCGTGTGCGCTCGCTCACTACGAGGCATACAGCCGCGCGGAGCCCGACGACAAGGAAGTCACGATCTGGATCGCCGATCTACGCAGCCGGCTCGGCCGGGGGGAGGCGCGATGAAGAAGACGTTGCCGCTGTTGTTGCTCGCCGCGCTCGCGGCGTCGGTCGCGCTCGCCGACGACAAGCCGAAGGCCGACGCCCAGCCGAAGACCGTCGACAAGCCGAAGGCGGAAGCGAAGTCGAATGCGGGCGAGAAGCCCAAAGCCGAGGACAAGCAGATGTCGGGAATATCGATCCTCGGCAATCAGGAGGCGCCCAAGTCGCTCGTGATCGTGCCTTGGAAGAGCTCGGAGATCGGCGCGGGAGTGGGTCTCGCGAATTCGCTCAACGATCGAGCCGCACCCGTCGACAGGGACGTGTTCGCTCGACAGCTCCGCTACTACGCGATTCGCGCGGGCGGCGCGGGCAACTGAGATTGGGACAAGGAAATAGGAGGGTAGGGACATGGAAGTTTGGTACGCAATCGTTCAGTTCTTCTCCAACGGCGGGGCGTTCATGTACCCCATCGTGCTTTTGCTCGCGCTCGGCCTCGGGGTCTCCGTCGAGCGTTACATCACGCTCACGCTCGCCAGGACGAGGAATCGGCAGACCTGGGAGAAGCTCGAGGACGCTGATCCGCAAGGGCGAGTTCGAGCAGGCTCGCGAGCTCGCGAACAAGGACAATTCGGCGATCGCGCAACTGTTCGCGTCCGCTCTCGCGCGCCAAGGCGCCGTCCGGCGCCGCGAGGACCTCGATCGTGCGATGGAAGAGACGCTGATGGCGATCATTCCGCGCCTCGAGAAGCGCACGCACTACCTCGCGACGTTCGCGAACATGTCGACGCTCGCCGGCCTGCTCGGCACGATCATCGGCTTGATCCATGCGTTCACGGCCGTATCGAATGCGGACCCCGCCGACAAGGCCGAGCTGCTGTCGGCCAGCATCTCGATCGGCATGAACTGCACGGCGTTCGGCCTGATGGTCGCGATCCCGCTCGTGCTCGTGCACTCGCTGCTGCAGACGAAGACGACCGAGCTCATCGACAGCCTCGAGATGGTGTCGGTGAAGATCGTGAACACGATCGCCGAGCGCTCGCACTACGCGAGACCGGCTTTCGGCGGCGCGGCTCCGACGGCCGGTCGCCATGCAGGTTCCGGTTCCGAGCGGCGCGTGATCTCACAGCCGTCTCGAGTCAGTCGAGCCCAAGGACGAGGGCCACACCATGAAAGTCATTGGACGCAGCGCGCGAAAGACCCGTTTGCACAAGCGGCATCAGAACGCCGAGATCAACCTCACGTCGATGATCGACATGATGACGATCCTGGTCTTCTTCCTGCTCGTGCACGGCGGGTTCATCAGGCTCGCGATGCTCGAGCTGACCCTCCCGGCGTCGCAATCCGAGCCGGGCAAGGAACCACCGACGCTCCAGCTCGAGATCACCGTCCGGGAATCCGAGATCGAGGTCGGCGATCGCAGCGCCGGCGCCTTGAGCCGGATCGAGAAGGGTGCGGACGGCTACGACCTCGCGAAGCTCACGGAGTACCTGCACCAAGCTCAAGGAGCAGTTCCCCGACAAGAGCGACGCGACGCTGCTGCTCGAGCCGAGCATCCAGTACGACGCGCTCGTCGCGGTCATGGACAGGATTCGGGTTGCCGAGCAGCTCGATGCCGTGAGCGGCCGAGTTCTCCGCACGGAGCTGTTCCCGGCGATTTCGATCGGCGACGCGCCGGCGCGTAACTAGAAGGAGACAGCGATGTACCACACCGGTCGAGCCGCGCGGATGGAGCGCCATCACGGGCGGCACAAGGGCGAAGCCGCCATCAATCTCGTGTCGATGATCGACATGCTCACCGTGCTCGTCTTCTTCCTGCTCGTCTACTCCACCGAGCAGGTGGAGGTGCTGCCGAGCGCGAAGGACGTGCAGCTGCCGAACTCGATCGCCGAGGCGCCGATCCACTACGCGGTGGTCGTGATCGTGACGGAGCAAGACGTGCTGATCCACGGCGCGTCCGTCGGCAAGGTCGACGAGATCCTCGCGAGCGACAGCGCGATCGTTCCGACGCCTCCAAGCCGAGCTCGAGGCCGAGGCGGGCGGGATGGTGAAGCTCGCGGGTCTGTCGGAGCAAGAAAAGATCGCGGCGCTCGAGGTCACGATCATGGCGGACAAGGAGCTTCCGTACCGGCTCGTGAGGAAGGTGTTGGCGACGTCGACCGCGGCGCGCTACGGAAAGCTGTCGCTCGCCGTGCTCCAGAAGCCATCCGATCTCGCGCTCGCGAGCGTCGCGAAGATTTAAGGAGCGCGTATGACCGCCGGCGAAAGAATCGCTCATCGCGCAGATCGACGAAGCCGAACAGCGGGTCGGAGGCCTCGAGCGCGAGTTGCAGGCGATAGACAGCGAGCTGTCGGCGTTCGCCGCGCAGCGCGAGCGGTATCGACTGCTCGAGGACGTCTGCGCCTCGCTCGAGACGCTCGAGCGGCTCGGTGCCGCGCCGACGTTCTGGGGCGACCAGTTCGACCAGCCCGCGGCCGCGGAGCACGTGCGTGCGGTGCGCGGGCGCGTCGCCGAGTACGCCGAGCAGGTCCGGATCGCGGAGGACAAGCGGCGTTCGATCCTCGAAGGCATCACCCAAGGTGGCGACGTCCTCGCGATTCTCGAGGGCGACCTGCTCGACGTCGAGGACGAGGAGATCGAGCGCAGCCTCGAGTGGGTCGTCGACCGCGAGCTCGGTCCGGTGCCCGAACGGCCCGCCGCCGCTGTGGGTGCGGGGCGGCGAGGAAGACGTCCGGCTCCGCAAGTCGCTCACGGCGTCGCTGCTCGCGTTGGGGCTCGCCGCGCTCTTGCTGCCGCTCGTGCATGTGCCGCCGCCGCGACATCAAGCAGGCAGAGGTGCCCGAGCGGATCGTGAAGTTCATCGAGCTCGACCAGCACCGGCCGGCGCCGCCCCCGCCGCCTCCGATCGAGCAGCCGAAGCAGAAGGAGAAGGAGCCCGAGCCGCTCGTGGCCGAGCACCGACCCGTCGAGACGAAGCCCGCGCAGAAGCCGGCCGAGGAGCCGAAGCCGGTCGAGCCGCCGCGGCAGCGCGCGGAGCAGGCCGGCATCCTCGCGTTCCGCGACAGCTTCGCGAACATCGCCGAGCGCAAGCCCGCGGCCAAGCTCGGCGCGCAGGCGCGCGTCGGCAACACGGGCGAGCACAGCGGACCTCAGCAGCGCGCTCTGATCACGAGCCTCGCGACCGGCGGCAGCGGCGGCATCAACTCCGCCGCCTTCAGCCGTGACGTCGGCGGCGGCGGTGGAGGAGGGGCGCTCGACGGAGTCGACGTCGGCCGCGTCGCGGATTCGATCGGCGGCGCGCCGGGCGAGCACGGCGCCTCCGGTCGGCGCGCGGGCGACGGCGCGCTCGCGGGCCGCACCGACGAGGAGATCCAGATCGTCTTCGATCGCTACAAGGCCTCGTTGTACCGCTTGTACAACCGCGAGCTGCGTAACGATCCGACACTGCGCGGCCAGATGGTGCTGCGGCTCACGATCGAGCCCGACGGCAGCGTCTCGTTGTGTCAGTTGCAGTCGTCGGACATGAACGCGCCCGCGCTCTCGCAGCAGGTCGTCGAGCGCGTGAAGACGTTCGCGTTCGGAGCGAAAGACGTGCCGCCGGTCACGATCGTTTACCCGATCGATTTCTTGCCGGCGGCGTAGGAGCCTCGCGATGACGATCGATCGTTCTGAAAGTCGTCGCGAGCGCGCCGTCGTTGATGAGTCTTGCAGTGTTCGGACAAAGGCAAAGCCACCGAAAGGTGGCGACGCAAAGTCACCGGTCTACGGAGCGCGAGCTCTATGACAGCGGGACCGCCGGAATCGAGCTCTACGTGAAGGAGCTCATCGGTCCCCTTCGTGACAGCGTCGTGCAGCAACGAAGAGGGACCTCATGCCTCGGCAGCGAGACGATCGGCTAGGAGCTCGACGCGGCCGGCTGGCCGCGCTGCGCTGGCTGCTGCGCCTACGCGCCGTCGTTGTCGACGCGGCGTCGCGCGCGCTGACGCGCTCACTGCGGCGCGCCGGCTCCGCGCGATCATCGCGGTGCGTGACCCCGAGCCCGCGGCGCAGATCACTTACGTATCCATCACCGGCTACTGGCACGACCCGATGGACAACGTCCCCGGAAGTCAGCCGGGCGACCCCGTCATCACGAACGGCAACCCGACTTCGATCATCAGGTGGGGCACGACGTCCGGCACGCCGCAGAGCGGCTATGACTTCACCGCGACGCTCCCGCCTCCTCAGACGTTCCCGGGGCCGGCACCGCTCTTTTCTCTCGGGACGTTTACGCACCGGAATTTCGAGGTCGGCGATCCTTCCCTGACGTCAAGTCCAGCTCGACGTCGTCCTCGTGCTCAACATCGATGGCGTCCAGACCGGTCCGTCTGACCTTCACCTACACGTTCCACCACGAGGAAACGCCGAACAACGCGAATCCGTGTCCCTATCCGACACCGCCCGGCGAAGGGTGCACGGACCGCGTGACGATCGTCTCTTCCCCTCAGCCCACGACGTTGAAGATCGGCGGGGTGGATTACACGTTGACGATCAGTTTTCTCAACAACGGCAATCCGGTGTCCGAGTTCATCACGCGGGAGGGCGGCACCCTCAACACCTCGGGTATCTCGGGGCAATTCACGCTGCCGCCGGGCACTCCTGCGCTCACGGTTACGAAGTCGGGCCCGGCGACGATGAATCCCGGAGTGTGGGGCAGCTTCGGGCTCGATGTGAGGAACACGGGCGTGGCCGACGCGTTCAACGCGACGCTCGTCGATCGGCTGCCCAACGGTCCGAACGGGGGGATGTGCAGCACGACGCCCGAAGTGTTGAGCGCGCGCGTTTTCGCCGCAGACGGCGTGACGCCAGTACCGGGTAAAGGTCCTCTGGTCCAAGGGACCGACTATTCGCTCGTCTACAACGGCGCCGCCTGTGAGCTCACGTTCAACGCGCTCACCACCGCTTCGGTGATAGGCATCGGCGAACGTCTGCTGATCGTCTATCGCACGCAGCTCGACGCCGGTACCCAGAACGGCATCACGCTGACGAACGTCGCCGGCGCGACGCAGTGGTACAACGACTTCGGCACGAATCCGGGCCGCAGCGTCTACACGCGCACGGTGACCGACGGCACCGTGGGGCTCGTGGACCACGAGGACGCGCACACCGTCACGGTGATGCCGCGCTTGTACGCCGAGAAAGCGGCGGCGTTGCAAGTCGACAGCACGCTCGCCTGGCATCGTCGATCCGGGCGACGTGCTGCGCTACACGATCAAGATCCACAACAACGGCCAGTTGCCGATCACGCACGCCGTGCTGCGCGACGTCGTGCCCGCGAACACGACGTACGTCGCGGACTCGATGACGCTCAACGGCCTGCCCGTCGGCCGGCCCGACGCCGGCGTGTCGCCGCTGATCGCCGGCTTGGACGTGAGCTCGACGAATCTCCCGCCGCCGCTGCCCGGCGGCGGCACGCTCTCGCCCGGAGAAATGGCGGTCGTGCAGTTCGATCTGCGCGTGAACGACGGCGTGCCGCCCGGCACGGTGATCTCGAACCAGGCGACCGTTACGAGCGCCGAGGTGGCGAACGTGCTCACCGACGGCGACGGCAACCCCGCGACCGGGCCCGAGCCGACGGTGGTCGTCGTCGGCAACCTGCAGACGCTCAAGATCACGAAGTTCGTCGCGGTCGTCGGCGGCGGCCCCGCGATCGCGGGCGCGACGCTCGAATACAACGTCGTCGTCACGAACGTCGGCACCGTGCCCGCGTACGAGGTCGTGCTGCGCGACGACATTGCGGTGCCGCAGGCCGGGCTATCTCGCGTTCGTGAACGGGTCGTACACGCTGAACGGCGCGACGAACGGGATCACGATCGCGGGCTCGCTGCTGACCGCGGACTACTCGACGACGTACGGCGCGCTGCAGCCGGGCCGAACGATCATTCTGCGCTTCCGCGCAGTGCTCAACGCGAACCTTGCGGTCGGCACGCGCGTCACGAACACCGGCACGGTGTACTGGAACGACCCGACGCAGACCGCGAGCGCGAGCGTATCGATCGACGTCGGCGGCATTCCGGGCTCCGGAATGTTGAACGGCCACGTTTGGCACGACGCGAACCACGACGACGTCGCCGACGTCGCCGAGCGCAAGCTCGCGGGCTGGATCGTCGAGCTCTACCTCAACGACACGCTCACGTTCTCGGCGAAAACCGCGGCCGACGGGCTCTATCGAATCAGCGGCGTCCAGCCGAACTACGGCACGACGGACAAGTACGAGCTGCGCTTCACACGCGCCCGGCGCCGGGCCGAACAGCGCGATGCTCGGCCGTGCGCACTCCGACTTCACGAACGGCCTGCAGCGCATCAGCGACATCGTCGTGCTGTCGGGCAGCAACTTGCAGAACCTCGATCTGCCGATCGACCCGAACGGCGTCGTCTACGACTCGATCTCGCGCGCGCCGATCCCGGGCGCGACGCTCACGCTGACCCAATCGAACGGCGGCGCGATTCCGTCGACCTGCTTCTACGACTCCGCGCAGCAAGGTCAGGTGACGCTCGCCGACGGCTACTACAAGTTCGACCTCAACTTCTCAGGCGCCGCGTGCCCGAGCGGCGGCGACTATCTGATCGAGGTGACGCCGCCGTCCGCGGCCTACATCAGCCGGCGACTCCGCGCATCATTCCGCCGCTGTCGAACGCGGCGAGCGCGCCGTTCTCGGTGCCGTCGTGCCCGACGACGCCCGACGACGCGGTGCCCGCGACGACGCAGTACTGCGAATCCGCGCCGTCCGAGTTCGCGCCGCCAACGTCCGTGCCGGCGCGCAGCGGGGGCACGGCATACCGCCTGCACCTCACGCTCGACGACAGCGTCGTGCCGGGCACGAGCCAGATCTTCAACAACCACATTCCGCTCGATCTCGACCTCGATCAGTCGATCACGATCACGAAGACGACGCCGCTCGTGAACGTCGTCGCGCGGTCAGCTCGTGCCGTACGTGATCACGGTCGCGAACGGCATCGGCGTGAACTTGAACGACGTATCGGTCGTCGACCGGTTCCCGGCGGGCTTCCACTACGTCGAGGGCTCCGCGCGTCTCGACGGCGTGCCGATCGAGCCGACTTCGAGCGGACGCGAGCTCATCTGGCACGGCCTCACCGTCACGCCGACCGGCCGGCACACGCTGATGCTCGTGCTCGCCGTCGGCTCGGGCGTCGGCGAGGGCGAGTTCACGAATCGCGCGCAGGCCGTGCACGCGGTCACGGGCCGGACGCTCTCCGGACGAGGCGTCGGCGACGGTGCGGATCGTTCCGGACGCGGACTTTCGACTGCACCGACGTGAACGGCAAGGTCTTCGACGACGCGAATCGCAACGGTATTCAGGACGACGGCGAGCACGGGATCGCCGGCGTGCGGCTCGTGACCGCGCGCGGTCTGCTCGCGGTGACGGACCCGCTACGGGCGCTTCCACATCACGTGCGCGATCACGCCGCGCGAAGGCCGCGGCAGCAACTTCGTGCTGAAGCTCGACGATCGGACGCTGCCGAGCGGCTATCGCGCGTCGACGAACGCGGTGCAGGTCAAGCGCGCGACGCGCGGTAAGGCGCTCGAGTTCAGCTTCGGCGCCTCGATCCACCGCGTGGTCGGGCTCGACCTCGCCGACGCGGTGTTCGAGCCGAGCACGGCCGAGATGCGCGACGCTCTGGCGGCCGCGCCTCGAGCTCCTGCTCGGCGAGCTGCAGCAAGGGGCCGGCGGTGCTGCGCCTGTCCTATCTCGCCGACGTCGAGGATCCGCGGCTCGTCGAAGCAGCGCCTCGAGGTCGTGAGGAAGCAAATCATGGAGGCGTGGACCGCGCTCAGCGGGCGCTGCTACCGAGCTCGTCATCGAGACGCGAAGTGTTCTGGCGGCGAGACCGTCCGCCCGACGCATCCGAGCGGCACGCGCGAGCGGCAGGGGACAGCCATGAGTAAGCGCAGTCTTGCGTTGCTCGGCGCTGCGCTGTTCGCCACCGGCGCGCACGGCGCAGCTGTTCGCACGATGCTGCGGCGCGGCGAGGCCGTCGAGCGGCATCTGCCGGGCGATCAGACGTTCACGCAGTGGACGCGCGATCCGTACCGTGCTCGGCAACGCAGTCCGGCGACCGGGTCGAGATGCGCGACGTCGTCGTCCGAGCAGCTCGAGACCGTCAAGCTCACGAACGTCGTGCCGCCGATCCACTTCGAATCGGGCGTCGCAGAGATTCCCGCGAGCACCGTCGCGATCCCTGCGCGACACGCTCGAAAGCATGCGCGACCGCAAGAACGTGCGCCTGCACCTCGTCGGCCATGCGGACAAGCAGCCGTTGTCGCCCGCGCTCGCGGCGCGGTTACGGCGACAACGAGGGTCTGTCGCGCGAACGCGCGGGCGAGGTCGCGGAGTTCCTGCAGCACGCCCTCGAGCTCCCGCCCGACGCGATCTCGTACGAGTGGGCCGGCGACAAGCGGCCGATCGCGTCGAACGCGACCGCCGAGGGTCGCGCGCAGAACCGCCGCGTCGAGGTCGAGGTCTGGTACGACGAGCCGAAGGACGCGGCGTCGCGACGCAAGAGGTGCTCGTCAAGAACGACTTCCGGCAGGTCAAGGTCTGCCGCACCGAGACCGTCTGCAAGATGCGCTACGTCGACGGCCACGAGCGGCGCGCGCGCGTGCAGAACCTCGTGCGCGCCGCTGCACTACGACGAAGCGACGCGATCGACGTGTCGCCGGAGTTCGTCGAGGCAGATCGGCAAGGCTCTGCGCAACCTGCAGCGACAAGCAGAACGTGCGTCGTCAAGTTCATCGGCTACACGGACGACGCGCCGCTCTCGCGAGCGCGACGAGCGGATCTACGGCACGCAGCGAGGCCTGTCGAAGGCGCGCGCGCGCCGCGTCGCGCTCGCGGTCCAGGAAGCAGCTCAGCTCGCCGACGCGGCCGTCGACAGCGACGGCCGCGGCTCGACGCGCGCGCTCGCCTCGAACGACACGCGCAGGGGCGCGCGATGAATCGTCGCATCGAGGTCGAGTTCTGGTACGACGACCCGCTGCAGGAACTGCCCGACGAGCCGCAGCTCTGTCCGGCGACGCCGGGCGCGAGACGGTCGACGCGTGTCTACGACCCGCCGTGGGGCGCGATTCGCGCCGCTGCAGCTCGACAACGGCCGGCCGATCGTGCCGCCGGGCTACCTCGACAAGCTGCAGCCGCGCGCTCGCCGACGTCGCGGACAAGACGAACGCGCGGCTGCGCTTCGTCGGCTACACGGGGAACGAGCGGCTCGACCGACGCACCGCGCTCGATCTACGGCGACGACATCGGGCTGTCGGCGGCGCGCGCGCGCCGCGCGATGGAGACGGTCGGCGCAGGAGCTGCGCTACGCCGGCACGCAGGCCGAGTTCGAAGGTCGCGGCTACGTGCAATCCGATGACGTCGTGAACGCCGGCTTCATGCAGGGCGAGACGTCGTACGTCGTCGTGCAGGTCGTCTATGACGAGCCCGCGGTAGCTCGACGACTACGACGGCGTCGAACATCACGCCGCTTGACGCGCGAGCTCGACGCCGCAGAACCCGTTCGCGTCTGAACCTGATGCGCATCACCGTCGACGGTGAGCCGATCGACGACCCGGGCCGCAGCTCCGAAGACGTCCAGCGCTGCACGGACGTCGCGCTGCAGAAGGCGAACATCCAGTTCGGGTTCGACGACCTGGAAGCGGACCGGCGGCTCGCCGTCGCGGCGCGTCCCGCGACGAGTCTCGTTGCACGCGAGCGACGGATGGCCGTCATCGCGGACCCCGTGCATTTCACGATGTACGCGAACTACTCGCACTACATCGACCGCGCCGAGGTGCGCATCTTCGACGCGTCCGAGTCGCGCGAAGGCGCGCCGCTCGCGGTCGTCGCGCTGAGCGCGGGCGGCTCCGGAGACTGGCAGGCGTCCGTCGGCATCGTTCGTCGCGCCGACGCGCGAGCTCAAGTACGTGCTGCGCGCGTACGGCAAGGGCGAGACGTTCGACGAAACGATTCCGCAGCCGCTGTGGCTCGTGTACGCGGACGGTGCGCGGCCGCGATTGCGCAGTCGGCCGCCGCGGCCAGGACTAGCGAGCTGACGGGCCATTCGCGGCGCCGGCGAGCGATGCCGAGGCGCCGTTCGATCTCCTATTCGACGCTCCGATCCCGGACGGCTCCGACGATGGCGAGTCCGCGCCGAGCGCGCCCGAGACGGAGAGCGTCGCGCCGGCCGAAGGCGAGGACGCCGCGGCCGAGGGCCGGCGTCGAGCGATGCGCAGCCGAGCGTCGACGACGAGTCACAGCGGCTCGCGTACGGCGAGAACCGGCTCGGCCTCCACAACATTCCGCTCGCGAGCGGCACCGTGACGGTGCGCGGCAGCGCGATTCCGCCGGGCCACAGCGTCTGGGTGGCGGGCACCCGGTGCCCGTCGACGCGTCGGGCAACTTCGTCGCGCGAGGAGATCCTGCCCGCGGGCGTGCACACGGTCGAAGTCGCGGTGCTCGACGACGCCGGCAACGGCGAGCTCTATCTGCGCGACCTCGAGCTCAAGCACAACGACTGGTTCTACGTCGGCATGGCCGACGTCACGCTGTCGCAGAACGACACGAACGGCCCGATCGAGCTGCTGTCAGGGCGACAACGCGCCGTACGAGCTCACGATTCGTCGGCTCGACGCGCAGCTCGCGTTCTACGTGAACGGCAAGTTCAGCGACGACTGGGGGCTCACGGCGAGCGCCGACACGCGCGACGACGACCTGTCGAGCGATCTGTTCAGCAACTTCCTGAGCAAGTCGCCCGACTCGCTGTTCCGCCGCATCGATCCCGATTACCACTACCCGACGTTCGGCGACGACGGCACCGTCGAAGAGATGGCGCCCGACGCTCGGCAAGTTCTACGTGAAGGTCGCGCACGGCGACGAGCTACGGCCTGTGGGGCAACTTCAAGGTCGGCTACATGGACAACGAGCTCGCGCAGGTCGACCGCGGGCTCTACGGTGCGAACGTGCACTACCAGTCGAGCAGGCGACGACGAGCTTCGGCGAGCAGCGCTTCGGCGTCGACGGCTTCGCCGCCGAGCCCGGCACGATCTCGAGCCGCGAGGAGTTCCGCGGCACCGGCGGCTCGCTGTACTTCCTGCGTCGTCAGGACATCCTGACGGGCTCGGAGCGCGTGCGGATCGAGATGCGCGACAAGGCGTCGGGCCTCGTCACGGGCGTCGTCAACCTGCACGCCGGGATCGACTACGACATCGATTACCTGCAGGGTCGCGTCGTGCTGTCCGAGCCGCTCGTCGTCGACCGCGAGCGACGACCTGCTCGTTCGCGGCGGCGTGCTCGGCGGCGACGAGGCGTACCTCGTCGTGCGCTACGAGTACACGCCGGGCTTCGATCGAGCTCGACGCGCTCTCGGTCGGCGCGGCAGGCCACTACTGGTTCAACGAGCACGTGAAGGTCGGTCTCACCGCGAACAACAACGATCGAGGGCGACACCGACAGCAGCCTCGATGGGGCCGACATCACCGTGCGGATGAGCTCCGAATCGTGGTTCAAGCTGCAGGACGCGCGCAGGCGAAGGGCTCATCACGCAGCACGTATCGCTCGACGACGGCGGCTTCGGCTTCTCCGGCTACGACGACGCGTTTTTCCAAAGCGTCCAGGAGGCGGGCGGCTACCGCGCCGACGTGAGCGTCGGGCTCGAACGACGTCTTCGGCTCGCACGCAGGGCCGAGTGACGCTCTACACGCAGGAGCTCGATGCCGGCTACTCCGCGCCTGGGTTCTTGAGCCGCTAGCGCGACTCGAGAATTACGGCGGCACGTTCCGGATGCCGGTGACGCCGAGCGCTGTCGCTGAACGCGAAGGCCGACCGCAGAGTCGCGGAGCAGGGGCTCGAGACGCAGAGGCCAAGAGACTCGACGTCTCGTACAAGCTCAACGAACGACTGGAGCGTGAGCACGGGCGTCCGCGACGACATGCGCGTCGACCGACTCGCCGGTCGTGCCGCTCACGCAGGAGCAAGGCGACCGCACCGACGCGGTCGTGCAGGCTCGAGTACGACTCGAAGGGCGCGCTGGAGCGCGTACGGGTTCGTGCAGGACACGGTGTCCGAGACCGGCGACCGCGAGGACAACGGCCGCGTCGGCACGGGCGGCTCCTATCGCGTCTCGCAGAACGCTGCGGATCGAACGCGGAAGTGTCCGACGGCGATCTCGGCCCGGGCGGCAAGCTCGGCACGAGCTACATGCCGAACGATCGCACGACCGTCTACCTGAACTACGCGCTCGAGAACGAGAGCGCCGACGCCGTCCTGCAACCGGGCGCGGCCGGGGTCGGCGGCGGCAACCTGACCGCGGGCGTGAAGACGCGGCTCTCGGACAGCAGCAGCGTCTATCTCGAGGAGCGCTACCGGAGCGCGAGCTACATGTCGGGCCTCACGCACTCGACGGGCGTGAACCTCGTCGCCGACGGAGCGCCTGAGTTTCGGCGCGAGCACCGACATCGGCACGCTCATGGACATGCGGACCGGTGCCGAGACGAAGCGCCAAGCGGCCGGCGTTCCGCGTCGGCTACGGCCACGAGCGCGCTCCAGCTCTCGAGCGGTGTCGAGTACCGCACGGACGACGTCGAGCAGCCCGATCTGTCGTTCGCGACGCCGCAACACGTGGCTGTTCCGGAACAACTTCAAGTACCAGCTCAGCCGAAGCGTCGCGCTTGGTCGGCAAGTTCAACTACTCGAAGAGCGAGAGCTCGCTCGGGCAGTTCTACGACGGCGGCTACACCGAAGCCGTGCTCGGCTACGCGTATCGCCCCGTGCGCAACGACCGGCTGAACGCGCTGTTCAAGTACACCTACTTCTACAACATGCCGACGACGGACCAAGTGACGCGTGAACGGCTCGGCCGCCGAGTTCTACAGAAGAGCCACGTCGGCGGCGGTCGACCTGACTTACGACCTCACGCAGCGTTGGTCGATCGGCGGCAAGTACGCGTACCGGCTCGGCGAGATGAGCCTCGATCGCGCGACGATCCCGGCGTTCTTCGACAACACCGCGGATCTCTTCGTCCTGCGCGCCGACTTCCGCTTCCTCGAGAGCTGGGAAGGCATGATCGAGGGCCGCATGCTCGAGATGCCCGATCTGCACGACAGCCGTCGCGGCGCGTGTTCGTCGATCTCGCGCTATCTGACAAGCACGTGAAGGTCGGGGTCGGCTACAACTTCACCGACTTCTCGGACGACCTCACCGACCTGAGCTTCGATCACCACGGCGTGTTCTTGAACATGACGGGCGCGATGTAGCGGACGTCGGCCCGAGCCTCGCGCCGTCGGCGGCCAAGCGTCGCTGGTGCCGCACGGTCATCTCGCGGCGAGAAACTCCGTGTAGCGCTTCTGTAGCTGACGGCCGATCTGCTCGCGATAGACGATATCGGCTAGCGCAAGGTCGATGGCCGACGCGCCAACGCCGCACGTCGTCATCGGCCGGCCGGTCCGCGTCCGGAATGTGGCGCACGAACGCCAGGACGTCGAAGAAATGCTGGCCCTGGCGTTCTTGCAGACGCATGAACTGCGCCTGCAAGTCGTAGATGCTCGCGTAGCGGCTGACCTCGCCGTAGTCCATGTAGCCGAGCGCGCCGGTCACCTCCGCGGTCGTGAGCGCCGCGTTCTTGAGCTCCGCGCCGTGCGTCCTCGAGCGCGAGCTCGATCTTCTCGATCGGCTCGTGCGCGAGCAAGACCTTCGCGACCTCGTCCGCGTGCTCGAGCTGCTGCCGTTCCTTGTCGAGATTGGCGAACAGCCCGTCGAGCTCCTTCTGGTTGTCGCGCAGCTCCGCGGTGAGATTCGGCGACCGCCTCGCGCACGAGCAGCCGATGGTCGACCCAAGACACGGTGCCTTCGAGCGCGAGCGCGATCAGCACGCCGGCCGTGATGATCGCGAGATGCGCGAACGTCTCCTTCCAATCGGAAATCGGATGATTCGGCACGTGGATTTCCATCGCGGCATCGTACTCCGCGGGGAATGCTCCAGACAGCGCGGGCTAGCGGGGACGCACGCATTCGCGCTCGAACGGGCTCGATACTTGCTCCCGGCTGCCGGCGTGGCACAGTCACGTTGAACCGAGGTCGCTGCGGGCACCGGCAGCGGGCGCCGAACAGAGTCGTTTTTCAAGGAGGAACTTGCGATGCAGCCGACGGACTATCTCGTTCATTTCTCGAACATCCTGTTGCTCGTGGCGTACTCGGTGCGGGACATGCTGTGGCTGCGATGGTTCGCCGTCGCAGCCGCGCTCACGAACATCCCGTACTTCTTGGTCCAGGATTACGTGCTCTGGCCGCCGGTGCTCTGGGCGTCGGTGTTCACCGCGATCAACCTGTATCAGATCGCGCGCATCTATAGGGAGCGCCGGCCCGTGGTGCTCGCCCCGGAGCAGCAGACGCTCTACGACTTGGCGTTTCATTCTCTGCGGCCGCGCGACTTCCTGTCGCTCGCGCTGATCGGCGAGTGGTGCGACGCGAAGGCGGGGGAGCGATTGCTCACGACCGGTGATCCCGCCGCGCGGGTTTGCATCGCGATCTCCGGCGACGTGGAGGTGTACAAGGGCGAGAGGAACGTCGGCAGGCTCGCGCCGGGACATCTCGTCGGCACCGCCCTCGTGCTGACCGGAAGCCCATCGCCCGTCGACGCGCGCTTCGTCGGGTCGGGACGCTACATCCGTTGGTCGACGCAGACGCTGCGCGCGTTCTTGGACAAGAGGCCGGATCTGCGCGAGGCGCTGCAGCGCGTGACGAGCCGCGACCTCGCGGCCAAGCTCGAGGGCGCCCTCGCGCTGCCGATTTAAATTTGCGCCGAACTGCGTGCTCAGCCGTTGCCGCGCGATGCGCGACGGCTTATTCTCGCGCGCGTTCGTGTGCTGTTTTCGGTTCGACTCCAAGGAGGAATCACTGTGCGAGGTCGTCTTCTCAGTGTTGCATTGATCGCGTCGTTCTTGGCTGCCAACGTCGCCGCTGCCGCGACGAATCCTCCCGGACAACATCACTCGCAGAAAAATAAGCACTCGGGGCATCACGGCAAGAAGCATTCCCAGCAGCACTCGGGCGCGCACAAGAAGAACAACAAGCTCCATAACGGCCAATAGGCCGGCCCGACCACGGGTCGTCAGGCGCGGGCCCCGAAGCCGCGCCTTGACACTCACGGCCGTCTCGCCAATTCTCCGGAGCTGTCACGGCGTTCGGGGGAGTGCGATGACGGTGGATGTTGGCAAAAGGCGTGGCACGCGCCTCGCCGCGGCGAGCGTCGCCGTTCCATTCTGCTTGGCATTCGCGGGCGCCGCGCACGCGCACCACGGCGTCGCGAACTTCGATCTCAATAAAGACATCGCGCTCGAGGGCGTGATCACGAGCGTCGAGTTCGTGAATCCGCACTCGTGGCTGCACTTCGACGTGCGCGCGGCGGACGGCTCGGTTGCTCATATGCGCTGCGAGATGCGCGGCGCGACGGTGTTGATGCGCTCCGGGTGGTCGCCCGAGATGTTCAAGGCGGGCGACGCGATCAAGATTACGGGATCGCCCGATCGGCGCGACCCGAACGCGTGCTACCTGAGCACGGCGAGCTTCGCCGATGGCAGCAGCCTCGACCGCTACGGCCAACGGCAGCTCGCGGCCGGTGCGCCCGCGCCAGCCGCCGGCAAAGATCGGCCCGCGCGGCTCGCGAACGGCGATCCGAACATCGCGGGCGATTGGGCCGGCGAGCAGCGCGTGATGACGGATCCACGCGGCCAGAAGGGCACGCTCGTGCCGCTCTCGACCGCGAAGACCTACGCTCCGGGCGACGTGCCGGCCGGCGGCCAGGCTTTCCCGGGCGCGCGCGGCACCGCCGTGTCGCTCGCCGACGATCCCGTCGATACGTACTGGAACAAGCGCGGCAGCCAGCTGCCGCTCACGCCCGCGGGCACGGCCGCGATCGCAGGACTGGATCTTTCGACCGCCGACAATCCGCGCCTCGACTGCCGGCCGACGAACATCATGTTCGACTGGACGTTCGAGACCGACATCAACCGAATCACGCAGAGCGCGACCGAGATCAAGATGCTCTACGGCTCGATGGGCCTCGAGCGCACGATCCATCTCGATCAGCGCGAGCATCCGGCGAGCATCGCGCCGAGCGTCGCGGGTCACTCGATCGGTCGCTGGGAGAACGACGTGCTGACCGTCGATACGGTCGGCTTCGCGCCCGGAATCCTGTCGGCCGACGGCCGCCTACCGCACAGCGGCGCATTGCACGTCGTCGAGCGCTTCACGTTCGATCCCGAGAAGCTCGCGCTCAAGCGCGATTACGTCGCCGAGGATCCGACGTTCTTCACCGGGCAATTCAAGGGCGCGGACGCCGTATACATCTCGGATTTGCCGTACCACGGCACTACGCCCTGCAAGGAAACCGAAGCGCGAGAGGCGAAGCAGGCGACGGCTGCGCTCGCGCCCGCGGGCACGTCTGCCGCGGCCGCACCGCCCAAGCCGGCCGAGAAGTCGTGGTGGATGTTCTGGAAGTGGTGGGAATAGCGGCGCGCTCGCGCGAACGGATGAACGGCATGGATTCGAAAGTCGAAGCGGTCAAAAAGGAATACCAAGAGCGCGCGGACCGAGAAGTCGGGATTGGCGCCCGGCTCCAGGCTCGGAATTCGCGCGAGAACATCGACGACTTGCTGCTGCCGATCGGCCCCGCGACCGGGTCGTTCGTGAGCATCCTCATACAAGAGACGAAGGCGCGCGCGATCCTCGAGGTCGGCACGTCGTACGGCTACTCGACGGTGTTCCTCGCCGAAGCCGCGCGCGCGACCGGCGGCATCGTCACGACGCTCGAGCTGCATCAGCGCAAGGTCGAGTACGCGCGCACGCAAATCGCCAAGGCCGGGCTCGCCGAGTTCGTCGACTTCAAGCTCGGCGACGCGCTCGCGACGCTGCGCGATCTGCCGGGCCCGTTCGACTTCGTGCTGCTCGACCTTTGGAAGGACCTCTACATTCCATCTTTCGATCTGATCTATCCGAAGCTCGCCGACGGCGCACTGATCGTCGCCGACAACATGCTCCATCCCGAGCGAGCGCGCCCCGACGCCAACCGCTACCGCGCGCGCGTGCGCGAGGCCGGCGGAATGACGACCGTGCTGCTGCCGGTGGGCCACGGTATCGAGCTCAGCCGCTACCGCTGACGCCGCGCCGTGCGCTACGGCCTGTGCGACAATTCGCCGATGGCGTCGGCCACCCGCAGTTCTGCTTCGGACGGCACCGAGCCGATCGGCATCCTGCGGTTGCTGTTCTGGCTCCGCGCGTTCGCGATCGTCGCGCAGTGCGCCGCGGTCTGGGTCGCTCAGTACGTTTTGGCGGCGCCGTTGCCGATCCGCCCGATCGTCATAACGGTCGGTGCGCTCGCGCTCTGGAACGTGCTCGGCTACCGCGATCTGTACTCCGATAGACGTGTTCAGCATCGCGAGGTCGCGCTGCATCTCATCGTCGACGTCGCGGCCTTCACGTCGATGATCTATTTCACGGGCGGCTACACGAACCCGTTCGTGTCGCTGTACCTGCTGCCGATCTCGCTCGCGGCCGCGTCGCTGCCGGCGGCGTACGCGTGGTCGATCGGCGCACTCTGCGGCGTCTGCTACTCGCTCGTCTGGCGCTGGCACGTGCCGCTGCCGCCCGTGAACGAGCGTTTCGGCAGCGATTTCGACTTGCACGTCGCGGGCATGTGGGTGAACTTCTTGATCGCGGCGACGCTGATCGTGTTCTTCGTCGGTCGCGCGGCGCGAGTGCTGCGGCGGCGCGATGAGGAGCTCGCCGCGCTGCGCGAGAACGCGCTGCGTGACCAGCAGATCGTCGAGCTCGGCACGCTCGCCGCCGGCACGGCGCACGAGCTCAACACGCCGCTCTCGACGCTCGCGATTCTCGTCGAGGAGCTCAATGAATCGGCGTCGACGCCCGCGCAGCGCGAGCACCTGAACGTGATGGCGGAGCAGATCCAGTCGATCAACGAGCGGCTGAATCGGATCGCGAGCAGCGTCGGCGTTGCGCGCAGCGAGGGCGCGCGCCAGATCGGGCTCCGCGCGTATCTCGAGGAGCTCGTCGAGCAATGGCGCGGCGCGCATCCCGAGATCGATCTCGGCGTGATCTTCGATCTGCCCGAGGCCGACCCGCTGATCGTCGCCGAGGCGACGATCGGGCAGGTCATCCGCAACGTGCTCGACAACGCGGCGCACGCGACGCTCGCGAACGGGCGCGGCAGTGTCGCGGTGCGCGTGAGCTGCCGCGGCACGCGGCTCGATATCGCCGTCAGCGACGAAGGTGCTGGACTCGATCCGTCTTTGCGCGAGATCGGTCTCAGAGTCGTCTCCACGAAAGAGCGGGGGCTCGGTATCGGGCTGCTTCTGTCGCGCGCCGCGCTCGAACGGTTCGGCGGTCGGATCGAGCTTGCGAACCGGCCGGCGGGCGGTGTCGAGGCGCAGATCCATCTCCCGCTCGACGAGTTGATCGCCGGTGCGCGCTGAAGCCGCCCGCTCCGTCCTCGTCGTCGACGACGACGTTCGCTTCGCGGAAACGCTCGCGCGCGCGCTCGAGCGGCGCGGCTGGACCGCGAGCGTCGCGCACACGATCGACGGTGCGCTCGCCGTGGCGCGTGCGCGTGCCGTGGATGCGGCGATCGTCGATCTGCGTCTCGGCGACGAGGACGGGCTCACGCTGATCGAGCCGCTGCACGCGCTCGCCGAGAAGATCCGGATCGTCGTGCTCACGGGCTACGCGAGCATCACCACCGCTGTGAAGGCGATCAAGCTCGGGGCCGACGATTACCTCGCGAAGCCCGTGACAGCGAGCGCGGTTGTCGAGACGCTGCAGCGGGGCGGCAAGCCCGGCACCACGCGATCCGTTGAGTCGCCGGCGGAGCCGATGTCGCCGCGCCGGCTCGAATGGGAGCACATCCAGCGCGTGCTCTCGGAGCACGCCGGCAACCTCTCGGCCACCGCGCGCGCGTTGAGGATGCATCGCCGCACGCTGCAGCGAAAGCTCGCGAAAAAGCCGTTGCAGAATTAGTCAGTGAGCGCCGCCTCCGTGGCGACCAGGGACGCGCTCGAGCTGAGCACCGGCGGGCTGCGACATTTTGCCGCAGGCGCGCGGCGACGGCCGAATGCGAAAATTTCGCATCGCCATTCGGAGTTTTGGCCTGGTGACCGTCGTCTTTCGTCCTTCTCAAGTCGTCCTCGGCTCCGCCCTCGGGCTCGCTCTTGCGTTGACCGTATCGCGTGCCGAGGCCTGCTCGATCTGCCGTTGCGGCGACGCGACGTTCAACGCGCTCGGCAAGGACGTCACGTCGGAGCCCGGCTTCCGGTTCGCGTTCGACGTCGACCGGTTCTCGAAGACGCAGGGGCCACCCGAGGAGCAGGACTCGATCGTCGAAGATCGCTACACGGCGGTCGGCGCGTACACGCTCGGCAGCCGCGCGCTGCTCGTCGCGCGCGTGCCGTTCGCGCAGCGCACGCTCGACGAGCGCGTCGGCGACGAGGTCGAGCACAGCGAGGCGATCGGGCCTCGGCGATCCGGAGCTCTCGGCGCAGATCCGGCTCTGGTCGTCGCCGCTCAACGGCGACCTCGGCCGCCGCTTGAGCTTCTCGGCGACCGTCGGCGTCAAGACGAATTGGGGTGAGAACGACATCGAGAAGGACGGGGAGCGGCTCGACGAGCACGTGCAGCCCGGCACGGGATCGACGGACCCATTCTTCGGCGTCTCCGGCTACTACCTGCTCAATACGAAATCGTCGCTGTTCGCGTCGGTGCAGCGGCGCTTGCCTGGTGCCAACGACTTCGGCTATCAGTATGGGGACATCTCGCTGCTGAACTTCGCCTACGAGCGGAAGCTCACGACGAACCTCGACTCCGTGCTCGAGCTCAACTATCGCCACGCCGGCCGCGACCAAATCGACCACTCCGGCGACTACGACCCGAACACCGGCGGCTCGATCCTTTATCTCACTCCGCGCGTGCTCGTGAATGTCGGCGGAGTCGTCGTGCGCTTCGCGGCGCAGATCCCAGTCAGCGAGAGCCTCTACGGCGTGCAAAACGAAAAGCCGGTCTACAACATCGGCTTCACGCGCTCGTTCGGGAAGTAGCCGCACCCCAAACGGCTCGTGCTACCGTAGCCGCCGTCATCCTTTCCGGGAGCAGCATCGACGTGGCTGTCAGCCCTCCGCAGCTCGCGCACGCGATGCGCGCGGCCGTCGCGATCGCAGCGGTTGCATTCGTTGCCGCACCGCTCCACGCGCATCACTCGGGCGCGATGTTCGACTACGACAAGTCGGTGACGCTCGCCGGCATCGTCAAGCAGTTCCAGTGGACGAATCCGCACTGTTGGATCGAGCTTTCGGTGCCCGGTGAGAAAGGGGCCGAGGACTGGAGCGTCGAGATGGGCGCGCCGCTGCAGCTCTATCAAGGTGGTTGGAAGCCGAGCACGTTGAAGCCCGGTGACGAGATCAAGGTCGTGATCAAGCCGATACGCGACGGCACGCAGAAGGCGGGCCTGTTCGTGTCGGCGGCGCGTGCCGACGGCAGCGTGCTGGGGAAACCGCAATGAGCTCGAGATCGATCGCACGAATTTGCGCAGCCGCGTCGCTACTGGTGACTGCCGTCGTGGGCGCGCAGAACAGCGAGCAAGATCGCGTTCGCGTGTTCGCGTCGCTGCCGAACTGGACCGGCTACTGGATCGCCGACGACGGCGTCGAGAACGCGCTCGGCGTGTCCGGGCGCACCGAGAACGGCGCGGCAGACTACGTGAAGATGAAGCTCGCCGCGCCGCTGCCGTACACCGCCGAGTTTGCGACGAAGGCAGCCGCGGCGCGCAAGAATTCCGCTGGTGATACGGGCAAGGAGTGCGGTTTCCCGTTCCCATTCATGATGGAGTCGCCCTGGGTGCTCCAGTTCTTGATCACGCCCGAGGAGACCGACGTGATCGTCGCGGGTCGCGAGATCCGGCATATCTACACCGACGGCCGCACGCACCCGAGCCCGGACGACGTGTGGCCGACCCCGTGGGGCGATTCGGTCGGCAAGTGGGAGGGGCACGTGCTCACGGTCGACACGATCGCCGTGAAATCACGCAGCTTCCCGCCGCTGGTCAGCGAGCACGCGCGCTACACCGAGCGGATCCGCATGGTGAGCCCCGACAGGATGGAAGACGAGATCACGGTGGTCGACCCGGGCGCGTTGACCAAAGAATGGAAGGCGACGATCCCGTATCAGCGCGTGCTCGGGCTGGACCGGATGGTTCACGGCGATTGCAACGAGAACGATCGCAATCCGGTCGTCGACGGCAAGCTCACGATCGCGCCTGCGAACTAGCAGCCGCGCCGCATCCGTTCGATTGAGCGCCGAGTCTCGTGCGAGACTAGTGCGATGCAACCGGCATCAGCCGTTCTCGACACGCCGCGCTTCTCGATGCGTCCGCCGCGCGGCGAGGACTTCGACGCGTGGGCGGACTTCGTTGCCGACTCGGCGGCGACGCGCTATCTCGGTGGCCCCGTGCCGCGAAGCGTCGCGTGGCGATCGTTCCTCACGATGGCCGGCGCTTGGGCTGTTCAAGGCTTCGCGATGTTCTCGGTCATCGAAAAATCGAGTGGACGCTGGGTCGGCCGCGTAGGACCTTGGTATCCCGACGGCTGGCCCGGCACCGAGATCGGCTGGGGCATCGTGAGCGACTGTTGGGGCCGCGGTTATGCAACGGAAGCCGCCATAGCAGCGATCGACTGGGTATTCGACGTGCTCGGTTGGAGCGAAGTGATCCATGTGATCGACATCGACAACGCGGCATCACAAGCGGTCGCGCGCAAGCTCGGTTCTCGCAAGCGTGGCCCTGCCCGGTTGCCCGCGCCGTACGAATCCACGCTCGTCGACATTTGGGGACAGACGCGCGAAGAGTGGCGGGCACGCAGCCGGAACGCGTAACATCCACGCGGTCCTTCGGAGATGAATAATGAGAAGAACGGCGGCCCGAACCGCGTGGCTCTGCCTCGTTGCGCTCGCGGCGCCGGCCTACACCTCGGCGCAGACGGACATGGACGGCGTCTGGAGCGGCATCTTCACCACTCGCCACGACCCGTATTGGCACATCGAAGATTGGGGCTGCTTCAACGGCTGCACGGACGAAGGGATCGCGCATTTGAAGACGCTTCTCGCCGATCCGAAGAATGATCACGTGCCGGTGTTCGCCCTGATCGGACAGTCGTGGGCTTTCATGCGCGAGAGCATGCGTCCGCACGTGATCGGCCCCGGAGTCGAGATCTTCAACACGATCAACGACGCGACGGATCCGACTTTGAACTGCGAGCCGTACGGTTTTGCGCGCGAGGTAGTGAACGCGCTGCCGATCGAGATCAGGCGCGCCGGCAAGAACCTCGTGATCGACTACGAAGAGTGGGTTGAGACGCGCACGATTTATCTCGACGGCCGCGCGCACCCGAGGAAAGTGAAGCCGACCAGGCTCGGCCACTCGATAGGCCACTGGGAAGGTGACGTGCTCGTCGTCGACACGGTGGGCTTGAGCCCCGACATCTTCTATCCGCAGTACGCGGGCGGCGGCTTCAGCGAGAACGCACACGCGATCGAGATCTACACGGTGCTCGAGAATCCCCGCCGGCTGCGCCTCGATCTCATGGTCGAGGATGCGACGATGCTCTCCAAGCCGTTCACGGTGCACAAGATCTGGCTCCACAGGCCCGAGATGAGGCTCGTCAAAGACAGCTGCAAGGACTATCCGACTAAGCCATGACGGACCAAGCCGTGAGGAGCCCCAGCATGAAAATCGTCTCGTTCTTACTTGCGGCGCTCGTGGCCGCTACGGTCGCGCCGCTCGCGCAGGCGCACCATTCCGCCGCGGTGTTCTATTTCGTCGACAAGGAGATCACGGTCGAAGGCGTCGTGAAGAGCTACACGCTGGGCAACCCGCACGCGCGGATCTACATGACGGTGAAAGGCCCGAACGGCGAGGACCAGAATTGGATGGCCGAGGGCGGCTCACGCACCGTGTTGCTGCGCAACGGCTGGACCGGCGACGAGGTGAAGCCCGGCGATCACATCAAGATCATCGGCAATCCGTCGCGCGACGGCTCGTTCGTCGTGCATTGGCAGAAGCTCGTGCTCTCCGACGGCAAAGAGCTCTGGGGCGAAGACACTCCCACCGACAGCGAGCTCGAGCAGCTGCGGCATCGCACGGACTGAGTTCTCGGGCGCTTCAAACGTTCGCGCGAGTCCCGAGGCTGTGCCGGGACGAAAGGGAGAGCTTGCGATGATTCGAGCTTGCGCCTCATATCGGCCACTCGCGACCACGCTAGCGATCGCCCTGCCGTGGATCGCGGGCGCGCAGGCGCCGACGCTGCGCGACGTCGACCCTGGTGCGCTGCGCTCGGTGCCGGCCGAGACGACCGCGGCCGCGTACGTCGACAAGCACTGGCGCGCGCCGCGCACGTCGTGGGGTCATCCGAGCTTCGAAGGCGTGTGGAGCACGGACGATCTGCGCGGTGTGCCGATGAACCGGCCCGCGAAAGTCGGCACGCGCGAGACGCTGACGACGGAGGAGTTCGTCGCGCGTGCGAAGAGCGACGCAAGCACGGCCGACTTCGACGTGAACGTGGGCACGTTCCTGCAGCACGAGTCCGGCATCCGCAGCTTCGGCTACTCGTCGCTGATCGTCGAACCGTCCGACGGCCAAATGCCGAAGCTCACGCCGCACGGCGAGGCGCTCGCCGCGACGCGTGTGCGCGGCACGTACGGGCCGGGTCCGTTCGACAAGCTCGACGACTTCAGCCTCTACGACCGCTGCATCACGCGCGGCGTGCTCGGCTCGCTGCTGCCCGTGATCTACGGCAACGGCCTGCGGATCACGCAGAACCCGGACTCCGTCGCGATCACCTACGAAATGGTCCACGACACGCGCGTGATCCCGCTCGACGGCCGCGCGCACGTCGACGCGGGCGTGCGCCAGTACCTTGGGCAACGCGCGCGGCCGCTTCGACGGCGACACGCTCGTCGTCGAGACGACGAACTTCACGGACAAGACGAGCCTCGGCGTGAACGGCGGCGGTCCGCCGAACAGCGAGCAGCTGAAGCTCACCGAGCGCTTCACTCGCGTGGACCCGCAGATGATCGAGTACCGCGCGACCGTCGACGATCCTGGCGCGTACGTCGCGCCGTGGACGATCCGGCTGATGATCACCTCGCGGCCGAGCTACGAGGTGTACGAGTACTCGTGCCACGAAGGCAACGGCGCGGTGCAGCACGCGCTATCGGGCGAGCGCGCGTACGAGCGTCAGGTCGCCGACGCGAAGGCGAAGGGCTTGCCGACTCCGGCGCGCGCGGTCGAGCACGATCAGATCCGGAACGGCGTGCCGGTCGAGGGTCAGAAGGTGTTCAACATCAACGCGGGCGAGTGACGCCGCGCGCTCACTGGCCCCTCGGGAACGCGACTTTCGCTTGCTCTTGCCCCCCCGGGCGGCGCGCGGTCGCGGGCTGTTGCCTATCGCGCGGCACCACGCGCGCCTATGCGTTCGGCGCGCCCCCGTTCGGAATCAATCAGGGGTAACCGTCGTTCGGCCTGACAAGACGTCCTCAGTGATCCGCGCCCGTGTCAGCGAATCGCTCGGCGCTGCGGGATTCCGTTTGCCGACCGTCGGACTTCCAGATCGAGGCACGTGAAGAAAGGTGGCTCGTGCGACTTCCTGGCCAACGTCTGGCGTGGTTCGCTGCCTCTTCGAGCGGTCTTCAGCGGCTCCGTGCCGAACGTCGCGTGCTGCGCCTTCTCGAAGCACGTTGCTCGTTTGGTGCTCCGCGAGTGCTATTCGAGAGCCGAGACGAGGAGTTCGATGTTCGGACGATGGTCCCCGGAACAAGTCGATCCATGGGCGGTCTACGCCGAGGTCCGAGACGATAGTAGGCGCGCGCATCCAGCTGGGCACCGCGATCGGCGCGATCCTTGCCGAGCAACACTCCCGAATCAGCGCCAGTGATGTTCGCGAATGGCTCCCCGCGACGCCATCCTGGCCAGAACCGCGAGACTGGATTAGCGAACGCCTCCCCAGCGTGGTGGATGATGCCGATTTGATCGCACGCGCTAGCTACGTCATGGAAGCGTACGAAAGGTGTTTCGTTAGAAGAGATCGATCGCGCTTTGGTGCATACAGACGTTGGGTTCCACAACCTAGGCATCGATCCAAAATCGTTTGCAGTCCATGGAGTCTTTGACTACGACGGGGCTGCTTGGGCCGATCGCCACCACGATTTTCGATATCTAGTGTTCGACCTCGATCGGTACGAAATGCTAGACGCAGCGACTTCAGTCTACTGAAGCCGTCGTCGGTTGCTCCATCCGTCGTGACCGCGTTCTCCTGTACAACGCAGCTTGCGCGATTAGCTATCTGGCGTACCGAGCTGGCACTGAACCGGGAGAGCGCTCTTGTGGTAGAACCTTGGCCGAAGACCTGCGGTGGTCGAGGCATGCGATCGCGAAGGCGCTAGCCACATCTGTTTGAGTTAAAGAAAACAAATGGACACACGAAGGTCAGCCGCAGAAGCAGCATGACGACCGGCTGAACCCGGCGGCCCCTGGATCGATCCGGACTCACCCACTATCGACCTCAGTCATCGCCGCGGGCGCGAGGCTGGCTATTTTCCGCGGGAGTTATCTTTACCCCGTTCGGAATCAATAGATCACTGCATAACATGATGAAAAAAGAGTGAAAAGTCGCCTATAGCTGGATATAATAACAGTATCACAACCGACGACTCAGGGGCTTCGCATGACAGCTCATTGTTTGCCGCCGGCTATCGCATCTGGTCCAAGCTTCGAGCGCTCGATCGCGGCTCGACGTCGAGATCTGCCGCCTCTCGCGACAACTGAACGCCGAGACCTATCGCTTCCTGCTGCTGATCCGCGACTTCGACGATCGGTTCGGCTTCGCGAAGTGGAGCCTGCGCAGCGGCGCCGAGTGGCTCGCATGGCGCTGCGGCATGACGATGTCGACGGCTCGCGAGAAGCTCCGCACGGCGCACGCGCTGCGCGGCCTACCTGCGATCTCGGCCGCGTTCGCGGACGGAAGGTTGTCCTATTCCAAAGTCCGCGCGCTCACGCGCGCCGCGGACGCGGCGAACGAGGACCTGCTGCTCGCCTACGCGCTCGACGCGAGCGCGTCGCAAGTCGAGGAGCGCTGCCGGCAGATGCGCAACGTCGCGCCGGAGTCGACCGACGCGGCGCGCGCGGCCTGGGCGAGGCGTGCGCTCACCGTGAGCCGCAACCCCGCGCGTGGCACGCTTACGATCAACGTCGAGCTGCCGGTAGAGGACGGAGAAGTCATCATTAAAGCGCTCGACAACGCAGTCGCCGACGGAGAGGTCGCGAGCGCCATCGAGTTCGCGTCGGATCGGGAGCTCGCGGGCAACGGCTGGTGCGCGCAACAGGCCGACGCGCTCGTCGCGGTTGCGAAGGCGTATCTCGCAGGCGGGCAGACGAGTGCCGGCGATGCACACGCAACAGCGTCGATCGCAGATCACTGCCAAATCGTCGTGCACGTAGACGCGAAATCCCTCCGCGGAGGGATCGGCCGCTCGGATCTGCCGATCGAGACCATCAAGCGTCTCGCGTGCGACGGCAGCCTGATCACGGTCGTCGAGGACGAATATGGCACGCCGCTCGACGTGGGCCGCAAGCAGAGAGTCGTATCGACGCCGCTGAAACGCGCGCTCTGGTCGCGCGATCGCGGCTGCACGTTCCCGGGCTGTCGAAACAAGCGTTTCGTCGAAGCGCACCACGTGCACCACTGGGCGCACGGCGGCGACACGAGCCTCGAGAACCTCACGCTGCTCTGCACGCACCACCATCGGCTGCTGCACGAGGGCGGCTTCACGATCGAGCGCGATCAGTCAGGCGCGATTTACTTCCGGCGCCCGGACGGACGGGTGATTCCACGTGGCGGCTACCGGGCGGAGGACATGCTCGACGAGGGTGCCGGCTTCGATGGCGCCGGCGATGGAGGTACACGGGATTGCGGCGAAAATCCCTCCGCGGCGGGCTTGATGGCCGCGATCGTGCACGGCCGACGGCGCGTCGCGGAAGAGATGCGCGCAGAGCTCGCGTACGGCTCACGCGCCAAAAACCCCTCCGCGGAGGGGTGGATGCTCGAGCGCGGCGCGAATCCACCCGAGGAGGTGCGCGAGCCCGCCGCCATCTACCGGATCAGACAACACCGACGCATTGAATTATTTCGCGCCTAGTCTTCGCGTTCTGAGCCATAGTCTCACTCCGAACACCGAGCGCGTATCGCGCTGGGGCCTGCGCCAATGTTCATACGAGTGGGCTACGACATCGTGTTCGAGCACCCCGTCGCGACCCCGATCGTGGCGATGCTCTATCTGCATCCCGAATGTCAGCCCGCGGTTCGACGGAGCGAATACCTACTGCTGGACCCTCTGGCGGAAATCGGGGAATACATCGACGGCTTCGGCAATCGCTGCGGCCGCTTCACGTCGCCCGCCGGCCGCATTCGCTTGTGGAACGACGCCGTGCTCGAAGACAGCGGCGAACCGGATTACCGAAATCCCGCCGCCGTACAGCGACGAATCCAAGACTTGCCCTATGACGCGATCGAATTCTTGATCGCGAGCCGCTATTGCGAAGTGGATCGGATGATGGATCTGGCTTGGGCCACGTTCGGCGCGGTTCCCGAGGGTTGGCCGCGCGTGCAAGCCGTGTGCGACTACGTGCACAACCATGTGCGCTTCGACTATTCACAGGCGCGCAACACGCGTACCGCGTATGAAACGCATCAAGAGCGAGTGGGAGTCTGCCGTGATTTCGCGCACCTCGCGGTGACCCTGTGCCGTTGCCTGAACATTCCGGCCCGGTATTGCACCGGATATCTCGGCGACATCGGCGTGCCGCCTGTGGCAGCGCCGATGGATTTCAGCGCGTGGTTCGAGGTCTACCTCGGTGACGCTTGGTACACGATGGACGCGAGGCACAACGCGCCGCGCGTCGGGCCGCGTGCTGATGGCGCGGGGTCGCGACGCAGCAGACGTGGCGCTACTAACCTCGTTTGGGACGAGCCGCCTCGAGCGCTTCACGGTGTGGTGCGACGAGGTCGGGCCCGACGCCGTTCTGCCCGCGCACTAGACGAGGGTTAGGGACCGGGCACGGCCCAAAGGTCGTACTCGTCGGCCTTCGTCACGCTCGCGCCGATCACGTCGCCGGCCTTGAGCTTCTTCGCGCCTTTGCCGGCCGGCAGATAGACGCGGCCGTCGATCTCGGGCGCGTCTGCCATCGAGCGGCCGAGCGCCTGGGTGCCCTCGATCTCGTCGACTATCACCTGAATCTCGGTGCCGACACGACGCTGCAAGCGCCGCGCGCTGATCACCTGCTGCGCAGCCATGAAGCGGTGCCAGCGCTCCTCTTTGACTTCTTCCGGAACGGCGTTCGGCAGCGCGTTCGCGGCCGCGTCGCGCACGGGCTCGTAACGGAAGCAGCCGACACGGTCGAGCTCGGCCTCCTCGAGCCAGTCGAGCAGCATCTGAAAGTCCTGCTCCGTCTCGCCTGGGAAGCCGACGATGAAAGTCGAGCGGATCGTGAGGTCTGGCACCGTCTCTCGCCATGCGCGGATCCGCTGGAGAGTCTTCGCCTCGGCCGCGGGGCGCTTCATCGCCTTCAGGATCTTCGGGCTCGCGTGCTGGAACGGCACGTCGAGATAAGGCAGCACTTTGCCTTCGGCCATCAGCGGGATCAGATCGTCGACGTGCGGATACGGATACACGTAGTGCAGGCGCACCCACGCGCCGAGCTCGCCGAGCGCGGCGCTCAAGTCCGTCACACGCGCGGCGACTTTGCGGCCGCGCCACTCGGACTCCGAATAGCGCACGTCGACGCCGTAAGCGCTCGTGTCCTGCGAGATCACGAGCAGCTCCCTCACGCCCGCGCGCACGAGCCGCTCGGCCTCGCGCAGCACGTCGCCGGCGGGGCGACTCACGAGATCGCCGCGCAGACGCGGGATGATGCAGAAGCTACAGCGGTGATTGCAGCCCTCGGAGATTTTCAGATATGCGTAGTGTCGCGGCGTGAGCTTCACGCCCTGCGGCGGTACGAGATCGACGTAGGGATCGTGCTGCGGCGGCACGGCGTCGTGCACGGCGCTCACCACCGCCTCGTATTGATGAGGGCCGGTGATCGCGATCACGTTTGGATGCGCGGCCCGAATCGTCTCGGGCTCGGCGCCGAGGCAGCCCGTCACGATCACCCGCCCGTTCTCCGCGAGCGCCTCGCCGATCGCGTCGAGCGACTCCTCGCGCGCGCTGTCGAGGAAGCCGCAGGTGTTCACGACGACGACATCGGCGCCCGTGTAGTCCGCCGCCGTCTCGTAGCCCTCGGCGCGCAGCTGGCTCAGGATCCGTTCGGAGTCGACGAGCGCCTTCGGGCAGCCGAGGCTCACGAAGCCGATTTTTGGGGCGGTGGTCTTGGGCACAGCGGGCCTTCACGGGCGGGCGGTGAAAAAAGGGCGCCAATTGTACAACGAAGGGTTAGAGGCGAAGGTCGCGGGCGTATAGTCGATCGGTCCGCTATCGAAGCGGTTCCTGACGTTCGTCCAGTTGCAACGTATACGTGATCACCGATGACGTCTAGTAACAACAGGCGCCCGTCCGGCGGTATTCGCATGAGCGTGGTGGTCGTCCTCGCTCTCCTAGCGGGGCTTTTGGCGACGGCTCTGCTCTGGAGCCGGAACGGTGCGCAGAGTCGCGGTCCGACGGAGCCGCTGGCCGTCGATGGCCCGGATAGCTCCGCGCAGCGCGGCCCGCCGCCGCTCGACGCGCCTGCGGACGCGCGTGCCTCGACCCCGTCGACCGCCGAGGCGGTGCATGCGCCGACGTCAGCCAAGTTGCGATTCACGGTCGCGATGGCGCCACGCGTGCTCGAGACGACCGACCGGGCCACTGCGCTCGCATTCCAGTCGATCTATGTGGCGCTCCTCGACGAGCTTCGTGCGGTACCGAATCTCGACCTGGTCGAGGTCCGCAACTCCGCGGAGCGGGACTTCGCGCCCGACTTCGAGCTCCGAGCCGACGTGGAGTCGCGCGACGGCCCGAGGTTTCACGTTCACTGGTCAGCCACGCGCGGCGGGGTCGGCCAATGGAGCGCATCGATTGCATCGTCGGTTCCGTGGACAGCGGTAGCCGTGGCACGCGACGCGACGCAAGCGCTTCGTCGCTTTCCCTTTCCCCCTGAAGTGTCGCGTCCGGTGGAATTGGAGGCCGTTGCCCTCGATGCCAATCACTCGGCGGAGGAGCGGTTCGACGCACTCGCCGAGCTCAAGACGATTCCGCAGCGATTCGGGTTCGTAGGCCGCGACGAACGGCGCGTCGTTTCGGTGGCCGCCGCCGACATCGTGGCGAACTCGGTGGACCCGGAGGTTCGCGGCCGCACCTGGGCTGCAATGAGAAAGGTGGACGACCCGTATCTGGTCGAGCCGCTAGCCGACTCCGTATTGCATGACGACTCCGAGTTCGTCCGCCTCGAAGCGGTGAAAACGCTGGGAAGCAGTTTCGGCCGCGATGCGAAGGCCATTGCGGCTCTCGAATATGCGCTCGTTCACGATCTGTCGCTCCAAGTCCGAGCTAACGCGCGCTGGGAGTCGCTCGATGAAGATGAACGGCGAGCGTATGTCGCGGGAACCCTGCTCCGGGATGATCTATCCGATCCGGCGCGACTCGAGCTGCTCATGGCGGGCGTGAGCGGGTTCCGCGGCTATATCGATCCGCGCGCGGCTCAGGCGCTCGTCGCCATCGCGAGCCGGGCTCGCCCGTCGACACAGGAATCCACGCCCGACGAAAGCCCGGGCCGAGTGAGTGCAACTGAGATCGTCCCGCTTTTAGTGGAGCTTCTGACCGACAGTCCAAGCGAAGAAATCCGTGCGGCCATGGCGTCGGCTCTCATGCGGCATCGCGGAGAAGCCGGCGTGCAAGTCGCGCTGCAGCAGGCGGCGCGGCAAGACCCGTCACCGCAGGTGCGCGCGCAGATCTCGTTCTTGTTTCGGCGTGCGGGCGTGCCTCTGCGGTGAATGCACGGCCCGGTCCAAGCGCCGGGTGAGCTGAACGGCCTTTACGCGAGAACGTGAGCCGACCACAATCTCTGTCCGGCGAGCATGAAGTGCGGGGTCAGTCGCGGCCGCGAGCTCGCGTCAGTCATGAGGCTTCGACCATGGAAGGAACCGTCACGCGCGAGCAGCTCGACCGAATGGTTGGCGAACGACTTGGCGTGTCAGACTGGTTCCTCATCGATCAGGAGCGAGTGAACCGCTTCGCGGACGTCACGCTCGATCATCAATTCGTTCACGTCGATCCCGCGCGCGCCCAGAAAACGCCGTTCGGCGGCACGATCGCGCATGGCTTTCTCACGCTGTCGCTGCTCGTGCCGCTCTGCATCGGCTTCATCCCGGAGCCCGCTGGCCGCACGCTGCTCGTGAACTACGGGTTCGACAAGATTCGCTTCGTCGCGCCGGTGCGCGTCGGCAAACGAATCCGCGCACACGGCACGCTCACGGAAGTCAGCGAGCGCAAGCCCGGCAACCTGGTAATGAAGATCGACGTGACGGTCGAGATCGAGAACGAAGACAAACCCGCGCTCTTCGCGGAATGGCTGAGCCTGCATGTCGTCGGTTGAAATCGTGCGGCACGAATACCGCGCCGCGGAGCGCTGCGCCCTAGTCTCGAGCTCGCTCTCAATCGCGCTGCTCGTCGCGGTGCTCGGCGTGCTCGCAGGCTGCCACCGCGAAGCGCCGACGGAGCTCGGCCCCGCGACAGCCGCCGCGGAGCCTACGCCGCCGCCACCGCCTCCGGCCGCGCCGTCGCGGATCACTCCGGAAATGGTCGCGGCCGCCGACGCGATCGACGGCGACGATGTCCGCGCCGTCGTCGCCGAAATCGCGGACGACCGCTACATGGGTCGGTCGCCAGGCTCGGCCGGCGACAAGATGACGCGGGCCTATCTGGAAAAGGAGCTCGCCAAGCGCGGCTTCGCGCCGGGCGGCGAGGGCGGGTCGTGGGAGCAGCCGGTCGAGCTCGTCGGCGTCACGGCCGCGGCGCCCGCGAAGTGGACGTTCGCGCATGGGAGCGAGGGCGTCGCGCTCGACCGCGACACGGATTTCATCGCCACGAGCGGCGTGCAAGCGCCGCGCGCATCTGTAGAGAACGCCGAGGTCGTGTTTGTCGGCTACGGGATCGAGGCTCCTGAGTACGACTGGGACGACTTCAAGGGCGTGGACGTCAGCGGCAAGGTGCTGCTGATGCTCAACAACGATCCGGACTGGGATCCGGCGCTGTTCGCGGGCGCCGAGCGGCTGTTCTACGGCCGCTGGGTATACAAATACGAAAGCGCGGGCCGTCACGGGGCGGCCGCGGCGATCATCATCCACACGACGCCGTCCGCGGGCTATCCATGGCACACGGTGCAGGCGAGCTGGGGCGGCGCCCAGTTCAAGCTGCCCGCCGACGGCGAGCCGCACGCGCAGATCGAGGCGTGGATCACCGAGGACGCGGCGCGGCGCATGCTCGGCCCCGGCGGCAGCCTCGATGCGCTCGTCGAGCAGGCGAAGCGGCGCGACTTCAAACCCGTGCCGCTCGGAATCAAGACGTCGATCGCGCTGCGCAACACGATTACGCGCACGCAATCGGCCAACGTGCTCGGAATCTTGCGCGGCTCCGACCCGGAGCTCGCAGACGAGATCGTGATCTTCAGCGCGCATCACGATCACCTCGGCGTCGGCGCGCCGGACGCGAGCGGCAAGCCTGGCGACCGGATCTACAATGGCGCGCGCGACAACGCGGCCGGCGTCGGCACCGTGCTCGCGATCGGCAAGGCGATCGCGGCGCTGCCCGAGCGCCCGCGGCGCTCCGTGCTGCTGATGTTCCCCGCGGCAGAGGAGCAGGGCCTGCTCGGCTCGGAATATTTCGCCAAGCATCCGACGGCGCCGCCCGGGAAGATCGCGGCCGACGTGAACTACGACAGCCCGAACATCTGGGGCGTGACGCGCGACATCACGTTCATCGGACTCGGCAAGTCGCCGTCGCTCGACGCGGTTGCAACCGAGGTCGCGGCTTACCAGCACCGCGCGCTGAAGGGGGACCAGTTCCCCGATCGCGGCTCGTACTATCGCTCCGATCAGTTCAACCTCGCGAAGATCGGCGTGCCCGCCTTCGATTTGAACGGCGGCACGGACTTCCCCGATAAGCCCGCCGGCTGGGGCGCTGAGCAGCTCAACGCATACATCGAGCGCAACTATCACCAGCCGAGCGACGAGCTCACGGGCGAATGGCGCTTCGATGGGATCGTGCAAGACGCGCAGTTCGGCTTCTACGCAGGCCTGATTGTCGCGAACGACCGAGCGCTGCCGATCTGGAACGACCGCAACGAGTTCGCCGCGACGCGGCGTGCAGCGCTCGCTGCCGCGGGCACGGACTCGCGCGCGGATTCGCCGCCTCACTGATCCCAAGCCAGCGCGCAGCGGCGCCGCAGCCGCCGCCCGGCTGAGTCGTGCTGCCTTGCAGCACCTGCCGATAGCGTCTTTCGCCTCGAGCGCTGGTCCGCGTCGTTGCATTGCGGTATATAGCCGCGAGTCATGCTGGCCCAGGCCCTGTTCTTCGTCTCGTTGGTCGTCGCGCTCGCGGCGCTCGTGCTCTCACTGCTAAAGCGCCGGCCGCTGCGCGCCAAACCGAGTGACGTGGCTCAGGGCGCCGCCGCCGCCACGTTGGCGCCGACGCCCGGCTCGAAGGCGCTCGGCCGCGACGAGGTGCTGCGCAAGCTGAATGCGCTCGCGTTCGGAGCCGAGCCGAGGGGCCCCGTGCCGCCAGCCCAGGTCGAGATCGTCGCCGCGATCGGCGCGACGATCGAGTCGGCCGCCACGGACCCGCGCTATGCGCCGCGTCGGCCGCTGCTGTTGCCGCAGCTCTTGCGCGCCGCGAGCGACGACGGCAGCTCGCGCAAGGATCTCGCCGATATCATCGCGCGCGATCCGGCGCTCGTCGGCAGCCTGCTCAAGCTCGCGAACGGTCCTTACTACCGCGCGAGCCCCAACCCGGTCGAGAGCATCGACCGCGCAGTCACCGTGCTCGGGACGCAGGGGATTCGCTCGCTTGCGGCGGCCGCGCTCGTCCAGCCGGTGTTCCGCTCGGCGTCGAAGGACTCGAGCCGGTTCGCCGAGATCACGTGGGAGCACACGTACCGCTCCGGGGCGGCGGCCGAAGTGTTCGCGTTCGCTGTCGAAGGCGCGGATCCGTTCGCGGCGCAGCTGCTTGCGCTCGTGACCGGCCTCGCGCGAATGGTCGTCTACCGCGTCGCGACGGATCAATACGCCGCGCGCGGCGCCAAGCCCGATCCGAGCGCGCTCGTATCTCTGCTCGACGAGTACGCGTCGGCCGTCGCGCACAAGATCGCAGCGACGTGGGAGCTCTCCGACCGACTGCTCGACGCGCTCGACGAGCAGCTCCGGGGCAGCGCGCGGCCCGTGTCGGACCTCGGGCGCTCGTTGCGTTTCGGCGTCGTCGCGGGCGCGCTATCGGTGCTCGCGTCCGAGGGCGCGATCGACGAGGAGACCGCGCGCGCGTCGCTCGTCGCCGCGGGCGGCACCGGCAAGAAGTTCGAGCGGATGTGGGATCGATTCACGGCGCAGGCCGAAGCGACTTAGCGGTACGCTCCCGGCGCCGCGCCGCGTCACAAGACCCGCTGAATCAATCGTAGAATTGCGGCGCGAGCTTGAGCTTGCGGAAACCGACGAGGTCGTGCTGGATCCAGAGCTGCGCGCCCGTGCGCTTCAGGAACGCTTCGATGTCCTCGCGCGACGCCTTCGTCTGCGCTTCGTTGACCTCGAACGTCGGCAATCGGCCGAGCTTGCGCTCCGCCGGATAGTGATAGAGATCGCCGGATAACACGACCGGCCCGGTCTTCGCGAGCTTCACGATAGAGCACCGAGTGGCCTTCCGTGTGCCCCGGCGCCTGCTTGATGATCACGGTGCCGTCGCCGAACACGTCGTGCTCGGCGGCGGTTATCAGCACGGTCTTGCTGTTCTTGAGCCCGGAGTACGTCTCGGGGCGTGCGCCGCCGGGCGGGTCGGCCGAGAACATCAGATCGTGCTCGACCTTCGAGACGAGCCACGTCGAGCCCGCGAACAGGTTCGCGTCCGCCGTGTGGTCCCAGTGATAGTGCGAGAGCGCGAGATAAGTCACGTCGGACGGCTTGTAGCCGGCAGACGCGAGCTGCGAGACGAGCGTCGGCGCGAGCTTCACGAAGCGCTCTTGCTTGTCGCGTCGCACGAGGCCGCTGCTCGAAGCCGAGGTCGCCGCCGCGCTCGTGGTCCGCGACCGCGCCGGCGTCCCAGAGCAGCACGCCACGCGGGTGCACGATCAGGAATGACGCGACCGACAGCGGAACTTCCTCGACGTCCGCGTCGGTGAGCCGATAGCGCGCGGTCTCCGACGCGAGCACGCCGCCGTTGAACACATAGAGCCGAGGCGATGCGGGCGCCTTGCTCTGCGCGCTGCTCGAAAGCGCGAACGCCGTGAGCGCGAGAGCTGCCAGCGCGCGCCAAAAAATCGTGCGTGCCATAGATCCCCCCAGTTTCTTGATCGCGCCCTCGGCGCGGGCGGCTCGGCGGCCGTGGCGCGGAATGATGCGCCGATTCGCGCGTCTCGTCACGCGCAAGGCGGAGGCTTGCGGTAGCGCGCGCGAGTGTGCGGCGAGAAGTCGAGGTCAGGCGCGCGCAGACACGAACGTGCCGCGCGCGTTGCGGAAGCGCAGCGTGAGGAACTCGACGCCGACGAGCCAGCGTTCCGTTCCGCCGTCGGAGATCTCGCGGTCGCAATGCGCGACGCGCGCGACAGCCGCGCAGCTCGCGCAGTCGATCTTCACGATCTGATTCGGTGGCAGCGGCGCGCCCGCCACGAACTGCATGCCATTGAGCGAGATGTCGCGCATCTCCGCCGCGTATGCCGCGCTCTGCGGCCAGCTCACATAGAGATCGATGGTGCGGCGCGCGGGAATCCTGCGCAGCATCCGCTGGCCCGAATACTCGAGACGATGGCGCTCGGCGGGGTAGAGCGGGCTACCGCACTCGCGGCAGTCGTCGTCGCGCTCGAGCGCGTGATCGAGCCCGTGCTCGGTCCCGCAGAATAGACAACGATGCGCGGCGTAGCGCGCGGCGTCCGGTTCGAGCACCGTCGTCGCCGCGAAATCCGCCGCCGCGCGCTCCGACAGCGCGACGTCTCGCTCGAGGTCGTACGCTGCGCGCTGCTCTGGATCCGACAGCACGCGATACGCCTCGTCGAGCAGCGCTTCGGCCGCAACGGAGCCGGGTTTCGCCCGAAGCCGCTGCTTCAGCGTGCGATAGCTCGCCTCGATCATCGCGGCCGGTGCGTCCGGCACGACGAGCAGGATGTGGTAGTAGTCGCGATCGGCGTCCATGGCTGTGAGACCGTAGTCCGTAGTTCCCGCGTCGCCCTATCGACGTGTTCACAGGTCGGCCAATTCGCGCTTTTCTTGAGGCCGGCCTATGATCGCGCGCCTATGAAAAAGCTCAAGATCTACCAAATCGACGCTTTCACGGGGCGGCTGTTCGGCGGGAATCCGGCCGCCGTCGTGCCGCTCGAGAAGTGGCTCGACGCCGCGACGATGCAATCGATTGCGCTCGAGAACAATCTCGCCGAGACCGCGTTCTTCGTTCCCGAGGGCGACGGCTTCCGCTTGCGCTGGTTCACGCCGGAAGTCGAGGTGAAGCTCTGCGGGCACGCGACGCTCGCGAGTGCCTACGTACTGTTCACGATTCTCGAGCCCGGGCGCCGGACCGTGAAGTTCGAGACGCTGAGCGGCACGCTCACGGTCGTCGCGTCGGGCGACGAGCTCGTGATGGATTTTCCGCGCTGGACGCTGTCCGCTGCGCCCGCCGACGCGCCGCGCGCGCTCTCCGCCGCGCTGCACTCGGCGCCGGTGCGCGTGCTGTCGACCGGCTACGGCGACCACTGGTTCGCCGTGTTCGAGAGCGAGGCCGACGTGCGCGCGCTCGCGCCGGACTTCGGCGCGCTGCGCAAGCTTGGGCAAATGGTGATCGCGACCGCGCCCGGCACGCGCTCGGATTGCGTCGTGCGCTTCTTTGCGCCGGTGGCCGGCATCGACGAAGATCCGGGCACGGGCTCGATCCACTGCGCGCTGACGCCGTACTGGTGCGAGCGTCTCGGCAAGCGCACGCTGCATTCGCTCCAAGTGTCGAAGCGAGGCTCGGAGCTCAACTGCGAGCTCGAGGGTGAGCGTGTGCTGATCGCGGGCCGAGCCGTGAAATATCTCG
>CAWJDS010000012.1:0-14938 GCA_963841645.1 uncultured Gammaproteobacteria bacterium | reverse complement strand
GTTCAACCGGCTGTTCACGACCAGCAGCCGGTTGTCGGCGGTGACCGCCATCCCGTGCGAGGCGTTGCCGCCTTCCATCACCGGCTTCTTGCCGGCGGCAATCTGGGGCAGCGTCACGCGTGTCACTTCCTTGTGCGTCGCGAAGTCCACCACCGCAAAGCCGTTGAAGTCGCTGAGCTGCACGAAAATGCGCTTCGTGGACCCGTCGGCGTTCTGATCGAACGCCAGCGGCCGCACACCCAGCTCGAAATCGAGCGTCCACACCGGCTCCTCGGTCCGCTGGTCGATCACCGTCAGGTTCTTGCCCGCGATCGATCCGGCCACGACGAAGCGCCCGTCGGGCGTCACGTAGGTGTTGTGCACTTCGCCCTTGATGGGAATGCTCTTCACCCGCTGCAGCGACGCCGTGTCCACGACGTCCACCGCGCCGGGCGCCTGGCGGATGGCCACGTAGACGCGCGCGCCATCGCGGCTGGCGGCGATGTTGTTCGGATGGCCGGTCAGCGGCACCTTGCTCATCACGCGCAGCGTGCGGCCGTCCACGACATCGAGCGTGCTGTCGGCTTCGTTGCTGACGTACAGCCGGCTGCCGTCGGGCGCCGCGGCGGCACCGTGCCCGACCTCGATGCCGGTGATCTGCCCCACCACCTTGTTGGTGGCGGGGTCGATGATGTGGACGTTGTCGCCGGCGCTGTTGGTCTGGATGATCCGCACCGCCGTCCTGCTCGGCGCGGTGCCGGCCGGCGTCGCGCCGCTCAGCGTCGCGCCGCGCACCCACGCGGCGAGCGTCTGCCACTCCGGATCGTCCTTGGTCGTCCAGTGCTTCCCGCCGTCGTGATGCGGATCGCCGCCCGCGCTCTCGGCGAGCGGATGCCGCAGCAGCCGGCTGATCTCGGGCTTGCCGGCGACGACGCGCGACTTGACGAGCTCGAAGTTCTTGCGCGAGTCCTCCTCGCTCCAGGTGGCGGCACCCGGCGCGAGCGGCTGCAATCGCATCGGCGTGCCGGAGCTGTGACACGACACGCAGCGCGCGTTGCCGGGGCGCTTGGTGGTGAACACCGGCTGGATGCGGGCCTTGAAGAAGTCGTAGTCGAGTGTCGGCGGATTGGTGATGGAAGGTTGTTGGGAACCGGAGACTTGCGCGAGCGCGGGTAACGCGAGCAAGGCCAGCGCCACGCCGACTGAGCGAGATACGATCATCTGAGACTCCCCCCATTGGTTTGCGCGGACTCTGCGCCGGAGCGCGGTCGAGACCAATCGCGCCGCGGCCGGCCTGGTACCTTGCGCCCCGCGGCGCTCCGCTTGGGTTGCCTCAGCGCATCAGTTGCGCCTGGAGCGTGAGGTAGAGAAGCACGAGCAAGGCGGCGAACCAAAGCGCGGCCACGACGCGCTCGAGGGCCTCGATCACGCCCGGCGGAATTCTGCGTCTCACCATCGGCGTCACTCCCATCCCTTCGACGGAGTCATTTCGCGCCTGCGATGGGGCGCCGCGCGGCCGAATCGTGGCCGGGCTCGACGCCATTCTGATGAACTGTCGGCTTAGGCTTCGCCGGCGAGTCGGGAGCACATAGAATCGCGCGGTGCCGTCATCCCCAGGATCTACGCCCCGACTGCGACCGGCCGGATGGCTCATGCCTCTCGCGGCCTCGGTCGTCGTCGCGTTTTCGCTCGCGCCGGGCGAAAGTGGAGCTCAACAGCTGCCGACGCTCAAATGGGCGGCGACGCGGAAGGCGGCGCGCCGTTCGTCGAGGCGGACCCGCAGCGACCCGAGCGAGTGCGCGGCTTCGACGTCGAGATCGCCGAGCTCATCGCGCGGGCGCTCGGCCGCACGCCGCGAGTTCGTCCAGGTCGCGTTCGCGTCGCTCGACCAGTCGGCCGCGCGCGGCGATTTCGACATCGGCCTGAGCGGCATCGAGGACACGCCGGCGCGGCGCGCGCCGCTCGCCGTCACGATTCCGTACTACGAGTTCCGCGAAGTGCTCACGGTGCGCGCGGCCGACGCGACGCGCTTCCGCACGCTCGCGGACCTGCGGGCCGGCGCGTCGGCACGCTCGGCGGCACGATCGCCTACGAGCTGCTGCTCGCCGCGGAGCGCGAGCACGGCATCGTCGCCGTCTCGTACGACGACGACGTGCATCCGTACAGCGATCTCGCTGACGGCCGCGTCGACGCCGTGCTGCTCGACAACGTGCTCGCCGAGCGCTGCGATGCGCCGCATGCCGGGCCTCGTCGACGCAGCCGGACGCGGTCGCGGTCGGCCACTACGTCGGCATCCTCGGCGCCGGCCAGACGCGGCGCTGCGCGATCGCGATCGACGGGATCCTGCGCGACGCGATGCGCGACGGCAGGCTCGAGGCGATCTTCGCAGCGTGGAACGTCTGGAACGACGACCAGCCGCAGCTCTACGCGCGGCTGCTGAGTCGCGCGCCGAGGCGACGTCCGGCGGACGCCGCTCGCTCGCAGACGGCGCCGCTCGCCGTGCCGTCGCATGGGACGATGACGCGGCGGTACTCTGCCGTCGCTGCTGCGGCGTCGCTCGTCACGCTCGTCCTCTCGTGCCTGTCGATGGCGCTCGCGGTCGTCGCTCGGCATCGCGCATCGCGATCGGCCGCGTCTACGGCGAGCGCGTGGCGCGCGCGCTGCTCACCGCCTACGTCGAGGTCATGCGCGGCACGCCGGTCCTGCTGCAGCTCTTCGTCATCTACTACGGGCTCGCGTCCGTCGTGCGGCTGCCCGCGTTCGTCGCCGCGCTGCTCGGCCTCGGCCTGAACTACGCCGCGTACGAGAGCGAGATCTACCGCGGCGCGCTCGAGGCGGTGCCGCGCGGACAGCTCGAGGCCGCGCGCACGCTCGGCTTCACGCGAGTGGCAGATCCTGCGGCTCGTGCGCGGGCCGCAGGCGTTCCGGCTCGCGCTCGCGCCGATGACGAACGACTTCGTCGCGCTGCTGAAGGACTCGTCGCTCGTCTCGGTGCTCACCGTCGTCGAGCTCACGAAGCAGACGCAGATCTTCGCGACGAACCTCGGCAGCTGGGTGATTCCCGGGCGCGCTCTGCGCGGCGCTCTATCTCGCGATGTCGCTGCCGCTCGCGCGCCTCGCGCGGCGGCTCGAGGCGCGCTGGAAGGCGCCGACGCGCCTCATGAACGCGCCGTCGCGCTCGGCGATCGCGGCTCGAGTCGCGCGCTTGCGCGGCGCGGCACGCGCGAGATCCTGCGCGGCGTGATCGTTCGACGTCGCGAGCCGGCGAGCTCGTCGCGCTGATGGGGCTCTCCGGCTCGGGCAAGACGACGAGTGCTGCGCGCGATCGCGGGGCTCGAGGCCGTTCGACGGCGGCGCGATCGGCGTCGGACGGCGTCGAGCTCGAGCCCGGCGTTGCGCCGGCCTGCCGAGCCCGGATCCGCTGCGTGGCACGCGTCGGGATGGTCTTCCAGTTCCACTACCTCTTCGAGCACCTGTCCGCGCTCGACAACGTCTGCCTCGCGCCGTGTCACGTCCGGCGCGAGCCCGCGCGCGAGGCGCGAGCGCGCGCGCGCGCGCTGCTCGATCAGCTCGGCGTCGGCCACGCGCGCCGGCGCCTGCCGCGCGAGCTCTCGGGCGGCGAGGCGCAGCGCGTCGCGATCGCGCGCGCGCTGGCGATGGATCCGCCGCTGCTGCTGCTCGACGAGCCGACCGCGTCGCTCGATCCCGCGCGCCGGCGGCGAGCTCGGCGAGACGCTCGCGGAGCTCGCCGGCCACGGGCCGCGCGCTCCTCGTCACGTCGCACGACGACGACTTCGTGCGCGACTTCGCGACCGCGTCCTGATCCTCGCCGACGGCGACGTCGTCGAGCGCGGCGACCCGCGCGAGGTGCTGAGCTCACCCCAGCACGACGCGACGAAGACGTTGCTGCGCGGCCTCCGCGCGCTGACACTCACCCGCGAGGCGCGCGCCAGCAGCTTCCGCACGTGAAAACGGCGCGGATGATAGTCCCTAAGGCTGCAAAGTCTTGGCGACTTGGTCACGAAAAAGCGCGGTGCACCGGCCCGGGTCGCGGTAGAGTCGCTCAATCAGCGATAAGGAAGGTGGTCTTATGCTCGTTACGTTTAAGACCAAAGCACATGCGGACATCACGATGTTCGGCAACGTTGCGATCGAGCTGCTCAAGCTCGCCGGCATGACCGGCAACGTGCCGACCGCGATCCTCGCCGACGACGTGCCCGACAAGCTCGCGACGCTCGAGCGGGCGCTGGGCGCACACCAAGCCGCGTTGGGGGATTCGGCGCCTGCTTCGTCCGAAGCGAGGCACGCGAGCGACCCGCACGACGAGCCCTCACAGCCCCCGGTGTCGCTGCGCACCCGCGCGCTGCCAGTACTCGAGTTGCTGCGCGCCGCGGTCGCGGAACATACCGACGTGGTGGTCGCGGCGAAACGTTAGGGCCCTCTCTTCCGCGGGGGGTACGCCAGCCAATATCGTTCCGGCCCGCTACGGATGCCCCGAGGGGGGTTCCTGCTGCACAATAGCTCCGCGTCATCAGCGTCGGGGGGAATTCGCCAATGTCGCGCCTCAATCTGCTCTTCGCTTTCGTCTGCGTTGCGCTCGCCGGTATCGCGAGCGCTCACCACAGTCAGGCGGGATTGTTCGACAGCAACCGCACGGTCGAGGTAACGGGCATCGTCAAGTCCGTCTCGTGGTCGAATCCGCACGGCCACATTTTGATCACGGTCACCGACGACAAAGGCGCGATGACGGATTGGGACGCGGAGACCGCGTCGATCAGCATCCTGCGCAACCGGGGTGCGGATGCCACAGGGCTCATCAACGTCGGCGACAAGATTACGATCGCGGGCTCGCCGCCGCGGCGTGAGATGACGCAGCTCCTCGCGAACAGCGTGCTGCTGCCGAGCGGCTACGAGTTCACGTTCGGCTCGGCGACCGCCCACTTCCCGGAGGGCAAAGCCGGCAAGCTCGTCGGCAAGGCGAATCTCGATGCCGACGTGTCGAAGGCCAAGGCTTCCGCGGACGGATTGTTCCGCGTCTGGGCGACGAACATGGCGGACCCGGCCGCGTTCCCGATGTTCAAGGGCGGCTATCCGCTCAACGCCGCGGGCAAGGCCAAGCTGGCGCAGTGGAACCCGCGCGAGAACGAGCTGTTGAAGTGCGGCCACAAGGGCACGCCGCTGATCATGATCTCGCCGCTGCCGATGGAGCTGAAGAAGCAGGGCGACGATATTCTGATGAGCATCGAGGAGTACGACACGCGCCGCGTGATTCACATGGCGCCGAATGCGGTCGCGCCGGCAGAGCACACGCAGTTCGGATTCTCACGCGGGCATTGGGACGGTACGACGCTCGTGGTGGAGACCGATCACATCAAGGCGCAGTATTTCGATCACGAGGGCGCGCCCGAGAGCGACCAGGTCAAGACCGTCGAACGCTTCAAGCCGAATGCGGCCTACGACAGGATCGACTACACGCTCACGACGACGGATCCCGTCTACTTCGAGAAGCCGTTCGAGCTCACGCGCTATTGGGTATGGAAGCCCGAGATGACGGTGCACTCGTACGAGTGTGTCGACCGCTGAATCAACGGACCATGATGATCCAGTCGAGCGCCGAGTAGAGCGAGCCGACGAGCAGCAATGCGGCTCCGATCGCGCCGCCCCACCGGGCGATCCCGTCGCTTCGGCCCGCGACGTAGAGAACAGGTAACGCCGGCAACACGCCGAGAGCCGCAGCCGAACGCGCGCACAGCGCGACCACCGACCAGCGCCGGGTCCAGCTCTTGAGCTCCGGACGCGCGAGGATCGCGGCCGCGATCAGGTCAGGTTTGCCGAGCTGAGCGCGCGCGCGCTGCGCGGCCTCCTCGCGCGAGCAACCGGCGGCGAGCGAAGCGCGCTCGAGATCCTCGTAGTGGTCCGCTAGCTCGCGGAGCGTTCGTTCGACGTAGAGATTGGCTATCCCGCCGCGCAGCAGCTCGAGCCTCAAGGCCTCGAACTCGGCTCGGTCAGGCATGGCCCGGCTCCCCGAGCGCCTGGTTGACCCCGGAGCTCACGCGTTTCCATTCGTCGCTCAAATGCTCGAGCCGGCGGCGGCCTTTCGCGGTGACCGAGTAATAGACGCGTTCGCGCCCGTTCACGCTCTTGCGCTTCGGCTTCAGGGAGCCGCTCTCTTCGAGGCCGTGCAGCACCGGGTAGATCACCCCCTCGCCGAGGCCGATCGCTTCGGCCGTCACGAGCCGGACGGCTTTGACGATCTCATAGCCATACATTTCCCGATTCGCAAGCATTCTCAGCACGAGCAATTCGGGCACGCCGGTCATGAACGGTGGATTTGTCTGCGCCATACTCTCCTCTGGAACCAACGATAGGCTCGTAGCGGCCTCATGCCAATAGTCCACGTCCTGCCAGGCGACTCGCTGGTCACTCGGGCTTCGGCGCGGGTGGCTGCTGCGAGGCGATCAGTTGTAGGTAGCTCTTCGCATTCTGTCGGGTCTTCTCAGATTGCAGCGCGCGCTCGAACCAGGGGCGCGCGTCCGCGTGCTTGTGCTGGCTCAAGAGCGCAATGCCCATCAGGAGATGCGCGTTGGCCACATCCTTGAGCTGCCCCTTGCCGAGCGCTCGCTCGAGCGCCGCCTGCATCGCGGGCCAGTCCGCACGCTGCAACTGCACCTCCGCGAGCCGCACGAAGGCATCGCCGGCGCTCGCGAGCTCCGCCGCGCGAGACAGCGGCGGCAACGCCTTGTCGAGCTCGCCGGCCGCGATCCAGCAATTGGCGAGCTTGTCGTAGAGCTTCTCGTCGATCTTGACGGCGCCGTGCTCGACGGCGGCCTCTAGAGTTTGGCCACAGCGATACGGAATGCCGTTGAAGAGCTGGAGGTCGGCGAGTCGGCGTATCTCTGCGTCCTCTGTCAGCAGGTTCGAGCCGTACGCGAGCTGCATGATCGCGAGCGCATTGGCGTAATCCTCGACCTGACCGTAAATCGCCGACAGCTGCAGCCAATAGTTCTTCTTGCTCGGTGCGAGCTCGATGAGCCTCACGAGGAGCGGGATGGCGTCCTTGAACTGCTCGCGCTGCATGTAGAGCGCGAGCAGCATGCCGATCCAGTTCTCCTGCGGCATGCTCATGAGCTCGACAGCCCTCTTCGCGGGCGGCAACGCGTGCTCGTAGTCTTCGCTCTGGTAGTACGCGGCCGCGAGCAGGTAATAAGCTGCCGAGTTCGGGGTCGGCGCCGTCTTGAACCATTCTTCTAGCGCGGCGGCACCTTCCTTCCACTTTCCTTCCGCCATGAAGAGCTGGGCGATCTGATACCTGAGGTCCAAGACTTCCTGCTCGTTGAGGCCGCCGGCCCTGATTGCGGCGTCGACGTGCAAGCGAGCCTCGTCGTACTTCTCTTGCGCCGCTGCGACGTTCGAAAGGATCTGCTCGAGTCGGCTGTGCTCGTACGGGCTCAGCTTGTCGATCTTGAGCGGAGCCAGGGCGGCTCGCGCATCGTCGTAGTGGCTCACGTTGAGCGCATCGATCGCCGCGTTGAGCGCCTTGGCAGTCGCCACGTCGATCGGCGGTGTTGGGGTGTTGGTGCCCTGACCGTTAGTGCGCGAGCCGGATGACTGCGCGAAAGCAGCGGTCGTCGCGACGAGCGTGATCACGATCGCGATCGTGACCAAGCGCAGGGCTCGGGTCGAGACGTGGGCGACGCCTTTTCGCGGACGCATGGGTGCCTCCCGCCCGCGGGCCAGCTCCGCCAAAAGCCGGGCCCGCGGGCGTGTGTTGAGTGGTTGCCGCCTCGAAGCGGCGGCGCTACTGGAGTTGGAAACGGATGACGGTTTGCACGCCGACACGCTCAACCGGAACGCCGTACTCGACCTTCGGGTTGTAACGCCAACGCGCGATCGACTTGAGTGCGGCGTCGTCGAACAGGTTCTTCGGGCTAGAGTCGACGACGAACGCGTCGTGCACCGTGCCGGAGGGTGTGATCGTGAACTGCACCTTGACCCATCCTTCGATCTGGTCGAGCAGAGGCTTCGGCGGATAGTCGGGTGCAATGCGCACGATCGGGATCACCTCGCGGTCCTGCCCCATGGCCACCTGGTCGAAGCGACGCACCTCGACCACGGCGTTGTAGGGCTCGTAGCGCGCGGCCGTAAAGCCGGCACGCTCCGTCCGCGCGTCGCTCTTATCGTTTGGGCCGACTGCCGGTGTCATTGGTAGCGGCCGCTCGGTCGGCCGAACGACCTTCTCCGGGCGCTCCCGGCGCTTCGGCTGAATCGGCGTGTCGACGAGTTGCCGTGTGAACTTGACGTCGTGCGACACGACCGTCGGCCCGACAGCGATCGCTCGGCCAATGAACGTCCAGAGCAATGTGAACACCGCGAGCGATACGAACAGACCCAGGCAGGCCGCGAGCGGAAATCTCAGCGCGTGCATGGATGCCCCCTTTCAGCTCGATGAGCTCTCCGCCCACGTGGCGGTCCGATCGAACATTCTCAAGGACGGCTACAACATACCTTTCAGTTAAAGGTATGTCAACCTCGCTGTTCGAGGTATGTCGCGGCGGCTAGTTGCTCAAGCCCTGCACGGGCGCAGGGATGCGCCCGCCGCGGCGGACGAACTTCTCGCTCGACTCGCGGTGCAGCGCGATCACGGGCGCGGAGCCCAGCAACCCGCCGTACGACACGAGGTCGCCCACCTTCTTGCCCGGGGCGGGGATCACGCGCACCGCCGTCGTCTTACCGTTGATCATGCCGATCGCGGCCTCGTCCGCGATGATCGCGGCGATCGTCGACGCGGGCGTGTCGCCGGGCACCGCGATCATATCGAGGCCGACCGAGCAGACCGCGGTCATCGCCTCGAGCTTGTCGAACGTGATCGCGCCGCACGCGGCCGCCTCGATCATCACCGCGTCCTCGGACACCGGGATGAACGCGCCCGAGAGTCCGCCGACGTAGCTCGACGCCATTGCGCCGCCTTTCTTCACCGCGTCGTTGAGCAGCGCGAGCGCGGCCGTCGAGCCGTGCGTGCCGACTCGCTCGAGGCCCATCGACTGGAGGATTCGGCCGACGCTGTCGCCGGGTGTAGGCGTCGGCGCGAGCGACACGTCGACGATGCCGAACGGCACGCCGAGCTTCGCGGACGCGGCTCGGCCGACGAGCTCGCCCATCCGAGTAATCTTGAACGCGGTGCGCTTGATGACGCTCGCGAGCTCACCGAAGTCGGCGTTCGGCTCGGCCTCGATCGCAGTCGCGACGACTCCCGGGCCGCTCACGCCGACGTTCAAAACACACTCGGGCTCGCCGATGCCGTGAAACGCGCCGGCCATGAACGGGTTGTCCTCGACCGCGTTGCAGAACACGACGAGCTTCGCGCAGCCGATGCCGTCGCGCTTCGCCGTGAGCCGAGCGGTTTCGCAGATCACCTCGCCCATGCGCGCGACCGCGTCCATGTTGATGCCCGCACGCGTCGTGCCGATGTTCACCGACGCGCAGACGCGCTCCGTAGCGCTCAGCGCCTCGGGGATCGACGCGATCAGCGCGTCATCGCCGCGCGTCGCGCCCTTGTGCACGAGCGCCGAGAACCCGCCGATGAAGTTCACGCCGACCTCGGCCGCGGCGCGCTCGAGCTCTCCCGCGAACGCGACGTAGTCGTCGCTCGCGGAGGCTTCCGCGACGAGCGCCACCGGCGTCACCGAGATCCGCTTGTTGATGATCGGGATACCGTATTCGCGCTCGATCTCGTCGCCGGCCGCGACGAGCCGCGCCGCGAGTCGGCAGATCTTGTCGTAGGCCTTACCGGCCGCCTTCGCGAGATCGGCGTCGGCGCAGTCGCGCAGGCTGATGCCCATCGTGATCGTGCGGATATCGAGATTCTCCATCTGCACCATGCGGATGGTTTCGAGAATCTCTTGCGGGGAGAACTGGATGGCCATGTCGGGATTCCCGGGTGCGCGTTGCTCGTGCATTCAAGCACGCGCTCGTGGCGATCGCCACTCGTCGGCTCGTGAACCGAAGTACGATTCCCCGCGGAGGCATGACGAACATGCAACGCCGCATCACGGGGTTCGTTCGAGACGAGCAGGGCGATTGGGTCGCGTCGCTCGATTGCGGCCATCGGCAACACGTGCGACACCGTCCGCCATTTACGAATAGGCCTTGGGTCACGACCGAGGAAGGCCGCGCCGAGCAGCTCGGTAAGGAGTGGCCATGCCCGCTCTGCGATCGGTTCGAGATGCCGAGCGACTTCGTCGCCTACAAGCGTACGCCGGAGTTCACCGAAGCGACGGTGCCGCATGGTTTGGTGCGCGATCATTCGACGAAGGTCGGCGTGTGGGCGCAGATTCGCGTGCTCGACGGCACGTTGCGCTATCACGTGCCGTCGCTTAGCCGGCAGTTCGACTTGACGTCGAACACGCCCGGCATCGTGATCGCCGAAGTCGTGCACCACGTCGAGCTCGCTCGGCCCGGTGCGCTTCTACGTCGAGTTCTTTCGCGCGCGTCCGGCCTAGCGCGCGTCGTGCCGGGCCTAGACCCGGTGCATGAACTTGAACACGTCCTCGTGCTGCGCGTCGATCTTGAGGCCCATCTGTTCGCCCTTGGTATTCAATCGGCGCTTGAGCTCGTCGAACGGCACGGCGGCCTTCTCCATGTCCGCCATCATGATCATCGTGAAGAACTCGCGAAGCGTCGTCTGCGAGATGTCGACGATATTCACGCGCGCCTCAGCGAGCACGGTAGCGACGGCTGCGATGATGCCGACCGTGTCTTTACCGATCACGGTCACGATGATGCGGTTCGACTTTGCGTCCATAGGCTCCCGCTCCACGGGAAGCGGGCAGTGTACCGCGCGAGTCCGTGTGCTAGCGGCCGGCTGGCTGGCTAATCACAGGCGAAGTCGTCGATGCCGGCCGATTTGCACTGGTCCGGCCAGCCATAACGCTGCCAATAGTTCAGGAAGCCGCCCTTGCGCATGAACTCCTTGAAGCCTGAGAGCTTGCGAACTTCCCTGAACAGCGGCTGCCAGAACTTGTGTGCATAGAGCGGCAAGGCTATGGACGCCTCGACGAGCGCGTTCAAGGCCAACTCTGCGTCGTCGACGTAAGCGGCGGATGCGGCGATCGCGATGCGATTGATGGGGCCGGCCCAGCTCGGATCCGTATAGAGCCTGCGCAGCTCGCCCCGAACTGCGTCAGGTGAGCCGTACAGGGAGTTTACGGCTTTGAACACTGGGCCTGGGATTTCCGCCGCGATCGATTTGGCACGCGCATCGGCGGCGGGCTCCCGCCGCCCCCACAACCCCACGAGCGCATTGAAATCGCCCGCCGGCCAGGCCGGGAACAGCGCTTTCCCCCGGTCGTAGAATTCAAGCGCCGCATTCGTGTCGCCGAGAATGTCGTACGTCACGAGCAGGTACATGAACAAGTTGGAATTGAGCGGGTCGCTCGCTCGTGAGACCAAGAACAGATCGCGGGCGCGCCTGATATGCCCGGTGTTGACCAGCACGTACGCGTACTGGCCCATTCCCTCGGCACTCAAGCCTAAGGCGCGCGCCTCAGCGAACTCCTCTTCGGCCGCCGTCCACTCGAGGCGCCCCACTGCCTTGAACGCAAGCTCGAGGTGCGCCTGCGGCAGATTCGGTTCCAGCGCGTAGGCGCGCTTCGCGGCTTCGTCGGCCAGCGTGCGGTGATCATCGACCTTTTCGGGGAAGTAGATCTGCGCCGTATCGTGGGCGTTGGACTTGAGAACCCACGCGAGGGCGAACTTGTTGTCGCGCTGGATGGCGAGTTTGATCTGTTCGAGGCTCTTCTCAACCCGGCCCCGAGGATCCGGACCGCCGCGCTGGACGTCGTTCAGCAGCGCTCGCGCGGACAGGTACAGATCGTAAGCACGGATATCGGCGGTTCCCCCCAACATGACGCTACCCTCTTTTTCTTCTTCTTTCAGACCTAGAGTGGCTCGCAGGGCCGCGGCTAACGATCGGGCGATGTCGTCCTGTATGCGGAAGATGTCATCGAGTTCCCGGTTGTATGATTCGGACCAGAGCGTAAACCCGTCTTGCGCGTCGATCAATTGCGCTGTGATTCGGACTGCGTCGCCGGCCCTGCTCACGCTGCCTTCGAGCACGTGCCGGACGCCGAGCTTCTCGGCGATCGACTGGATGTTGTCCTCGCTGCCCTTGAAGGCGAAGGCAGAAGTGTGCGCGATGACGCGGAGCGCCTTGAGTTTGGCCAGTTGATTGATCAACTCGTCGGTAATTCCGTCTGCGAAGTATTCTTGCTCACGATTCGAAGAATTGTTTACGAACGGCAGCACGGCGAGCGAGTTGCTCGAGGCAGACGCTCGCGGCGGCTGTGACATAACGGAGGCCGGCTGCGCCTGCGGAGACGCATCTCTCGGCGCCGGGGGAGCGTTGGAGCGACTCAACAGGTACAGCCCCAGCCCGGCCGCCGGGACGACGAGAGTCGCGAGCGCGCCTTGCATAGCTACACGTCGGCTGAGCCGCACCGGACGCGTCGATTGCTTCAATGCGCCGCTGGTCGCTTCGAGGTCTCGGATGAACTCCTGGGCCGAGGGATAACGATTGCGAGGGTCTTGCTGGATCGCGCGCAACACGACTCGCTCGAGCCCGGAAGTCGCAGCGCGATCCACGAGGCGTAGTGTTTCTCGGTCTCGCTGCTTCCCGAGCGTGGGGAACCGGGCTCGACCACGTCGGCGAACGGCAGCTGGCCGGTCAACATCTCGTAGAGCACGACGCCGAGCGACCAGAGATCCGTGCGTGCATCGGCTTCACGACCATGGCGTTGTTCGGGCGCCATGTAAGCGAGCGTGCCGAGCACTGCGTCGGTGCGCGTGAGCCCGGCTTGGCCGACTAGCTTGGCGACTCCAAAATCGAGGATCTTGACGAGCCCCTCACGCGTAACGAACAGATTGGCCGGTTTGATGTCGCGGTGAACGATGCCCGCCTCATGCGCTTTGGCGAGCCCGCTCGCAACTTGTCTCGCGATGTCGATCGCCGTGGCGGGCTCGAGCGCGCCACGCAAGAGGCGATGATTGAGCGCCTCGCCTTCGTAATAGGCCATGCCGAGAAAAAGTTGCCCGTCCTCGGACTCGTCGACGTCGTAGATGGTGCAGATGTTGGGATGATCGAGCGATGAGGCCGCGCGCGCCTCTTGGATGAAACGCTGCTTGGCGTCGAAATCGCGAGTGAGCCCTTGACTTAGGAACTTGAGCGCGACCGGCCGGTGCAAGCGGATGTCTTCCGCCTTGTAAACGATCCCCATCCCCCCACGACCGATCTCCGAGAGGACTCGGTAATGCGATATGGTCTGACCTTCCATAGGGGACCCGCCGCGGAACGCATCCGGATGACCGGCGGCGTTCGTCCGGACGCAAGCGGCATTATGTGTGCCGCGAGCAATTCCCCGCAATGTCGCATGGGTCGCGAGCTCGTCAGCGGCTCGCCCAGCGACATCCCGTTCGAGCTCAGACGCACCTCAATCGTGCAGTGGTTTGCCGGTGTTGATCGCCAACTGCGCCGCGAACGCCCGCTTATAGGCGGCCGCGCTTCGCCGCGGGCGACGTAAGCAGCCAGATTCGGGAATTCTTCCAGCAGGCCCGAAGGATCTCAGCCTGAGCAGCACCGACACCATCATCAGGTCGCCCGCGCTGAACGCACCGTCGAGCCAGTCGGCGTCGCCGAGGCGAGCGGAGAGTGGCGTCAGCCGGCTGCGAACGCGATCTTCGACCAGAGGCAGACGCTCCTCATTCCAGGGCTTGTCGCCTTCCAGCAGCCTGGCGGTTGCGAGCTCGAGGATCGGCGGCTCAACCGTGCTGAGCGCGGCGAACATCCAGGTGATCGCGCGCGCTCGCGCGTTGGCATCGTTCGGTAGCAGGCCCGCATGGCGCTCCGCGATGTGGAACACGATCGCCCGGTCTCGAACAGCGCGAGATCGCCTTCCTCGTAGGTCGGAATCTGGCCGAACGGATGAAGCGCCAGATGCGCGGGTTCCTTCATCGCGCGGAACGAAACCAGGCGAACCTCGTAGGGTTGGCCGACTCCTCTCGAGCGCCCAGCGAACGCGCGTATCGCGCGCCAGGCCCTTGCCTCCATCGGGTGACCGTTCGAACGCGGTAATGGTGATGGTCATCGCGCGCCCTCAGCGCACTGAAGTGTCTACCGAAGGGCCGTAGCGCGGCGGCGGTTGTCCGAGCTCGAGCGCGCCGAGATCAGGCGCGCGGCCGGTGAACCCGTCCGTCACGTTCGGCAGCCCGTGCCGGCGTCGACCGCCGCGGAGCGCTTGCGCAGCCCGAAGTCGAGCGGGCGCACGTCGTAGATGCGCTGCGGATCCTTCGCGTCGGGCTTCGGCACGTTCACGAGCACGTCGTAGCCGACGAGCCGGCTGTGCAAGTCCTGTCCGGTCGCCTCCTGATATTCGGCGAGCGTGCGGAAGCTTCGCGCGACGGGAGCCGCCGCGTAGTCCGCGCGCACGTCGAACGGCGGCGACGACCATTGGAACGACGCGTCGGCACCCTCGTTCGGCGCGAAGCCGTTGTAGTCCGACGACGAGTAATTCGTGAACGTGCCGACTGCGAACACGGGCCCGGCCGCGCCCTGCGCGAGGATCAGGTTGTTGCGGAAGTGCTCGTTCGCCGCGGGACCCGGCACGGCGACTTCGCCCACGAGCGTGTTGTTGTAGGTGAGTATTCCGCTCGGCGTCGACACGAACTTGAGCGAGCCTGACCCCGGGTCGTTGTAGACGACGTTGCGGATGAAGTAGACGGGCCCGCCGAAGATCGGCTGCGCGCTCAAGCCCTGCAGCGCTGTATTCGCGCAGCGGTTGCGGAACACGCGCATGTTGCGGCCGCCGCCGTCGGTCTCGATGCAGTTGTCGCCCATGTTCGTGATGTCGTTCTCGTAGAAGTCGACCGACATCGGGAAACGGTCCGCGATTGGATTCGGCGTGCCATC
>CAWJDS010000011.1:0-181159 GCA_963841645.1 uncultured Gammaproteobacteria bacterium | reverse complement strand
GATCAGCGTGTCGTACTTCGTTAGCCGGCGGTTGCCGCGAATTTCATTCAATAGAATGCCGTCGGTCATCACCTTGATCAGCGCGTTCGCGGCCCGTCTGATCCGTGAACCGCACCTCGAGGCCGACTGCCTCACCAGCTTTACTTCGAGCTCCTCGGCGAGCCGCGCGGCCACCGCTTGCGCCGCGATCCGGCGCGGCTGCGTATGGCCGATCATGCCGGTGATGCCGCGGCCCGCTTCTAGGCAGATCTTCGGCAACTGCGTCGTCTTGCCGCTGCCCGTGTCGCCGCAGACGACGATCACGCGATGCTTCGCGAGTGCCTCGAGGATCTCCTCGCGCGCAGCGCTGATCGGCAGATCCTCGGGATAGCGCAGCGTGTCGCGCGTCGCGCGCCGGCGCGCGAGGCGCTCTTCGGAATCGCTCATAGCGCGCCCGCGCGGGACAGCTCGACTCGAATCTCCGCGCCGCCGAGCTCCGAGTGCCGACGTTGACGCGCGCCGCGATAGAGCTCGACGGTCTCGAGCACGACCGCGAGGCCGATGCCCTGCCCCGGTACGGATTCGTCGCGCGCTTGCCGCGCTGAACGAGCTCCGCCGCGAATGCGGCGTCGATGCCCTGCCGTCGTCGCCACCGGAGAGACGAGCCGGTCCCGCGTTCGAACGCCTCACGACGCGGACCTTCGACAGCAGTACTTGTACGCGTTGTCCATGAGATTGCCGAGGATCTCCGTCAGATCGCCCGGATCGCCGCGAAACGACGTGCCCGGCGCGACGTCACGTACACTCGACGCGTTTGTCGCGGTACACCTTGTCGAGCGTCTGCCTCAGATCGTCGACGACCGGCGCGACCGCCACGGGCTCCGTACCAAGGCCCGTCGCGCCGCTCGCGCGCGCGCGGCGCAGCTGATACGACACGCGTTGATCCATACGTTCGAGCTCGTGGTTCAGGCGCCTCACTGCGATCCTCGGCGGCGCCGTCCGCGGTGCCGAGTCCGCGAGCAGGGTCCGCATCGCCGCGAGCGGAGTCTTCAACCGTGCGCGAGGTCGTCGATCGTGTGCGGTAGCGCACGAGTCGGCGGCGCTCGGTATCGATCAGAATATTCAGATTGTCCGCGAGCCCGCGAGTCCGACGGATAGTTGCCCGTCAGCTCACGCGATCACCGGCCTCAACCTCGCGGACCTGGCGTTCGAGCCGGCGAACCGGCGCAGCACGAACGTGAGCAGCCCGCCGACCACGAGCAACATCGTCGCGGTGACGCCCGCCAACCAGGAGACGAGCTAACCGCCGAACGCCGACTGCCGCTGATTATACGGCTCGAGCGAGACCGCCATCGCGAACGTGTACGGCGTCGGTGCTTGATCCGCGAACTCCCACGTGACGCCCATCAGCAACGCCTCGAGAGGCGGAAAGCCCGGCACGTCGAGATGCGCGTAAGTCGCTCACCGAGCGCTGCCGGGTACTCGTCGGTCGGAAAGTCGCGGCCGATTAGCGACAGCGACTGCCAGACGCCCGGCCGTCCGCGTCAACACGCCCCGAACATCCCCGAGTTCGCGAGACTGAACTCGGGATCGATGTTGCCCGCCGGCATCGCAGCGCTCCGTCGGGCCCGGCTCCGCCAGCGCGATGAGCCCGAGCACCTGCGCATCGAGCAGCTCGCGCCGGTCGCGATCCGTGCTGTTTCGAAACGCGAGGTCGAGACCGACGATTGTCGCGGCGAACAGGGGGATCAGCGCGACGGACACCCATAGCACGACACGCGCACGAAGGGACCGGACCAGGGGCATGGAGTGGTGGGCGCGCTCAGCCGGACCGCGGGGCGCCGCGGGCAACCGCCAAGCGGTAGCCGCGACCGCGCAGGGTCTCGATCGGCTTGTACTCGTCGTCGGGGTCGAGCTTGCGCCGCAGCCTCCGATGAACACCTCAATCACGTTGCTGTCGCGCTCGAAGTCCTCTTCGTACAGCGCTTCGGTGATCTGCGTCTTCGACAGTACCTCGCCCGCGTGCAGCATCAGGTACTCGAGCAGCTTGTACTCGAAGCTGGTGAGCTCGAGCTTCTGGCCCTTGACTTTGACTTCCTGCGTACGCGTGTCGAGCACGATTGGCCCGCACACGAGTTCCGACTGGGCCCAACCGGTCGCGCGGCGCAGCAGCGCGTCCACGCGCGCGAGCAGCTCCTCGACATTGAACGGTTTCACGACGTAGTCGTCGGCGCCAAGCTTCAGCACCTCGACCTTGTCCTGCCAGCGGTCACGCGCCGTCAGAACGAGCACGGGGTAGGACTTACCGTCGGCGCGCAGCTGCTTGATCAGCTCGACGCCTGACAGCTTCGGCAGACCAAGATCGACGATCGCAAGATTCACAGGTATTCGCGCGCGAGGTACAGGCCTTCCTGCCCGTCCGCGGCACGGTCGACGACATAGCCCGCCTGCTCGAGCTGCGTGGCGAGCGAGCGGCTCAGGTTCGGATCGTCTTCGACGAGAGAGCAGGCGCATGGGAGCGTCCGAGAAGAACGCGAAGCGTTACATGAAGGCGCCGGTCTGCGCGTCGATGCGCACGGTGCGCACGCGGCCGTCGTCGCCGAGGATACGGATACTCGTAACCGACGCGCTCGCCGATCATAACCATCTCTGCTCGTACAACGCGCCCTGGATAGCGGCTGCGAGCCATCGCGGTCGCCTGGCCGAGCGAAATGCCCCCCGCTGCGGCCGCGAACGCCTTGACCGGTGCTTCCGCCGTCGAACTGCAGAAGTGCCTGCCGCGGCTGGGCGAGGACCGTCTCGCCGCCTGTGCCGAGCAGGACCGTAGCCAGCGTGGCGTAAACGCGCAAAGCCGCGCCGCAACCGCGCGTCCTGCGTATCCTTGCGTCCGTTCACCGCTGCCATCCGTTCCCGCCGGTCGTCATTACCCCGCCGCCAAGCTTTGGATTCCGCCGTCGGTCCGCGTCAAGGAATGCTTACCGCTACCGCCCGGAAAAACGGGCGGGCCATCGGCCCGCCCTGGAGCGCCACCCATCGCGATGAGCGTCGCGCTCAACGCCAGCCGCATAACCGACCGGACGTACGTCGACCGCAACTTGGATGCGATCGCCGGGCCGGTAGCGGTCCGAGTCACGTACTGGCGACCTTCGTACACGTAAGTCACGCGATAGCCGTCGATCTGTCGCTCGGTGAACGGATGGCTCACCGTCTCGCAGCGCTGCACGACGCCGCTACGCGTCTCGACGACGGCGCCGTTGCGGATCGCGTTCTCGTGCGCGATCGCCGCGCCCGCCGCTCCGCCCGCGACCGTCAGTGCGGGCGAGTCGCCGTGACCCAAGATGTGGCCGATCGTAGCGCCGATGATGCCGCCCGCCACGGTCTGGCCCGCGACATTGGACGAAACCACCGGCCGCCGCACCGCCTCGTTCCAGCAGCGCTGCTCGGGACGGTCGACCGTCACGTAGCGCACGACGGGGTCCACGTCGACGACTCGCGCGTACACGTAGTCCGGCCCGTAATGACCGTAGCCGTGACCGTGGACCACGGCGAGCGCGTCGCCCGTCGCCAGCGTCGCCGCCACCGCACCGAGAACCGAAATCGCCTTTACCGCTTGAACCGTCATGACCGTAACCTCCTCCAGTCCGTTCGATCTCCTTCGAGATCGTGGGAGGCAGGTTACGGTCGAGGCGCTGAATCGAACCTGAATGCTGGAACCCGCGCCGTTGCTAGCGCGTGGCGTTCTTGGCCTCTTCCCAGAGCCGCTCCAGGGCGTCCGGATCGTGTGCGCCCCAGTCGCCGCCGGCCGCGCTCACGCGCGCCTCGACGTGGTCGAACCGCCTCTCGAAACGCGCGTTCGCGCCGCGCACGCACGCCTCGGGATCGAGGTCGAGATGGCGGCACAGGTTCGCGATCGTGAACAGCAGGTCGCCGATTTCGGCTGCGACCGCCTCGCGGTCGCCGGTCGAGCCCGTGCCGCAGCTCGACGTCGCGGCATCGCGTGCGCCGCGAGTGCCGCGTCGACCTCCGCCGAGCTCCTCCGTGACCTTCGCGCGCACGCCAGCCACGTCGGGCCAGTCGAACCCGACCGTCGCCGCGCGCTTGCCGAGCTTCGCCGCACGCGCGAGACCTGGGCAGCGCCACCGGCACGTCCGCGAGCACGCGCGTTTCGCCGCCCGCGTCGCGCTCCTCGCGCTTGATCTCCTCCCAGCGACGCGTCTGATCGTCCGCGCTCGCGACGCGCCCCTGCTCGTCGCCGAACACGTGCGGATGACGGCGCACGAGCTTGTCGCAGATTGCGGCGACCACGTCGCCGAAGTCGAACAGCTTCGCCTCCTCGGCCATTCGCGCGTGGAACACCACTTGGAACAGCAGGTCGCCGAGCTCGCCCTCGAGCTCATCGAGCGCGCCGCGCTCGATCGCGTCCGCGACCTCGTACGCCTCTTCGAGCGTGTACGGCGCGATCGTTGCGAACGTCTGCTCGCGGTCCCACGGGCACCCGCCGTCGGGGCTCCGAAGCGTCGCCATGATTCGAAGCAGCGCGTCGATCGAGCGCGGGCCGTGCGTCTGGTCAGCCATTGGAGATGAGATCCCTGAAGCTCACGAGAATCGCCGCGGTCGCGCCCCAGATTCGGTAGCCGCCATGGTTGACCTCGTAGGTGCGGAAGCGCGTGCCGAGCCGCTCGCGGTAGGTCGAGGTCGTGTTCGCGGCGTCGAGGATGAAGTCGAGCGGCACCTCGAACACGCTCGCGACCTCGTCGGGGTCGGGCTTCGCGACGAACGCGCCGCCCGCGACGTAGCCGACGACGGGCGTGATCGAGAAGCCGGTACCGGTCAGCAGCTCGTCGAGCGAGCCGAGCACGTCGACGTCGCGGGGCGCGAGGCCGATCTCCTCGTGCGCCTCGCGCAGCGCCGCGTCGACGGCGGTCTCGCCCGACTCGGCGATCCGACCGCCCGGGAAACTGATCTGGCCCGCGTGATCCTTGAGATGCGCGGCGCGCTCGGTGAACAGCACGGTGAGGCCCGCAGGACGGCCGACCAACGGCAGCAGCACGGACGCAGGACGCGCGGGCCGCTCGAGAGCCGCGCGCAGCTCCGGCGTCACGACGCCCGCGATGTTCGCGACGATCCGCTCGCGCGGATCGTGCGGCGCGCGCGGCGCGGCGAGCCGGCGCCGAATCGTGTCGATCGTCGGCGCGTGATCAGCCGCCCCCGCCCGAGCCATCGCCTTTGATCCCGCCCTTCGTGAGCTCGAGCGGATCGAGAAGCTGCTTGAGCTTCGCGGCGCTCAAGTCCGTTTCCTGCTCGGCAACCTCGCGGATCGCCCTTCCTTCTTTATAAGCCTGCTTCGCGATCGCGGCGCCCTTCTCGTAGCCGATCACGGGATTGAGCGCCGTCACGAGGATCGGGTTGCGCTCGAGCGCCTCGTCGAGCCGTGCTTGGTTGACCTTGAAGCCCGCGATCGCGGAATCGGCGAGCACGCGCGACGCGCTCGCGAGCAGCTCGATGCTCTGGATCAGGTTCAACGCGACGACCGGCAGCATCACGTTCAACTGGAAGTTGCCGGACTGGCCCGCAATCGTGATCGTCGCGTCGTTGCCGATGACTTGCGCCGCGACCATCGCCGCCGCCTCGGGGATCACCGGATTCACCTTGCCCGGCATGATGCTGCTGCCGGGCTGCAGCGCGGGCAGCGAGATCTCGCCCAAGCCCGCGAGCGGGCCGCTGTTCATCCAACGCAAGTCGTTCGCGATCTTGAGCAAGCTCACCGCGGTGGTCTTCAAGATGCCCGGACACCTCGACCGCCGTGTCCTGCGAGCTCATGGCCTCGAAGAAATTGTCGAGCGGAGTGGAAGCCGACCTTCGTGCGCTTCGCGAGCGCGGCCGTGAACTTCTCGGCGAACTTCGGATGCGCGTTGATGCCCGTGCCGACGGCCGTGCCGCCCTGCGCGAGACCTGTGAGACGCGGCAGCGCACCCTTGAGCCTGAAGATGTTGCTCAAGATCTGCGCGGCCCAGCCGCCGAGCTCCTGATCGAGCCGCACGGGCATCGCGTCCATCAGGTGAGTGCGGCCGGTTTTCACGATGCCGGCCACCGACTTCGCCTTCTTCTCGAGGGTCTTGTGCAGGTGCTCGAGCGCCGGCACGAGGTCGTTCACGACGCCGAGCGCGGCGCTCACGTGGATCGCGGATGGGATCACGTCGTTGCTGCTCTGGCTCATGTTCACGTGATCGTTCGCGATGCACCGGCTTGCCCAACGACTTCGACGCGAGCTTCGCGATCACCTCGTTCGCGTTCATGTTCGAGCTCGTGCCCGAGCCCGTTTGGAACACGTCGATCGGGAACTGCTCGAGGTGCTGCCCTCCCACGATCTCGAGTGCGGCCTGCTGAATCGCCTTCGCGATCGGCGCCGGCAGGAGGCGCAGGCTCTTGTTCGCGTCGGCCGCGGCCCACTTGATCAAGCCCAGCGCGCGCACGAACGCGGGCGGCATCGGCATCCCGCTGATCGGGAAGTTGTTGACGGCTCGCTGCGTCTGCGCGCCCCAGAGCGCGGCCGCCGGTACCTTGAGCTCGCCCATGCTGTCGCGCTCGACGCGAAAATCGGTCGTCATGCCACCCCTCGAACGAAGAATTGGAAAGTCGGCGATCACCGACGAAGCGTGTATGATGCGCACTCCGAAATCCCTTGTATAGGCCGAACGGGAACGTGGATTCCGCCACGCTCACTGCGCTCTCGCCGCTCGACGGACGTTACGCTCGCAAAGCGGCACCGCTCCGCCAATACCTCTCCGAATACGCGCTGATCCGCTATCGCACGCTGATCGAGGTGCGTTGGCTACAGCATCTCGCCGACGAGCCGAGCGTCGCGGACCTCGCGCCGCTCGACATGCCGCTCAAGGACGTGCTGAACGACATCGTCGACAAGTTCAGCGTCGACGACGCTCAGCAAGTGAAGGCCTTCGAAGCGATCACGAATCACGACGTCAAGGCCGTCGAATACTTCCTACGCGACAAGCTCGACGGCACGAAGGGCGTGGCCGGCCAACCTCGTCGCGTTCCTGCACTTCGCAAGCACCTCGGAAGACATCAACAACCTGGCCTACGCGTTGATGCTGCGGGACGCGCGCCAGCGCGTGCTGTTGCCGCTCGATGAAGCAGCTCGCGATAGATTTGCGCACACACGCGCACAGGCTCGCGGACGTCGCGATGCTCGCACGCACGCACGGCCAACCCGCGACACCGACGACGCTCGGCAAGGAGCTCGCGAACTTCGTCTACCGTCTCGAGCGGCAAACGGAGCAGTTCGCGAACGTCGAGATCTGCGGCAAGTTCAACGGCGCGGTCGGCAACTTCAACGCGCACGCGATCGCATATCCCGAAACGGACTGGGTCGGCGTCACGAACCGCTTCCTCGAGTCGCTCGGTCTCGCGCCGACGCGTTACACGACGCAGATCGAGCCGCACGATTGGATCGCCGAGTACAGCCAGGCGCTCGCGCGCTTCAACACGGTCGTGATCGATCTCTGCCGCGACATCTGGGGCTACATCAGCCTCGGCTACTTCAAGTCGCGACCCACTCCGGGCGAAGTCGGCTCGTCGACGATGCCGCACAAAGTGAACCCGATCGACTTCGAGAACGCCGAAGGCAACTTGGGGCTCGCGAACGAGCTGCTCGCGTTCTTCGCCGAACAAGCTGCCGATGTCGCGTTGGCAGCGCGACCTCACGGACTCCACGGTGCTGCGCAACCTTGCGCGTCGCGCTCGGCCACACGCTCGTCGCGCTCGACGCGTGCTCGCGGGGCTTGAGCAAGCTCGACGCCGACCCGGCGCTGATCGCCGCCGACCTCGAGCAGCGCTGGGAAGTGCTCGCCGAAGCCGTCCAGACGGTGATGCGCCGCTACGGCCTCGCGGACGCCTACGAGCAGCTCAAGGATCTCACTCGCGGCCGCGCGATCGATCGCGACACGCTCCGCGAGTTCATCTCCGAGCTCGACATTCCGAGCCGACGCTCGGGACCGGCTTGCTGGAGCTGACACCCTCCTCCTATACGGGCCTCGCGGCCGACCTCGCACGTAACGTCTGAGCCCCGGCGCGCCGCGCCGCGCCACGTTGCTACCGTGTGACACGTCCCGCCGGCTCGCCGGCCCCGCTATAAAGGCGCGCTCGAACCGAGATCTCAGCATCGCAGCGAACTGGACCGGGTCTCGTTCCCATATCCCACCGTAAGGTTCTGTCCGCGGTCGGAAAACGTGACTTGGGGCACAGCGAGCGAGAACCCGTTAAGTAAACTCGTACGTCATTCGAATAAAAGCCGTCATGCCCGAACCGAGCGATCAAGTCAAAACCCGCGGCGTTCGGCAGGTGCTGTCCTCGATCGAAGAGGTGCGCGCCGCCATCGTCGAGGTCGTTCGCCTCGCAAATCGCGGGCTCACGATCCTCACGCACGACCTCGAGCCGCAGATCTACGATCACGACGACTTCCTCGAGCCGCTGAAGAAGTTCATCCTCGCGCGCAGCTTTCGCGCGCGTGCGCGTGCTGATCCTCGAACCGAACCGTGTGATCAAGACCGGCAGCCGCTTCGTCACGATGGGGCGGCGGCTGAACAGCTACATCGAGTTCCGCAACGTGAAGCCCGAGTACCGCACGCATTCGGAGGCGTTCTGCATCGCCGACGAGCACGCGCTCGTCTATCGCGCGCGCTACGACAGCTGGGAAGGCATGTCGGACACTTACGAGCCGGCCGTCGCGCGGATCTACCTGAGCGCGTTCGACACGATCTGGAACGCCTGCGAGATCGAGCCCGAGCTGCGGCAGATGTCAGATCTAGCCGGCGATCCGCCGAGCTACTACAAACGGCTCATTCGCGGTCCGAACAACCCGTTCAGCTCGGTCGTTTACAATGCGTGACGCTGCTGCACGGCGGCGCCATGCCAAAAGTAGACGCTGAAATCGCTCTTTCGCGACCTTGATCGGCTAGATGGATTCGAATCCCCACATTCACGTCACCGTAGCGGCCATCATCGAGAGCGGCGGCCGCTTCCTGCTCGTCGAAGAGCAGATCGACGGCCGCATCGTGCTGAACCAGCCGGCCGGGCATCTCGAGCCCGGTGAATCGCTGCCCGACGGCCGCCGCGCGCGAAACGCTCGAGGAGACGGGCTACACGTTCGCGCCGTCTCATCTCGTCGGCATCTACCACTGGCAGAACGAGACGGACACGACGTTCGTGCGCTTCGCGTTCTGCGGCAAGCACACGGCACCGACCGGCCCCGTGCGCCTCGACGTCGGCATCATCGGCGCGCATTGGCTCACTCGCCCGCAGATGCTCGCGCGCGAGCGCGATCTGCGGAGCCCGATGGTGCTACGCGGCGTCGACGACTACCTCGCGGGCGCGCGGTACTCGCTCGATCTCGTCCCGTACCTGTCTTGGGAGCGCCTCGCGCGCCGCGCGACCACGTAGGTTTTCGTACGGAGAGTAGAATTCCGGCCCATGTCCGGCACCGACAATCTCGATAGGGCGAATCGCAACGACGCGAGAGCCTTTCCCCGAATCGCGTCGCAACAAGCTCGGAGCAGCGCACGGCGGCCCCACGATCGTCGCGCTGTCCGGCGGCGTCGACTCCGCCGTCGCGGCGCTGCTGCTGCGCGATGCGGGCCACGACGTGCAGTGCCTGCACATGACGAACTGGGAGGACGACGGCTACTGCGACGCCGCGCGCGACTTCCACGACGCGCGTCGCGTCTGCCAGATGCTCGGCGTGCCGCTGCACCGCGTGAACTTCGCGCGCGAGTATCGCGAGCACGTGTTCGCGCACTTCCTCGACGAGCACCGCAAGGGCCGCACTCCGAATCCCGACGTGCTCTGCAACCGCGAGATCAAGTTCGGCGTGATGCGCGCGTTACGCGCGGCGGCTCGGCGCGGCGCGAATCGCGACCGGCCACTACGCACGACTCGCCGACGCCGCGGCGGCCGCAACTCCTGCAAGGCGCGCGACTCGAGCAAGGACCAGAGCTACTTCCTCGCCGCCGTCGACGCGGCCGATTTCACCGACGTGCTGTTCCCGCTCGGCGACCTGCTCAAGTCCGACGTGCGCGAGATCGCGCGCAGAGCCGGCCTGCCCGTCGCCGACAAGAAGGACAGCACCGGCATCTGCTTCATCGGCGAGCGGCCGTTCGCCGAATTCCTCGCGCAGTACCTGCCGCCGTCGCCCGGCAAGATCGTCGACGACCGCGGCCGCGAGCGTCGGCAGCCACGACGGGCTCGCGTACTACACGCTCGGCCAGCGCCACGGCCTGCACATCGGCGGCGTCGCGGACGGCGCCGAGGCGCCGTGGTACGTCGCGCGCAAGGACGCGGAGCGCAACGAGCTCGTCGTCGTCCAGGGCCACGATCATCCGCTCCTGTTCGACGACCGGCTCACCGCGAGCGACGCGCATTGGATCGGCGCGCCGCGCCGTCGACGAGCTCGGCGGCGCGGCGCGGCCGTTCCGTTGCCGCGCGAAGATTCGCTACCGCCAGCCCGATCAGGCTCTGCACCGTCGTGCGCACCGGCGAGCGCGACGCTCGAGGTGAGCTTCGATCACCCGCAGCGCACGCCGACGCCGGGCCAGTACGTCGTCTTCTACGACGGCGACCGTTGCCTCGGCGGCGCGGTGATCGATCGAGCGAGCCGTCGCGCGCCGTTCCGCCGCGTCACCGGCGGCCGGGACTGTCGCTTCCGCCACCGTCACCGCCAGACCGCGGCAACCGCCGCCATCGCAACGGCACTTCGCGCCGCAGGTTGATTCAACCGTTGATTCGACCGCTCGGTCGATGTCAACTCGCCGGGTTGATTAGGCAATCAACCCACCGAACGATCCGTACCGCGACAACTCGCCATCCATGCATATAATCCTCGGCCTGTCACCACCCGACATCATTCGAGGCTACCGATGACCGACTCTTTCGGCGCGCGCAAACCCCTCAAGGTCGGCGCGAAGACCTATCAGATCTATCGCTTGGACGCGGTCAATGGCCCCGTCGACACGCTGCCGTACACGCTCAAGATCCTGCTCGAGAACCTGCTGCGGTTCGAGGACGGCGCGAACATCACGGCCGAGGACATCAAGGCGCTCGCGAACTGGGACCCCGAAGGCCGAGCCCGACCGCGAGATCGCGTTCACGCCCGCGCGCGTGATCCTGCAAGACTTCACCGGCGTGCCGGCGGTCGTGGACCTCGCCGCGATGCGCGACGCGGTCGTGAAGCTCGGCGGCAAGGCCGAGATGATCAACCCGCTCTCCCCGGCCGAGCTCGTGATCGATCACTCGGTGCAAGTCGACAACTTCGGCACGGCGCAGTCGCTCGCGCAGAACAACGCGATCGAGTTCGAGCGCAACCAGGAGCGCTACTCGTTCCTGCGCTGGGGCCAGAGCGCGTTCGAGAACTTCCGCGTCGTGCCGCCGAACACGGGCATCGTGCACCAGGTGAACCTCGAGTACCTGAGCCGCGTGGTGTTCGAGCGCCAAGACGGCAACGACGACGGTCGCGTATCCCGACACGCTCGTCGGCACCGACTCGCACACGACGATGATCAACGGCCTCGGCATCCTCGGCTGGGGCGTCGGCGGCATCGAGGCCGAGGCCGCGATGCTCGGCCAGCCCGTCACGATGCTGATCCCGCAGGTCGTCGGCTTCGAGCTCACGGGCAAGCTCGCCGAGGGCGCGACCGCCACCGACCTCGTGCTCACGGTCACCGAGATGCTGCGCAAGAAGGGCGTCGTCGGTAAGTTCGTCGAGTTCTTCGGCGACGGCCTCGACCAGCTGCCGCTCGCGGACCGCGCGACGATCGGCAACATGTCGCCCGAGTTCGGCAGCACCTGCGCCGTGTTCCCGATCGACGCCGAGACGCTGCGCTACCTCGAGCTCTCGGGCCGCTCGAAGGAGACGATCGCGCTCGTCGAGGCGTACGCGAAGGCGCAAGGCCTCTGGCGCAGCGCCAAGCGCGCGCGCTACACCGACACGCTGTTCCTCGACCTCAAGTCCGTCGAGCCGAGCCTCGCGGGCCCGAAGCGCCCGCAGGATCGCATCCCGCTGAAGGCCGCGGCCGCCACGGTCGGCGCCGCGTTGAAGACCGCCGGCAAGGGCCTCGAAGGCGCCGGTCGGATCGGGCAAGCAGAAGTTCGACCTCGAGGACGGCGCGGTCGTGATCGCCGCGATCACGAGCTGCACGAACACGTCGAACCCGGCCGTGATGATCGGCGCGGGCCTGCTCGCGCGCAACGCCGCGGCGAAGGGCCTCACGCGCAAGCCGTGGGTGAAGACGAGCCTGGCGCCCGGCTCGAAGGTCGTCACCGACTACCTCGTCGCGTGCGAACCTGCTCGAGCGAGCTCGACAAGATCGGCTTCAACCTCGTCGGGCTACGGCTGCACGACGTGCATCGGCAACTCGGGCCCGCTGCCCGAGGAGATCGCGGCCGCGCTCCAGAAGACCGACGTCGTCGCGTGCGCCGTGCTCTCGGGCAATCGCAACTTCGAGGGCCGCATCCATCCGCAAGTGAAGATGAACTTCCTCGCGTCGCCGCCGCTCGTCGTCGCCTACGCGCTCGCGGGCAACATGAAGATCGACCTCACGAAGGAGCCGCTCGGCACGGGTAAGGACGGCAAGCCCGTCTACCTGCAAGGACATCTGGCCGACGTCGAAGGAGATCCACGATCTCGATCGCGACGCACGTCGACCTCGAAGATGTTCAAGTCGAGCTACGGCAGCGTGTTCGACGGCGACGCCAACTGGAAGGGCATCAAGTCGCCGACCGGCAAGACCTACACCTGGGGCGACGACTCGACCTACGTGAAGAACCCGCCCTACTTCGAAGGCATGACGCTGAAGACCGGCACGCCGACGGACATCAAGGGCGCGCGCGTGCTCGCGTTGCTCGGCGACTCGGTGACGACGGACCACATCTCGCCGGCCGGCAACATCGCGGCCGACAGCCCGGCGGGCAAGTACCTCGTCTCGCTCGGCGTGCAGAAGAAGGACTTCAACAGCTACGGCGCGCGGCGCGGCAACCACGAGGTGATGGTGCGCGGCACGTTCGCGAACATCCGCCTCAAGAACAAGCTCGTGCCGGGCGTCGAAGGCAACTGGACGATGCACATCCCGACCGGCGAGAAGATGTCGATCTACGACGCGTCGATGAAGTACCAGGCCGCCGGCACGCCGCTGATCGTGCTCGCGGGCAAGGAGTACGGCTCGGGTCAGCTCGCGCGACTGGGCCGCGAAAGGCACCGCGCTGCTCGGCGTCCGCGCCGTGATCGCCGAGAGCTACGAGCGCATCCACCGCTCGAACCTGATCGGCATGGGCGTCGTGCCGCTGCAGTTCCGCGACGGGCGACACGCGCCGAGAGCCTCGGGCTCAAGGGCGACGAGACGTTCGACATCGTCGGCCTCGGGCTCGACCGCGCGAAGGAAGTGCAAGTCACCGTGATAGGCGCGACCGGCAAGAAGAGCTTCAAGGCCGTCGTGCGCATCGACACGCCGAAGGAGCAGGACTACTTCATCCACGGTGGGATTCTGCAGTACGTGCTGCGGCAGCTCGCGTCGGCGAAGCAAGCGGCATAGCGCCGCCCGGCGACCTCGATGAGTGCGGAGCGGCTCGCCGCTCCCCGAATCACTCCGCCACGAGCTCGATCTTCGGAAACCTCCAGGCGCCCGAGACGATTTCCTTGTGCGGCAGATAGTATCGGGCCACGACATCGAATCTGCCCGCCGGCACCTCGAGACAATTCCTATCTGAACGCTCGCATGCTCGCTTGAACGTAAACGTCACGGTGCCGTCGTCGTTCTTGACCGCCGTCGTGCCGTTGAAGTGGTAGCGGTCATCGCGGTTCGGATGAAGATGGCCGCCGCGGTCGGAGTCATAAACCGTGACGGACCAAAAGGCATCGACGGGCGGCACGCCGGTCGTCACGACATAGGTCCCGCTGCTGCCCCTCATCTCTTTGCCGTTCTTGTCGAAGAACAGGGCTTCGTACGCGCTGTGCGAAGGATCCGGGCCGCCCCAGCCTCCCTTCGTCCCCGCGGAGTGATAGAGATACGGCACGTCGCGTCCCGGCTCTTTCCCAGGTCCCACGATGGTCTGCGTGAACGGAACCGTGGCGAATACCTCGTCCATCCGACGATTGGCCTCGGCCGCGACGTCCGCCGGATACGCGCTCAATAAGTCGAGCCGAGGGAACGCGTCCGCTGGCACACCGTTGATCTTCAGTCCGGCGTAGACGGCTTTGGCCGCGGCGACGTCCCGCGGATCGTTCTTGTCTCGCACCTCGACGCGCGCGATGACGATGGAAAAAGCCGAGGGCACCTCGATCGCCTCGCCTTCGACCTCCTTGGGCCTCTCGCCGAAGTACAACGTGTATCGGCCCGCCGGGAAGACGATGTTCCGATAGTTGGCGTTGCGGTCGTCGACGAGTTGGAAGGAGTTGAAGCGGTCCTTGGTCGGAGCGCTCGACTCGAGGACGACCGGCCCGTTGAGGAGCATGAGCGACGCCCCCTTGTAATAGGTGTCGTTGTTCGTGCGCGGCAGAACGTCGTCGCCCGCCCGGACGAGCGCGGGCTCGCCTCCTGGTACCCACCGATTGAAGTTCTTCGGATCGCCGCCCGTGAATCGAACCGTGTAGTCGTAGGTTCGCTGGTAGGGGAACCTGCGAATGTATTCCGCGACCTGAGCCTCGAACGAGTCCGGCTTCTGCACCGTCGCGGGCGTTGCCGGCCGCGCGCCGGCCTCGCTGTCCTGCGCGCGCGCGGCAAACATGCCACTCGGCAACGAGAGCGCCAGGAGCGAGATCGCGAGGAACGGCTTCATCGATCGCTCCCTCTTCGCTGCCACCGCGCGTTCATGCGGCGAGCGGCATCATCACGGCAGTCTCGAGGTCCTTTGCGAGCACCTGCCGTGGGTCGTTGAGGTACTCCTCGAGACAAGGCAGATTGCGCGGCTCCTCGACGCTCGAGGGAAGCCATGTCTGGTAGAGCCACTCGTAGGCCGTCTTCAAGTCTCCGTACGGCCCCGTATGGACGATCCTCGCGTAGCGCCCGCCCTCGATGTGCCCTTCGCGCACCTCGCCGGAGCTCGTCCAGTCATCCGGAACCGTGATGCACGCGGACGACCGCAGGTCGGCTTGCGCCACCGACTCGGGATCGTCGTGATAGATGCCGATCGTGCGGGTCGTGGCGCTCAGCCAACCGCTGGTGGCCGCAACGGTCATCAATCGTTCGAACGCAGTGCTCGTGAGTCGATAGTCGCCGCGATGCTCGATCGTCGCGACACGCAGTCTCGGGAGGTCGACGATCTCGATTCGATACATGGCAGTACTCCTTTCTGTGTTGGTCTGGGCGTCGCGCCGAACACCGCGATAGCGGGCCGGCGGGTCTCCGTACTCGGCGTGGAACGCTCGCGTGAAGGCCGCCTGACTGGCATAGCCGGCTCGTCGGCCCGTGCGCTCGACGCTGAGATCTCGATCGAGCAGCTCGATGGCCGCGCGTTGCAGACGCAAACGGCGGACGGTGTCGTTCACGGTTTCCCCGAGCAGCCCTCGGTAAATGCGGTGGAAGTGATAGGGCGAGAAGTAAGCCACGCGGGCGAGCGTCTCGAGATCGAGCGTTTCGTCCAAGTGCTCCGCCATGTAGTCGACGACGCGCTGGATGCGCTCCGAATAGCTGTTGGGATCGTTCACCATGCGCGAAGACTAGCGCCTCGGGTTTGACTTGGGTTGCTCTTTCGAAGGCAGGTAGACTCCCCTCTCTCCTAGTACGCAGTACGTTGCTCGGCCATCAAATGCTGACTTCGCGAAATGGTTCCGCCGCGACCCGACGCCACCCGATCCGGCAGCGCACGGTTGGCGGCACCGTTTGCGCTGGCCTATCGTTCGCGCACCCGCTCGGTGCGAAATCCGTCCGCGGACGGATACACGATTCCGCGGAATCGTCCGCGCACCGCCGAGGTGCAAAATCCCTCCGCGGAGGGATCGGCGCTTCCGCGGAAGCGTCGCCGCGCCCGCGACGTCGGCGCACTGACCATGCCGCACTTTGCAACCGTCTTCCGCCGCTGGCGCTGGCCGCTCGTCGTGGTCGCGGCTGCGTTGTTCCTCGGCTGCTGGGCGCTCTGCTGGTGGTGGTCGCGCGAGCCCGAGGTCTTCTATGTCAACGAGAAGACGCCGGACGGCCGCACCGTCGTCGGCTACTCGACCGTCGACACGCTGACGCACGTGATCTCGTGGCTGCTCGACAAGCCGGGCGGCTATCTCAGCAACGACATCGCGCCGCCGAGCGCGTGGCTCGACAACATGCCGAGCTTCGAGTTCGGCGTCGTCGTGCAGTGCCGCGACCTCGCGCGCGTGCTGCGCCAGGACTACAGCCGCTCGCAGTCGCAGTCGGTCGAGGACAAGGATCTGATCGTCGCCGAGCCCGATCTCAACTACACCAATGACCGCTGGCTGGTCCCGTCGACGGAGGGCAAGTACCGCGAAGCGCTCGACGCGCTGAACCGCTACAAGGCGCGGCTCATCGACGCAGACCCGAACGACGCGCAGTTCTACGCGCGCGCGGACAACCTGCGCGAGTGGCTCTTGGTCGTCGAGACGCGGCTCGGCAGCCTGTCGCAGCGCCTATCGGCCAGCGTCGGCCAAATCCGCGTGAACACCGATCTCGGCGGCGCGCCGGCCGGCGAATCCGCGCGCACGCTCACGAAGGACGTCGTCGTCAAGACGCCGTGGTTCGAGATCGACGACGTGTTCTACGAAGCGCGCGGCAGCGCGTGGGCGATGCTGCTCTTCCTGCGCGCCGCGCAATTCGACTTCGAGCGCACGCTCGAGGACAAGAACGCGGTCGTGAGCCTGCGGCAGATCATCCGCGAGCTCGAGGCCGCGCTCGCGCCGGTCGGCAGCCCGATCATCATGAACGGCAGCGAGTACGGATTGTTCCCGAACCACTCGCTCGTGCTCGCGTCGTATCTGTCGCGGGCGCATTCGGCGGTGGCGGATTTGCGGGAGTTGCTGGAGAGGGGTTAACGAGCGAGCGGAATACCTGCGACGGTGTCACGGACACAGACGCCAATCCCACGACACGCCCCGAATCGTCGGCCGCGAGCAGAGGCGCCGCGACGATCAGCGCCGCTATCCCAGCAAGCTACTTCAGACCGCGCACGGGAATCACTTGCCGAGATCGAGGCAGGCGATGGCGTCCATGCCGCCTTCGATCACGTCGGGTGCCGCCGGCAACGGACTCGCGGGTGAGCAGATGCGGCCGTCGGCGGGAAAGAAGAACTCGCGCGAATAAAAGCCACGGGTCGGCATTCGGTAAGCGATGAACCGCTGTTCTTTGGGGATGAACCGAAACAGCCGGTCCGACATGTTCGACGTGATCCAGACGTCCTGCCGGCGCGGGTCGACGGCGAGAGCGTAAGGCGCCTCCGATTCGTCGGGCGAGAGTCTCGGCATTTTGTAGGTGGTGTACTTCATCGTCTTCGGGTCGAGCTTGACCAGCGCGCCGTCGCCGAATGCAGGGATCCAGAGCGTGCCGCTCGCGTCGAACCGCAGGCGCCGCGGGCCGCTCAGCGGCGGATCGTACTCTTTGACGTCGAGCGTCTTCGGATCGACGCGGCCGATCTTCCCGGCCCAGAGGCGCGTGTACCAGACGCTGCCGTCGGTCGGGCTCACGTCGATGCCGTACGGGAACATGAAGCCCGCGCTCGGCCGATTCGTGGTCTTCGGCAGATCGATGACCTTCGACTCGCCCGAGGCCGGATCGAAACGGCCCAGCTGGTTCGAGATGGAGATCGTGAACCAGGCGATCCCCTTCTTATCGAAGCGGAGCGTGTGCGGCCAGAGCGCGCCGCCGCCGACGGGATAGTCCTTGAACTCGCGCGACGCCGGATCGTAGGACGTGATCGTTCCGCCGAGCGCGGAAGTGATATAGAAGCGGCCGTCCGGTCCGTACTGCAGGCTGTGCATGCCGTGGCGCGACTTGTTCATGCCGATCGGGATCGGCAAACCCATCGCGGGGAAATTGCCGCCGAGCGGGATGTTCATCGCCGGGACCGGCACCGTCTCCGTCTTGTTGGCGACCGGATCGGTGATGAAGACCGCGTCGCCGTCCACGAGGTAGAAACGCCCGTCCTTCGGATTGACCTCGCCGTCGTGCGCGATGATCGCCCCGGGCAATTTCCACTCCGTGATCTTCGCGCGCAGCATCTCGGGCGCGACGTCGGTGCTCTGCTCGACGACGTAGGGCTTGCCGTCGAAAGCCTTGGACAAGAGCTCGACGTACTCGGCCAGCGTCTCCTTGTTGCTGCTGCCGACGAAGCCCAGCATGCGCTCGACCGTCACCTGCCAGTACTCGACCGGCAGGGCCCTGCTCGTCCGTTCGTTGCCGATCTGATGGCAGCTCAGGCAGTCGTTCTGGAAGTCCTTCCGCTGCTGTCTCGCTCTTGAACTTCAGGCGCTTGAACTGCGCGCTCGCCGTCAGTCCGTAGGACAGCTCGTCCGGCGACGTCAGCCGCCGCATCTTGAAGTCCGCTTTCGCGCGCGCCCTTCGCGCTGAGGTCGACCGTCTGTTGCGCGTCGGCGAAGCGCGGCGCTCGCGCGCGCAGCATCAGCTTTCCCTCGAGCGCGGTATCGAGATGAAAGACTCCTTTGTTGTTGCTGTAGACGGTCTCCGAGTAGAGGCCGTCGGCCCGAGTGAGCGTGATCATCGCTCCGGCGATCGGCGCGTCGTCGCCGTCCACGACTTGTCCATCGATGCCGGCTGCAAGGATCGATTGACCGGCGAGCAACGCGCCGGCAACGAGTATCAACTGACCGACGTACCTGACCATGTATCTTTCCCCCCGGAGTTCTACTTGGCTGTCGCTGAATCTCTCTGCTACGGCAGATTCGCGTCTTTGTCGTACTTATTCGCCATCATGTAACACAGCCGGATAACCGGCGCCACAGAAGGCGCTAGCGGAAAGGCGCGCTAGATGGCGCCGTGACGGTGCGACGTTCGGCATATGGCGCCGACCCGTGTCAACGCAGGTACCATGGCACTTTGCCAGAGAGCCGCCTGTCGACATGCCGAAGGGAATCACCTCGCTCTGCCTCGCTTTGATCCTGGCGCCGTGCACCTACGCCCAGAACGCGCCGCCCGCAGCACCTCCAAAGAACGCCGCCTCGCAGGGGGCCGCAGCAGATAAGCCCGACGCGGCCGCGTCGCAGACCGCCCGCGCCGTCATGAGCGGCGAGCAGGTCATCCGGATCCTCGACGAGACGGTCAACTGGTATCGCATGCTCGGCGTCCAGCAGCAGTCCTCCACGCAGCCGAGCGACTTGCTGATCCTCTACGCGAACCGACAGACCGCCGACCGCGTCGTCGCGCTCGCGTTCGAGCTCGCGCGCGCGAACGCGGAGCTCCTGAGCAGCCAGGCCGAGGTCGAGCCGGCGAAGGCGGCCGATCCGTCCCGGAGTCGGCGCACGAGCAGTCGCTGCAAGAGAAGCAAGGCAGAGCTCGACAAGCGCCGCGCCGCGATTCAATCCGACATCGCGAGCTGCGCAGAAGCAGCTCCCCGACGCGAAAGCGGGCGAGCGCACCGAGCTGCAAGCGAAGGTCGCCGAGCTGCAGAGCGAGCTCGAGCTCGTGAACGCGCGGCGCAACATGCTGGGCACCATGGTCGACTTCGCGCACGAAACCGACGCGAACGGCTCCGGCGTGAGCGCGCTCAAGGAGCACATCAACGCGATCGCGGCCTCGATTCCTGCCGCGGCGCCCGGCGCGATGCCGGAGCTCGGCGGCTCGGACAACGCGGGGGACACGCCGGCGGCCGGCGCCTCCCCAACAGCCGTGTCCGTGGCCCCCGAGACGTCGGGAGGGAGCCGATTCGGCATCTGGGATCTCACCAGCAACGTGCTGAGGCTTTCGAACAAGCTCGCGACGATCGACGATATCGACAAGCGCACGGCGGCGCTGCAGAAAACGTTCGAGCAGATTCGCTCGGCGCCCGAGAAGCAGATCAAGGCGCTTGCGGCTCGCGACGACGCGCTTCTGGCGCAGCCCGTCGCGAGTGACACGGCGCAGCTCAAGAGCACGCGCGATGAGTACGACACGCTCGCGTGGCTCTTCTCGCAGACGTCGTCGATTCTCGTGCCGCTGTCGAAGGCCGGCGTGCTGCTCGAGCAATACCGGAGCAACCTCAGAAGCTGGCGCGACACGACGCGCTCGCAATATGGAGCGGCGATACTGGCGCTCGCGACTCGCCTCGGCGTTCTGCTTGCTGATTCTCGCCGGCGTGTTCGTCGCGGGCGAGCTGTGGAAGCGCGCCGTCTTCAGCTACGTGCAAGAGGCTCGCCGACGGCACCAACTGCTGCTCGTGCGCCGTATCGTCGTGTGGCTCGTCGCGGGCGCGATCGTCGTCATCGCGTTCGCCACGGAAGCGAGCTCGTTGGCGACGTTCGCCGGCCTGCTCACCGCGGGCATCGCGGTCGCGATGCAGAGCCCGATCGTGTCGCTCGTCGGCTACTTCTTCCTGATCGGCAAGTACGGCCTGCGCGTCGGCGATCGCGTTCAGATCGGCACCGTCACCGGTGAGGTGATCGAGCTTGGGTCTCGTACGACTGCACCTGATGGAGCTCGGCCCGCAATACCGCCCCACGGGCCGCATCGTCGCGTTCGCGAACTCGGTCGTGTTCCAAGCGTCGGGCGGCATCTTCAAGCAGATCCCGGGCGTGAGCCTCGCCTGGCGAGAGCTCACGCTCACGATACCGGGCGACGGCGACTTTGGCGCCATCAAGCAACGGCTGACCGACGCCGCAGACCGCATACTGAAGGACTATAGCGACGAGCTCGATCGGCACGCGCACGCGCTGCAGAGGGCCTCGTCACACGCGGCCGAGCGACCGCAAGCTTACGTGCAGCTGCGCTTCTCGTCGGGGGCGATCGAGGCGATCGTTCGCTATCCCGTACCGCTGCAGCGCGCGGGCGAGGTCGAGGAGCGCATGTCGCGCGCGCTGCTCGACGCCGTTCGCGGACACGGCTCCGAGCCAGCCCAGCTCGCACCGCAACCGATGCATTGAGGTTCGCCGGCACGAGCTGGCACGGAACGTGTAGCAATCCGGACCGGCCGCGCACGGCCAAAGGAGGTTCGATGAGCTCTACCGAATTCAAGGCGAAGGCCTACGTCAAGGAGGGGTGCCCCTTCTCGTTCAAGTTCCTCGTGTTCATGGCGGAGGCGGGCTTGCTCGATCGCATCGAGATCGTCCGGATGAAGCCGCAGGATCCGGGCTTCGAAGCGGAGAAAGACAAGCTCGCCAAGCACCTAGGCAAAGCCGTGACGTTCCCAGTCGTCGAGGTGGAGCCCGGGCAATACCAGACGGACTCGGATCGACTGATCGAACGCTACGCCGCGGAAGCCGGCTTGACGCCCGACGCACAGCCGGTGCTCTCGTTCTACAAGCAGACGATCTTCCCGCAGCTGATCGAGCTGTTTCAGATCAAGCATCCGAAGACGGCGAAGAGCGCGTAGAACGTCCGTCCTCAGCGACGGCTGGTCACTCGCATACTTGCCGAGTCTTGGTCGTCTCGAGTAGCTCGTCCATGAGCTTGCGAAATCCCGGTTCGAATCCGGAACCAGCAGATGCCCCCTAGGATCTCGGCGATCGCCGACCACTGCGCCATTGGGCCGACAAGGGAAGTCATTAGTTAGACACCTCCGCCGCGCTACACTTCCGCGCGCGTCATCGTCATCGCCATCGCCATCGCCCATCGGCGCCGCGTGACCCGCTCACGAGGACCCGCACAAATGGATTGGAAAATCTTCCTGACCGTCTTCGTCACCGTCTTCCTCGCCGAGCTCGGCGACAAGACGCAGCTCGCGACGCTGTTGTTCGCGACGAAGTCGCCGTCGGCGCTGCTGACGATCTTCCTCGCGGCTGCGGGCGCGCTCGTGATCACGTCCGCGATCGGCGTCGCGGCCGGCGCGCTGCTCGCCGACTACGTGAACCCGAAGTACCTGTCCTACGCCGCGGGGGTCGGCTTCATCGTGATCGGCGTGTGGACGCTCTTTTCAGCCGCACGCGCGGCGGCGGCCTGATGCTGCTAAGCTCGGAGTCATGACGCCGATCAGAACGTTCAACACGCGCGTCGAAGCCGACCTCGCGCGGATCGCGCTCGGCGCGGAGGGCATCGAGGCAACGGTCGTCGGTCTCGACGTCGCGCTCGAAGGCGGCGCCGGAGGCGTACGGCTGCTCGTCGTGGATAAGCAGGCGGCCGAGGCGCGCAAGATCCTCGCGAAAGCGCTGCCCGGCTCGGTCAAAAAGTAAAGGCGCCCCCTTTACTCGTGCCGTAGCGCCACCACCGGCCGCACGCCCGCGATCGACCACGCGTGCGCGGCGACCGTGAGCGCGGCGACCGCTAGCGTCGCGAGCGCGGCCGCGACGAACATCCACGGCTCGAGGTCGATCCGGCGCGCAAAGCCCGCGAGCCAGCTGCTCATCGCGACATACGCGGCGGGCCACGCAATCAGGTTCGCGAGCAGCACGGGCAGCGAGAACTGCCACATCAGCAGACCCATGATCCCGGCGCGGCCGCTGCCAAGCACCTTGCGGACGCCGATCTCCTTCGTGCGCGAGGACGCCGCATGCGCCGCGAGTCCGACGAGACCGAGAGCCGAGATCAGGATCGCGACGCTCGCGAATACCGTGAACAGCTCGAAGTCACGGCGCAGGTCGCCGTAGATCCGCTGCACGGTGTCGTCGAGAAACTGTCGACTGCGGCGGTCCGGGCGGCCCCATCGCGCGCGCGATGCGGTCGATCGCGTCGACCGTCTCCGGCACCTTGCGCGCGTCGAGCTTCAGGTTCACCAATCGGAACATCCCCGGGTCGACGAAGAACACCGTCGGGTAGTAATCGTTGCGCACCGAGCCCTGCTGGAAGTTCTTCACGACGCCGACGATCTGCGCCGTGTGCTCGCCCGAGAACGTGCCGACCGCGGCCGACGGATGGTTGATCGTCACCATCTGGCCGATCGCCGCCTGCGGCGACGCGATGCCGAGTTTCGCGACGCCCGCCTCGTTCAGGATGATCGACTCGGGCACCGTCCACTTCGCGCCCTCCGGCGTCTTGTCCGCGCCGAAGTCATCGGAGAAGTAACGGCCGGCGGCGAGCTCGATGCCGAGCAGCTCGAACAAGCCGATGTCGACATTCACGTTGCCGAGGATGAGCCGGTCGCTGCCGTTGTAGATCACCGGACCGACGCCGGCAGTGCCGGCCATGAAGACATTGCTCGAGCACGCGGCGGCCTTGACGCCCGGTACGCGCGCCATCTCGGCCTTCATCGCATCGTTGCAATTCGTCACGACGTACATCGTCGGGTCGGACGCGAGTCGCAGTGACTCGCGCATGCCGAACGCCGTCTGCCGATGCACGACGATCGTCGCGATCAGCACCGCGATCACGATCGCGAACTGAAGCGCGACGAGGCCCTGGCGCACGCCGCTCTGGAGCCGCCCGGTAGCGCGCGCCTTCGTCACGATGCTCGGCCGGAACGACGCGAGCACGAACGCCGGGTAGCTGCCCGCGAGCAATCGTCACCGTAACGACCAGCGCCGCGATGCGCGCCGAGGAAATGTCGGACCGAGCAGCGTCTGCCACTCGATCGTCCGATCCAGAAACGAGTTCAGCGCCGGCAGCGCGGCCAAAGCGAGCGCGATTCCCAGCGCCGTCGCGACGACGACGTGCACGAAGACCTCGCTCATGAACTGCGCGAACAGCGCGCGCCGGTTGCCGCCGCACGCCTTGCGCACGCCGACTTCGGTCGCGCGGCGCAGCGCGAGCGCGGTGCGCAGCGTCACGAAGTTGATCGCGGCTGCGAGCACGATCAGAACGCCGATGCCGAGCGCGCCGTAGAGCCGGCTGTAGTCCTCGCTGTCCGGCGACGCGACGCTGCGCGCGCCGAGATGCACGGCGCGCATCTGGCGGACGATCAGCGGCCAGATATCGCTCGGAGGCGTGCCGCCGGCCGCTTGCTCCGAATGGCGGTCCGGCAGCGTCCGTATGCGCTCGCGCAGCGGCTCGATCGACTCGCCGCGCTTGAGCAGCCCGTACGTGCTGAACCTCCAGCCCTTCGCGCCGACGACGGTCATTGGCCGCGCGTCCTGCACGACGATCGGCGACTCGGCGGAATGACCCGCGGCGATCACTTCGACGCCGAATAGCGTCGTGCTCGACGGCAGGTTCTCGATCACGGCCGTGACCTTCATCGGCCGCTTGCCCTCGAGCAACAGCGTCTCGCCGATCGGATCGCGGCCTGCCGAAGTACTTCTCCGCGAACCGCGCGTGATCACGAGCGTTTCCGGCTCGTCGAGCGCGCCCTTCAGCGTGCCGGCGACGACCGGAAAGCGCAGCACGTCGAACACGTTCGAGTCCGCCCAGGTGATCACCTCGCTGAACTCGTGCTCGTCGCGCTTGAAGAACGTGCCGCTGCGGGCGAGCCGCGTGACCGCCTCGAACTGCGGAAATCGCCGCTTTGATCCAGTGGCCCACGTCCGACGGGCTGCTGTCGTTCATGCTGCCGTCCGGCGAGCGGACGGAGATCAGGTAGATCCGATCGCTGTCGGGCAGCCAGTGCTCGTAGCTGAGCTCGTCGTGGACGTAGAGCCCGATCAAGAGCGCGGCGCCGAGCCCGATCGCGAGCCCGACGATGCTGATCAGCACGAACGGGCCGGCGCGCGGCACGTTGCGCGCGGCGAGGTGAAGATAGTGGCCGATCATCGCGTCCTCCCGATCGAAGAGCTCAACGGCTAAGCGCCCGCACTCCTCGGCCGCCGCGCTCGCATTACTCGTACCTCAACGCCGTCACCGGCCGCACTCCGGCCATCCCCCACGTGTGCGCGAGCACGGCGGCGATCGCGACGGCGAGCGTCAGCGCGCCCGCGCCCGCGAACAGCCACCAGTCGAGCGCGACGTGCTTCGCGAAGCTGGCGAGCCACGCACTCATCGCCCAGTACGCGACGGGCCACGCGACCAGGTTTGCGAGCAGCACCGGCCGCGAGAACTGCCAGAGCAGGAGGCGCGTGATCGTCCAGCGCCCGCCGCCGAGCGCCTTACGGATGCCGATCTCGCGCGTGCGCGACGCGGCCGCGTGCGCCGCGAGACCGACGAGCCCGAGCACCGCGATCAACACCGCGACGGCCACGAACACCGAGAACAGCGTCGTCTGGCGCAGCAACCCGAGATACATGTTCTGCACGGACGCCGCGAAGAAGGTCTTCTGCGGCGGCGCGGGACCACCGTAGTCCTTCAGAACTCGGTCGATCGCGTCGAGCGCCTCGGGCGTCGAGCGGCCGTCGAGCTTCAAGTTCAAGTAGTTCGCGTTGCCGACGTCGACGTAGAACGCGGCCGGCGGGATCGGGTCGTGCACGCTGCCGATCTGGAAGTCCTCTACGACGCCGATGATGTTCGCGTCGTGCGCGGGCGTGAACGTCGCGGGCTGGCGGAATAAGTGCGAGAACGTGACGATCTGCCCGACCGCTTCCGCCGGCGCGCCGAAGCCGAGCGCGCGCGCCGCGGTCTCGTTCACGACGATGGCCTCCGGCACCTTCCAAACGTTGTCGGGCGGGGTCGCCTCCGTGCCGAGGCTCGGGTCCCAATAACGTCCGGCCGCGAGCTTCATGCCGAAGAGCTCGAAGAAGCCGAAGTCGAGCGGCAGATACCGCATCGGTGTCGACTCGCGGTCGCCCCGCTTGATCGCGCTGCCGAGCTGAAAGCCCCACTGCGGCGCACCCATCGAGCACGCGGCGGCCACGACACCGCCCGCGCGCAGCATCTCAGCCTTGAGTGTCTCGTTACAGCCGCGCACGAGCAGAATCGGATCGCTGTTCTGCCGCAGCGCCTCGCGCATGCCAAGGTGCATCTGCCGGTAGGTGACCGCAGTGGAAATCAACAGCGCGATCAGGATCGCGAACTGGAGCACGACGAGCACCTGGCGCACGCCCGCCTGCCCCGCGCTCACGCGCCCGCCGCGCGTGACGGTCGCGGGCCGGTACGCCGATAGCACGAGCGCGGGATAAAGCCCCGCGAGGAACGCGACGACCGCGAGGAACGCGAGCGTGCCGGCAATCAAGCGCGGCTCGGCAAACATCCACAGGTCGATCGTCCGTTGCAGGAACACGTTGAGCGGTTTGAGCGCGAGCCATGCGAGCCCGAGCCCGACGGCGGCGCCGACGCCGACGTAGAGGAACGACTCCGTCATGAACTGCTTGAAGAGATCACTGCGCTGCGCGCCGAGCGCCTTGCGCACGCCAACCTCGAGTGCACGGCGGACCCCGAGCGCGGTGAGCAAATTGACGAAATTGATCGAAGCGACGAGCACGATCAAGAGGCCGATGGCGCTCACGGTATACACCGCCGACAGGGTCTGGCCGTCGGGGTTTTTCGAGTCGTTCGAGCTCAGATGAATCGCGTCGATCGGCCGCACCGTGAGCGCCCAGATCTCGCTCGGCTTGCGTCTCGCGTCGACGGACATCGGCGCGTGCCGGTCGATCAGCGTCTTGATGCTCTCGCGCAGCGGCTCGATCGGCTCGCGCGGCTTGAGCAGGAAGTACGTCGCGGAGTTCCAGAGCTTGCCGCCAAAGATCGTGATCGGCGTGCGGTCTTGAAGAGCCGTCGGCGAGTACGGCGCGTGCGCGGCCGCGAGCACGTCGATCGTGCCGAGGTGCGTGCTCGACGGCAGCGCCGCGATCACCGCGGTCACGACCATCGGCTGCTGGCCGTTCCAGAGCAGCGTCTTGCCAACTGCGCTCTCGGCCTTGCCGAAGTACTTCGCAGCCGTGCGCCGAGACAGCACTAGCGAATCGGGTTTGTCGAGCGCGCCGTCGAGGCTGCCCGCGACGACGGGGAACTGGAACACTCCGAACACGCTCGCGTCGGCCCAGACCATCAGCTCGTTCGCTTTGAAGTCGGTGCGGTCGCTCGGGACGAAGAACGCTTGGTCGCGGAAGAGACGCGTCACGTGCTCGAGCTGCGGGTACTCTTCCTCCACCCATTTGCCGAGGTCCGACGGGCCGACGCCGGACAACAACCCTGTCGAGAGCCCGGCCGACACTTGATAGATCCGGTCGTGATTCGGCAGCCAGCGGTCGTACGTGAGCTCGTCGTGGACGTAGAGCCCGATCAGCGCCGCCGCGCCGAAGCCGATCGCGAGGCCGACTACGCTGATCGCAGCGTAGAGCTTCGCGCGCGCGACGTTGCGCAGTGCGAGAGCGACGTAGTGGCGGAGCATCGTTCGCTGTGCACGCCCCCGAACTGGCGCGCCGCTACTCCTCTTCGAGCTTCCGCGGCGGCATGTCCTCGGGCCGGTCGGTCCACTTCATCTCCGGCCAGACGTGCACGCGCGACTTGAAGCGCCAGCCGTCGGCGGTCTTCACGAGCGTGTCCTCGTAGCCGCCTTCCCAGTGGATCGGGTCGCCGTACTTCGTCGTCTTGTTCTGGATCGTGAGCAGCGTCGAGGTCGCCTTTGCGCCCTCGGGCGTCGGCGCGACGAAGAGATTCGCGACGATGTGGTACTCGGGATTCGGCAATGGCGGTCGGCACATTCCGTTCGGCCCCGCACCGCCCGCGCGCGCGAGCTGGTCGCGGCCGCGGAACCAGACTTTCACGCCGGTGCCCCAGGTCGACGACACTCCGAACGTCGCGTCGTTCGTGTACATGTTCGCGTAGTCGTTGCCGTTGTTCGTGCAGTTCTCGAGGATGCGCGAGTAGCCGTCGATCAACTGGCGAATGTCGACGTAGTCCTGCGCGTCGAGCTTCGGTCCGCGCTGCGCGATCGCGTTGCCGATCAGCAATCCGGCAGCGAGCGTCGCGCCCGCGAGACCTATCGTGAATTTGTTCATGAATTTGTTCATGCCGTTCCCCTAATAAGAAAATATCTCGACGGATAGAGCCGCGCTGATCGCTCCGCGCGGGGCTAGGTCATTGCGGCGCGGCGCGCCTGAATCAGCACGACGAACAAGTCGTTCGGGTCGCGCACCATCGCGACCTTGATCGTGTTCGGGCCGGCCGGCAGATCCATCGACTTGCCGCCGGTGGACTGCACCACGCCCCCCGCCTGCTTCAGCGCAGCGATCGCCGCGTCGACGTCGCGCACTTGGAGCTGGATCCGCGTCGAGCCCGGATCCTGGATCCGGCCATGGACGGTCTTGCGGTCGACGTCCTTGAAGTCCATGGGCTCGAACACGAGGCCGGTCGTCGGCACCTGCAGCATCGCGGCCCGGTACTGTCCGCCGCGCATTCCGAAGCCCGCGAGCACGCCGGAATCGTCGCGGAAGCTCGGCGCGAGCATCGAGCTCATGCCGAGCGCGTCTCGGTAGAGGTGCATCGCCTTGTCGACGTCGTCGACGATCAGCCGCACGCGCACGCCGATCACGTTCGCGCTCGCGGGCGCCTGCGTCTCGGGCGCCGGATCGAGCTGCGCGAGCTCGACGAAGTGGCCGTCGGGATCTTTCACCACCGCCATGCGCGCCGGATGCGCGCCGCCCGGCACCGTCATCGCCATCCCGCCGCGAGTGAGCACGGGCGCACCGACCGCCTTGACCTTCACGAGCGCCGCATCGATGTCGCGCACGAGCACGATCAGCATGAACGCGCCGGGGTCCTGCAAGCCGCGGTCGAGCGGCTTACCGCCGGCGCCCGAAACCTCCACGATCTCGACACCCGTGCGCGACGCGGGCGGCCGCGCGATCTGGTAGCGCAGCTTCGCCTCCGGCGGCAGACCGAACATGTTCATGAGCGGCGCGGTGCCGGTCGCCTCGCCCGGCGCTCCCGTCGTCTCGAAGCCGAGCCCGTCGCGATAGAACGCGAGCGCCTTGTCGAGATCGGCGACGATCGGGCTGAAGAAGTTGCCGGAGCCGACGATCAAGCCCGTCGGCGCGGGCCCGGCCGTCGGAGGCGCGGCCGGCTGAGCCCGTCGGTGGCTGCGCTTGCGCCAAACCGGCGATCGAACAGAGCCGCCGCGGCGATCGAGAATCTTTTCATTGTTCTTTCCTTTTGTGCCGAGCCTACGGCGCCGGAACGATCTCGATCCGATCGCCGATATAGGAGCCGATCCACCACGTCTTGCCGACTTCGGCCGCGACGGTGCCGGCGCCGAAGCCGGGCGTGTCCTCGCGGTTCAGCACCTCGCTCACCTTGAGCGTGTCCGGATCGATCTTGACGGCGATCCAGCGGCCCTGGCCCTGCCCGACCGCGATCAGCGTTTTGTCGTCGTCGGCCCAGTGGATGTTGTCGATCCTAAAGCCGAGCGGTACCTCGTCGCGGCTGACTTTTTTCTCGCCGCGCGACAAGCGCACGAACGACTGGCTGCCCCAGGCCGCCATGTAGATCGTCTTGCCGTCTTTCGAGAGCTCGACGCCGTTCGCGCCGGCCGCCTCGCTGCCGGGCACCTTCTGCCACTTACCGTGAGGGTGCCATTCCCAGAGCTCGCCGTTCTTCTCGCCGTTGCTCATCTTCGTGCGAGCATCCGCGCTGCCGCCGCGCGGCAAGAAATTCGTCGTGATGAAGCCGCCGTCTTGCAGGCCGCGCACGGAATTCAGGCCGATCGGCTCGGGCGCGATCACGCAGCCGACCCAGGTGACCTGCGGCACGTCGCCGCGGATGTCGACGTTGAACATCTCGATCGATTCGCGCTCGCCGTGGCCGACCGCGAGCAGCCGCTCGACCGGACCGCCGCCCGAGAACAAATAGAGCCCATGCGTCGTGAACTTCTCGGCGTTCGGCGGGCCCGGACAATCCTTGTAGAGCCGATCGTCGCGCGCCTGCTTCGCATTGGCGGCGGGATAAATCTTCGTCACGCGATGGTCGTTCACGCTCACCGCGGCGAGTCCGCCGCTGCCCGACATCGCGGACGCGATCACCCACTTGCCGTTGGAAATGGCGACGAGATCCTCGGGCCCTGTTTGCGTTCCCGTGCAAACGAAGTTGCTGTCGTTCGGCGAGCACGGCGGCCGAGCCGGCGCGGCGGGTGGTTGCGCCGAAAGATTCGAGGACGCGAGCACAAGCGACGCGAGCGCGAGCGGCGTGACGATTCGCACGAGTGTTCCCCCAACAAAGTTCGCTCAGCCGCCGCGGGCCGTCCCTCGGCCGCGTAACGGCGTGATGCGTTCTAGCGCCTCACCGTAGAGCGGACGCCGCAATGCGTCAACTCGCGGCGCTTGCCACGGCCGCGCGTTCCTTTTATACACGTGCGCACGACGAAGACTGACTTTGGGGGAGCCATGAACGTTCGCGTCGCCGTGTTGCTCGCCGTCGCTGCCCTGCCCGCTTCGCGACGCGCTCGCGCAGTCCGCGGCAGAGCCTCTGAAGAATCTGCCCGATCCGTACGAAGCGCCGATCCCGCACTGGGGAAACTTCGCGGACGGTCATCCGTGGGGCTCGTCCGCGGGCGTCGAGATCGGGCCCGCGAGGCGGAATCTGGGCGATCGACCGCTGCGGCGCGAACAGCTGCGAGGACTCGGGTCTTGCGCCCGTGAACCGGCTCGATCTCGCGACCGGCAAGCCCGCGCAGAGCATCGGCGCAGGGCTGTTCGTGTTTCCGCACGGCCTGCACGTCGACCGCGACGGCAACATCTGGGTCACGGACGCGCAGAGCAGCAAGGACGGCAAGAAAGGCCAGCAGGTCGTGAAGCTCGCACCGGACGGCCAGGTGCTGATGCGGCTCGGCACCGCGGGCGTCGCGGGCGGCGGTCCCGATCACTTCCAGGAGCCGTGCGACGTGATCACCGCGCCGAACGGCGACATCTTCGTCGCGGACGGCCACTCGGGGCTGCGCGCGGACGCCGCGCCCGATTACATCACGCGGATCGTGAAGCTCTCGAAGGACGGCAAGTTCCTCAAAGCCTGGGGCAAGCTCGGCACGGGCCCGGGCGAGTTCCATAGCCCGCACGCGCTCGCGATGGATTCGCAAGGACGGCTGTTCGTCGCCGACCGCGGCAACTCGCGGATCCAAATCTTCGACCAGGACGGTAAGTTCATCGCGCAGTGGCCGCAGTTCGGACGGCCCAGCGGCCTCTACATCGACGCGAAAGACACGCTCTACGCGATCGACGCGGACTCCAGCCCGATGACGAACACCGCGGGCTGGACGAAGGGCGTTTGGATCGGCAGCGCGAAGGACGGCAAGGTTCGCGCGTTCGTGCCGGGCCACAAGACGGACGACGGCAACGGCGCCGCCGGCGAAGGCGTGGTGACCGACTCCGCCGGCAATCTCTATACGGCCGAGAACGTGCTGCGCGGAATCACGAAGTACGCGCCGAAGCGCTGAGGCGATTCCTCAACGCTTCATCGCAGCTCGCCGGCGACACGCTTCAGCAGCGTGCCCATGGGCAGCGTCGCGTTTGTATTCTCGATCTGGTTCAGCACGGCCAGCCGTTCGATGGGTAGCCCGCCGCCGCGCTGTTGCGCGAACTGAGCGAACGACATCGCACGGTCGAGCTTGACGACCTCCACCTTCGGCGGCTGCACATTCAGGATCTTCGGATCGTCCAGCGGCTTGAAACTCCTGATGATCTGGCGGAACGTCGGCTCGTTCTGTTCGAAGGCTTGCGCCGCCGCGTACGTGACGAGCTGGTACGTGGTGCCACCGTAGCCGAGGAATCCCGCAAAGCCCACCACGTTGCCCTGGTCGGTCTGCGCCTGGAACGGGACGACGACACTCGGCACGCCATGAGAGTTCTCACGCGAGGGCTCGCCGGCTTCGAGGCCCTGCTGCTGTCGGAACTGCTGCGCGGCCTGCTCGGGAGAGCCCTTGCCGGCGACCGTGAGCTGCATCGCGCCGTTCTGCTGCGGGTTGATCGCCTCCACGGCAGTGGCGCCGTTCTGCGTCTTCCAGTTCGCAGGCACCGTGAACGCGAACCTCATCTCAGGGTGGTAGAAGGTGCCCGCGCGGAAGAAGCCATTGCGCGGGTTCTCGCCGTATGCGAGGCCGTTCACGTGTTGCAGGTACTCCGGGCCGCCGACGCGCCCGGGCTTGTAGCTCTCTCCGAGCGCGGCGACGCGCTTCTCTACGTTCGCGATCCGCTCCGGCTCTGCCGGGTGGCTCGCGGCCCAGTCCGGTATCTTCTGTGCGCCTTCGAGCTCGCTCGAACGCTGTAAAGAGAGGAACACCTTGCCCATCTCGCGGACGTCGTACCCGTCGTTCAACGCGTAGCGGAAGCCGAGCTCGTCCGCCTCACGCTCGTCGTCCCGGCCGTACTTCAGAAACAGCAGACCTAGGCCTTGGCTCGCGAGGCCGGCGACCTGATCCCCGCCCGGCACTAGCACCGCACCGAGCCCGAGGCCGAGCTGCGCGAGCTGCTGCTTGCTCATCTGGTTCACGGAATGCCGCGCCGTCACGTGGCCGATCTCATGACCGACGACCGTTGCGAGCTGCGCCTCCGAGTTCATCAGTGTCACCAGCCCTCGGGTCACGAAGACCGGGCCGCCCGGCAGAGCGAACGCGTTCGGCGTCGGGTCGTCGATGACGTGGAACTCCCATGGCAGCTCCGGGCGTTCGCTGTGCTTGGCAAGCACCATGCCGATGCTCGAGACGTACTGCTGCAGCGCGGCGTCGTGCACGAGGCCCATTTGCTGGGTGGCCTCCTCTGCAGCCTGTTTGCCGATCTGGACCTCTTGCTGCTCCGAGATCAGCGCTAGCTCCCGTTTCCCCGTGACCGGATTGGTGGCGCATCCGCCGACCGCGATCAACGCTATGGCCATCTGCAGCTTCGACGGTGTCATCGTTCGCCTCCTCGAGAAGCATTCGCTCCTCCACAAAGCGCAAGCAACGACCGTGCCATCGACGACGCTGGTAGTGCCAGTGGATCCCTGAAGCGGGACGAAGCGTCCGTTTGCGGGACAACGAGCCCTCGGCAGGTGACGGCCACGCGCCGATCCGGGCACGCAACAGCCGGCCGGCAAGCGTCTCCGCGCGGCAGTGCGACGTTTGGCGCGTCGATTGCATCGTAGGGTTCATGAACAAGACGACCTCGGCGCCGGCGCGCCGCTTGCTATCGCTCGACAGCTTCCGCCAAGACCTTCGTTACGCGCTGCGCACGCTGCGCGGGAGCCCGGGATTCACGGGCGTAGCGATCCTCACGCTCGCGCTCGGCATCGGCGCGAACACCGCGATCTTCAGCCTCGTGAGCGCCGTGCTGCTGAAGCCCCTGCCATTCGCGGAGCCGAGCCGGCTCGTGCTGCTGTGGGAAGACTTCACGGCGATCAAAGGCCCCGATCGGGTCGAGCCGGCGGCCGCCACGGTCGTCGAATGGAAGCGGCGCACGAGCTCGTTCGAGGGCATCGCGATGCTCATGGCGCAGCCGTACAACCTCACGGGCGACGGCGAGCCCGAGCGCCTGCAAGGTGTGCGCACGGACACGAACCTATTCGCGCTGCTCGGCCTGCGCCCGATCCTCGGCCGCACGTTCGTGACGGACGACGAAGGAGCCGACGCGCCGCCGGTCGTCGTGTTGAGCGAGCGGCTCTGGGCGCGCCGCTTCGCCGCGGACCCCGCGCGTGATCGGCCGGACCATCGTGCTCGACGGCCTCGCGCGCACCGTGATCGGGGTCGTGCCGCAGGACTTTCGCTTTCCGAACACCGACACGTCGCTGTGGGTCCCCGCTGCGTACTCGCCCCCGGAGCTCGCGAACACGAACGCGTACAACTACTACGCCGTCGCGCGCCTACGCCCCGGCGTCGATCTCGGCGCCGCTCAGGCCGAGCTCGACTCGGTCGCGCTCGCGATGCAGAGCGAAAGGCCGAATGGGGCCGGCCAGTCGAAGTTCACGGTCGCGCGCCTCCAAGAGCACCTTGGCCGCGATGTGCGGCCGACGTTCTACATGCTCGTCGCCGCGGTCGCCACGATCCTGTTGATCACCTGCGCGAACGTCGCGAACCTGCTGCTCGCGCGCGGCACGCAGCGCAACAAGGAGCTTGCGGTCCGCAAGGCGATCGGCGCGGACGGCCGGCGCCTACTGCGCCAGCTGCTGACCGAGAGCGCGGTGCTCGCGGCGGGCGGCGTCTTGCTCGGCGTCGCGCTCTCGACGCTCGCGTTCGCCTATCTCGCGCGACTCGTGCCGCGCACGTTCCCGATCGGCTCGGGGATCGCGATCGACTGGCGCGTGCTCGCGTTCGCGATCGCGCTCTCCGTGGTCACCGTGCTGTTGTTCGGCGCGGGTCCGGCGTTGATCGCGTCGCGTCGCGGCTTCAACGACGCGCTGCGCGCGAGCGGCGCGAGCGTCGCGCGGCGCTCCGGCCGCATGCGCAACGGGCTCGTGATCGCGGAGATCACGCTCACCGTTGTGCTGCTCGCGGCGGCAGGGCTGCTGCTGCGCAGCTACGCCGCGGTGCTTGCGGTAGATCCGGGCTTCAACGCCGAGCACCTGCTGCTCGTCGAGACGCCGCTCGCGCCGTCGAAGTACGGCAAGATCGAGGACCGTACCGACAATTATCGGCGCGTGCTCGAGCGCGTGCGCGCATTGCCCGGCGTCGCGAGCGCGGGCTACGTGAACCTCCCGCCGCTCGTGTTCAAGGGCGGCCGCGCATACGTGTCGATCGAGGGCGAGCCGCCGCCGTCGCAGGCCGACTTCTCGCGCTACATCGTCGCGGACCGCGTCGCGGGCGAAGGCTATCTCGAGACGCTCGGCGTGCCGTTGCTGCAAGGCCGTCAGTTCGACTCGCGCGACGGATCGGCCGCCGCCCCCACCGTCATCATCAACGACGCGATGGCGAAGCGTTTCTGGCGCGACCGCGATCCGATCGGGCAACGCATCAAGATCGGCGGGCCGCAGGCGGACAACCCTTGGCTCACGGTGATCGGCGTCGTCGGCGACGTGCACCAGATGGGGCTCGACGTCGCGCCGGAGCCGGAGTTCTTCCTGTCCGCGGCCCAGGACGTCATGCGCTCGCCGTTCTTCTGGCCCGGCTACCTGCTCGTGCGCACGCAGACCGAGCCGCTCGCGCTCGCGGCCGCCGTGCGGCGGGCGGTTTGGGAGATCGACGCGAACCAGCCCGTCGCGAGCACGCGCACGATGCAAGACGTGCTCGACCGCGACGTCGCGAGCCGCAACACGCAGCTCACGCTGGTCGGCGCGTTCGCGGCGCTCGCGCTGCTGCTCGCGTCGGTGGGCCTCTACGGCGTGCTGTCGTACACGATCGCGCAGCGCACCGCCGAGATCGGGCTGCGGATGGCGCTCGGCGCACAAACCGGCAACGTCGTTGCCGGCGTGCTGCGCGGGGCGCTGCGGCTCGCCTCGATCGGCGTCGTGCTGGGTGTCGCCGGCGCGTTCGGCGTCACGCGCTTCTTGGGCTCGTTCCTGTTCGGCGTGAGCCCGATGGACCCGACGACGCTCGCCGGCGTCGCGTTCGTGCTCGTCACGGTCACGATCGTCGCGAGCTGGTTGCCCGCGCTGCGCGCCGCGCGTGTCGATCCGATGGCCGCGTTGCGCAGCGACTGACCGGGCGGCGGGCGCAGCGCTACTCGTCGTGCGTCGGCGCCGAGGGCTTAGCGGCGGGCTTGCCCGCCGCCGCGGCCGCATCGGCCGCGCGCGCACCGCTCAGGATGTTGTGCATCGCGTGGTTGCCCTCGTGACACGCGTACTCGTAGATCTGCTGCGACGCGTCGACTTGCTTCAGCGGCATCGAGTAGGTCCACGGCCGAGTCCACGTGCTCGGGTCGTCGAACGTGACGCTCCACTCGACCGTACCCGCGGCGGTGCGCTTGAACCGCTCCGTCATCTTCACGGCCGCGCTCGCGCGCTGCGGAGCGCTCTCCGCGCGGAAGTTCGTCGTCTCGACGACAAGGGTGTCGCCGTCGAAGTGCCCACGCGCGTCGCCGAGATACTGGCGCATGCCGGCAGCGACGTGCGGCCGCTTGTCGAGCGGGATCACACGCGTCTCGTGAATCATCTCGTAGCGGATCGCGACGATGCCGGGAGCCTGCACGATCTCGTACCTGCTGCCGTAACCGGCCGGCATCATCGACGCGGGGATCCCGCGCGTGATGCAGCGATCGTAGAGACCCATGTCGAGATAGCTGTTGAACGGGCCGTTGGGGTTCGCGTTGGTGCTCACGCCGCCTGCGGCGCGGGGCCGCGCTTGCGCTTCGGCCGTCAGCGCCGGGATCTTGCCGTCGGGCGGATCGGTGATCAGCCACGGCCGGCTGTTCTTGCGATCGAACGTGTCGAAGATCAGATGCGGCGGCGGGCTGATGCTGTGCTCCCACCTTTTGCCGTTCACGAGCGAATCGAATGCCGCCTGACGCTTCGCGACGATCTCCTTCAACTTCTCCGGCGTCACGTCGGCGAGCGTGAGGCCCTCGTAATCCTTCGGCCGCTCCATCGGCGTGCCGGTCTCGTCGTCGTTCGAGTAGATGCCGTGCAGATCGGGATCGCCCCACGACGTGCGTGGCGTCTTCCAAGGCTCCGCCGCTCCTGCGGCTGCCGCGCCTATTGCGCATGCGAGTCCTAAACTCAAGCGAATCGAGTCGCGGTTCGAGACCATGCTTGAGAGCCCCATACTACGTAACGGAGCAAGATACGCGCTTCGGCTAGCGCGCGCGACGGCTCGCGTGACCGGGGCCGGCCGCATGAGGCAAAATCGCGGCCTAGCGCCACCCGGGGATCCCAGCGACTACGTTGCACGCAGCCCGATCGTGCCGTGAGCGCCGCACTCTGACTTCAAGGAGCTCGAGTTTCATGCCGCTTCCACCGGGCCTCGACGACAAGACCTTTCAACGCGCGCTGACGCGGTTCAAATCCGTTGCAGGCGACGCGTGGGTATTCACGAGCGCCGAGGACCTCGCGCTCTACAAAGACGCCTACTCGCCGCTTTGGAACGAGCAAGACGAGAAGGTCGCCTCGGGCGCGGTCGCGCCGGACTCCTCGGAGCAGGTTCGCGAGATCGTGAAGATCGCGAACGAATTCCGCGTGCCGTTGTACCCGATCTCGACGGGCCGCAACTTGGGCTACGGCGGCGCCGCACCCGCGCTCTCGGGCAGCGTCGTGCTCGATCTGAAGCGCATGAACAAGATCCTCGAGGTCGACGAGCGCAACGCCTATGCGCTGGTCGAGCCCGGCGTGAGCTACTTCGATCTCTACCGCTACGTGAAGGAGCACAAGCTCAAGGTCTGGATCGATTGCCCCGATCCCGGCTGGGGCAGCGTGATCGGCAACGCGCTCGACCACGGTGTCGGCTACACGATGAACCCCTACCGCGACCATTGGGACGGGCACTGCGGGCTCGAGGTCGTGACGGGCGCCGGGGAGCTCGTGCGCACGGGGATGGGCGCCCTGCCCGGCTCGAAGACCTGGCAGCACTTCAAGTACGGCTTCGGACCGCACGTCGATGGGCTTTTCTCGCAATCGAACTTCGGCGTCGTGACGAAGATGGGCGTCTGGCTCATGCCCGAGCCCGAGGCGTACATCGAAGGCCAGGCTCTCGTGTTCAAGCACGACGACATCATCCCGCTCGTCGAGCACATGAAGTACCTGATGAACGCTGGGATCCAGAACTGCGGCACGAACCTGCAGTCGCCGATTCGCTTCGCGCTCGGCGCGGACCCCGAGCTCCGCAAGCTGCTCACGCGCAGCGACCCCGAGGCGATCGCGAGACTCAATGCGTTCGCGGCCGAGCGCAAGATTCCGTTCTATTCGAACTGGTTCAAGTTCTACGGCCCCGAGGAAGTGATACGCGCGCAGTGGGCTTACGCCAAGAAGCGGATGAGCGACATCGCGGGCATCCAGTTCGTCGACGGACCGTTCTACAAGTTTCCGCTCAGCGACGACCAGATCCCGGGCTTGCGCGACGCGCAGGACTTCGGCGTGCCGACGCTCGACACGTTCTCGATCGGCGCGCGCTCGAACTTCTCGCCCGCGACGAGCGGCCATCTCGGCTTCTCGCCCGTGATCCCGATGACCGGCGAAGCGGTAATCGAATCGCAACGCGTGTTCGAGACGATCCTCCAGGAGTACGGCACGAACGTCGCCGTGAACGTGTTCCCGCAGTCGTACCATCCGCGTACGTTCGTGATCCTGATCATGTTTTACGTGATGCACGACGTCGCGATCAATCAGCGCACCCGCGACGTGTTCAAGCGGCTCGTGAAGGTCGCCGCGGAGCACGGCTGGGGCGAATACCGCACACACACGGTTTTCATGGACGATTGCGCGGCCGCGTACTCGTTCAACGATCACTCGCTGCGCAAGCTGCACGAGAAGATCAAGGACGCGGTCGATCCGAACGGCATACTGTCGGCTGGCCGCTATGGCATCTGGCCGAAGCATTTGCGCAAGGCATGAGCGAGGAGACGTGATGAGCGATGCGCGCGACATTATCGAGCAGCTGTTGAGACGCACGCGGGGACCGCGGGGACCGCGGGGGCCAAACGGCCCGCGCACGATTACACCGAACGCGCCGAACATTTCGTGGAAGGCGGTGATCGCGGGGATCGTGGCCCTGATCGTGCTCTGGACGGCGGCGAGCTCGATTTACACCGTGCAACCCGACGAGCGCGCCGTGATCAAACGCTTCGGCAGGGTCATCGGTATCGCTGAGCCCGGCCTGAGCTTCAAGCTGCCGTTCGGCATCGACAGCGTCCAATTCGTCGCAACCGAGCGCGTGCTCAAGGAAGAGTTCGGCTTCCGCAGCGAGCAGGCCGAGCGCACCCGCACACAGTTCGCGGGCGGTTATCCCGACGAGTCCCTGATGCTCACGGGCGACCTGAACATCATCCAGGTCGAGTGGGTCGTGCAGTATCGGATCGACGACCCGGTGAAGTATGTCTACGGCATGCGCGACGCGACGAAGACGCTGCGCGACCTCTCCGAATCCGTGATGCGCCGGATCGTCGGCAACCGGATCGGCAGCGACGTGCTCACGGTCGGGCGCATCGAGATCGCGAGCGCCGCGCGCGACGAGATCCAGGCCGCGATGCAGCGCTACGACAACGGCATCAAGGTGATCAGCGTGCAGTTGCAGGACGTCTTGCCGCCGGCCCGCGTGCAGCCCGCGTTCAACGAAGTCAACGAGTCGCGCCAGCAGCTCGAGCGGATGGTCAACGACGCGACGAAGCAAGCAAACGAGGCGATCCCGAAGGCCGAAGGCACGGCCAAGCGGACGGTCGCCGAAGCCGAAGGCTACGCGACCGAGCGCGTGAACCGCGCGCACGGCGACGTCTCGGCGTTCAGCGCGGTGCTCGCGGAGTACAAGCGTGCGCCCGAGGTCACCCGAACGCGGCTCTACCTCGAAACGCTCGGCAAGGTGCTCCCGAAGATCGGCTCCGTGGTCGTCGTCCAGGACGGCCAGGTCAATCCGCTGCCGCTGCTGAACCTGCGCGATGCTCAGAGAGCGCCTCAGAAACAAGAGGCAACTCGATGAAAACTCTAACCTATATCGTCTCTGATCGCGGTGCTCGTTTTGCTCATCTTCAGCCGCTCGGCGTTCATCGTCGACCAGTCGCAGCAGGCGATCATCGTGCAGCTCGGCGAGCCCGTCGGCGGCGTGATCAGTGAGCCGGGGCTGCACTGGCGAATACCGTTCATCCAGGACGTGCGCCGCTTCGACCGTCGCCTGCTCGACTGGGACGGCGACGTGAGCCAGATCCCGACGCTCGGCCGCGAGTTCATCATCGTCGACACGACCGCACGCTGGCACATCTCCGACCCGCTGCAATTCTTGCGCTCCGTGCAGAGCGAGAACGGCGCGCGCACGCGGCTCGACGACGTGCTCGACTCGGCGGTCCGCGACGTGGTCTCGGGCTCCGAGCTCGCCGAGATCGTTCGCTCGGCGGACTGGCAGGTCGACAAGAGCAAGCTCGTCGAGGAAGACGCCGCGGCGCTCGGCGCCGACGACCTCGCGAAGCCGAAGAAGGGCCGCGGCCAGCTCGAGAAGGACATCCTCTCGACGGCCACTCAGCAGATGCCGAACATCGGCATCGAGCTCGTCGACGTGCGGATCAAGCGGATCAACTACATCGACTCGGTCGGCAAGCAGGTCGAGGACCGGATGATCGCCGAGCGCCAGAGCATCGCGGCGCGCTTCCGCTCCGAGGGCCAGGGCCGCAGCGAGGAGATCGTCGGCAACATGCAGCGCGAGCTGCGCCGAATCGAGTCCGAGGCCGCGCGCCTGGCGGCTGAAATTCGCGGCCGTGCCGACGCCGAAGCGACCAAGATCTACGGCGATGCGTACGGACAGGATCCCGCGTTCTACGCGCTCTCGAGGACGCTCGACAGCTACTCGACGCTCGGCGAGAACACGACGCTGATGATCGACGCGAAGTCCGAGTTCTTCCGTTATCTACAGTCGTCGCAGGGCCGCTGACGGAGCCCACGCCGGCGGCGGGCGATTCCCGTGAGCACACAGCGTCCCCGCATCGTGATCCTCGGCGCCGGGTTTGGCGGGCTGTTCGCTGCGCGCGCGCTCGCGAAAGTCGCGGCGGACGTGACGCTCGTCGACCGGCACAACTACCACCTGTTTCAGCCGCTGCTGTATCAGGTCGCGACCGCGGGCTTGCCGCCGTCCGACATCGCGTGGCCGATCCGCTCGATCCTGAGCCGTCAGCGCAACGTGCGCGTGCTGCTCGCCGAGGTCACCGGCATCGACGCTGCGAAACACGAGGTCGAGCTGCACGACCGGACGCTCGCGTTCGACTATCTGATCATCGCAACGGGCTCGACGCATTCGTACTTCGGCCACGAGGAATGGCAAGCGCTCGCGCCGGGCCTGAAGAGCATCGACGACGCGACGCTGATTCGCCGCCGCATCCTGCGAGCGTTCGAGGCGGCCGAGATCGAGGACGACGCCGCGGCCCGCGAGCGGCTGCTCCGGTTCGTGATCGTCGGCGGCGGGCCGACCGGTGTGGAGCTCGCGGGCACGATCGCCGAGCTCGCCCGCCACACGCTCGCGAAGGACTTCCGGCGCATCGATCCCGGCGCTGCGAAGGTGATCCTCGTCGAGGCGGGGCCGCGATTGCTCGCCGCATTCCACGAGCCGCAGTCGGCGTATGCCGCAGCGCACGCTCGAGAAGCTCGGCGTCGAAGTCCGGCTCGGCGCCGCGGTCACCGAGTGCGACGCACGCGGCGTCGCGCTCGGCGCCGAGCGCATCGAAACCGCAACGGTGCTCTGGGCGGCGGGCGTCGCCGCCTCACCCGCAGGCCGGTGGCTCGGGGTGTCGACCGACCGAGCGGGACGAGTGCCGGTGCGGCCGGATCTTTCGATCGCGAGCGACTCTGCGATCTTCGTAATCGGCGACGCGGCGCTCGTCGAGACCGGCGGCAAGCGCGTGCCTGGCGTCGCGCCGGCCGCGAAGCAGCAGGGCCGTTACGTCGCGCGCGTGCTCGCGGCTCGAGTCGCCGGCCGCCCCGCCCCGCCGCCGTTCGTCTACCACGACGCCGGCAACCTCGCGACGATCGGCCGGCAGCGCGCGGTGATCGAATTCCCGTTCCTCACGCTGCGCGGCTGGCTCGCGTGGTGGATCTGGGGCTTCGCGCACATCTACTTCCTGGTCGGCGTGCCGAGCCCGGTAGTGATATCGCTGCGCTGGCTCTGGGAGTATCTGACGTACGGGCGCGGCGCGCGCTTGATCACGGGGTCGGTACACGCGGATTGACGGCCGGTGTCGCGACGGAGGCTGCGGCGGACGACGCGGCGGCGCTCGAGGCCGCTGCGGCCGCGAGCTCCTCTGCGAGCTTCGGCCGGCCGATCGAGCGCGCGTATGCGCTGAGCTTCGCCGCGATCTCCGGCGACACCTCGAACGTCGGCGACAGCCGGCGGCACTGTTGAATCAAATCGAGCGCGGCGGGCTCGCGCTTCTCCTCGATGAGGCGCACGACGAAGCGGCGCGCGAGATCGAGCGCGAACTTTTGCTCCTGCCAGTCGAGCATCCGGTTGAACACCCATTGGTAGACCTCGAGGCTGTCGCCCTCCGCCGCGATCATCTGTTTGAGCGTGTTGTACCCCTGATCGACGAAGCCGCTGCGGATCGACGCGTAGGCGCGATCCACGGCCGAGTGCCATCCGCGCCGCCGGTCGTCCTCGGCGTGCTGCGCGCGGATCTCGTCGACGTCGTGGTAATCGAAGTCCGCGCGATGCGCGCGAATCGCCGAGCCGACGAGCGCGAACAGCGCGAGGAAGCCCCAGACGCCGATGATCTCGTCGACGATTCCAAAGCCGCCGCCGAACAACACCGAGGCGAGCGCGGCCAGAACCACGACCGCGCCGCACCACCCGAGCAGCAACAGGTAGTCCGCTCGCAGCACCTTGATCACCGCGCCGATCGACATCGGGCTCAGCGCGGCCGTCGAGTTGTGCGTCATCGCCATTACGGCGACGGACGCCGGAAACGTGCCGACTACGAGGACCAGCCCGAGCACGCGAACGATACTCCCCGGTCGGCGCCATCGATGATTTGCGGCATCAGCAAGAACATCACGGCAACAGCGTATACAGCGACGCATGCAGCGCGAGCGACAACTCACCGACCGGATTCGTCGACTCGAGATCGGGCGGCGTGATGTATTTGCGGCCGAGCGCGACTTCGCGCAGCACGTGATACGAGAAGCGAAACAGCGACAGCGTGATCATGAAGCCGATCAGGAAGCCGAAGCCCAAGCCGATCCAGCCAGGCCCGAGTTTGATCCAATTCGCGTGCGCCGCGATCCAGAGCACGAACCCGTAGACGACCGCAGTGACCAGAAGTGTCGAGTTAAAGACGGCTTCGGATCCATTTCGCGCCTACTCGATATCGAACGCGTTGTCGCCCTGCGCCGCGCGCTCGTGCGCCCAAATCGGCACGTCGCCCCACGCTTCGCTCAAGCGCCGGTCGAGCTCGCGCCAATCCGGCTCGTGGCGCTCCACGGCACGCCAGAAACGCCGCGAATGATTCAGCACGAGCATGTGGGAGAGCTCGTGGATGAGCAGATAGCGGACGAGCTCGGGCGCGAGAAACAGCAGCGCCGCGTTCAAGCTGATGCCGCCGGAGCTCGAGCAGCTTCCCCAACGCGTGCGCTGTAGACGCACGCGCACGTGCGTCGGCGCGACACCGACGACCGCGGCCTCGCGAAGCAGCCAGGGCCGCAAGTGAAAGCGCGCCTGCTCGATCAGCCACGACGCAGCAGCTCGCGGCGCGTCGCGCTGCTCGGCGTCGCGTGTGCGAACGAGCAGCGTCGCATCCGCGACGCGGCAGATCGGCCGTGCGGCGGCATCGTGCACGTAGCGCACCGGCCAGCGCTTGCCGACGGCCGCGAGATCCACGAGCTCGGGCAACGCCTTGTCCGTCGGGATAGTGAGCGGCGATCTCGCTGCGCGCGCGCTCGATCCAACGCGTGTGCTTGCGCACGAACGCCGCGACGTCCGCCGGGCGCGTTCCGCGCGGGACCACGAGCTCGAGCGTGTGCGGCGGCAGCATCCTAAGCGTGAGCCGCCGAGCGCGCCGGCTCTCGCGAACGCGCAGCGGCGGCGTGCGGCGTGCGGCGCCGAAGACGCGCAGCGCGGACGGCAGGCACCGCCGTCGCGTCGCGTGCTGCGCTTGTTGTCGAAGAGACCGAGTTGTTCCGCCATGCTTCCCACGCGCGCCCGTGCGCGGTATCGAATACCAGGCCGCGCAGGAACGCAACCGGCGGCACGGCGAGGATCGTGGGGACGCTCAGCGCGCAGCGGCGCGCGAGCCTTGCAGCTGCGTGCGCAGCTCGACCGCGAAGCGGTAGTCGGGCGCGACGAGCAGCGCGCGCTCGATCAGATCGCGCGCCTCGCGGAGCTCGCCGCGCGTGAGATGAAGCTCCGCGAGCGCCGCGAGCGCCTCGGCCTCGCCCCAGTCCGGCGCATCCGGCGGCGGCGTCCAGCCCGCGAACGCTTCGACCGCGGCCTCGCAGCTTTTTGACGGCCTCGTCGCGGACGGAGGCTCGGCGAGCGCCGGGCCGCACGCTCACGAGCCAGGCGTCGATCAGCGCGATCCGCGGATTGCTCGGCTCGAGCTCGCGCGCGCGGGCGAGCGCCTGCTGCGACGTTTGTCGTGGGCGAGCCCCTTCCCGGGCTCGGCGTGAGCCGTGAGACCGGCGCACGCCGCGACGAGGAGCCATGACTCCGACGCCGCGCGCGCGCGCGCCTCGGCCGCCGCGCGCGTGAGGCGCTCCGTCGGCTCCTCGACCGTCGCGCTCTTCACGCAATTCTCCGCGTCGCTCGCGGCGCGCTCGCCGCCGAGCTGCGCGAGGCGGAACGACGCGAACGCGCGGTAGTAGCGCACGCCGGCGGCGCCGTCGCTCATTCGCTTGAGCGCGGCTGCCGCGTCCGTGATTGCACGCGCGTCGTCGACGTAGAAGCCGTAGTCGATCCGGCCCGCGAGGTCGGCGAGCTCCGGCCGTTACGTCCGCGCGCCGCTCGGCGCGAGCGCGCAGCAAGCCGCAAGCGCGGCGACGGCGGCGAGTTTTGTCAAAGCCATGACCGCGATAGTTTAGCGGTCCGCGTTGCCGGCCTCTCCGGCCGTCGTCACAATCCGCGCCGATGCTGGACCTTATCGACATCGGCGCCAATTTGACCCACGACAGCTTCGATCGCGACCGCGCCGAGGTGCTGGCGCGCGCGGCGGCGGCCGGCGTGCGGCGCGCGATCGTGACCGGCGCGTCGGTCACGGGCAGCGTGCAAGCGCTCGAGCTCGCGGCCGAGCACCCGGGCGTCCTCTACGCGACGGCCGGGTGTGCACCCGCATCACGCGGCGGACTTCGACGCGCACACGAGCGCGGCGCTTGCGGAACGCTGCTTGCGAACCCGAAGGTCGTCGCCGTCGGCGAATGCGGCCTCGACTACTTTCGCGACTTCTCGCCGCGCGACGCGCAACGGCACGCATTCCAGGCGCAGCTCGAGCTCGCCGCCGCGGTCGCAAGCCCGTATTCCTGCACGAGCGCGACGCGCATGCCGATTTCGTCGCGGCGCTCGCACCGCTCGCGAGCGATCTCGCGCGGCGGCGTCGCGCACTGCTTCACCGGCGGCCCGGCCGACCTCGAGGCGTATCTCGAGCTCGGGCTGCACATCGGCGTGACGGGCTGGGTGTGCGACGAGCGGCGCGGCGCCGACTTGCGCGCAGCGGTGCCGTCGATCCCGCTCGAGCGCCTACTCGTCGAGACCGACGCGCCGTATCTCCTGCCGCGAGACCTCGTGCCGAAGCCGCGCGCACCGGCGCAACGAGCCCGCGTTCCTGCCGCACGTGCTCGAGCGCGTGGCGGCGCTGATGCAGCGCACGCCCGAGGAGGTGGCGCGCGCGACGACTGCGAACGCGGAGCGATTGTTCGGCTTGAGCTAGCGCAATTTCTCGCGCGCGCCGCGCTTGACGGGCTCGATCGCGGCCTTCACGCGCTCCCAATGCGGCGCGAACGCGACGATCAGGCGCTCGAGGTCGGCCTGGTCCGGCTTCGTAGCGCTCGACGAGCTCGGCGGGCAGCAAGACGTCCTTCGGCCGGCCCTTCGTGAAGTCGCGCGCCGGAGCCGAACAGCACGAGGCCGACCACCGGCACGTCGCGGACGATCTGCTTCAGCGCCGCGACGCGGTCGTAGAGCGTGCCGAGCGGGTTCGGGAACGTGAAGCGGCCGCGTTGGCCGATCACGGTCCACTCCGCCATCCGGTCGCCCGCGAAGATCGTGCCCTCGAACGCCTTGACGTCGATCACCACGAGGCCGTTTGCCGGTCAGCAGCAGGTGCTCGACTTGGATCTGTCCGCCCATTCCGTCCGGCACGAGCACGTTCGTGAGCCGGTCGATCGACACGTCGCTGGAGCGCTTGGCTCAACCGCGGACCGCGTCGCCGCCAGCCAAAAGGCACGAGCGCGACCGCGGCGAGGGCCACCACGATCACTGCGCCGAGCGCTATCCAGTATTCCTGCGTCACGTAAATTTCGCTTGCTATTCTATTGTTCTATATAAGTTTCAGATCACCAATTGTCCAGCTCTTTGGCGAGCTCCGGCAACTTCGGCGCGAGCGCCACGTAGCTCGTCGGCCGTTCCAGCAACGCGCGCAGCGACGCGGGCACCACGACCTCGTGGCCGATCAGCGGCTCGACCACGGCCTCGAACTTCGCCGGGTGCGCGGTCGCGCTCACGATCCACGGCTTCGCCGCCTTGCGGGCGGCCGGCAAGTGATCGTAGACCCAGAAGCCCGTGGCCGTGTGCGGATCACCAAATCTCGCCATAGCGCTGATAGTCTTTAGCAATCTGGCTGCGGATCGCGTCGTCGTCAACGGGATACGCCTCAACCGCTTCGCGCAACTCGCCGAACTCCGGTAAGAGATCGCGCAAGCGCTCCATGTTGCTCGGGTTGCCGACGTCCATCGCCGACGCCAGCGTGGCCTGGCTCGGCCGCGGCTGCCACTGGCCGGTCGAGAGAAACTCTGCGATCGTGCGGTTCGCGTTGATCGCGAACACGACCTCGCGGATCGGCAGTCCCATCGCGCGCGCCCAGACGCACGCCACGCCGTTGCCGAGGTTGCCCGTCGGCACGATCGAGCCCGAAGCCGACCGATGCTTGCGCCAGTGCCAGAGGCTCGCGGCGGCGTGGTACGCAGCCTGCGGCAGCAAACGGCCGATGTTGATGCTGTTGGCCGCGGTGAGGCGATGGCGCTCGCGCAAGTCCGGATCGGCGAACGCCGCCTTCACGAGCGCCTGACAATCGTCGAACACGCCGTCGACCTCGAACGCGAGGATGTTGTCGCCCCAGCACGTGAGCTGGTGCTGCTGACGCGGCGAGACCTGCCCTTTCGGGAACAGCACGGCGACGCGAATGCCGCGGCGGCCGTGGAACGCGGCGGCCACCGCGCCGCCCGTGTCGCCCGAGGTCGCGACGAGAATCGTGAGCGGACGCGGCTCGCGCCCCGCAACCGCTAACGCACGCTCCATGAGCTCGGCCAGGAAGCGTGCGCCGATGTCCTTGAACGCGGCCGTCGGCCCGTGAAACAGCTCGAGCACGGAGAGCTCCCCGTGCGCGTCGATGAGCTGGCCGCAGCGGCACCGGGAAATCGAGCGCTCGCCGGCAGATCGCGCCGGACCTCGCGCTCGAGGCCCGAGCCCGCGAAGAACGGCGCGAGCAAGTCAGCGGCGATATCTCGGCCAGGGTTTCGCCCTTGAAGTCGCTCGGCGCTGAAGCGCGGCAGCTCCTCGGGCACGTAGAGGCCGCCGTCGGTCGCAAGTCCGCGCATTACTGCGTCGACGAGGCCGACGGATTCTTCGCCACGCGGGTGCTCAGGAATCGCATTCGAGGGAACCCTCGCTGCGCCGCTCAGCCGCGCTGTCCGCCGAGCATGCTACAGAGACGCAGCAGGTCGGCGAAGATGCCGGCCGCAGTCACGGCCGGGCCGGCGCCCGGGCCGCGGACGATCAACGGATTGTCGCAGTAGCGGCCCGTCACGAACTGCACGATGTTGTCGGTCAGGCTGATGTTCGCGAACGGATGCGAGGGCGCAAAGCTGCGCAGGCGCACGGCGGCGCTGCGCGCGCGGACGTCGATCTCCGCGACGTAGCGGAGCACCTGGCCGCTCCGCTGCGCCTCCTGCACGCGCTCGAGCCATCGGCGCGGTCGAAGTCGGGCAGGCGCTTCAGGAACTCGTCGACCGACGCCTTCGCGAGCGCGGCCGGCACGAGGCTCTCGACCTGCGATGTCGGCGAGCTCGAGGTCGAGCCCCGCCTCGCGCGCCAGGATCACGGCCTTGCGCGCGACGTCCATGCCCGACAAATCGTCGCGCGGGTCCGGCTCGGTGTACCCGCGAGCCTTCGCCTCGCGCACGATCTCGGAGAACGCGCGCGTGCCGTCGAAGAGGTTGAACAGATACGCGAGCGTGCCCGAGAAGATGCCGCTGATGCTGCGGATCTCATCGCCGGTCTCGACGAGGTCCTTGCAGCGTCTGGATCACCGGCAAGCCCGCGCCGACCGTCGCTTCGTAGAGGAAGTGCGTGTGCGACGCCTGGCTCACGCGCTTCGAGGTCCTGGTAGTACGCGATCGGCCCGCTGTGCGCGCGCTTGTTCGGCGTGATCACGTGAATGCCGCGGCCGAGCCACTCGGCGTAGCGGTCGGCGACCTCCTGGCTCGCGGTGCAATCGATCAGCACCGAGTGCGGCAAGTAGTCGGTCTGCACGTGGTCGACCGAGCTTCTGCGGCGTCGAGCGGCTCGCCGTGCGGCGAGCGCGTCGCGCCAATGGTCGAGGTCGATGCGCTGCGCGTCGAGCAGCATCTTCTTGCTGCCGCGCGATCGCGCGGACGCGCAGATCGAGGTTGAAGCGTTCGCGCAGCCCGGCCGCCGCGCGCGCGATCTGGTCGAGCAGTGTGCCGCCGACCAAGCCCGGGCCGAGCACGCCGATCGAGACCGTCTTCGCCGACAGATAGAAGCTGCTGTGCACGGCGCGGATCGCGCGCGTCGCTGTCCTTCGCGTCGATGACCGCGGAGATGTTGCGCTCCGACGCGCCCTGCGCGATCGCGCGCACGTTGATGCCGGCCTGCTCCGAGCGTGCCGAAGAATTTGCCTGCGCTGCCCGGCATGCCGGCCATGTCGTCGCCGACGACCGCAATGATCGCGCAGCCCGTCGTCACGCCGACGCGCTGCACCTGGCCCTGCGCGAGCTCCGCCGCGAACGCACGCTCGACGACGCGGCGCACGTGCTCGGCCGCGTTCTCGCGGCACCGCGAAGCAGATCGAATGCTCCGAGCTGCCCTGCGAGATCATCATCACCGACACGCCGGCCTCGCGCAGCGCGCCGAACAGCCGGTCCGCGGTGCCCGGCACGCCGATCATGCCCGCGCCTTCGAGGTTCACGAGCGCGACGTTGTCGATGCCGCTGATGCCCTTGACGGCCGAGTGCGCGATGCGACGTCGACGCCGAGATCTTGGTGCCCGGATGCGTCGGCGTTGAACGTGTTGCGGATCCAGATCGGGATGCCGCGGCCGACCGCCGGCGCCATCGTCTGCGGGTGGATCACCTTCGCGCCGAAGTACGCGAGCTCCATTGCCTCGCTGTACGACATCTCGTCGATGATCTTCGCTTCCGGCACGCGGCGCGGATCGCCGCTCATCACGCCGTCGACGTCGGTCCAGATGTGGACCTCCGTCGCGTCGAGCAACGCGCCGAAGATCGACGCCGAGTAGTCGCTGCCGTTGCGGCCGAGCGTCGTCGGCAGGCCGTCGCGGTCCGAGCCGACGAAGCCCGTGATCACGGCAATGCCGTTGAAGCCTGTCGGAACCAGCGCGTTCAAGCGCGGCCGCGACGCGTCCCACGCGACGACCGGCCCCATCTCGCCCTTGTCGATCACGAGCACTTCGCGGGCGTCGACGAATACAACGTCTCGGGCAACATCTCGGGCCACATCGCGCACCTTCGCGAACTCGACCTTGAAGAACGCGGCAATCTGGCGCGCTGACCAGACCTCGCCGAAACCCGAGATCAAGTCGCGGCTGCGATGCGACGCGGAGCGGACGAGCGACAGCGCCTTCAGGATGCTCTGGATGTCCTCGAGCTCGTGCTCGAATTGCGCGAGCACCGGCTTCGCGCCGGCCGCGCCGAGCAGATCGACGGCCGAGCGCTCGTGACGCTCGCGCAACGCCTTGAGCTGCGCATCGACGCTCTCACGGCGCGCGGCGCGTTCGACGAGGCCGAGCAGGTCGTCGGTCACGCCCTTCATGGCCGACACGACGACGCCGAGGTTGTCGGGCTCCTTCGCGATGATGCCCGCGACGCGACGCACGCAGGCCGCGTCGGCCACGCTCGTGCCACCAAACTTGTGAACGGTCCAGACCATGAGACGGCCAGCCAGCCCGCGGTTTTGGGGGCGCGAGCATAGCAGAACGGGACGCGTAATCGAGTGCGACGCGTCGCGCGGAGAGCGGCGCAGACCGCGTCAGCGAGCGGACGCGAGCTCGCGCCGCATCGCGTCGATCGTCGCCTTGTAGTCCTTCGACCCGAAGATTGCAGAGCCCGCGACGAACGTGTCGGCGCCGGCCGCGGCGACGCGACCTATGTTCGCGACCTTCACTCCGCCGTCGACCTCGAGCCGGATCGGCCGCCCGGAGCGGTCGATGACGCCGCGCACCGTTGCGATCTTCGCGAGCGCTGCGTCGATGAACTGCTGGCCGCCGAAGCCGGGATTCACGGACATCACGAGCACGAGATCGAGACGCTCGAGGACGTGGTCGAGCCAGTCGAGCGGCGTCGCGGGATTGAACACGAGGCCGGCTTTGCAGCCGTGCTCGCGGATCAGCTGCAAGCTTCGATCGACGTGCTCGGTCGCCTCGGGATGGATGCTGATGTAAGTCGCCCCTGCGGCCGCGAAGTCCGGGATGATTCGGTCCACGGGCTTCACCATGAGGTGCACGTCGATCGGCGCCGTCACGCCATGCTTGCGCAGCGCCTCGCAGACGAGCGGACCGATCGTGAGGTTCGGCACGTAGTGGTTGTCCATCACGTCGAAGTGGATGAGGTCCGCGCCCGCGGCCAGCACCGCGTCGACCTCCTCGCCGAGCCGCGCGAAGTCGGCGGAAAGGATCGACGGTGCAATCCAGTGTTCTCGTTTGGGTTCGCGTGCGGTCGTCATCCGAATCGCGCTCTGCGCGCCCTCATACGCCGTCGGCCGTGCGGCCGGCTGCCACTCTACCGTGCAACGACCTGCTCAGCACGAGCGCGACTGCACAAGCGAACGCGAGCGTGAGCAAGGCGTGGCGATAACCGCCGAGCTCGGTCGCGCTCGACCCGACGATGCCGCCGACGATCGCGGCGCCGAGAAGCTGGCCGACGCTCACGCAGAGCGTGAGCAGCCCCTGGCCGGCGCCGCGGCGCTCGGGCCCTGCCTCCTGCAGCGTGACGTAGCGTAACGGCGCGCCGAGCAGCGCCGACAGTCCGAACCCGATTGCCGCGCCCGCCGCATAGAAGCCCGCGAGGTTGAGCGGCAACCACGCGTACAGCGCGAGCCCGACGATCGTGAGCATGAGCCCGCTCTGGATCACCGGCCGCGCGCCGTTGCGATCGAGCAGCTGGCCTGCGATCGGAGCTCCGACGGCGAGCGTGAGCACGAGCGGCAGCATCATGAGGCTCGCCGCGGAGGAGCTCACGCCGAAACCGAGAACCGCGATCTCCGGCAGGAACACCATGCCCGCCTCGACGATGCCGGCGGCGAGCGCGATAGCGCCGACGACTCGGAGCTGCCGCGAGCGAAAAAGATCGGGATGCAGCACCGGATCCGATGCGCGCTTCTCCACGATCCAAAACGCGGCCGCGGCCAGGATCGCGACGACGAGAACCGGCCAGATCCGGATCGAGCCGAGGCTCGCGGGCAAGTTCGGCGCGTCGACCTGGCTCAAGCTCCAGACCGCGCCCGCGAGCGCCAGTGCGAGCGCTGGCCGCACCGAGCGCGTCGAAGGCGCGCGGGCGGGCGGCCGCTCCTGAGGGCAAACGGCGGAGGCCCGCGACGATCAGCACGCCCGCTATCGGGCACGTTGACGAGGAACAGCCAACGCCAGCTCCAGCGCAGCAACAGTCCGCCGAGCAACGGGCCCAGCAGGAACGCGAGCCCGAACACTGCACCGATGAGACCGAGCGTGCGGCCGCGCTTCTCCTCCGGCACCGTCTCGGCGATGACGGCGCTCGCGACCGGGAAGATCCCTCCCGCGCCGAATGCCTGGATCGCGCGACCGACGAGCAGCACCTCGAACGTCGGCGCCGCCGCCACGAGCAACGACCCGGCCGCGAAGAGACCGAGGCTCTGCGCGAACACACCCCGTCGGCCGATCCGGTCGGAAAGCTTCGCGAGCAGCGGCGCGCCGACGACGTAGAACAGCACGTAGACGCTGAACACCCAGGACAGCGGTCGGCTGCCGACGCCGTACGTATCGCCGATCGCTGGCAGCGCCGGACCCACTATCGCAATGTCGAGCGCCGCGACGAGCACGCCGGCGAACAGCAGCGCGAGAACGGTCCGTGGAGAGCCGGGAGCCATCAATGCGCGCGGACCAAGAGGCCGCGGACCGCATCGCGGAACATCGACTCCGCGGCGGGGTGGCCGTCGTAGACCCGCAGCAGCGGTATCGCGGTGCGCGCAATGACCTTGAGGGAGTACTGAGCGCTGCCGTTGCGCAGCACCTCGGCCCGTTCGGCCGCACGCAGCACCTCGAGCAGCGCGTCGTTCAGCGCGCGATGTTGCGCCTCGAAATGGCGGAAGGTCTTCGGGTCGACGGTCGGGATCAACAGCAAGCCGTCGCGGTGCTCGCGCCACAGCTCGAGATAGACCTCGATGAGGCCGTCGATCGCGTCGAGCGGCCGCCGGCGCTCGAGCGCCCGCACCGCGGCGGTCGCTCTCTCGAAAACTGGATTAAGAATATGCTCTAAGAGGCTATATTTACTTGAGAAAAAACCGTAGAACGTCGCCCGAGAGACGTCTGCCTCGGCGATCAGCTCCTCGACGCTCACGGTGCCGACACCGCGGCTCGCGAATTGGCGGGCGCCGGCCGCGAGCAGGGACTGCTTCATTCGCTCGCGGCGGCGCGCGATGCGCGGGCTCGAGCGGGGGCTCGTCGTACGCGGCTTCACGGCGCAAAAGCATACACCTATATCTGTTTTTGAACAGCCGTATATGCACTAGGTACGGCCCCGACTCGCGCTCGCTCTGGCGCCAGCTTCGCTCGGCGCCGCGCGGACGCGCCGTCCAAGCCGTCGCCTAATGGACGCGGAGGATCAGGCCTTTCAGGTATTCGGCCTCGGGAAACTCGATCGCGATCGGGTGGTCGGGCGGCTGAGACAGCCGTTCGATGATCTGGGCGTCTCGGCCCGCATCGAGCGCGGCGCCCGCGACGATCTTCTGGAACAGGGCCGCGTCGACATGCCCCGAGCAAGAGAACGTCGCGACGAGCCCGCCGGGCCGCACGAGCTCGAAACCGAGCATGTTGACGTCCTTGTAGCCGCGGCTGCCGGCGCTCACCTGCTCTGCCGAGTGCACGAACTTCGGCGGATCGAGCACCACGAGGTCGTAACGGCGGCCGTCGTCGCGCAGGACTCGGAGCTCGTCGAACACACTCGCGGCGACGAACCTGCAGCGGTCAGCCACGCCGTTGGCCGCCGCTTCGCGTTCCGCCGTGCGCAGCGCCTCGGCGGAGGACTCGACGAGCGTCGCGGTCGAGGCGCCTCCAGTCAGTGCCGTGATCGCAAACCCGCCCGTATACGAAAACGCGTCGAGTAGCTCTCCTCCGGCCGCGAGCTCGGCGACTCGGGCGCGATTCCGCTGCTGGTCGAGGTAGGCACCGGTCTTCTGCCCGTTCGCCACGTCGATGAGCCAATGCGTAGCGCCCATCCGGACCTCGATCTCTGCCGGCGGCGCCTCGCCCCGCAGCACGCCGCGTTGCGATCCGAGCCCTTCCTTGCGCCGCGCACTGGCCTCCGAGCGCTCGTAGATCCCGCGCGGACTGCAGAGCTCCGCGAGCGCGTCCGCGATCTCTGCGCGCCAGCGCTCCGCACCGGCCGAGAGGAATTGGCAGACGACGAAGTCCGCGTAACGGTCGACGACGAGCCCCGGCAGGCCGTCGGACTCCGCAAATACGAGCCGGCAAGCGGTGTCGACGCCGAGCATTCCGAGCTTGCGGCGCGATTCGATCGATCGCTCGAGCCGGCCGCGCAGAAACGCCGCGCCTATCGTCTCTTCCGGCACGAACGACCACACTCGCGCCCGGATCTGCGACGCCGGCGAGTACGCGGCCGACGCGAGGAACGCGCCGGCGGCGTCGACGATCTCCACCGTCTCGCCGGGCCCCGGCTCGCCTTGCACGCGCTCGATCGCGCCGGAAAAGAGCCACGGATGCTTGCGCAGCAGCGACTTCTCGCGCCCGCGCTTCAACCAGACTTTCGAGTGCGTCGGCACCGCGGTGCTCATTAGAAGGGGTGCCGTATTCTATCCTGCGCCGCGCGCGCCACTGCGTACTCGAACGCGAGTTTCCTTCGCGGGGACCCCATGCCAAACTCCGGGCGACCCTGCGCCACACCGCGCCGGGAAGGAGCGTGTCATGAGTCTCGACAAGCAAAAGGTCATCGCCCAATTGAATCGCATCCTCGAATGCGAGCTCGCGGGCGTCGTGCGGTACACGCACTACTCGATGATGATCTTCGGTTACAGCCGGATTCCGATCGTCGCGTGGTTCCAGGCGGAAGCGACCGAATCGCTTGCGCACGCCCAGAAGGCCGGCGAGATGGTCACGCGGCTCGGCGGCCACCCGTCGCTCGCGATCGGGCCGCTGCTCGAGACGCACGAGCACGACATCGGCCAGATCCTGCGCGAGACGCTGCATGCCGAGCACGTCGCGCTCCGCCTCTACAACGATCTGCTCGGGCTCGTCGCGGGCAGAGAACGTCGCGCTCGAGGAGTACGCGCGGACGCTGATCGAGGCCGAGGAAGAGCACATCGACGAGATCGACAAGATGCTGCGCAAGCCGGGCGAGGTCGAAATGAGCAAGGAGGCTCGCGACTTCGGTTGACGGCGCCCCCACCCACCGTTGCGCTAATCGGCGCGCCGACCGACATCGGCGCGGGGCGGCGCGGCGCGTCGATGGGGCCCGAGGCGCTGCGCGTCGCCGGTCTCGACAAATCCCTGCGCCGCCTCGGTTGCGAGGTGCGCGACCGCGGCAACGTCGCGGGACCGATCAATCCCGAAGGACCGCGCGCGGACGGGTACCGGCACCTCGCCGAGGTCGAGACTTGGTGCCGCAATGTTCGCGACGCCGTCTATTCGAGCCTTTGTGCGGGCGAGTTTCCGCTCCTCATGGGCGGCGATCACAGCCTCGCGATCGGCTCCCTCGCGGCTTTGTCGCGGTTCTGCGCCGAGCAAGGCAAGACCCTCGCGATGTTTTGGCTCGACGCGCACTCCGACTTCAACGTCGCGTCGTCGTCGCCGTCCGGGAACATCCACGGGATGCCGGTGGCGGTGATCTGCGGACACGGCCCGGCCGGAGCTCACGGGGCTCGCCGCCCGGACGCCGATGCTCGGCGCCGACAAGATCGTGCAGATCGGCATCCGCTCGGTCGACGAGATCGAGAAGCGCCTCGTCGTCGGCAGCGGGCTCGTCATCTACGACATGCGCCGGATCGACGAGCTTCGGATGCGGACCGTCATGGACCAGGCGCTCGCCTACGTCGCGGCGCGCGGCGCGCATCTGCACGTGAGCTTCGACGTGGACTTCCTCGACCCGTCGATCGCGCCCGGGGTGCCGACGACGGTGCCGGGCGGGCCGACCTATCGCGAGGCGCAGCTCTGCATGGAGATGATCCACGACTCCGGTCTCATGCGCTCGCTCGACATCATGGAGCTGAACCCGGCGCTCGACGAGGGCAACCGCACGGCCGAGCTCTGCGTCGAGCTCGTCGAGAGCCTGTTCGGCGAGGAGATCCTCGCGCGCAGCGCAGTGCCAGGCCGCTACAGCTTATGAACGTCGAGCGACGAGAGGCGGGCGCCGCGCTGATCGCAGAGACCGAGCGCGTGAGCGCGCCGAACTATGCGCCGCTGCCGGTCGTGATCGCACGCGCCGAGGGCGTATGGGCCTGGGACGTCGACGGCCGCAAGTACCTCGACTGCATCAGCGCGTACTCGTCCTTGAACCAGGGACACCGCCACCCGCGAATCGTGCGCGCGCTCGTCGAGCAAGCGGGCCGGCTCACGCTCACGTCGCGCGCCGTGCACAACGACCGCATGGGACCGTTCCTCGCGAAGCTTTGCCGGCTCGCGGGCTTCGAGATGGCGCTGCCGATGAACACGGGCGCCGAAGCCGTCGAGACCGCGATCAAGCTCGCGCGGAAATGGGCGTATCGCGTGAAGCGCGTGCCGCAGGACCGAGCCGAGATCGTCGCGTGCCGCGACAACTTCCACGGTCGAACGACGACGATCGTCGGCTTCTCGTCGGAGCCGCAGTACCGGGACGACTTCGGGCCCTACTCCGCCGGCTTTCGGCTCGTCGACTTCGGCGACATCGCGCAACTGCGCGCCGCGCTCGGGCCGAGCACGGCCGCGTTTCTCGTCGAGCCTATCCAAGCCGAGGCGGGGATCATCATGCCGCCCGACGGCTATCTCGCGGCGGCGCGCGCGCTATGCCGCGAGCGCAACGTGCTGTTCGTGCTCGACGAGATTCAGACGGGCCTCGGCAGGACCGGCAAGCTGTTCGCGCACGAGCACGAGCCCGGCGCCGAGCCGGATCTCTTGATCCTCGGCAAAGCGCTCGGCGGCGGCGTCTATCCGGTGTCGGCCGTGCTCGCGAGCCGTGCGATCATGACCTTGCTCAAGCCCGGCGATCACGGCAGCACGTTCGGCGGCAATCCGCTCGCGTCCGCGGTCGGCGCGGCCGCGCTGGACGTGCTCGTGGACGAGCGGCTCACCGAGCGTGCGGCGGATCTCGGCGCGCACTTGCGCGCGGCGCTCGCGACGCTGCGCTCCGACAAGATCGCCGACATCCGCGGCCGCGGCCTGCTGATCGGCATCGAGATCGCCGCAAGCGCCGGCACGGCGCGCAAATATTGCGAGCGGCTACTCGAGCGCGGCGTGCTCGCGAAAGGACACGCACGCGCAAGTGATCCGTCTCGCGCCGCCGCTCGTCGTCGAGCGCGACGAGCTCGATTGGCTCGTCGCCCAACTACGCGCCGTGCTCCTATTTTAGGAGTACGGCATCAAACCTAAGGAGAAGCGCATGGACTTGGGGTTGAAGGGGAAGAACGCCGCGATCACGGGCTCGAGCCAAGGTATCGGCTACGCGATCGCGCTCGCGCTCGCGAAGGAAGGCTGCAACGTCGCGTTGTCGGCGCGCGGTGAAGAGCGCCTGCGCGCCGCCGAAAAGGACATGCGTGCGCACGGCGTGAAGGCGATCGGTATTGTTGCCGATCTCGCAACGGAACCGGGTTGCAAGCAGTTCGTCGAGGCGGCGGCGAAGGGGCTCGGCGGGATGGACATCCTCGTCAACAACGTCGGCGGCATGATCCCAGGCACGCTCGAGAGCTTGACGGCGGAGCAGTGGGAGAAGGCTCTGTCGGTGAACCTCATGGCGGCCGTCTATGCGACCAAGCACGCGCTGCCGTTCATCAAGCAAGGGCGCGCGGCGCGGATCCTGAACGTCTCGGGCGTCACGGGCAAACAACTATTGGCGGGCACGTTCACGACGACGATCCCGAACGCCGGCATCATCGCGTTCTCGAAGCTCATGGCGGGGGAGCTCGGCGCGAAAGGCATCACGGTGAACAACATCTGCCCGGGCTTCACGAAGGTAGAGTCGTGGGGGCCACGCGCCGATGCCATGGCGAAGGTTCGCGGCGTGACGGCGGATCAAGTGCGCGCCGGCATCGCGGGCCAGACGTTGCTCGGGCGCTGGGCCGAGCCGCACGAGATCGGTGACGTCGCGGCGTTCCTCGTTTCCGAGAGGAACAGCTACATGACGGGCACGACCGTCGAGGTCTGCGGCGGCTTCCAGCGCTACATCTGAGGCGCGGGCTAGCGGCTCAGTCCGGCTTCGGGCTCACTTCGCCTTCAAGAAGGCCTTCATGAAGTCGCCGACGATCGACTCGACGCGCGCGCGGATCTGAGCACGGCTCGGCGCCGGACCGAGCGCGCACTCGCGCTCGAGGATCGGTGAGAAGCAAACCAACGCGAGGAAGTGGCGGCTCAAGATCGCCGGATCGAAGTCGCTTTCCGCGTGGTGAGACCTGAAGATCTCTTCGACCGCGGCAAACGCGTACTCGGGGCCGATCTTGTAGTAATGCTGACCGACGTCGGGTGAACGGCGGGCCTCATCGAAGATCAGACGCCGCAGCGCGAGCGTGCGATCCATCGTCACGAGATCGAGCACCGTCTCCGCGAGATCGACCAGCGCCTCGCGCAGATCCATCGTCTTCTCGGCGGACAAACGGCGGAGGCCCGCTTGATACTCCGCGAGCTCGCGCCCGATCACGGCTTCGAACAGCTGCTTCTTGCTGCTGAAGTAGCGATAGATCGATTCCTTCGAGATGCCGGAGCTGCGAGCCATCGCGTTGATGCTTGCACCTTGATAGCCGTGCGCGAGGAAATAATCCGTCGCGACGTCCAAGACCTCCTGCTCTTTGGCCTTCGGCTTCGATCGCCCTTCGGCGAACGAGTGAAGCAGAGCGGCGACGCCTCGTGCAGAGCCATTGCCGTCCCCCACGGCGGACTCTCGTCGACGAAGCGATTCCTTCAGTTCGGGCTGCGCAGAGCTCATCGATCCTCCAACTCCCTTGATTCGTTCAAACGAACATGCAAACGGACTTCAGCTCCGTATACATCTCAATGCCGACGCGTCCGTGCTCGCGGCCGAGACCGGAGTGCTTGAAGCCTCCGAACGGCATGTTCGCGTCCACCGGTCCGTGCACGTTCACCCAAATCGTGCCGGCCCGAATCTTCGGGATCAGCCGGTGGACCGCTGTGAGATCGTTAGACCAGATGCTGGCGCCGAGCCCGTATTGCGTGTCGTTGGCGAGCGCGGCCACTTCGTTGATGTCGTCGAAGCGTTGCGCGACGAGCACGGGCCCGAAAATCTCTTCTTGCACCACGCGCATCGTGCGTTTGACGTCGGCCATGACCGTCGGCTTCACGTAGTAGCCTTCGTGGCTCGGCGCTTCGCCGCCCGCGACGATCGAGGCGCCCTCTTTGCGGCCGGACTCGATGTACTCGAGCACCCTATCTTGCTGCTCGCGCGACACGAGCGGACCCATCTGCGTGGCCGGATCGAGACCCGGCCCGAGCCTGATGCCCTGCGCGGCGCTGCCCACGCCTTCGACAACCTGGTCGAAGATCTTTCGATGCACGTACAGGCGCGAGCCCGCTGCGCAGACCTGGCCCGCGTTGAAAAAGATCGCGCCCGCGGCGCCGCCGATCACGGTATTCGCGTCGGCGTCCGGCAGCACGATGACCGGAGACTTGCCGCCGAGCTCGAGCGACACGCGCTTCAGCGTGTCGGTGGCCTGCTTGTTGATCAGCTTGCCGACCGCGGTCGACCCGGTGAACGCGATCTTGTCGACGCCCGGGTGCTTCACGAGCGCTGCACCGGTCGTTTCGCCGTAGCCCGTGAGAATGTTGACGACGCCGGGCGGGAATCCGGCCTCGATGATCAGCTCGCCGAGCCGCAGCGCCGTCAGCGGCGTTTGCTCCGCGGGCTTCAACACGCACGTGCAACCTACTGCGAGCGCCGGCGCGAGCTTCCAAGCGGCCATCACGAGCGGAAAGTTCCACGGGATGATCTGCGCGACGACGCCGACGGGCTCGCGGCGCGTGAACGCGTTGACGCGACCGCCTTCCGGCCCGCCGATCGAGACCTCGATCGTCGAGCCTTCGATTTTCGTGGCCCATCCGGCCATGTAGCGGAAGTGGTTCACCGCGCCGGGCACGTCGACCACGCTCGCCATGAACTTCGTCTTGCCGTTGTCGAGGCTCTCGAGCTCCGCGAGCTCGTCTGCGTTCTTCTGGATCAGATCCGAGAGACGCCAGAGCAGCGCTTCGCGCGCGGCGGGCAGCATCGTGGCCCACGGGCCGGTCTCGAACGCGGCGCGCGCGGCGGCTACGGCCCGGTCGACATCCGCTGCGTTCGCGTCGGCGACGGTCGCGATCTCGGCGCCCGTCGCGGGGTCGATCACCGGGATGCGCACGCTCGACTTGGAGTCCACCCACTCGCCGCCGATCAGGAGACGGCCCGGTCGACGCAGAAAGGAGCTGACGCCCGCTGAAGGCTTCGGCTGGGCAGCGATTGCGACGCTCATGAGGTTCCCCGCTCCACTCTTGTCGTTCTAACGTCCATGGCCGCGCTACGTCGCGCTCGGCGCTGTCGTAGTCGAGATCGATACCTCGACGGGACCATAGCGAGTGTAGAACCCCCGGTCCACGTGCGGCAAGCGAGACTCCGTCACGCGTTTGTCCGCGGTCTTTAGTTTGCTCAAGCGCGCAGCTTGAGCAGATCGATCGCGTTCTCTTTGAGTATCAGCGGTCGAACCTCGGGTCGGATGTCGATCTTCTCGAAGTCGGCGAGCCAACGATCGGGCGTGATCAATGGGTAGTCGGTGCCGAAGAGCACTTTCCTCTTCAGCTGCGTGTTCGCGTACTGAATCAGTTGCGGCGGAAAGTATTTGGGCGACCACCCGGATAAGTCGATGTAGACCTGCGGCTTGTGCAGGCAGATCGAGAGAGCCTCGTCTTGCCACGGCCACGACGGATGAGCGAGCACGATCGGCATCGTCGGGAAGTCGACTGCGACGTCGTCGACGTCCATCGGATTGCCGTACTTGAGGCGGATGCCGCCGCCGCCGGGCAGCCCCGTGCCCATGCCCGAATGCCCCGTGTGGAACAACGCCGGCAGCTCCGCCTCCGCTATGACCTCATAGAGCGGATACGCGGAGCGGTCGTTCGGGAAGAATTCCTGATACTGCGGATGGAACTTGAAACCCCGCACGCCGTAGTGGTCGATCAGGCGCCGCGCCTCGCGGACGCCTTCCGCGCCCCGTGCCGGATCGATGCTCGCGAACGGGATCATCACGTCGGAGTTCTCGGCAGCGAGCTCCGCGACCTCCTCGTTCGACACAGGCTTGATGCCGCGCGCGCGTTCGCCGTCCACTGAGAAGATCACGCACGCCATGCTGCGCTCGCGATAGTACGCGGCGATCTGCGGAATCGTCGGCGCGCTCTCGTGCTCGTGCTTGAAGTACTTCTTCGCGCCCTGCTGAAAAATCGACGGCGGTTGCGGGTCGCGGACGGAGATCTCGGCGTGCGCATGCACGTCGATCGCTTTCAGCGTTTCGAGGTTCAACACGTGTGTTACGCGAGGATGCCGCGAACTTTCGCGGTCGACTCGTCGGCCTTGCGGATCATTTCTTCGATGTCGGTGCGCTCCGGGATGTCCTTGCCGCGGCGCACCGCGGGGCGCTTACCCACGACTTCGAGCCAGCGTGCGAGATGCTCGAGCCCGTCGATGTTTACACCGGACCACTTGTACCCATAGACCCACGCCCACGTCGCGATGTCGGCGATCGAATAGTCGCCCGCGAGGTACTCGGCCTCGCCGAGTCGCGTGTCGAGCACCTCGAGCAACCGGCGCACCTCGCGCTGATAGCGCTCGATCGCGTATGGGATCTTCTCGGGCGCGTAGCGGTAGAAGACGTTGGCCTGGCCCATCATCGGGCCGATGCCGCCCATCTGAAACATCAACCACTGGATCACGAGGGATCGGCCCTTGACGTCCATCGGCAGCAGCGCGCCGGCCTTCTCGGCGAGGTAGATCAGGATTGCGCCGGACTCGAAAACCGCGAACTTGCCGTTGTCATGGTCGACGATCGTCGGAATCCGGCCGTTCGGATTGAGCTTCAGATACCAAGGCTCCTTCTGCTCTTTCTTGTCGAGCGCGATCCGGCGCACGCGATACTCGAGACCGAGCTCTTCCAGTGCGATGGACGCCTTCCAGCCATTCGGCGTCGCCGCGGTGAATAGCTCGATCATCCTGACTCCGGATCCTCTAACGAGCTTGCATCATAGCGGATGACAATCCCGCGTGGAGCGTAAGGCCTTCTGCTATCGTACCGGCGTTCGCATCGGCGCAGCCCGAACGAACGCAACGAGAGAACTCGACTCTCGACAACGGAAGGGGGGACACTTTGAGCAGCACTTCGTCCAGCGCGCCCGCGCGCGTGTCCGCCGACTCTACCCTCGACAACACGAGCTATCAGTACTACGTGCTCGTCGTGCTCGTGTTCGGCTACATCTTCAACACGATGGATCGCAGCGTGCTCGGCATCCTGCTGCAGCCGATCAAGGACGAGCTGCACGTGAGCGATGCCGCGCTGGGATGGCTCACCGGTCCCGCGTTCGCGTTCTTCTACTCCGTCCTCGGCATCCCGATAGCGCGACTCGCGGATCGTTGGAGCCGCGTCAACGTGCTCGCGATCTCGATCGCGATTTGGACGGCCGCGACCGCGCCTGCGGTGCGGCATACAACTACGTGAGCCTTGTTCATCTTCCGTTGCACCACCGGCATCGGCGAAGCCGGCGGCTCGCCACCCTCGCACTCATTGATATCCGACTATTTCGCGGGCTCGAGGCGCGCAACCGCGCTCGCGGTCTATGCGATGGCCGTGCCGTTCGGGACCGCGATCGGCAGCTTCGTCTCGGGCCACTCGAACGTCTCGTTTGGATGGCGGTGGACGTTCTTCATCGTCGGCGCGCCCGGCTTGCTCGTCGCGCTGCTCGCGTGGCTCACCATCAAGGAGCCGCCACGAGGCTACTCGGACAAGGGCAAGGCCAAGCTCGAGCACGCCAGCGTTCCTAGATGTGTTCCGGTTCTTGCTCACGCGCAAGTCGTTCGTGCACATGTCGGTCGCCGCGGCCGCGCATTCCGTCATGTGGTACGCGGGCAGCAACTGGAACCCCTCTTTCTTCGTCCGCGCGCACGGCATGAACACCGGCGTCGCGGGCAACTACCTCGCGTCGTTCGCATTGATCGGCGCTATCGGCACGTTCGCCGGCGGCTTCCTCGCGGATCGGCTCAGCGTTCGCTACGGCGATAGGCGCTGGTACATGTGGGTCCCGGCAATCGCGTGTCTCACGATGGTGCCGTTCCAGTTCTTCGCGTATCTGTCGCCGCAGCTCTCGGTCGTCGTGCCGACGTTCACGGTGATGGTCGTGCTCGCCTCGATGTTCTTCGGACCGTCGTTCGCGATGGGCCAGTCGCTCGCCACCGTGCGCATGCGCGCGATGTCCGCGTCGGTGCTGCTGTTCATCCAGAACATCATCGGGCTGACCGCCGGCCCGTGGCTCGTCGGCCAGATCAGTAACCACCTCGGCAACAACGGCACCTCGCTGCGCTACGCGATGGTGATCGTCGGCATCTCCAACATCTGGGCCGCGTTTCACTACTACATGGGCTCGCGCACGTACCGGCAGGATCTCGAGGCGACGGCGCGGCTCAACGCCGCGGCCGCCTGAAGGTCACGCGCCGCGCAACGTCGCGACAGGCGACTGGTTGACCACCGAGCGCACCGCGAGCGTGCCGCTCACGCCGACGATCGCGGCACCGCCGACCAAGCCGCCGATCCAGAGCAGCGCGCTCGGGCAAGTACGCGAGCTCGAATACGCGCGTCGCGATCAGATAACCGATCGTGCTCGCGCCGCCGGCCGCGAGCGTTCCCGCGAGTAGGCCGAGCGCCGTGAACTCAGCGGCGACGCCTTGCAGAACCACGCCGCGCCGCGCGCCGAGCGTGCGAAGCACCGCGCTCTCGAACAGGCGCTCGTCGCGAGTCGCCTGGATCGCAGCGAGCAGCACCGTGATGCCGGCCGCGAGCGTGAACAGGAAAACGTACTGCACCGCGAGCGCGGCGCGATCCATCGCGCGCCTCACTTGGTCGAGGATCGCGCCGATGTCGATCACCGAAACGCTCGGGAAACGGCGCACGATGTCGACGGTCACTCCGCGCTTCTCGGCCGGAACGTAGAGGCTCGTGATGTACGTGTGCGCGAACTGCTCGACTGCGCCCGGCGTGAACACCATGAAGAAGTTCGGCCGAAATGAGTCCCAATGCACGGTGCGCGCGCTCGTGAGCTTCGCCGTGAACGGCTCGCCGCCGATGGAGTACGTGATCTCGTCGCCGATCTCGAGCCCGATCGCGCGACGCATGTCGTCCTCGAGTGAGAGCTCCGGGACAGTGGCCGCCGCGCCGTGCCATTCGCCCGCGACGATCTCGTTGTCCGTGCCGAGCGTGTCGCGCCAGGTCACATTGAGCTCGCTGTCGAGCTCACGTCGCCCGCGCTCGGAGCGCGCAGCGAAGTCCGCAACCGGGCGGCCGTTCACGTGAGTGATGCGCGCGCGCACGAGGGGCGTGAAGGTCGCCTCGCCGACGCCGTAAGCCACGAGCGCTGCACCGATCGCGTCGCGCTCCTCGGGCTGGATATTGATGAAGAAGTGGTTCGGCGCGGATTCGGGCAGCGTCGCGCGCCATTGGCTCATGAGCTGCGTGCGCACGGAGGTCAGCAGCAGCAGCACCATCAAGCCGATGCCGAACGCAACGACCTGGACGCTGCTCTCGCGGCCGCGACGCGCGACGTTGGCGATCCCGTAGCGCCACGCGATGCCGACGCGCCCGCGGACGCGCTGCAGTAGCGACACGAGCAACCGGCCCGCGAAATAGAGCAGCCCGAACATCGCGACGGCGCCGGCGGTGAGATACGCGATCAGCTCGAAGTCGCCGAACAGCACGTAAAGCAACGACACGACCGCGAGCGCCGCGACGCCGTAGATCGTGAGATAGCGCAGCGGCGGCGGGTCGAGATCGCTCCGTAGCACGCGCGCCGGCGGCACGCGGCCGAGCTGGAGCAGCGGCGGTAGCGCGCTGCCGACGGCCACCGCGAGCGCGGTCACGGGGCCGAGCACGGCTCCCGCGGCGCTCGGCGGCGGCAGCCGGGCCTCGACGAAATCCGCGAGCAGTGCCGTGAGCCCGAACTGGGCGAGCAGCCCACCGATACAGCCGACCACTGCCGCAGCGACGACGAGCAGGAGCAGCTGCAACAGGTTCAGCCGCAGCACGTCGCGGTATCGTGCGCCGAGGCATTTCATCACGGCGACCGCGTCCAAGCGCCGCGCGACGAAGCGCCGCGCCGCGATCGCGACGGCCACGCCGCCGAGCAGCACGCTCACGAGTGCCGCGAGCACGAGGAACCGCTCGGCGTTGCGGATCGCGGCACGCACCTCCGGCCGGCCGTCGCGGTAGTCGCGGACTTGATCGCCGGGCCTCAGCTGCTCGGCAAGCCGCGTTCGGAGCTCAGCGATCGCGCCCTCGCTGCCCGCGAACAGCGCGTCGTACTGCGCGATGCTGCCTGCTCCGAGCAATCCGGCCGCGTAGACGTCGTCGAGATTCAGCAGCACGGTCGGCGAGATCTCGATGAACCGCCAACCCTCGTCGGGTCTGAACTCGAGGGTCTTCGTGATCCGAAGATGCAAAGTGCCGACCTCGAGCTCGTCGCCGACGGTCGCGTTGAGACGCGCGAGCAGGCTCGGCTCCGCCCAGACCTCACCGCGCTGCGGAGTGCCGCTCGCGTCGCGAGGCGCCGCACCGAGCGCGTCGGCGATCTGCACGCGACCGCGCAGCGGATACGCCGCGCTCACGCCACGGATGTCGGCAAGCGCGCTCTGGTCGCGCGCGAGCACGACGCTGCGGAAGCTCACGACGGCGGCTGTCGCGAGACCGCCCTTTACGCCTTCGGCGGCCAATCCGTCGGGCAACGGGCGCGACGACTCGACTCTCAAGTCGGCCGCGAGCGACTCGCCGGCTTGCTGCGAGACCCCTTGGCGCACCCGGTCGGTGAAAAAGGTCACCGCGCTCATCGCCCCGACCGCGATAGCGAGCGCCGCGAGCAGCACGAGCACCTCGCCCGACCGCCAGTCTCGCGCTAGCAGCCGTCCGGCGAGCGACAACGGCACTCCGCGATGGGGTTCCGACATCCGCACCTCCGCTGGAACCCCGCCATTCTAGTGGAACGCGGTTGGCGGGTAGCAGTCCGAGACATTGTCTCGTGCTAAATTGATGCCACAACAAAGAGGCAGCCGCGCGCAATGAATGCCGACGGAATGCGCCCAGCCATCGACGTCGAAACGCAGCCCGTGTCAGCGTCCGCAACGAACGCGCGAAGCGCGAAAGCCGTTCTCCAAAAGAACTTCCTGTTTCGCGGCTTGCCGGATTCCGCGCTCGAGCGCATCGCCGCGCTCGCGACGCGGCGCAGCTATCCGAAGGGCGCCGTAATCTTCTCGCAGGGCCAGCCCGGCGACGCGCTGTTCGGCGTGATCGCGGGACAAGTGCGGATCAGCGCGAGCGGCGCAGCGGGCCAAGAAGTGTTCCTGAACATCATGGAGCCCGGCGACACGTTCGGCGAGATTGCCGTGATGGACGGCCTGCCGCGAACCGCCGGCGCGGTTGCGCTCGAAGACACGTCGTTGATCGTCATCAAGCGCGCGGACTTTCTCAGGCTGCTCGAGCGCGAGCCGCGGCTCGCGATCCAGCTCCTCAAGCTGCTGTGCGAGCGACTGCGCTGGACGAGCGCGCTCGTCGAGGAGACCGCGTTTCTCCCGAGCCCTGCGCGTCTAGCGAAGCGCCTGCTGATCCTCGCGTCGTTGCACGGCCGCTCGACGAGCGTCGGCGAGCTCGAGCTCCGAATCTCTCAGTCGGATCTCGCGCGCTTCCTGAATATCTCGCGCCAGATCGTCAATCAGAACCTGAGCCGTTGGCGCAACCACGGCTGGGTAAGCCTCGGGAATTCCCGAATCGTGATCAGGAATCCCGAGGCGCTACGCCGCGTGGTCGACGCCGGCTAGCGCTCGCTCTTCAGAAGCACCACCAATATCCCGCCGATGACCAAGCAGTAACCGGTCTGAGGCGCCGGCAGCGAGCTCGTCGCGCATGACCTGAGTGGACTGATCGACCGGGCGTCGTCGCCGACACCGTCAACATCGGGATCGTCAGTAGTGCAGCCGCGATCAACGTACGCACGCGAGTCATCTTCGTCTCCTCAACTAGCTGCTCGCGAGCCCCGTGCCCGCGGCTTGCGGCACAGAGTCGCAGCAATCGTGTGCCGCGACTGTCTACTGCACGACACTCCGCGCGCTTTTTCTCATTTTCTGTCAGCTGCCTGACATCCGACGGCCTGCGGCCTCTGCTACAAAATCGAGACTCAGGGCAACGAGAAGGTGGCTGTATGGCGGTATCCGAAGACGTTCTGCGGTTGGTGCGCACCGTCGAGCGACTGCCGCGCGAGGACCAGGACAAGATCCTGCGCATCGTCGACCTGCTATCGCTCGTGCCGCTCCCCGTGCAGGACAAGACGCAGCAAATGCTGCGCGAGTTGCTCGCTCGAGATCCCGTCTCGAAGAACGAATGCGTCGCGGGCGTAGACGACGTGATTCGCTATCTCGAGCGCAACGTCGCGATGTCTTCCGAGTTTCGCGGGCGCCTGACGTCGTTCGAGTCGAGCAAGGCGAGGCGCTGGGTGTCCTAGCGACCCTCGGCTGTCACTTCGCCGCGATCGCGACGGCGCCGCTCCAATTGCGCGGCGGCTCGCTCGCGTAGCCCGCGGCTGAGCGCCGCATAGAATGCGGTGGGCCCGTCTTCCGGGAACGCCTGTCGCAATGCGGTGAAGTCGCGGTGTGCGTCCACCCACCGCGCCGCCGCGAACTCGTCGAGCGCCGCGCGCGAACGCCGAAGCCGGGGGACGCCGAACCGAGTGCGCCCCGTCCAGCAGCTCTTGCACGCGCAGCGGCGTGCTCTTGCCGCGCAACAGGAACATGCCAAGGTCTCGGGCCGCGAGCTCCGACATGCCCGCGAGCGTGGCGTCCGACACGAGCACACGCGTACCGAGGATCTTGTTGAGCCCTTCGAGACGCGACGCCGTGTTCACGATGTCGCCGATCGCTCGGTAGCCGATTCGTTGCTCGGGACCGAAGTTGCCTAGCAGGAGCTCGCCGGACTCGACGCCGACGCGCGTCGGCAATGGCGGCGATGCGTCGCGAGTTGAACTCGTCGACGGCGGCGACGATGCCGAGCGCGGCTCGGCACGCCGCGCAGCCGAGATTCCGAGTACGGCCCCGCGGCGGCCCAGACGGCGATCAACGCATCGCCCGTCGCGTCGACCACGAAGCCGCCGTGCTCCTTCACGACGCGCGACAGAACGTTGAAATAGTCGTCCATGAGCTCGGCGAGCTCGTGTGCGCCCATCGCCTCCGCGACGGTCATGTAGCTCTCGACGTCGGTGCACAGACACGCGCCTTGCAGCAGGCGTCGGTCCGGCAATGCGCGCGCGCTCTGCTCCGACAGCCGCCGGACGACGTCCCGCGGCACGTAGTGGCCGAGCGCCACCTGAACGAGCTCGCGCTGGCGCAGGACCTCGGCATAGTTCAGCAGCACCGCGAGCGCGACGGCCACCGGCAACTGCAGCGCAAGCGGGACGAACAGCGGCCACCACTGCGCGTGTGCGTCGAACTGCCACTGCGACCCACGCGAAAAACAGCGCGCCGCTCACCGCGGCAATCACGAATGCCCTCGCCGTCGACGCACTCACGACGAAGGCTCCGAGCGCCGCGCCCCAGAGCGCAACGAACAGCAGGTTCGCCCACATCGGGAGCGGAACGAGCGAGCGCTGCTCGAGCAGATTCGCGAACGCCGTCGCACCGATCTCGACGCCGCTCAGGTTCGCGCCCGTCTGCTGCGAGAAGATCGAATGAAAATAGTCTTGCTGTTCCGATTGCCGCGGCTCGGAGCCGCCGACGAACACCATCTTGCCGTCGAGATCGAGATTCTCATGCGAGCGCGCCGCGACGTCGAACGGAATCGTGCGGATCGTGCGCGGGGGGCCGTAGTAATTTAGATAGCGGCTGCCGGCGCCGGCATAGAGCCCGAGCAGCGCGCTCAAGCCTCTCGACGTCGCATCGACGGGACGGCTCTCGAGCGCCGAGCGCAAATCGGCGACCAATGAAGCGATCTAAAGTCGAACGCCGCGCGCAGCTCGCGCATCACGGCTGGAAGGTCGTGCGCGTCGAGCATCGCCGCGCGCGACGTCGGCACGCGCAGATCCGGGCGCGCCCTCGCGAGCAACGCGCCGAAGTCGTCGTAGTAGCGGAGCAGGTACGCCTGCAGAGCGGCGGCCGGCAACGACGCCAGGTCGCCGGATGGACCGAACGTCCAAAACTGCCCGACCGCGAATGGGATCGTCGGCAGAGCGAACGGCGCCGAGCCGAGCGCGCCCCGGCCGAGCGCGTCGATCGGCAGCACACGCGACTCGATGAGACCGGGAACCGCGGACGACCTTCCGTCGGGGTCTTGCACGATCCGCTCGCCGAGCACGACGTTGCCCGCGCGTGCGATCGCCTCCGCGAGCTGCGCGTCGTCGGTTCGCGGCTCGTCGAAGAAGAGGTCGAACGCGACGGCCTTTGCGCCAGCCGCCACGAGCGAATCGAGCAGCTCCGCATGCAGCGAGCGCTGCCAGCGGTCGAGCTCCGCGGGCTGGCCGACGGCGGCCGCCGAGTCGCGAGAGATCGATACGACGACGACGTCCGCCGGCGGAGTCACGGTGCCGCGAACCGCGAAGAGGAGACCGAGGCCGAGGTTCTCGTCCAAGCGCAGCACCGCGGGAACGACGCTCAGCAGCACGCCGCACCAATGCGAGGCCGACGGCGGAGAGAGTGGCGCGCTTGCGGCGAGACTTGAGGGTATCGGTTAGCACTGCTTAGTGGCGACTCGAACGTGACTTTGTTGTCGTAGGGGTACCCCCGCGCCGGCGATCATCCCACGGCCGCGCCCGCGCTTGACACCCCACCTCGCACCCTTAGACTTCGTTAGCCGTTCATAGCTTTACGAGCGTCGGCGCCACGGGGGTCCATATTCGGTGCCGGCGCATACAACAATAAAAGGTCCTTGATGGCTCGCAGCCCAGCGCGCGACATGCCGAAGGCCTGTTCGCGCGCCGCCCATCCAAATCGGCGCAAGATCGCCGCGATGCTCGTCGCGCTCGTCGGACTGGGTCTTGCAACGACGGCGCGAGCGCAGTCATCGGCGCGCGGCTGCGACGACTGGCATGCCGAGCTGCTCGCGGCCGAGGGCGTGATCGAGGTGCAGCGCTCCGGTGCAGCCGAATGGACGCCGGTGACGCGTGGGGCCGTGATCTGCCTCGGCGACGCGGTGCGGGTGCAAGGTTACAGCCGCGCGACGCTGCGTCTGCCCGACGACAGCGTCATCCGGGTCGACCAGTACTCCACGTTGACGCTGGCAGAGCCCGACGACGGCGTCGGCTCGCTGCTCAAGCTGCTCCGCGGCGTAATCCACGTGATCAGCCGGGACCCACGCTCGCTGCGCTTCAGCACGCCGCACGTCAACGCAGGCCTCAAGGGCACGGAGTTCGACATCCGCGTCGACGACGTCGAGCAGCGCTCCGCGGTCGCCGTTCTCGAAGGTCAAGTCGAAGTCACGAATGCAGCGGGCCGTATCGACGTGCCGAGCGGCTTCGTCGCCACCGCGCATGCCGGCGAGATGCCGACCGCCTCCGCGATCAGAAGAACCGATCGACTTGATGCGCTGGGCGACGTACTTCCCCGCGATACTCGACGGCCCGCTGCCCGACCCCGCCGCAGAACCGCCGGCCTCGCTCGCGAACGACCCGGCGTGGCTCGCGTCGCGCGCCGCGGCGCGCCTCGAGCATGGCGATCTCGCAGCGGCGGAAGCGGATCTCGCAGCGGCCGGACGGAGCGGATCCGGCGACCCGATCGTGCTCGCGGTCGGTGCAACCGCGGCGCTCGGCCGCGGCGACGTCGCCGCCGCGCGCGACCGTGCGCACGCCGCGACCGCGGCGGCGCCCGGCTCGGCACCTGCACTGATCGCGCTGTCGTACGTCCAGTACGCCGACGGCGATATCCCGGGCGCGCTCGCGAGCGTGCGCAACGCGCTCGCAACCGAGCCTCGCAACGCGATTGCTTGGGCGCGGCGCGCGGAGCTCGAGCTTGGGCTCGGCGATTCTGCGGCAAGCTTCGAGAGCGCGCACCGCGCGATCGATCTCGCGCCGTCTCTCGGCTACGCGCACAGCGTGCTCGGTTTCGTCGCGCTGCGCCGGGTCGACCTCGACGGCGCGATCGACGCGTTCGAGCGTGCGAGCGCGCTCGATCAAGGCGCCCCGCTACCGCAGCTCGGCCTCGCGCTCGCGCTGATGCAGCGCGGCGACTTCGTCGCCGGCCGCCGGCATCTCGAGGTCGCCGTGGCGCTCGATCCATCGAGCTCGATCGTGCGCAGCTACATGGGCAAGACCTACGACGCGGAGAATCGCACAAAGCTGCCCGCGAGCCAGCTCGAGCTCGCGAAGCGCTTCGATCCGGCCGACCCGACGCCGTGGCTCTACGACGCGCTCGTGAAGCTGAGCCGAAATCAGCCGGTCGAGGCGCTCGACGATCTGCTCGGGGCGATCGACCGCAACGACAATCGCGCAACGTTCCAGGGGCGGCTCGCGATGGACGCGGATCTCGCGACGCGCAGCGCGGGCACGGGCCACGTGCTGCGCGAGCTCGGGTTCGAGCAGCTCGCGATGGTGCAAGGCTGGTCCGCGACGCAACTCGACCCGGCCGACTACGCCGCACATCGTCTGCTCGCCGACGTCTACTCGACGGAGCCTCGGCATGAGCTCGCGCGCGTCAGCGAGCTGCTGACGTCACAGCTGCTGCAACCGCTCAATCTCACGCCGATTCAACCGCAGCTCGCCCAAATCGGCTCGCTACACGCGGACCGTACCGGCCCGAGCGAGCTTGCGTTCACGGAGTTCTCGCCGCTCGTCACGGCCAACGGCCTGCGTTTCGAGATGTCGTCGGTCGCGGGCGCCAACGACACGTTCGGCGACGACCTCGTCCTCTCGGGCTTGCACGACCGCCTGTCGTACAGCGTCGGTCAGTTCCGCTACTCGAGCGACGGGATCCGCGACAACAACGACCTCGACGAGCGCATCTACAACGCCTTCATTCAGTTCAGCCCGAACGATCGCTCGAGCGTCCAAGCGGAGCTCCGTTCGAACGACTTCGACCACGGCGATCTCGCGATGCTGTTCGATCCGAGCATCCACGGCGACTCCGAGGCAGACCGACTCGGCTGATACGCTGCGCGTCGGCGGCCGTAGGCGCCTCGATAACGGCGACACGCTGCTCGGCACGGTGATGTATCAGCAGGACAGCGGCTCATCGACGTTCGGCCCATTCTCGATCGAGACGCGTGTCTACACTGCATGGCGCGGACATTCAGCACATCCACGCAGCGCCGCGCTGGAACGTGCGCAGCGGGATTCTCTCGATGCGCCAAAGCGGCGTCGCGAGCGCCACTCCGCGATCCTGCCGCCGGAGCCAAACCAGTCTCGATGCCAGCCAGGATTCGGCCTACTCGTACGCGGACGTCGCGCTCACGCCGAGGTTGATCGCTCACCGCGGGCGCGGCAGCCGACGCGGTCAAGGACGTCTGCGCCGATCTCACGAGAGTCGATCCGAAGCTCGGTGTGACCTGGATGCCGAACGGGGCGCTCACGCTGCGCGCCGCGGCGTTCAAGACGCTGTCCTACAACTTTTCGACCTCGAAGCAGAACGCGCAGCCGCGCCTCGAGCCGATGCAGGTCGCGGGCTTCGATCAATTCTTGTTCACGTCGAACGGCGACACTGCGACCGTCTATGGCCTCGCCCTCGACGGCAAGCTGTCCAATGCGATGTTCGCGGGCCTCGAGCTCGTGCGACGCGATGTCGAGGCACGAATCGTCGACGGCGCGACGTTCCCCGTCAGCGTGCTGCGCAAACCCGGGACCGAGAAGAGCGCGCGCTCCTATTTCTATTGGACCCCACTGCCAACCGTGAGCTTCAGCGCACGCTATGAGGTCGGCAATTTCACCGCGGATGAGCTGTCGCCGTACTACTTCACGGAGATGAAGCTGCGCCGCCTGCCGCTCGAAGCGCGCTACTTCGGTCGCTCGGGATTCAGCGCGGGCTTGCGCATGTCGCACTACCATCAGGAGGGCGTGTTCGTGCCGTTCCGCGGCGTCTCCGAGCCCGGACAAGACACTTTCTGGACGACCGACGCGATGCTCGGCTACCGCCTGCCGAAGCGGCGCGGCGTGCTGTCGCTCAACGTCGATAACCTGTTCGACAAGGACTTTCGCTACCAGGACATCGATCCGGAGAACCCGAGCGTGGTACCGGAGCGGTTCGCCTATTTCAGGTTCACGCTGTCGTTCTAGGGACGCCGGGATAGGGAATGTGATCCCAAAATCAAGTTTTTGCTGGACGAGCCCCGTCGCACATGGCGTAAGATCGTCGCGGGGTCGAACTATCTATCTGCATTGGCAGAGCACATTCCAAGAACGAAAGCGCTGCCGACCGATTGGCGGTCGCGAATAACAAGGGGTAAGCCGGTCAAATGCCTGCACAACGACACGCGGAGAGCGAAACCTCCGAGATTGCAGCTCAGCTGCACGATCAGTTCTCGCGCCTCACACGCCAACTACGCAACATGGAGCTGCCGCAGGGCATGACGCCCGAGCGATTGAGCGCGCTCGCGGTCATCGACAAGCGCGGGCCGATCTCCGTCACGGCGCTGGCGGACAAGGAGATGGTGCGGCCCGGCGACGATGTCGCGGATGGTGTCGGCCCTCGTCGACGAAGGGCTCTGCAAGCGCGGCGAAGACAAGAACGACGGCCGTGGCGTGCTCGTGAGCGCCACGTCGAAGGGACGGCGGGCTTACCTGCGCGCGCAACAGCAGCGGCTAAACCATCTCGCGAACGCGTTGAGCTCGTTGACGCCGGACCAACTGTCCGCGATGCGCAGCCTTACGGCGGCGCTCGAGCGGCTCACGATGCTGCTGCTCGACGAGTCCACTGCGACCGGAAACAGCTAGGATCGCGCGGGCGCGTCGCCGCGCGCGTCGAGCGACTGACGGACGACGCCCGCGAGCTCGGCCAAAGAGAACGGCTTCGCGAGCACGCCGACTCCGCTGGCCGATCCGGTTCGATCGCGCGAGCGCTGCCCTTCCACAGTGACGACGATTTTCATCGCCGGGCTCGCCGACCGCGCGCGCGCCAACAAGCCCGCGTCGTCACGCGCCGGCCCGTCGATGATCAGCAAGTCGGCTCGCTTCGCAGTAAGAGCCTCGATCAACTCCTCGTCGCCGCCCGTGACCACGACCTCGTAACCGAGCACTTGCAGAATCTGCCGAACCGTCGCGCGCACGGCTTCGTCCGGCGCCAGGAGCACGACACGCTCGACACCCGTCGGTAGGGTCGACAACGGCATCGTCTTGTCGGCTTGCTCGATGACTTGCTCGACGGAGAGCGGCAAGAGCAACGCGATGGTCGTGCCTCGACCGACGGTGCTGTCGAGCGCGATCGCGCCGCCCGCCTGCTCCGCAAACCAGCGGACCATGCTCAGCCCGAGGCCCGTGCCGCCACGATCCTTCTTCGTCGAGAAGAACGGCTCGAAGACCTTGCCGATCATATCGGCGGGTATGCCGCTGCCATCGTCGGCGACGCGGACGGACACATAGTCCCCGGGTTTGGCGAGGCCCCGCAGCGCGGCCTCCGACGACGTGAGACGTGCGCGTTGCACGGAGATCGTCACGGTGCCCTTCTTCTCGATTGCGTCGCGCGCGTTGATCGTGAGGTTCACGATCACGCTTTCGAGCTGCGCGGTGCTCGCCCGAATCTTGCCCGCCTCCGGCTGCAACTCGACGCGCAGGGCGACCTTCGAGCCGAGCGCTCGACGCAGCAGCGGCTCGAGCTCACTCACGACCTTGCAAGGGTCGATCACTGCCGTCTCGACCGACTCGCGGCGCGCGAAAGCGAGGAGTTGCTTGATCAAGTCCGCACCGCGCTTGCTCGCGTCGCGCGCCGATTTGATCTTTTCGAATACCTTCGGCCGGTCGCGAAGCTCCTCCGCGACCAAGTAGAGGTTGCCCACGAGCACGGTCAACAGATTGTTGAAGTCGTGAGCGATGCCGGTCGTGAGGCTGCCGAGCGCCTCCATCCGCGCGCTGTGTTGCACCGCCGCGCGCAACTGCGCCTCGTCGCTCGCGTTCACGAACACGCCGCACAACGCACTATTCGAGATCTTGCGAACGTCGCCTCGCAGCGCGACGGCCGCACCGCCTGCTGACCGCAACCGCAGCACGGCGCCCGCGTCCGCGGCGCGCTGCGCCACCCAGCGCGACCACTCATCGGGCTGCGGCAAGAAACTCGGCGAGCGCGCGGCCGCTCAATCGCTCCGCGGCGCCGACAGCGAGCAGCTCGCGCATCCGCGCGTTCGAGCGAACGACGCGCCCATCCGGGGCCAACACGATCGTCGCGACGATCGCGCTCCCCTCGAGCAGCGACCATTCCGCGGACGCCTGTTCCGCGGGATCGGGCCGGCCTTGTGCTTGTCGCATCGTCAATGGTGGCGCGGCGCGGTCTGCGCGAACGCGCCGAAGTGCTTGATCGGCATAGACTAGTACGAACGGCCTCTGCGGTTCTTGAATGGCGTCACAGTTGCACCGTAGGGACCGGTAGCGAGACCTCCCTCACAGGTGGACCGAAGACCGCGCGGTACAGTAACTGTCCTGCCCGGCCATACGGCTGGAGAGGCGCTTTGACGGACACCAAGCTCAGTCGGACGATCGCCAGCACCGCGACGCTCAAGATCGCGAACATCCATTCGGAAGATCTCTTCTACACGCCGCTCGAGGAGCGCTTCGAGCGGATCACGCGCGTCGCGCGTCGGGCGCTGCAGGTTCCCGTGGCGGCGATCACGCTGCTGAACGACGAGAAGCAGTGGTTCAAGTCCGCGGCGGGATGGGGGATCTCGGAGCTGCCGCGAGCGCACAGCATCTGTCGGCTCACGATCGAGGAGAATCGACTACTGACGATCCCGAGCCTCGTCGACGACCAACGCACCGCCCAGAGCCCGATCGTCGTCTCCGCGCCTCGGTTTCGAGCCTACGCGGGCTACCCGCTGCTCGACCAGCACAACAGCGTCGCTGGCACGTTCTGCGTATTCGCGCTTCAGCCGCGTGAGTTCACCGCCGCGGATCGTCAAACGCTCGCCGACCTCGCCGCGATGAGTCAGCGCGAGCTCCTGTCCGATCACATCACCGACGCTCACTCCGCACTGACGTCGAAGCTCAGTGTGGCGCGGCGCGAAGCGATGATGGATCCGCTCACGCGGCTTTGGAACCGGCGCGGGGCTTCCGTGCTGCTCAAGTCGGCGTTCGAGGGCGCCGACCACCGCAACTCGCCGATGACGATTGCGCTCCTCGACCTCGACAACTTCAAGCGCATCAACGACAGCTACGGGCACCAGATCGGCGACGAGGTGCTGCGCAAAGTCGCGAGCCGCCTGATCGGCGCGGTGCGCAACAACGACGTTGTATGCCGCATCGGCGGGGACGAGTTCGTGATCCTGATGAGCGATACCGACGCGCCGACGGCCGGCCACATCGCCGAGCGCATCCGCCGCGCGGTGACCGACACGCCCGTGCCGACGCGCGACGGCACGCTGCCGATGAGCGTGAGCGTCGGCTACACGGTCCGGTTGCCGAAGGACGACGCGCCGGTCGACACGCTGCTCGAGCGCGCGGACCAAGCCCTGCTCCAGGCGAAGTCGGCGGGCCGCAACCGCGTCCGGATGACGAGCTGAAGCGCCGCACCGGCCGGCCGGCCGCGCCGCGCCCGAACCGCTGGATACCCCACGACGCTACAGAGCCGGCCTAGAACCAGCCGGGCGGCCGAGGGGACCTTCGACCCGCCGAGAATCCACCAAGCGGCCTTGCGGGCCTTGATTAGCGGCTCCGCGGGATTCGTGCGATAGAATATAGGGCTAAGGAAATCGCGCTCCTCAGGACGGTTGCCGACGGTTTCGACTCGGGACGGGCAAACTGGGGGGTGCGCACAGATGGAGAGATTTGGATGACCTATCGCCTGAGTGTCGCGATCCTGGCCGCGCTGGTCGCGCTCGCCGGGCCGGCGGCGGCCCAACCGACCGCGGCTCCGGCTCCATCGCCTGAAAAGCAGAAGATGACCCAGCTCGGCATCGATCAAAAGACCGCCGCGGGGCTCTACAAGTACCTCAAGCAGAAGGCCAACGGCGGCCAGCCGTTGACTTGGAAAACGGTTCCCGATTGGACCGGCGTTTGGACGCGTGAGGCGAGCCCGTTCTTCTGGGATCCCGACCAGACGTCGACGACGTCGATGCCGACGGCGAAGCTCACGCCGCCGTTCGAGAAGCGCTTGCGTGAGAAGCTCGACGCGGTCAACAAAGGGATCGAGTTCGATCCGCTGAGCAACTGCGAGCCGGCCGGCATGCCGCGTTGGATGGTCGAGCCGTTCCTGCGCGAATGGGTCGTAACGCCGCAAGAGACCTATCTCGTCAACGAGATGCAGAACGAGATGCGCCGTGTCTACACCGACGGTCGCGACCACCCGAGCGCCGCCGACGCGTACCCGCTGTGGGAAGGCGACTCGATCGGTTTCTGGGACGGCGACAAGCTCGTGATCCACACAGCGCAGATGCGTGCGGGACAGTATCAGCGGATCCAACCGTATTACACGGAGCAGGTCGAGACCGTCGAGATCTGGCACAAGACCGCGGCGGACACCATGAGCGTCGACATTTGGTCTTACGACCCGCCGGCGCTCGCGGAGCCTTGGTACACGAAACAGATCTATAAGAAACTTTCGAACCCCGACAACAGCCTGCGGATCCGTTACTGGGACTGCGGCGAAAACCAAAACAACACCATTACGAAGACCGAGGAAGGCTCCTCGGACTTCACACACTTCACTTTCACCGACAAGGCCGAGAAAAAGTAAGGCCTAGACAGTTGTAAGGAGATCGCAATGAAGAAAGTCTTGGGTTGCCTCTTCGGCGCCATGGTGCTGATCTCGGCACCCAGCTTCGCTCACCACTCGGCCGTGATGTTCGACGAGAACAAAGAGATCACGGTCAAGGGAACGGTGAAAGAATTCCAGTACACGAACCCGCACTCGTGGCTGCTCGTCGACGTGAAGAACGCCGACGGCACGGTCACGACCTGGGGCTTCGAGGCGGAAGGCCCGAGCACGCTCACGCGCGCGGGCATCCGCAAGAGCGACTTCATGCCGGGCACGGAGCTCTCGATCACGGGACATCCGATGCGCGACGGCCGTCCAGCGGCGTCGTGGGTCAAAGCAACGCGTGGCGACGGCAAGGACTTCGATCCGCGTAACGGCTTCGCGATCAAGTAGCCCGCGCTAGGCGCTCTCTCGAGGACGGTCCGAGCCTGCGGCTCGGGCCGTTTTTTTTACGGGAACCCCGCGTCGCTGCGCGGTGGCGGTGGTGGTGGCGGCGGCAGATCGGGCGCACCGCGAACCGTGACGTCGCGCTGCGGGAACGGCACTCGAATCCCTGCCTCCCGAAAGCGGTCCCAGATCCGCAGCAGCACCGCGCTCTTCACGTTCTGGACGCCGTTGTGCGCGTCGCCGATCCAAATGCGGACCTCGAGCTCCAGGCCGTTGTCGCCGAAGCCGACGAGCAGGCAGCGGCACTCGGGCTCGGCCAGCACGCGCTCGGTCCCGCAGGCGGCCTGAACGCAGACGTCGATCGCGCGGTGCACGTCCGTGTCGTACGCGACGCGCACCGGGATCTTGAGTCGCGTGTGGCTGTTCGTGTGCGTCCAGTTCTCGACACGTTCGGAGATCAGCGTCTCGTTCGGAATCAGGTGCTCGACGCCGTCGCGCGTCACGACCGACACGTAGCGGCCGCCGAGCGCCGTGACCCAACCGTATGTCCCGGATACCGAGATCACGTCGCCTGGTCGGATCGACTGGTCCAGCAGAAGCACGACGCCGCTCACGATGTTGCTGATGACCTTCTGCAAGCCGAACCCGGCGCCAAGGCCAAGCGCGCTGAGGACGACGGCGATGGCCGTGAGATCGATCCCGAGCGTGTGGATGCCGATGAACACGGCGATGGCGACCAGCGTCGCGCGGACCGATTTCGTGAACAGCACTTGGGCCGACGCCGACAGCGTCCGGCTCGTGCGGATCCGCGCGCCGAGCGTCCGCGTGAGGGAGCTCGCCAGCGTGAGCAGCACGGCGAGCACCAGCGCCGACTTGATCACGGAATAGATCGACACGCGCAACCGCGGCGTCTCGAGCGCCACGGAGTCGAGCATCGCGATCGTGGGGTCGAGCAGACCCAGGATGCTGAGCGCGGCGACGGACCACACGGCCCACGTCATCAGTCTCGCCCAGCGAGCGCTCGGCGCCGCCAACGACAGAATCCGAATCGCGATCCATGCAGTCAGCAAGCTCGCCGCGATATCGATCAGGTGACTCGGCCGATGCGCCGCTCTCGCGACCAGCAGCGCGAGCCACGTCAACACGAGCCAGATCAACGTCTGAGCGAGCGGCCTCAGCGCGTGCAACAGGGTCGCGAGCGGCGCCAGTTGCACGGGCTGCGGCAGCGACTTCGGCAGCCAACGCGAGGCCAAGACCGCGACGCCGAGCGCGACGAGAACGATCGCGAGCTGCGCGGCGTTGTCGAGCACGAACACGTTCGCCGCGAGCCATCGGAGGATCGCATCACCGAGCTCGGCGACGCGCTGCATATCGAAGAGTTCGCTCATGACGAGAAGCCCCGCCGTCGACTCAGGAACGTCAAGCGGAGTCTAGCGGAGGCCGACGCGCCGCGGCATGCGCGATCAGCAACCGCGAGCGATGATAACGACTGACCAGTTAGGCTCAATTCGAGCGCCGGCGCGCACTTGTGAGCGTTCACGCGAGCGGCGCGGTCAGATTCTGCGGCACCACGTCGGCGCCGATCAGGCCGAGAGCCGCGAGCTGCGCAACGGCCGGAGCGAGATGCTCGGCACCGATCCCGGCGCGAGGCGCCCAGCGAGTCGACGCGAGCCACTCGCGCGCGTCGCCGGGCTCGAGCCCGTAGCGTTGCGCAATCGCGGCGGCCGACCCCGGGCTCGACGCAAGGTCGGCGGCCGCGTCGAGCGCCCGGCTCAGCGCGGCGCCGATCGGCTTGCGCTGCGCGAGCGCGGCGTTCGAAGCGCAGACGACGAACGCCGGCCACGGCGCGACGAACTCGCCGACGCGCCTGAACCGCCCCGAGTCGACGAGCGGCTTCGTCATGAATTTCTCCCAGAAGAAGACGTCGGCCTTCCCGCTCGCGAACGCATCGATCGCGCCTTGAAGCGTGCCGACGACGACGAAGTCGAGATCGTCCGTAGACCAGCCTTGCTCGCGCGCATGCACGAACGACATCAAGTGCGACCCCGAGCCGCGCCGGCTGATTGCGTAGCGGCGGCCGCGGACATCCTCGACGTTCCGAAGGTCGGAGCCTGCGGGCACATGGATGCCCCAGATCAGTGGGGACACGGTATAGAGGCTCACGATCTTGAAGCCGCCCTGGGCTGCGCCCGCGACAGCGCCCTCGGTCAGAAGCATCGCCGCGTCGAGCTCGCCCGCGCGCAGCGCCGCGGCCATCGCCCCCGAGCCCTCGGGCACGTCGCGCCAGACGACGCTGAGATCGTCGAGCGCGCCGGATTCCGCGAGCCGCAGCCACGGCAGATTGAAGTGCTCCGGCACACCTCCAATATTTATGTCTGCCATATAGTTACAGACTATTCTTCAGAACTTACTTCCCATCGACGCTCAGCGCGAGCACGACGTTGCCCGGCATCCCGCCGCCATGCGGATAGCCCGAATTCACGATCACGAGACCTCCCGCGATCGCGGGACCTGCGCCGTCGAGCGAGCCGCCGCGGCCGGGAACGCCGTTCACCGTCTCGTACGAGCGGACCGTGTCGAAGTCCCAGAGCACCGAGCCGTCCGCGGTCGAGTACGCGCGGAGATGACCGTCCATAGACCCCGACAGCACCGCACCCGGGATGCCGCTGACCGCGCCCGGTTGCGCCGGGCTGCAGCGCGGGCGCTCGCCGCACTCGGCCGGCGGCGTGTGCCAAATCCGCTCGCCGTCGCGTAGCCGCAGCGCAAACATCCCGCCGCCCTGTTTCGGGTCCGCGTCCGTGGCCCATGCGTTCGGGACCGGGATCCGGTGAACGTCCGACACGGCAACGTAGACGTTGCCGCCATCCGCAGCGGAACCCCACTGCACGCCGCCCATCGAGCCGCCTTGCCCGACACGCTGCTGCCAAAGCATCTCGCCGCCGCGATCCGGGTCGAGCGCGTACACCACGCCCGACTTCTGGCCCGCGAGCAGAGCGCGCTTGCCGCCGCCGAGATCGGCGAGGATCGGCGACGCGCCGAAGTCGTAGTCAGGACCGTTCGAGTCCGCGCAGTTGGTCTTGTCGACCATTCGACAGGCCGCGACATACGCGTCCTTCGCCGTGGTCTGCCGCGCCCAGAGCACTTTGCCGGTGTCTAGATCGAACGCGACGAACGCGTCGCTGCGCTCGCTCGGTGGATCGGTGTAGTTGTTGCCGGTGGTCGCGTAGACCGCGTTGCGCTGCGGATCGATCGCGGGGCTCGACCAGATCGGCACGCCCGACGGCCCGTACAGCTGAGTGCCGGCCGCGTTCTTCTTCGTCGGCTTCGGCTCGCCGACGGTGTAGGTCTTCCACACCTGCTTACCGGTCGCGACGTCGAGAGCGACCAGGCTGCCGCGGAACCTGCAGCACTCGTAAGTAGCGACGGCGCCCTGCGCCTCCTCGTTCGACGCGACGGGCACGTACAACCGGCCTCGATAGAGCGCCGGCGATCCGGTGATGCGCGCGCTCGCGAAGTCGTCGACGCGGGCCTCCCAGACGACGGTGCCCGCCGCAGCATCGAGCGCGCGCACGATGGCGCGCTGGTCCGCTACGATCGCGACGCGACGCGCGGCCGCGCCGGTGCCGATCTCGGTCAGCGCAATCGCCGCGCGCACGCCGGCGCCGGCATCGAAGTACCAATGCACGCAGCCGGTTCGCGCGTCGAGCGAATAGACCTTGCCGGCCTGACTGCCGAAGTACACGCGCCCGCCTGCGATCGTCGGCGCGCCGTAGACTCTGTTGTCGCCTGGCAAGCCGAACGCCCAGCGAACGGCGAGCCGCGGCAGCTGCGCGGCCGTGAGCCCGGCTCCGGCGTCGCTCTGAAAGCGGGCGTTGCCCGGCGTGACGCCCCACCCAGTCCAAGTCGGGCTGCCGAAATCGACGCGCGCATTCCGCTCCGTGCACATCGCCGCCGGCGACGGATTCATCTCGATCCGCGTCGTGAGCGGCTTGCCAGAGAGGTACTCCGCGACCGCACGACGGTCGTCGCTCGACAGCGTGATCGCCATCGTGATCATCGAGCCATTCTCGAGCGCGAGCAGGATCTGCTCGGGCGCCATCGCGGCAAATGCGGCGCGCGTCGGGGCACGCGGCACGCCGGCGTCATGACACACAGCGCAAGTATTCTGATAGGCCGCCGCGCCGGGCGGCGCCGCTGGCGGCTTCTGCGCGGCGACGCTAGTAGCGATAAAGATCGCGCTCGCGAGGAACGCGGCGCGGACAAGCTCATGCGACGTCATGAGGATCCCCCGAGCGGAAACGTTTGACCGCGTGCGCCGATCAGTGCGCGCGCGGTGCGAGGTAGGCGGCTAGCGCCGCGAGATCCGCGTCGCTGATCTCCGTCTTGCGGAACGGAGGCATCACCGACACGCCGGTGCGGACGAACGTTTGTGTGATCGTCGGCGCGAGATCCGTGCGCTGCTCGAGCGGCGCCGGCTTGCTGCCCTTGTAGAGCGCGTCGAGCGCCTGAGTGCCCGGGTGCTTCGGACCCGGTGCGTGACACGGCGCGCACCAGTAGCCGAACACTTGGCGGCCGTGCTCGACGGTCGCCGCGTCTTGCGGGAGCGCCGACATCGCGAGCGTACACGCGAGGACGAGGAGCGCGGCGCGAACCGCAGGCATCGGGCGGGCTTAGGCCCGAACCGCGGGCGCGATCACCCACGAGTACAGAGGCTCGTCGGCCGGCGAGCCGTCACTCCGCACGCAGGCGACCGTGGCGGAGCCGATCTCCGCTCGCCCGCTCGGGCAGCGGGTGAGGACCGTCGCCATCTCGGCGGCCCAGTCGGCGCTCGCGAGCGCGTCGCGCGCCTCGATCAGCAGGCTTTCGGGACCGGACAGCGAGTGCTCGGCCGCGCCGTGCTCGGCGCGGAACACGACTCGCAGCCCTTGGTCCCACGCGAGCCGCTCGAAGCAAAAGAGCGGACCCTGGGCCGTGAGACCGGCGATTGCGACCGGGGATTGCTTCCAGCGATGAAAAATATCGTGGTACCACAGGCTCGTCATGTCGCCTTGAATCGGGTGCACTTGCTCGCCGAGGCTCGCGGCGCGCCGGCCGAAAGCGACGCTCGCCGCGAAGCGCGTGTCGTAGACGACTTTGTAGAGAGGCAGCGAGGGCGCAGGCGCGGCGCCACCGAGTGCCGCCGCGCGCGCGGCTTGTGTCGCAATCGGCCACGCCGATGCGGCAATGCCAATCTGCAGAAACGTTCTGCGGCTCGTCATGCGTTCGTTCTCCCCCACCGTAGTCGCGCACGCTCCGCGGTGATCAGCGCCGGAGCCTCGGTATGATACGACGCCTGCCGCCGGCTCGCATGCCCGATGCGCTCAACCTTCCCGAGCCGTGGACTCCTCAGGCGGCGTCTCGAACTGCTCCGCCCACGGCAGTGCACCGCTCGCGACGAGCTCCTCGGTGAACCCGAACGAGCGCATGTCCTCGATTCTTTGCGGATAGAGAATCCCGTCGAGATGGTCGCACTCGTGCTGCACGACGCGCGCGTGGAAGCCATCGACAGTGCGGTCGATTGGCCGGCCGAATTGGTCGCGGCCGCGATAACGTATCCGCGCAGGCCGGGGCACGAGCCCCCGCATTCCGGGCACGCTGAGGCATCCTTCCCAGCCCGCTTCGCGCTCGTCGCCGAGCGGCGTGATCTCGGGGTTCACGAGCACCGTGAACGGCACCGGCTCGGCCTTCGGATAGCGCGGGTTGTAATCGACGCCGAAGATCACGACGCGCCGTGGCACACCGATTTGCACGGCCGCGAGCCCTGCGCCCTCCGCCGCCTCCATCGTCTCGAGCAGATCGCGCACGAGCTCGTGGAGCTCGGGCGTATCGAACTCGGTAACCGGCGCCGCAACTTCGCGGAGCCGAGGATCGCCGAGCCGCAGTATCGGGTGAACTGCCATGGTCAATGGTTCGAGGCGGGTCTAGCCGCTGCCGTATCGAGGCATTCTAGCCTCTCGGGCCCGAAGCGCTAAGCTACGCGGCCATGTCGCAGAACGTGATCATTGTCGGCGCCGGGATCGGGGGCCTCACCGCGGCGGCCGTGCTGCTGAGCCGCGGCCATCGCGTGCGCGTCTACGAGCAAGCGCCTGGGCTCGGCGAGATCGGCGCGGGGATCCAGATCAGCGCGAACGCGTCGCGCGTTCTGCACGGCGTCGGTCTCGAAGACGCGCTGACGAAGGTTGCGGTCATCCCGACGGCACAACAGTTTCGCGTCTACAGCACGGGCGAGCTGTTACACGAGATTCCGCTCGGCGCCGCGCACGAGCGAAGCCACGGCGCGAAGTATTACCACCTGCATCGCGCCGACTTGCATGCGGTGCTCGCAGCGAAGGTGCGCGAGCTCGACCCAGACGCGGTCGTGCTGCGCACGGCGGCTGAGAGCTACACCGAGACGCGAGATTCGGTCACGCGTGAAGTTCGCGAACGGCACCACGGCAAGCGGCGACTTGCTGATTGGCGCGGACGGCATCAAGTCGGCGATCCGCGCGCAGATCCTCGGCGCGACGAAGGCCGAGTTCACGAACTACGTTTCGTGGCGCGCGACCGTGCCGAGCTCGCGACTGCCGTCCGATTACATGGAACGCGTGTCGACGAACTGGATGGGGCCGAACGCGCACGTAATCGTGTACTACATCCGCCGCGGCGAGCTCTTGAACTTCGTCGGCCTCGTCGAGGACGACACGTGGCTCGACGAATCGTGGACCGTGAAAGCGCCGTGGGCTCGGCTCAAAGCGGACTTCACACCGTGGCATCCGAAGGTACAGATGCTGATCGACGCGATGGACAAGGACAATTGCTACCGCTGGGCGATGTACAACAGGCCGCCCGTGACGGGCTGGAGCACTGCGCGCGCGACGCTGCTCGGAGACGCCGCGCACCCGACGCTGCCGTTCATGGCGCAGGGCGCGGCGATGGCCATCGAGGATGGCGCGATCATCATGCGCGCTCTCGAGCAGGAGCGCTCCGTCAGCGCGGCGCTCGGTCTCTATCAGCGCAGTCGTTACGAGCGCACGGCGCGCGTGCAGATCGGCTCGAACGAGATGGGCAAGCTCTTCCACCAGCGTACGGAAGAGGATCTGCGCCGCGGCTTCGAAGGCCGCGACCTCGCGAGGGAGCGCAACGCCTGGCTCTTCTCCTACGACCCCTGGACCGTGCCGCTCGGGGCGCCGGCCGTGGCGGGCTGAGCCCACGCGCCCGGGCGGCGGGGGTTTTTTGCATAAGTTGTGACCTAGTTTAGGGAAACCTCCGGGGCTGCCTGCCCAAACTACGGGCGTTCGATCCGAATCGGGGCGGCGCTCATGTACGACGCACACTTCGGGCTGAAAAAGCCCCTGTTCCAGACCGGTATCGCGCAGGAATCGGCCGTATTCCTCGCGGCGAGACACCAGCAACTCGCCGCGAGCATCAAGCTCGCGCTCACGACGTCCGACAGCGCCGTCGTGCTCACTGGACCCGCGGGCGTCGGCAAGACCACGCTCATGTCGACCGTGCTTCGCACGACGAGCACCAAGCTCGCGTTGGGCTGGATCACGGTAGCTCCCACAAACCCGGCCGAGCTGCTCGAGCTTTTGTTGGTCGAGTTCGGCTTCAACGCGCACCGCGTCGGCCGCGTCGAGCGGATGCAGATGTGGCGCCAATTCCTGAACGAGATGAGCGCGACGTCGTCGCGGATATACGTGATCGCGGAGCGCGCCGAGGATCTCGGCGCCGACGTGCTCCGCGCGCTCGATTCGCTGACCGCGGCCGACCCGAACGGCTCGCTCGGCGCGAATCTCGTTCTGCTCGGGCAGCCCGCGCTGGTCGAAGTGCTGAAGGCGCCGACGCTTTCGTCGATGTGCCAGCGGATCCGGCTGCGTCAGCGGCTCGAGCCTCTCGCTCTCGACGAGCTGCGAGCCTATCTCGACCACCACGTGAAGGCCGCGGGCGGCGCCCTCGACAAGCTGTTCGCGCGCGACGCGCTCGCAGCGCTGCACGAAATCACGGGCGGTGTTCCGCGGCTCGCGAACAACGTCGCCGAGACCGCGCTTACGCTCGCGGCGACGCGCAAGACTACGGTCGTAACCGCGCAGCTTCTGCGCGAGGTTGCCGAGATGTTCGGGATCGCGCCGGCGAGCTCCGCCGAGCCGCCGCCCGAAGTGGCGCGCGCAACCCCGGTGACCCCGGGTGCTAGCGTGTCGCCGGGCGCGGGCACGCTCGCCGCGCAAGCTCCGCAGGCTGTCGTGCAACCTCCGCCGGTCGCCGCACAGCCTCCGCCCGTCGCCGCACAACCTCCGCCGGTCGCCGCACGGCCTCCGCCGGTCGCCGCGCAAACTCCGCCGGTCGCCGCGCAACTCCGCCGGTCGCCGCGCACTCCGCCGGTCGCCGCACGCCTCCGGTCGCCGCGCAACCTCCGCTCGCCACGAAGCCGGCGCGCCGCCACGCAGCCCGCGCCGTTCACCGTGCAACCGATCGCGCCTGCTGCGCGCGCCGCGATACCCGCACAGGGCGTGATGCCGGCCACAGCATCCGTCGCAGCGCCGCCCGACGCCGCCTCGCCGCTGCCGGCAACTGCGGGGCCAACGCGGCCAACGCGAGTCGCACCCGCGAGCGTCGACCAGAGCCCGTCGATGATCGCGCGTCGACCTGTATTCCCTACGTCCTCTTCCGCCGCGCCGGCCTCGCACGCGCCGATCGCTGCCCCGGCTTCGGTCGCGTCCGTCGCGGTTTCGCCCGCTCCGGCTCCGCCCGCGTTCGCCTCGGCGCCGCCGGCCGCCCCACAGCCGCGCGCGGCCGCTGCCGAACGGCAGCTCATATCGGACGAGGAGATCGACTCGTTCGCGGCCACGCTGACTGAATCGCCCGACGTACAGACGCTCGACTTCCCAGTGCTGACCGACGCGGTCGATCCGCCTCGGCAACGCCCGCGCACCGAGACCGCCTACGTCAAGCCGCCTGCACCGCGCGCCCCGGCACCCGAGCCCGCTAGGCCGCCGCTACCCCGCGTCGTGGCGCCGGCGAGCACGCCACCCGCTGCCCGCGTCGTGAAGCCGCCGCAGCCGGTCGCGAAGCCCGCCGCAACCCGCTCCGCAAGCCGTCGCGCGAGGACGCCGACGTGTTGCGCCAGACTCAGACGATGCGCGCGATCTCGGTCGCGAAGTCGATCGACGACATCAGCAACTCGATGGCCGAGACGCTGTTCGGCGACGATGACCTCGAGAAGCTCAACAATGCGCTCGCCGCTTCAGGCTGGACCGACGACGACGCTCCGGCCGCGCCGGCGGCTGCCGCAAGCTCGGCGCCGACGCCTCCCGCGGCGGCAAAACTTCCTCCGCAGGCGCCGGCCGCAAGACCTGCGGCGCCGCCGCCGGCCGCGAAGTCCGCACCCCCGCCGCCGGCTCCGAAACCTGCGCCGCCGCCGGCTGACGACGATCCGTTCGACTTCCTCGGTCTCGGTCGCGACGCGCCGCTCGAGCTCATCGACGACGAGCCCGTCCCGCCGCAACAGCGCAAAGAAGTCGGCCGCAACCGCTAGGATTTTGTCGCGAGACCAGTCTGCCGACGCGAGCGCGCTCAGCTCGCGGCAGATCGCGGCAGCCCGAGCGTTCCGAGGGCCGCGGCGATCTCGTCGAGGATAGCGGGATCGTCAATCGTCGCCGGCATCGTCCAAGGCTCGCCGTTCGAGATCCGGCGCATCACGCCGCGCAAGATTTTGCCCGAGCGCGTCTTCGGCAGCCTCTTCACGACCGCCGCGGCCTTGAACGCCGCGACGGGGCCAATCCGCTCGCGAATCGCCGCGACCGCCTCCGCGACGACGTCGGCCCCGGCTCGCCGGCAATTGGCGTTCAGCACGAGGAGCCCGATCGGCACCTCGCCTTTGAGCTCGTCTTGCACGCCCCAGACGGCGCACTCGGCCACGTCGGGGTGCGCGGCGAGCACCTCCTCCATCGCGCCGGTCGACAGCCGATGTCCCGCGACGTTGATCACGTCGTCGGTTCGCGCCATCACGAACGCGTAGCCGTCGGCGTCGAGATAGCCGGAATCCGCGGTGCAGTAGTAGCCGGGGAACTGCGCGTAGTACGACGCGAGGCAATGCGCGTCGGCATTCCAAAGTCCGAGGAACGTGCCCGGCGGCAACGGCAGCTTCACGGCGAGCGCGCCGACCGTGCCGGCGGCGACCTCGCGCCCGGCCACATCGAGCGCCGCCACGTGGTAGCCCGGCACCGCGCGTCCCGCAGCGCCGTCCACGACGGGCAGGTCCTCGACGCCGCGGCAGAGCCCCGTGATCGCCCAGCCCGTCTCGGTCTGCCACCAGTGATCGATCACAGGTACGCCGAGCGCGGCGCGCGCCCAGCGCAGACTGACGGGATCCGTGCGCTCGCCCGCGAGGAACAACGCGCGCAGGCCGCGCAAGTCGTAACGCCCCATGTGCGACGCGCCGGCGTCCTCGCGCTTGATCGCGCGCAGCGCGGTCGGCGCCGTGAACAGCACGCGCACCGCGTGCTCGGCCGCGACGCGCCAGAACGCGCCGGGATCCGGAGTGCCGACCGGCTTGCCCTCGTAGAGCACGGTCGCGTTTCCGTTCAACAGCGGCGCGTAGACGATGTACGAATGGCCGACGACCCAGCCGATATCGGACGCGGCCCAGAACGTCTCGCCCGGCTCGACGCCGTAGAAGTTGCGCATGCTCCAGCGCAGCGCGACCGCGTGCCCGCCGTTGTCGCGCACGACGCCCTTCGGCCGTCCCGTAGTGCCGGAGGTGTACAGGATGTAGAGCGGATCGGTTGCCTCGACCGGCACGCACTCGTGCTCGCGCGCGCCCGCAAGCGCCTCGTCCCAATCGATGTCGCGGCCCGCGACGAGCGGCGCGCGCAGCTGCGGGCGCTGCAGGATCACGCAGCGACGCGGCGCGTGCTTCGCGATCGCGAGCGCTTTGTCGAGCAGCGGCTTGTACTCGACGAGCCTGCCGATCTCGATTCCGCACGATGCGGACAGCACGACCTTCGGTTTGCAGTCCTCGATGCGCGCCGCGAGCTCGCCCGCCGCGAACCCGCCGAACACGACGGAGTGGATCGCGCCGAGCCGCGCGCACGCAAGCATCGCGAACACGGCTTGCGGCACCATCGGCATGTAGATCACGACCGTGTCGCCGCGGCGGACACCTAAGCGCGCGAGCGCGCCGGCGAGACGCGCGACCTCGCGCTTTAGATCGGCGAACGTGTAACGCGCGACGGTCTGCGTGACGGGGCTGTCGTAGATCAGCGCGTTCTCCGCGCCGCGACCAGCCTCGACGTGCCGGTCGACCGCGTTGAAGCAGGTATTGAGCTCGGCGCCTAAGAACCAGCGATAGAACGGCGGCCGCGTGCGATCGAGCACGCGCGACCACGGCTTCGACCAGTCGATGTCGGCCGCGGCCTCGGCCCAGAAACGCTCGGGATCGCGCGCCGCGGCGGCGTAGACCTCTGCGAAGCGCCCTTGGCTCGACATCCCTCCTCCGTCCGCGTCTCTCGCTACCCGCCGCGCTCCGTAAGCCCCACGAACCCGCGGGCTTCGGGCCCGATGTACTCCGCCGTCGGCCGGATCAGCTTGTTGTTCGCGCGCTGCTCGAAGATGTGCGCGGCCCAACCCGAGATCCGGGAGCAGACGAAGATCGGCGTGAACAGCGGCGTCGGAATGCCGAGAAACCGGTAGGCAGACGCGCTGTAGAAGTCGAGATTCGGGAACAGCTTCTTCTCGCGCCAGAGCAGCGCCTCGATCGCCTCGGAGACCGGATACAGCACGCGGTCGCCCGCCTCGGCGCCGAGCTTCTTCGCCCACGCCTTGATCACGGCATTGCGGGGATCCGAGGTCCGGTAGACCGCGTGCCCGAAACCCATCACCTTTTCCTTGCGCGCGAGCATCGCCTCGACGCCCGCGGTCGCGGCCGCGGGCGAATCGAACCGCTCGATGAGCTCCATCGCCGCCTCGTTCGCGCCGCCGTGCAGCGGCCCGCGCAACGCTCCGATCGCCGCCGTCACGGCCGAATAGAAATCCGAAAGCGTCGCGGCGCACACGCGCGCGGTGAACGTCGACGCGTTGAACTCATGCTCGGCGTACAGGATCAACGACGCGTCGAGCGCGCGCTCGTGCAGCGAGATCGGCGGCTTACCGTGCAGCAGCGTCAGAAAGTGCGCCGCCGTGCTCGGCGCGTCGCTCGCGGTCGCGATCCGTTTACCGCTGCGCGCGAAGTGGTGCCAGTAGAGCAGCATGCCGGGGAACGTCGCGATCAGCCGCGTCGCAACCTCGAGCTCGTTCGCGAAGTCGCCCTCGGGCTCGAGCGTGCCGAGCATCGAGCAGCCCGTGCGCAGCACGTCCATCGGATGAGCCGACGCCGGAATCCTCTCGAGCACCTCGCGCAGCTCCCGCGGCAGCTCGCGGCGAGCGCGGAGCGCGGTTCGAAACGCGTCGAGCTGGCGAGCGGTCGGCAGCTCGCCGCGCAACAGCAGATACGCGACCTCCTCGAACGTCGCGTGCGCCGCGAGCTCGACCACGTCGTAGCCGCGATAACGCAGTCCGTGGCCGTCGCCGACCGTGGCGATTGCGGTCTGTCCCGCCGAGACGCCGCGCAAGCCGCCCGCGGGCGCCGCTCGTTCCGTGCTCATCGTCGCTTCCCTTTGCGGCTCTTCGCCGTCTTCCTGCGCGCCTCACGCTTCGCTCTCGGCGGCTCTCGCGCCTCATTCGCGGCCGCCGGCGAGCGCGCGTAAAGCTCGTCGAGCTTTCGCTCGTAGGCGTGATAGTCGAGCACGGTGTAGAGCTCCTCGCGCGTCTGCATCTTCGCGACGACCGGCTTCTGCGTGCCCCGCTCGCGAATCGCGGTGTAGACTTCGAGCGCCGCGCGGCTCATCGCGCGAAACGCGCTCAGCGGATACAGGATCAGCTTCACGCCCGCCGCGCCGAGCTCATCGCACGTGAAAAGCGGCGTGAGCCCGAACTCGGTGAGATTCGCGAGCACGGGAACGCCGATCGCGCGCGTGAACGCGCGGTAGTCGTCGAGCGTGTAGAGCGCCTCGGCGAACACCATGTCGGCCCCGGCCTCGACGTACGCCGCCGCGCGCTCGAGCGACGCATCCACGCCCTCCCGGGCGAACGCGTCGGTGCGCGCCATGATCACGAACGCAGGATCCGCGCGAGCATCGACCGCAGCCTTGAGGCGGTCGCACATCTCGTCGGTCGAGACGGTCGCCTTGTTCGGCCGATGGCCGCAGCGTTTCGCCTGCTCTTGGTCCTCGATGTGCATGCCCGCGACGCCCGCGCGTTCGAGCTCGCGCACCGTGCGCGCGATGTTGAACGCGCTGCCGAAGCCGGTATCCGCGTCGACGAGCAGCGGCAGGTCCGTCGCGGCCGTGATCCGCCGCGCGTCCTCGAGCTACGTCGTTGAGCGTCGTGACGCCGAGATCCGGCAGCCCGAACGAAGCGTTCGCGACGCCGGCGCCCGAGAGATAGATCGCCTCGAATCCCGCGCGCTCCGCGAGCAGCGCGCAGTACGCGTTGATCGTGCCCGGAATCTGGAGCGGCGCGCGCTTCGCGACCGCGTCCCGGAGCTTGGCACCCGCGCTCATGCGCGCGCTGACCCACAGAGAGACGAAGTCGTCGACGGCCATCTCCTCGAGCGTCTCTTGCTTCGCGCACGCTTCCTCGATCCGGCCGATTTGCGCCGCGCTGAAGCGCGTTGCGAGACTCGCGCTCGAGCTTCGCGAGCAGCTAGCGGGATGCCTTCGGCGCGCCGGCGGCGATGGCCGACCGGGTAGTCGATCGCAACCCGAGCGGTCTCGGGCCCCGTCCCTGAAAAACACTTGCAGCGCGTTGCCGATCGCACGCTTGTCCGGATCGAGATAGTCGCGGCTGAAGTCGCGGTTCTCGGTCACGACCATCTTCGCGCGCAGCGCGTCGATCCGCGGATCGCGCGCGACCTCGTCCTCGTAATCGTCGGCCGTGAGCCGTCCGAAGATCAGCGGCACGGCGACCATGTACTGGAGACAATGATCGCGGTCCGCGGGATTCGCGAGCGGGCCGGTCTTGTCGATGATCCGCGCGCCCGCCTCCTGCGTCTCGATCTCGATCCTCTCGATCGAGTCGAGCCGCGGCGCCACCTCGGGGTGCAGCTTCAGCGCGGCTTCGACCGCGGTCTGCGCGTGAAACTCGGCCGGGAACGAGATCTTGAACAGCACGTTCTCCATCACGTACGAGCCGAGCTTGCGCTCGAGCGCGATCGGCTTGCCTTTGAACAATACGTCCTGGAAGCCCCACGTCTTCGCCGTGAGCGCGGACGGGTAGCCCATCTCGCCCGCGAGCGCGATGCAGCGCATGCCGAACGCCGCGGCTCGTCGCGTCGCCCGCGGCCCAGCTCTTGCGCGAGCCCGTGTTCGGCGCGTGCCGGTACGTGCGCAGCGCGCCACCGTCGAGCCACGCATTCGACACGGCGTTCACGATCTGCTCGCGCGTGCCGCCAAGCAGTTGCGTCGCGACCGCCGTGCTCGCGATCCTGACGAGCAGCACGTGATCGAGGCCGACGCGATTGAAGCTCGAGTTCAGCGCGAGCACGCCCTGAATCTCGTGCGCCTTGATCATCGCGGTGAGCACGTCGCCGACCGTGAGCGGAGCCGCGCCGGCGCTACGCCGGCGGCGGCTCAGATAATCCGCCACCGCGAGTATCGCGCCGAGGTTGTCCGACGGATGTCCCCACTCGGCCGCGAGCCAGGTATCGTTGAAGTCGAGCCAGCGGATCATCGCGCCGATGTTGAACGCTGCCGTGACCGGATCGAGCTCGAAGCGCGTGCCGGGCACGCGCGCTCCGCCCGGCAGCTCGGCGCCGGGCACGAGCGGCCCGAGCAACTTCGTGCACGCGGGGTAGTTCAGCGCGAGGATTCCGCAGCCGAGCGTGTCCATCAGGCAATAGCGCGCAATGCGCCTCGCCTCGCCACCGTCTGCGCCAAATTCGCGCACGTAGTCCGCGATCTCCGTGAGCAGCTGGTCGGGTGGAGGTCGGTGTGCGTCGCGGTGGATCGAGGACATTCGCCTTTGCCGGCTTCGAGCGTGCCCGGCAGTATATAAGGGTCGGGCCCGCCGGAGTGGCGGGTCGTCAAGGACGATCGAACAATGCTGAGCTACCAGCACGCTTACCACGCGGGCAACCATGCCGACGTCCTCAAGCACGTCGTGCTGCTCGCGCTGCTCGCGAAACTCGTCGCTAAAACTAAGCCACTGCGCTACATCGAAACCCATGCGGGAGCCGGCGGCTACGATCTGCGCTCGCCCGCCGCTCGGAAAAACCACGAATTCCTAGCCGGAATCGCAAAGATCTACGGCACTCCGAGCGCGCCCGCCGCGGTCGTGCGGCTGCGTCGAGCTCGTGCGCCGCTACAACGACGGAGCGACGAAGGTCGAACGCTATCCCGGCTCGCCGTGGCTCGCGCGCGAGCTGTTACGAGCGACGGACAGCCTCTATCTCTTCGAGCTCCACCCCGCAGAGCACCGCGCGTTGGAGCAAAAGCTCGGCGCGGATCGCCGCGTCACCGTGCTGCGCTCGAACGGGCTCGAAGGCTGCGTCGGCCTCGTGCCGCCGCCGGAGCGCCGCGGACTGGTGCTGATCGATCCGTCGTACGAGGTGAAGGACGAGCACACGCAGGTCGTCGAGGCGCTCACGAAGGCGCACCGGCGCTTCGCGACCGGCACGTTCGCGATCTGGTACCCGGTGCTCGAGCGCCGCTGGGTGCAGCGCTTCGAGCGCGCGATTCGCTCCACGGGGATCGAGTCGATCGATCTCTACGAGCTTTGCGTCGCACCGGACGGACATGGCCGCGGCCTCACGGGCAGCGGGATGATCGTCGTCAATCCGCCCTGGAAGGTTCGCGAGGAAGTTGCGCTCGCATTGCCGTGGCTCGCGCGTGAGCTTGGGCTGGGCGGCTCGCAGCGCGTGGTCGAGCTCGGCGCGTCCGCGTAGTAGCGCCGCTCGCCGCAGCGGTCAGCGCGCCTCCGAGTCGCGACGCCCACGCCGCGAGGAATTCTGCGGAGCCGGCACGAACACGGGCCGCCAAGCGGGCGTGCCGTCCTCGAACGCGTTCTCGGTGAGCTGACGCACGTCCGAGCCGTCGGCGCGCATCACGAAGATCTCGCCGTCGGACATGCCGCCGGTCTCGTCCTTGAAGCCGGTTCGATTGCTCGCGAACACGATCCACTGCGCATCGGGCGACCACGCGGGATGCGCGTCGTTGCCGGGCGAGGTCGTGAGCCGCGTGAGCCCTCCGCCGCCGCGGCCGCACGGTGTAGATCTCGTAGTCGCCGTCACGATTGCTCGTGAACGCGATCCGATCGCCGGTCCGGCGACCAGGCCGGGAACGTGTCGGGCCCCGTCGTAAGCTGCGTCACGCGCTGCGTCTTGAGCTCGTAGATCCGGAGTCCCCGGCGCGCGCGGTCGAAGTCTGCATACACGACCTTCGTCGCGTCCGGCGACCAGCTCGGGAAAGCCGACGTGCTCGCCCGCCGCCGGCAGCTCCTGGATCGCCCCGCCGCTCACCGGAATCAACGCGAGATGCGAGGTCAGATTTTCGCGGCCCGCGAGCGTCTGCAAGAACTCGCCGATCGCGAACACGATCTGGTCGCCGTTCGGCGACCACTTCGGTGCGAGGGAATTGCGCATCGGATCGGCGAACAGCACGGAGCTCGAGCCGCTCGAGCTCACGATCAAGATCGAGTTGTGCGCGGCGCCGGCCGGGCCATCGTTCTCGACGAGCCGATCGCCGCGCGGCGAGAACGACGGGAAGATTCCGGTGCGCAGAACGCGGTAGCGCGAATCGCGGCTCCAGGCGTACCCGTACGGCGGCCAAGTGCCGAGATACCGATCGAACACGAGCCGCTTACCGTCCGAAGACCAGCTCGGACTCCGGAAGGCGCCGCGCGCGCCCGGCGAGCCCGCTGCGCGTTCTATGCCGACCGGCGGCTGCCCCGGCATGCCGGCCGGCGAAGAAGAACGGTGCTTGGCTCGCCCACATCACGCCCGCATCGGCGACCCAGCGCGGCGCGGACTTCGCGCCGTCGCCGTCGCCGAACGTTTCGCGCGTGCCATTCGCGACGTCGATCGAGACGATTTGGCTGCCGGTGCTGGTCCTCTCGTAGTACACGACTTTCGTGCCGTCGGGCGACCAGCTCGGGCCGCCGGCGGAGTCCGATGCGCTCGAGAGCCGCTGGAGCTCGCGTGCCGTCGCGCGCCATCACGTAGACCTGGGTCCGCAACGGAATGAAGAACGGCGCCGCACCTGGCGTGCTCATCGGCGTGCGCGGCGAATCGCGGTCCGAAGAGAACGCGATCCTCGTGCCGTCTGGCGACCAGGCCGGACGGAAATCGCCGCTCGAGCCCTCCGTCAGGTTCGACAGCGTTTTCGTTCTGATGTCGAGCAGCCAGATGTTCGCCGCACCGTCGCGCGTCGACACGAAAGCGAGCGACGAGCCGTTCGGCGACAGCACCCCTTGATCGTCGAACGCCGGGTTGTCCGTCAAACGTTCCAGGCCCGAGCCGTCCGCATGCACGCGATAGATGTCGGCGGAACCGCTGCGGTCCGACGTGAATACGATCCAATCACCGGACTGCGAGAACGACGCGTTGAAGTTGTCGTAGTCGTTCGGCGGCAGCAACGGCCTCGCGTTCGAACCATCGGCGTCGGCGATGAACACGTTCGGGCGCACGCCGGTGAGGCTCGCGAAAGCGATCGTCGGCGCGCCGGAGCCGAACTGCGCCTGCGCGGCCGGCGTGAGCCAGATCGCTAGCAGCGCGACGCTCGAAGCGACGACGGAAACGGGCCGGCGAAGACGCGGAGCGCTCTCGACCATCACTCGGACGGCGTCCGCTACTTCGTCAGCGGGCGCCGCGCCGTCTCGGGATCGCAAGGCTGTCCCGATGGGTCGAGGTCCGGCCGGTAATCCCACGTCGCAGCGTAGGAGGCTGGTGCCGCGAGATACTCTGGATCCTCGAGCGTGAAAGCGTATTGAAGGTGACGGCGATCGTCCGCGAGCGTAAGCCGCTCTACGAGGTGCTTGGCCGGGCTCGACGGGATCATGACCAATCCTAACGGATATGGCGCGAAGCCGACGGTGTCGATCGCGAGCGTTCCGCCTTCCCAGTGGCCGATCGAATGGCCTAGCACCGACGGGGCGACATTGGCCGGATGCGCGGATTGATCGAGATGCACGACGCGCTCCATCCGCACGCCGACGGCGCCCTCGAAGCGCATGACGACGGTCGCAGCGCCGACTTCGATCGAGCGCATATCCGGAAAGATCGAAAGAATCGGCGGCGGGATCGGCTCGCAAATGCCGAGGGCCGCGACATCCGTAGCGTTTGCGAGACTTTTGATCACCTCAGCTTGCGCCGCGCGCCCGCCGTCGGTGAGCGCCCACGAGCGTGTGCCGGGCAGGATCTCCGCGAAGCTATCGAGGGTCGGCGCCCAGCGGCCGGCGATACTGTCCGCTTGAGCAGTGACCGCGTGCGCGACGGCGATCTTGGCATCGGTGTTGAGCGGATAGACGACGCCATCCGCCGTCTTCACTGACAGGCCGGACGCTCTGGCCGGCGTGCCCTGACGGTTTGGATTGGCGCGAATCACCACGCGCGAGCCCGGCGCGATTGCCTCCTTGCTGAGACCCAAAGCCTGAGCTTCCGAGACCGAGGTCGCCTCGATCTCCTGGAGCAGCGGCTCACCTCCGGAACCCTTGGTCTCGACGACGAAATAGATGTGCGGGTTTCGCCAGTCGAGCTTCGTGACCGTGCCTTCTATCACGACTTCCTGCTTCGTGTCGAAGACGGCCCGGCTGTGGTGAGCAAAAACTGCCACCGGAACGAGCGTCGCGGCGCACGCGATCAGAACTCCCCGATGGAATCGAACGCGAGGCATTGGACGGTCAGTGCACGGGCAACGACGACAGGTACGCCGAGAGATTCAGGATGTCGTCGGCCGTGAGATTCGCGACCACGGGCGCCATCAGCGGCGACCAGAGCCCGTGCCGAGTGCCGAGCTTCAAGTCGGCAAGCTGCCGCGCTATGTAGCTCGGCGAGCGACCGCGCAGCGTCGGCACGACCGCGAGCCCGCCGAGATCGGCGCCGTGGCAGATCGTGCACTGCGTCGTCTTCGTGCTCGGCTTCGTCGCAAGCGCCTCGCCCTTCGCGATCGAGCCTTTCGGCACGTACGCCGTGAAACCCGAGCGCGGGTTCCTGAGCTTCTCGGTGTACTCCGTGTTCTTCGGCGTCTCGATGATCCGGCGGCCGAGCGGCTCCGTGCCAGCGTCGGCGCCTTCGAGCCGCAGCCACATGCCGCCCGAGGGACGGGTCTTCGGCACCGTGTCGGACTCGACGACCTCGATCCACGGCGCCCACTTGAGCGAGCTGAAGTAGTCCGCCGACTGACGGATCTCGTCCTCGGTCATCTGCACTCCGAAGCCCGCCATCACCGGCGTGTTCGGCTTACGCGCGTCCGCGCTCTGGCGCGCGCCGTTCTTGAAGTCGTGCAACTGCTGGATGAAGTAATCGCGATTCAATCCCGCGATGCCGGCGTTCTCGGGCCGTCCCTTGCCGTTCGGATAGTGGCAAAGCGAGCACGCCCAAATCCCCGCTTGCTCGCGACCGATCGCGACCACCGACGGCATGCTCGGATGATCGCCTGGGAACCAGTCGGCCGGCCCCATGCGGTTGCGAATCTGGTCGAGCGTGAACGTCTTGTCCGCGCCCGGCAGCGTGAGCTTGGTGCCGTCGTCGGCCGGCGCGGGTGCCGCAGGCCCAGGTGTGATTGCGTATGCCCACGCGAGATCGTTGACGAGCGGCGGCGGCGCGACGGCCGACTGAGCGGTCGGACTTCCGGCGGGCGCGCGCGGTGCCCGTCTGTGCCTCCGCGCCGAGCGCGCAAAGCAGCGTAGCGGCGCAGGCCGCGAGCGCGGGCGCCACACGCCGCGCGTGAATCGATTGCGTCATCAAGCTCCCCCAGGTTCGCTCGCCGCCCGCCGTGCCGCGAGCGGCGAAGGATTCTGATCCCGCCACGCGATCTCGCGCAACACGCGAACCGCTCAGTTCGACGGCGCCGCGGCCGGCTCGCCCGAGGCGGGCTCGCTATTGAACGTGTCGCGCGTCATCCGCCACTCGCCGTTCGGCTGGCGCTGATAGATCCGGAGAAAGCTGCCCCGGATCGAGCGCGACTCGCCGCCCGCGCGCGGCTTCGCGGTGCTCACGTACGTGCCGCGCTGGAATGCGAGGTCGCCCGAGACGACGGTCTCGACCGGCGACCACGACTCGTCGAACTCGAACTGCTCGAACGCGCGCCCGTTCATCGCGTCGTTCGCAGCCTTGCCGACGATCGGCGGCCGGTTCGGTGCGATCATCACGTGAGCCGTCGGTCGTGAGCGCCGCGAGCGTCTTGATGTCCTCGTCGTTGATCGCGCCGAGGTAGTGCTTGTTGAATTCCATGATCGCGGCGACGTCCTGCTCGGCCGTCGGCCGCTTCGGCGTCGCGTCGCCGCACGCTGCGAGCGCGCCGAGAGCCGCGACTGCGGCGAGTGCTGAGATTGGTTTCATGAACCCTCCCCTTTTCGTGAGACTCGCGACGCGCGCGCTTCTTATGGTGAGCGCCCGCCCGCGCGGCTACCACGGCGCCGTTGTGCCGTCGTAGTTCAGAAACTTGCCCGTGTCGGCGATCGTGAGCTTGTCGATCGTCGCAACCATATTCGTCACGCTCAACGGCATCTCGATCATGCCCTTGAAGCCTTCGAGATAGGCCTGCCGCTCCGTCACGACGGCGCCCGGGTGCAGCATCACGACGGTCACGCCGTCCTTTTGCTCGGCGCGCGCGACGAGCTGCATCGCGCGATTCAGCGCAGCCTTGCTCGCGCGATAGAAAATCGCGCCCGAGCCCGCGAGCTGATCGGTCAGCGAGCCGTTCGTCGAGCTGATCGCGATGATGGTTTTCCGCTTGCTCGCCTTCACGTTCGGCAGCAGCGCCTCCGACACCATCAGCGGACCCTTCACGTTCACGGCCATGATGGTGTCGAGCAAGTCGTAATGCAGGTCGCCGAAGCTCTGCGTGCTCCAATCGCCGGGGCAGTCGTCGTCGTGACATTTGCTGCGGTCGTTGTAGACGCCCGCGTTGTTGATCAAGAGATCGATCGGCTCGCCGTTGAGCTTGGCCGTGAGCGCTTTCAAATCGTCGGCGCTCGTGACGTCGAGCTTCTCGACGCGCACGTTCTTGTGGTCCTTGATAACCCCGGCGAGCGACTCGGGCACGCCCGAGCGGCGATGGGTAGCAATCACGGTCCAGCCCTTCGCGGCGTATTGCTTGACGAACTCGAGGCCGATGCCGGAGTTCGCGCCGGTGATCAAGACAGTGTCTGCGAGCGCGCGCTGCGACCATCCGGCGACAGCCGCGGTTGCGAGAGCCACGAGCCAGACTATCGGACGCTTGCTGGAACCGACCATCGGAAACCCCCGGGATGATCGCCGACGATGTCGATTGCGCGGCGACGCAAGAACATAGCACAGCATTCGCGGTCCGGCCCCCGCCTAAGGCGCGAGCGTGTAGTTCAGCAGCCAGACGAGCAGCAGCACGATCGGCACGTGCACGACGAACTGCAGCATCGAGTAGCCGACGATGTCGCGCGCCTTGAGCCCCAAGAATGCCGACGAGCGGCAGCATCCAGAACGGATGCAGCAGGTTCGCGAGCGCCTCGGTCGCGTTGTAGGTCTGGACGATCCACCCGAGGTGCACGCCGAGCGTCTTACCGGCCTCGAGCAGGTACGGCGCCTCGATGAGCCACTTGCCGCCGGCCGACGGGATGAACAAGCCGAGCAGCGCCGAGTAGATGCCGACCATCACCGGGAACGTGTGCGCCGTCGAGACGCTCACGAAGAAGTGCGAGATCTGCGTCGACAGCCCCGAGTCCGTGAGCATCCGCACGATTCCGGCGTACATCGGGTACTGAATCAGCACGCCGCCGACCGGAGTCACGGACGCCGCGATCGCGTTGACGAACGACTTCGGCCGCCAGTGCAGCAGCATCCCGACGATCAGGAACAGGAACACGTAGTGATTGAGATCGAGCACGACGCCGACGCCCTTCGCGCCGATCTCGAGCACGAAATAGCCGAAGCCGAGCACGCACGCGACGATCGTGAGCAACGGGCTGTACTCGAGCCACTCTCCCGGCCTCTCGCGCTTGCCGATGTCGTTCGTCGCGGGCGCGTACTCGACGCCCATCTGCTTCATCGAGCGCGCTTGGCCCTCGCCCGGCGCCGAGTAGAACGCGACAGCCATCGACACGGCGATCAGCAAGCCGGCCACCAGCAGGCTCTGCCAGAGGCCGAGCGTCTGCGTGAGCGGAATCACGCCGCTGATCTTCTTGATCGAGTCCGGCAACGACGCGGGCGCGGCCATGATCAGCGCGGCGGACGACGATAGCCCGAGCGCCCAGACGCTGCCGACGCCGAGATAGGCGGCCGCGCCGATCGCGCGATAGTCGGCGCCGCGCACGCGGTGCGCGACCTCGCGCGCGAGCAGTGCGCTGAAGATCAGGCTGAAGCTCCACGACACGAGCGACGCGAGCATCGAGAACAGCGCGACGAACGCGACGGCGCCGCGCGCGCCGCGCGGCACGCTCGCGAGCTTGCGGATCAGCGCGTAGACCGGCGGCGACGTCGCGACCGCGTAGCCCGTCACGACGATCATCGACATCTGCATCGTGAACGTGACGAGATCCCAGAAGCCGGTGCCGAAGCGTTGCGCCGTGTCGAGCACCGTGTTGCCCGTGAGGAGACACGCGACGAACACGATCGCGACGGCCGAGAGCGCGAGCGCGAACGCGTCGGGGAACCATTTCTCGAACCAGTCGGAAAGCGACAAGCCGATGCGTGCGAGCATCGACGTGCCGGCTGAGGAGCGCGGGGAGGTCATCGCGCGGCGAATATAGCAGAAGCCGCGCGCGTGTCCGCGCGGCGCCCTCAGTCCCGGGCGCGTGTATGCCCGAGCTGGAAATGTGCAGATTTCTTGACGCGCCTGCTGCCCGGCGCAAGTGGACAGGTCGGGGGGCACAAGCTACGCTGCGGCGGCTGTAAAACGGCCGTACGACGGCCTCTGGGGGTTGCGTGGGAGTTTTTCTTTGGCTCGAGGCGACTGGCTTGGCGGACTGGGTCCGATCGTCCGCGGTCGGCTATCCGCTGATGATCACGTTGCACGCAATCGGCATGGGCGTGATGGTCGGGTTCGCGCTCATACTCGACGCGCGGCTGCTGGGCCGGTTCGCTGAGATCCCCTACACCGCGCTGCACCGCTTCCTCGGCCTCGCCTGGATCGGGTTCGGGATCAACTTCCTGTCAGGAAGCGCTCTGTTCACGACGCAAGCGTCTGAGTACGTCGTACACACGATCTTCATGGTGAAGATGACCCTCGTGGTCCTCGGCGGCATCACGGCCGCGATCCTGCAGAATATCGTGGCCCAAGAGTCAGCAGGCTGGGCGCCGAATGTCGCCCCGACCAAAGTCCAAGTGATCGCATGGCTTTCGATCGTCTTTTGGGTAACGGCGATCGTCTGTGGCCGTCTAACGGCTTACATCTAGCCACATTCGATAGGAAGGAAACGCATGTCGCTCTACAACGCAGTTCAGGATTGGATGGAAACGACCTGGGTGCATCACGTCGTGCTCGACTACGCATGGAGCTGGCCGACGCTCGAGACGCTGCACTTTCTCGGGCTGTGCACGCTCATCGGCTCGCTGCTCGTGATGGATCTGCGTCTGATCGGCTTCCAAAACGTGATCCCGTTACGCGCCGTCCACGCTCTGATGCCGGTCGCGATCGTGTCGTTCGCGATCAACCTGATCTCAGGCCTCGGCTTCGTGATCGCCGTGCCGCGCATGTACACGGGCAACTGGTCGTTCTGGGCGAAGATGATCTGCGTCGCGCTCGCGGGCCTGAATTTCCTCATCTACTACACGATGATCGAGCCGAAGCTGCTCAAGGCAGGGCCGACGGCCCCGACGCCGTTCTCCGCGAAGGCGATCGGTGTCTCGTCGCTCGTGCTCTGGTTCAGCGTGCTGTCGTTCGGCCGTCTGCTTCCCTACCTCGGCGTCGGCGGCGGCTGAGCGCCGCGCTCTATGCGCGCGGCGGTCCTCTCGCTCAAAGCGTTGCTGCTCGTTGCCGCGGGCGCGGCATACGGATGCGGCGGCAATGGCGCGGCGCCGCAAACGAAAATACTCGGCTCGGTGACCTACCGCGAATCGCTCGTGCTTCCGGCAGGCGCAACGCTCGAGATTCGCCTCGAGGACATCGGCCGCGTGAGCGCCTCCGGTAGCATCCAGTCGGACGCTGCCGCTACGCCGATCGCGACCCAAACCGTCGACGCGGGCGGCCGTGGCTCGCCGATCTCGTTCACGCTCGCGGTCCCGCGCGACGCGTTGGTGCCGCGTCACAAATACGTCCTGCGCGCCGCGATCCGTTCCTCGGCCGGTGAGCCGCTGTTCACGGGACTTCCAGATCAAAAGCCGATCGACAACCCGAACACGACGGGCAAGATCGAAGTTCCGGTGATTCCGGCCTCCCGCTAGAGAGTCGCCGCGAAGAGCTCGGCCGTACCGCGCGGAATCTGCCGCGCCGCGCAGAGCTAGAGGTGCTCGATCCTGCCGGTGCTGTCGCCGAACGAATCGAGATGCAGGCCGTAGAAATCCGCGATGCTGAGCAACAGGTTGCTGGTCGGCACCGTGCGGCTCGGGAACGCGAGATGGCGGTTGCCCTTGAGCTTGCCCGACGCGCCGCCGATCAAAATGTGCGGAACGTCGTAATGCAGGTGCTGGTTCGAGTTGCCCATGTTCGAGCCGTACAGCACGAGCGAATGATCGAGCAGCGTGCCGTCGCCGTCGCGGATCGAGCGTAGCTTCTCGACGAAGTACGCGATCGTCTTCACGTGGTATTGGTTCAGCTTCGCGTATTGCGCGACGCGGCCCGGGTCTTCCGCGTGGTGCGAGCCGCCGTGGAAGCTGATGTCCGTGCCGGCCGCGGGATACACGCGGCCCGTGAGGTCGCGCGCATAGAGCAGCGTCGCGACGCGGCTGATGTCGCCTTGGAACGCGAGCGCGAGCAAGTCGAACTGCAGCTTGATGTGCTCGTCGAACGAATCGGGGACGCCGTAAGGCATCGCGATCGCGGGCACCTCGGTCGACGCCTTGGCCGCGATCTGCAGGCGCCGCTCGATCTCGCGCACGTCCTCGAGATACTGGTCGACGCGCTCGCGATCGGACGCGCCGACCTTGGCCTGCAGCGTCGAGAGCGAGCCCATCACCGAGTCGAGGATGCTGCGCTGCTGCGAGCGGCGCGCGACTCGCTCGGCCGGCGTGCCGCCGTCGCCGAAGAGCTCCTCGAACACGACTTGAGGATTCACCTGCATCGGCAGCGGACGGTTCGGCGCCGCCCACGAAATCGAGTTCGTGTAGACGCAGCTATAGCCCTCGCCGCAGTTGCTCGCGTTCGCGCCCGGATCCTCGACCGCGACCTGCAGCGACGGCGTGAGCGTGTCCTGACCGATCTGCTGCGCGATCATCTGGTCGAGCGTTGTTCCGCACTCGATGTCCGCGCCCGTAGTCTTGCGCGGCTTGACGCCGCAAAGATACGCGGCCGCGACGAAGTGATCCGCGCCCGTGACGCCCGGCGGATTCTCCGAAGACTTCGCCCACAGCCCGCTCGTGATCACGAGCTGGTCCCGGACCGTCTCGAGCGGCTTGTAGATGTAGGGCAGCTCGAAGTTGCGCTCGGCGCTCGGCACCCAGTAGCCCGGCGCCGCGCCGTGTGGAACGAAGATGCCCGTAAAGCGCGTCGGCGAGAGCTGCGCCGCGCGAGCGACGGAGCCGACGGCGGGCAGCATCGACTCGAGCAGCGGCAGCGCGACGGTTGCGCCGACGCCGCGCAGGAACGTGCGTCGCGCCAATGTCTTGTTCGTGATGAAGCCCATCGCGTCCTTGCTCCTCAGTCGCGGGCCGACGCCGTCGTGGCCGCCGTGGGCGGCGCGCGACGCGTAACCGGCTGGCCCGGCTTGCTGTTCATCTGAAATGGCGCGCTCTTGACGACGTCCACGATCAACGTGTCGAAGCGATCGCCGTCCTTGTCCGCGTCGCGCACGATCGCGCGCACGACCGGCATGTCGTAGTACTCGACCCCGCGGCCGAGCGCGTACGTCAAGAGCTTCTCCGTGACCGTGCGCGCGAACTGATCCTTGTAGCTTCAGCACGAAGTTGCGCAGGTCAGCGGGGCCGTTGATCTTCGTGCCGTCGTACATCACGCTCGACGCGTCGATCGTGTTCACGCCGTCCAGTCGTCCGCCAGGTACCGACCGCGTCGAACTGCTCGAGCGCGAAACCGACCGGGTCCATCAACTTGTGGCAGCCCGCGCACGCGGGATCGCGGCGATGCAATTCCATCTGCTCGCGCAATCGAGGGCATGTGGCTGTTGCCCGTCGCGTCCACGGTCACCGGCTTGAGCACGGGCACATTCGGCGGCGGCGGCGGCGGCGGCACGCCGAGAAGATTCTGCAGCACCCAGTAGCCGCGAATCACGGGCGACGTGCGGCCCGGCTGTGACGAGGTCGCAAGCAAACTGCCCTTGCCGAGCAAGCCGCGGCGCGCGTCGAGCTCGGGCCCGAGCGTCACGCGCTGGAAGCGGCTGCCGTAGATCCCCGGGATCCCGTAGGCTTCGCGAGCCGTTCGTTCGACGAACGTGTAGTCCGCCGTGAGCAGCTCGGTGATCGGCCGGTCCTCGCGAGATCAGGCTGTCGAACAGCAGCTCGGTCTCTCGCCGATAAGACTGGCGCAGGTTGTCGTCGAAATCCGGGAACAGCGCCGCAACCGGGACGTGGCCCTCGAGCGCGCGCAGATCCAGCCACTGGCCGGCGAAATTCGCGGTCAGCGCCTCGGAGCGCGGGTCCGCGAGCATCCGGCGCACTTGCTTTTCGAGCACCGCGGAGTCGGCGAGCTTGCCTTGCTCGGCAAGCGTAAGCAGCTCGTCGTCCGGGATGCTGCTCCAGAGGAAGAACGAGAGCCGCGACGCGAGCTCGAGATCGCTGACCCGGTATGTGCTGCCCGGAGCGCCGTCGGCAGGCTCGTGCTCGGCGCGATAGATGAACTTCGGATCGGCGAGCAGGCGCTCGACCGCGATCTCGATCCCGCTCTCGAAGTCGCCGTCCGCGCGTCCCTGGTCGTAGAACGCGAGCAGCGTGGCGACGTCCTCGTCGGTCTGCATGCCGCGATAGCCCGCTCTCGCGAGCGTCGTCAGGATCCTCTCGGCGCACGGCCGCTCCTCGGTCGGCGCACTCGGCGTGCAGGTCAAGATGCGCTCGCGGCTCGGCGTGTCGCCGGCGCCCGATGCGTCGTACGGCCCGTCGACTCGCACGCTGCCGATGTGCGGATAGAACGTGTAGCCCGGCAAACCGCCGGTCTCGATCGTGCTGCGCTCGAACGCGCGATTCATGTCGAGGCCCGGCGCGTAGTTGGTTGCGAGGAACGTGACGCCGACACGATGCGGCCCCGCGCTCACGGGCACCTTCACGTCGATCGTCTTGAGCTGGCCGCTGAAGCCGCCGAAGCCCGGTTTGTTCAATCCGAACGCCTCGTCCCAATCGACGAGCGCGACGCGCGCGCCGTCCACGAGCACCTCGAGCTTCTCGCCGCGGATCTCGCCGAACGGGCGGAAGTTGCCCATGTTGCCGAGGTTCACGGAATAGACCTTGAAGTTGTACGTCGCGTCCGTCGGGGAACTCGTGCTCGACGACGAGACCGCCGCGCGTGCCGAACGGCAGGCCTTCGACGTGGTAATTCTGAGTCTCGTCGGTCGCGACGCGGTACATCGCCTGCGTCGGCTCGTACACCTTGCCGAGCGCGCGGCGGCTGATCTTGCCGGCCGCGCTCAAATACGCCTCGAGCAGCGCGGGCGAGAGCGCCGAGCGTGCCGGCCTGGTTGTCGAAGCCGCGGCTCACATCGTCCGCGGGGAAGAAGGTCGCGGGGTCGATGTCGAGCGCGAGCAGATCGCGGACCGCGTTGCCGTACTCCGCGCGATTGAGGCGATGCAATCCCGGGGGCGGCAGCTGCTCGACTGCGCCGTGGTCGAGCTCGCCCTCGAGCCAGCTCGCGAGCTTCACATAGATCTCGCGCGGGGGGCGCGGATTGCCGGGCGGCGGCATCATTCCGGCCCGTAGTTTGCGCACCACGTGCTCCCACTTCTCGGGATCCGCCGCGACGCTGTCGAGCTTCGCGTGCTCGAGCGTGAGATTGCCGGTCTGCTCGGCGTAGCTGTGGCAGTCGAGACAGTAGTGGTTGATCGTCGCTTGGTTCTGCGCGATCACAGCCTCGCGGGATGGCTGGCAGCCGGCCGCCGCGACGCCTGCCGCGCCGAACAATAGGATTCGCACTCCCCGGCTGTTCACCCTTCGCATTCTAGCCAAGCGCAGGACCGGACCGTGAGCGGGACGGCCACGCTCGTGAAAACTCATGGCCCGCCTTCAGATTAATTTAGACAAATCGGCCCGGAGTGGGTCGCTGGGTCCGCGCGGCGGCGATTCCTCACCGGACGACCAGTAGGGCTTGGACGAGACCGACCAGCCCGCCGACGATCAGCGCAATGTTCACGATCCCTGTGAGCCCAGCGCCGAGGCCACGCTTCTCGGGAGCGCGGGCATAGCCCACGGCATAAATCGCGCGCGCGACGATGAACACGACGCCGAGTGCGACCGCCCAATGGCCATTGAAATACCGGCCGAAGATCCAGACGGCGGGGATGAACACGACGAGCGCCTCGAGCGTGTTCTGGTGCACTCGATAAATGCGCTCGAAGTCCGGGTGCCCGGTGGTGGCCGGCGCAAGGACACCGTACTTCGCGCGCGCGCGCCCCACGAGGGCTGCGAAGACAATGTATTCGATCAAGGCGACCAGGATCACGACTAGCACGAGCAGCTCCATAGTGTTCTCCTTGTTGTTGAGTGCCCCGTTGGTGGGCTGTCCGACCGTATGTCAGGCGGCGCGTAGACCGAGCAAGCGTCGCGCTTCGGCCGGCGTCGCGACAGTACGCCCGTGTCTTGCGCGTGAGCTCCGCGACGCGCGCGACGAGCTGCGCGTTGCTCGTCGGCGAGGTGCTCCTTGTCGAAGCGGATGTTGTCCTCGAGGCCGGTGCGGCAGTGGCCGCCGAGCTCGAGCGTCCATTCGTTCACGATCAGCTGGAAGCGGCCGACGCCCGCGGCAGTCCAAGTCGCCCCCGGCAGCATGCGCTCGAGCTGCGCGACCTCGAACTCGAGCACCTCACGGTCGGCCGGCAACGCGTTCGGCACGCCGAGCACGAACTGCACGTGGACAGGCGGCTTGAGTAGCCCTGCGGCGACGAGATTGGCGGCGTTGTAGAGCATCGCGAGATCGAAGATCTCGATCTCGGGCTTCACGTCGTAGTCGAGCATCAGCTGCGCGAGATCGCGGACCAGCGTCGGATGGTTCTCGTAGATCATCGTCTTGAAGTTCACGGAACCGGTCGCGAGCGAGGCCATGTCCGGGCGGTGGAACAACATCCCGCCGCGTTCCTTGCCCGTGCCACTGCGGCCGCCGGTCGAGAACTGCACGATCATGTCGGGACAGTGCTTGCGGATGCCTTCGAGGACGCGGCCGAAGCGCTCTGGATCGGACGTCGTCGTGCCGTCGTCCTTGCGCACATGCACGTGCACGAGCGCGGCGCCGGCTTCGTACGATGCGTGCGTCGACTCGACCTGCTCCGCGATGCTGATCGGCACGGCCGGATTGTCGGTCTTCTTCGGCACCGAGCCCGTGATGGCCACCGTAATGACGCACGGCGAACCCATGGCAACTCCCGTTTCGAACCGCTTCGCAGCATAGCCGCCCACGCCCATTTCGCAAGCCGAGCGACGCCGCTATGCTGCGAGACGGTTTGCAGCACCCAGGGAGAGGTGGATGTCGACGTTGACCCTCGCGCAAGCGAACAAAATCATCGCGAAGGCGCTCGAGAAAGCGCGCGAGATGAAGATCAAGCCCGTGAGCGTCGTCGTGCTCGACGACGGCGGCCACTTGAAGGCGATGCAACGCGAGGATGGCGCGAGCATGTTTCGCTTCGACGTCGCGACCGGTAAAGCGTGGGCCGCCGTCGCGATGGGCGCCTCGAGCCGAGCTCTTGCGGCCCGCGCGAAGGACAACCCGAACTTCTTCGTCACACTCGCCGCGACGGCGCACGGCAAGTTCCTGCCGCAGACGGGCGGCGTGCTGATCCGCGACGCGAGCGGCGCGATCGTCGGCTCCGCGGGCGCGAGCGGCGGCACGGGCGACGAGGACGAGGCGGTTTGCGCCTACGGCATCGAGCAGGCCGGCTTCACGGCCGATGCGAAACCGTAAACCCGTTACTTGCTTGGCGGAGCGGCCGTCGGCTGCGCGGCCGTAGCCGCGTCGAGCGGGAAGTTGCCGTCGAACGGCGGCCAGTTCGGCACCGCGCGCTCTGGGCCCGGGTAGTACATCGCGGTCCAGATGTCGCGGATCTTGCCGTCCTCGATCCAGAACCACTCGCTGAACGCGTTGCGCGGCCGCGGCGAGCCCGGCTTGCGGATGAACACCGCCATCCCGAGCACGACGCCCTGTTCGTCGTCGACGAATCCGACGCGACGCCCGCCGACGTTGGCGAGATCGAAGCCGGCGAATCCAGAAGCGCAGTCGTCGCCCTGTCCGCCGCGGCGGCCGGTGACCTTCGTACCGTTCTCGAACCGGTTGCAGCCCGGATGCGCGAGCACCACGCGATCGTCGTGCGAGGTGATGCCGTCGAAATAGCTGTTCACGATCGCGATCATCACGTCGCGCGGTAGGCGCTTGTCCTTCGGCAAGTTGCGCTCGGGCGGCGGATTCTCGGTCAGGCTCGTGGGGTTCCAGACGTTCGGCGGCGTCGCGCCCGGCAGCCCCGGGTCGCCGTCGCGCGCGATATACCACTCGGCTTCCGCAATCTCGCGGTTCTCGATCCGTAGACGCGCGGTCACGACCGCGAGCTTCCCGCCTTCCGCGACGATGCCGTAGTACGCCGCCTGGCTGCTGCCGGGGTCGACGTAGCGGCGCTGGACCTTGCCGAGCGCCGTCACGCTTTGCCAAACGCCCTGCCCGGTCGGCTTGTTCAGCGCGTTCTCCGTGTGCCGGTAGCCTTGCATCAGCGGCGCAGCCTTCGGATCGTGCTTCACGACCGCCGCCATGTACCTATCGAGCGTCGACTTCAGGCACGCCCGGTCGCAGTCGGCGCCGAGCGCGGTCAGCGGCAGCGCGAGCGACGCGAGCAAGACGGCGGTGAGTCTCATCGGAATTCCCCCAAGGTTCGTTCTGATTCGTTGGACGCGCGCGAACGCGCCGGCGCTCTATCTAACCCGGTCCGCGCGAAATTGGAAGCGGCTCTATCTGGCTCGCGCCGTGCAGGATGCCTACCATTGGCGGACTCAACCGCCGGACATCGCCCGAACCCGCGCCATGCCGTTTCTCCGCCTCGAGCACAAGTACGTCGTCTTCATCGTCTGCGTCACGGGGATCTTCATCACGGTGTTCGACACGACGTCGTCGATCGTTGCGCTGCCGACGATCGCGCACGAGTTCGGGACCGACTTGCCGACCGCTCAGTGGGTGCTCGTCGGCAACAACCTCGCAATCGCCGCGTTGCTCGTCCCGGTCGGCAGATTGTCGGACCTGATCGGGCGCAAGCGGATCTACGTCGTCGGCGCGCTGCTGTTTGCGATCGGCGCCGTGTTTGCCGCGTGGTCCGCGACGATCTATGGGCTCATCGCCGCACGCGCTTTCGTGGGGCTAGGCTCGGCGATGACGCAGGGTACCGCAATGGTGATCCTCGTCAGCAGCTTCGAGGCGAAAGAGCGCGCGAAGATGCTCGGACTACAGATCGGCGCGGTCGGCCTCGGGCAGATCGTCGGCCCATCGCTCGGCGGCGTGCTCACGGGCACGGTCGGTTGGCGGATGCTGTTCGCGATCACGGCGGCCGCGATGCTCGCGATCGCCATCACATCTCAGCGCACGCTGCGCCGGCGCGCGAACCGGCCGACGGTCGTGCAGCCGTTCGACTACGGCGGCGCGCTCGCGTTCTCCTCGTTCCTCGTGTGCCTGCTGCTGACCCTCACGCTCGGACCCGGCATGGGGTGGCACGCGCCGGCGACATTCATCGGCGCCGGCGCGGCGTTGTTGCTGTTCGTGCTCTTCGTCGCGATCGAGCGCCGCAGCGCGGCGCCGATGATCGACCTGGCGCTCTTTCGCAACGCCGAGTTCGCGCTCGGCGCGCTCGCCGCGCTCGTGGTCTTCATGGGCATCGCTTCGACGCGGTTCCTCGTGCCCTTCTTTCTTCAGGCAGTGCGCGGCATTCCGGCCGAGCAGGTCGGCCTCGTGTTCGTGCCGGCCGCGACCGTGACCGCGATCGCCGCGCCGTTCGCGGGCCGCTTCGCGGATCGCTTCGGTATTCGGTTGTTCGCGAACGTCGGGATGGGGATCACGCTGCTCGGCTTCGGGACGTTCTGCCTACTCGGCGCCGGCACGCCATTCTGGCGCGTCGTCGCGGGACTCATGGTGATGTCGCTCGGAATGTCGCTGTTCAGTGCGGCGAATTCCGCGTCGATGCTGAACGCGGTCGAGGAGCACTCGCACGGGGTCGCGGCCGGATTCGTGAGCTTGTGCCGCAACTCGGGCAACGTGCTCGGGATCGCGTTCGGCACCGTGATCGTCACGCTCACGATGGGCGCTATGGGCTTTCCGCCGACGCTTGCCGCGGTCGGCCCCGACGCGGACCCGGGCATCTTGCGCTCGTTCTCCGCAGGCGTCGGCTATGCTTCGACGGCGCTCTGCGCGATCGTGTTGGCCGTGCTTGCGGTGGTCGTCGCGTGGGCCTGGCGAGCGCATCGCCTCGCCGGCGATCAAGCGCGCCGCGTCGCCCAGTGAAGAGACTTCGGCCTTCTCAGTGGGTTAGCCACCAGCTCAAAGCGCCGGCCAGCAACACTCCGGCCGCGAAAATCCACGCCGGCGCGTTGCCGGACCGCAGGCGCAACGACTCGGCGTCGCGCCGGCGTGCACGCTCGTCCGCCATCACAGGGAAGATGCTCGTATGGCGGCGAAAGCCACGCCAACGCCGATGAGACGGCGGTCCGCTCTGCGTTCTGAACAGCAGAAAGCCGACGACGAGGAGCATCGCGAGCTGAGCAACGGTGATCGGTTCCATCCCTCTGTTCTCCTGGTAGTCCAGCCTGCAGGCTTGCACCGACCGCGCGCCGCGCGGCTAGTCCCCGCCTCCGCCTCCACCGTCGCTCCCGCCCGAATCACCGGTGCCGCCGCCCGCATCGGCTGCGTGCGAACCGCCCGCGTCGAGGCCGTGATGTCCGTGCGCATGGTCACCCGGCGCCGCCGACGCCACGCCACCGAGCATCCAGACGCCGGGCACGTAACCGGTGGCAGCGGTATCGTCGCTCTGCGCCGGCTCCGATCGCGAAGCGTCGCTGCGAGCTCGCCGCCGCCTTCTGCCGAGCACCACCATTGCAATCACCGCAATCGCCAGGAAGGCAACCACCCCGCCGTACCCGATCAATGCGGCCATACGCACCTCGAGCAGTCGCGCCCTCGCGTCGAGGGCGTCACGCGGCTACTGGCCCGCGTTGATGTCGAAGACCTCGGAGCCCTCGGCCGGCGCGCGATAGATGTTGAGTCCGTTCGCGCGCTTCGGCGGCGGCAAGCCTTTCGCTTGCGCCTCGGCGACCTGCTTGTCGAACGCGCGCTCGCCCGAGAGCGCGTGACCGACGGCGCCGTTACCCTCGTGGCACGAGTACTCGTATACCTCGTAGCTCGGCTGCGTCGTGAACATCACCCGATACGTGAACGGCGCCGTGAACGTCACGGGATCGTCGATCGTCGCGCGGTACTCGATCATGCCCGGGTCGACGCGGCGGTAGCGCTCCGTGACTTTGAGCTTGTCGCTGTGGGGGCCGCGGGCGCCGACGGTCGTCTTGTCCGTGAAGTTCGTGCTCTCGACGACGAGCGTATCGCCGTCCCAGTGGCCTATCGCGTTGCCCATGTACTGCTCGACCGAGCCGTCGAGATGCGAGCGGTTATCGAGATGGATGACGCGCGTGTCGTGAATCATCTCGTAGGTTATCGAAATCTCGGTCGGGCTCTGCACGATCCGGATGCCGTTGCCGTAGATCGATGGCAGCACCGAGCCGAAGATGCCGCGCGTGATGCACCGGTCGTAAAGGCTGAAGTCCTCGAACTTGTTGAACGGTCCGGGCCCGAACGTGCCGACGCCCGCGCCCGCGTCTGCTCGCGCCTTGCCGGCAGCCGTGAGCGCCGGCACACGGCCGTTCGCCGGCTCGACGACGAGCGACGTGTAGCCGAACGTGCGCGTGCCCCACTCGTTGCGCAAGAACGTTTCTTCCTTCGTCGCGCGATCCTTGCCGCCCTGCTGCTGGCTCGCGCGCTTCAAGAATTCCTCGGGAGTCAGCGACTCTTGCGTGCCTTGGTTCTCGGGGCGATCGCGCGGGATGCCGCGCATGTCGTCGACGCTCCACTGGCCGTCGAGGCTCGGCGCGCCCCAAGACGTGCGCGGCGTCTTCCACTTCGGATCCTTCACGAGGGCCGCGGTCGTCTCCGCCGGAATCGAGCGCTCCTTGTTCGGCGTTGCGCCCGGGCCGTCGCCGATGCGGCCGCCTTCTTGCGCCCAGGCCAGAGACGTCCCCAAGGCGGCGATCAAGACGAGCGGAATGTTTTTCGCAAGCATCGCTAAGGCTCCAACGGGCGCGAACGGATGGTTAACCCTAGCAAGACTGGGGCCGTCTTCACAGAGGCGCACGCCGTGACGAGCTACGAACGGCCGAGCCGTCGCGAAGCAGAATATGTCGCGTGACCGCTCCGCGGCTTCGTACCTGCGCGACGAGCTCGAAAGCCCGCGGTCGGGTGACTACGTTTCGCCGGGCCCTCAGTTCGCCGGGAGCGTCACCGCCGCACCGACGTCCTTCACGAGCAGCACGAGAATCTTGGCTGGCTTCGAGTCGCTCGCATTGCGCGACACCGTGTGGACGTCCGACGGCGACTCGTAGAAGGTCTGGCCCGCCGTCAACGTAACCTCGGGTCCGCCCGCGACCTGCATCACCACTGATCCTTCAAGCACGTAGACGAACGTGTTCGCATTGTGGCGGTGCGCGGCGGACGCGACGCCCGGTGGATACTCGACGACGACCATCAGACCTTCTTTGCCGTCGATCCCCGCGAGTGGCTTCGTGAGCAGCGGCGTGACCTTCGCGCTCGCCGCTGCCGGAGGTTGGGCGTACACGGCGCCCGGGAGCGCGGCGAGGGAAAAGGCGGCGGCGAGAATCGTATGGCGGATGCTCATGTCGTGTTCTCCGTTTTCGTTCGATTGCGCGTCAGGGCAGCGCCAGCGCGACGAGCTCGGCCGGATGGTCCTTGCCGACCGCGAGCACGATGTACTGCTTGCCGCCGATCAGATAGCTCATCGGCTTACCGCTCGCGACGCCGGGCAGCGGCAGCTCCGCGACGACTTTGCCGCTCGCTTTGTCGTACGCGCGCAGGATCGGCCCGCCGCCGTAGCCCTCGGCGGCGAACAGCAGCGTCTTCGTGACGAGCAAGAGCGCCTTGCTCGGCTTCCCGGTCGGCGGCAGCTTCACGCCCGCGAGCGCGGGATTGCTCTTCACGTCGTCGGGCGTGTCGCCGTTCGGAATCATCCAACGATGCTCGCCGGTGTTCAGATCGATCGCGGTGATGCGCCCGTAGGGCGGCTTGATCAGCGGTAACCCGAGCGGATGCGGCGCGTCGCCGTTCACGAACAGATAGCGGATGTCGGAGCGGTCGCCCGCGGCGTTCACCGCGAACACGTTGATCGTCGTCTGCGACGCCGCATAGAGCATCCCGGTCTCGGGGTCGGCCGCGCCGCCTTCCCAGTTCGAGCCGCCGCCGAAGTGCGGAAGCACGAGCGCGCCGCGGGTGCCGTCGGCCGCGTCGATCAACGACGACGTCGTGAACATCGGTCCCATGCGCAAATCTTTCACTGCCTCGAGCGCGGCGGCTTTGATCTGCGGCGTGAAGTCGACGAGGTCGTTCTTGGTGACGCCTTGGCGATCGTAGGCCGCAGGCTTGGTCGGGAACGGCTGCGTCGGCGCGGTCCACTCGCCCGGCACGTCGGAGGTCGGCACCGGCCGCTCTTCGATCGGCCACAGCGGCTCACCGGTCGCGCGGTCGAACGCGTACGCGAACGCCTGCTTCGTGAGCTGCACGACGGCTTTCACAGGCAACCCACGGACCTTCACGTCGAGCAGGATCGGCGACGTCGGATTGTCGTAGTCCCAGATGTCGTGATGGATCAGCTGCTGGTGCCAAACCCGCTGACCCGTCTTCGCGTCGAGCGCCACTAGGCTGTTCGCGAACAGGTTGTTGCCGGGCCGCTCGCCTCCATAGAGGTCGCTCGTCGCGCCTTCAACCGGCAAGTAGACGAGGCCGAGCCCGGGATCGGCCGCCATCGGCGCCCAGACGCCGGCGTTGCCCGTGTACTCGGCCGAGCCCGGTGTGAGCCAGGTGTCGTAGCCGAGCTCGCCTTTCTCGGGGATCGTGTGGAATGTCCAGAGCAGCTTGCCGGTGCGCACGTCGAAGCCGCGTACGTCGAGCTTCGCTTGCGTTTTCGAGCTCATCCGCGCGCCGATTCCGCCCGCGGGACCGACGATCACGACGTCGCCGACGACGATCGCGGGCGACGACGAGCCTGCCTCGACGTGTTCTGTCGGTCCGCGCAGGCCGCGGCGCAAATCGACGACGCCGGCCTCGCCGAACTCGCGCTTCGGCAAGCCCGTGGTCGCATCGAGCGACCAGAGGAAGAAGCCCGGCGTCACGACGAATACCCGCTTGTCGTCCGCGCCGCCGCTCCAGTAAGCGACGCCGCGGCCCGACATCTTGCGCGGACCTTCGTTGAAGCGATTACCCTCGTTCGGCCGCCAGATCCAAAGAGTCTCACCCGACTTTGCGTCGATCGCGACGACGTTGCGCGTTGCACCCGCCGTCGCGTAGAGCACGCCGCCGATCATCAGCGGCGTGTTCTCGCTCTTGAGCTCAGGCGTAGGACCGAAGTTCGCGGCGGACCAGCGCCACGCGACCTTCAGATCCTTCACGTTGCGCGCGTTGATCTGATCGAGCGGCGAGTAGAACTGCGACGCGAGGTTGCCGCCGTAGACCGGCCATTCGACGATCGCGGCGCCACTTGCGGGCGGCGGCGACTGCGCGCTCGCGGTGTGAGCGCATAGCAAGAGTCCGATCCAGAACCCGACACGACTCGACCGCATGGGATCTCCCGGCGGCAACGTTCTTCAGTTGAGATCGACCGCGAACTTCTTCAGCAAGTCGAACGGCACGACCTCGAGCGCGCGCTCGTGCGTGCCTCTGAGCACGACGCGCGGCGCCATACCGTTCTGTTGAGCCTCGAGCCAACGCGCCGCGCAGAGGCACCAGCGGTCGCCGGGCTTGAGTCCCGGAAATCCGAACTCGGGCTGCGGAGTCGACAAGTCGTTGCCGCGGAAGCGCGAGAACTCCAGGAACTCGCGCGTGACCTCGACGCACACCGTGTGCGAGCCCGCGTCGGCATCGCTCGTGTTGCAGCAGCCGTCGCGGAAGAAGCCCGTCAACGGTCTGTCGCTACAGCCCGCGAGCTCCTCGCCGAACACGTTGACCGAGCGGCTCATGACTTGGGCGCTCATCTTCGAGCCCTCAACGAGTCGGCGAGTCGGAAGCGTGCATGCCGATCAGAACCGCGTGCCGTCGGCCGCGATCACGCCGAGCGCGTAGCCGCCGTCGGTGCCGTCCTTCGTCGGCGCCGCTTGGAGCGTGATCTTGTCGCCGACCTTGACCAAACCTTCGCGCCAGCCGCCGCGGTAATAGTTATTCAAGCTGTGCCCCTCGAACTCGACGTCGCGCGTACCCTTCTCGTCGTTGATCTCGAGCACGATCTTCGTGTGCGGATTCGCGGGGTGGAACTCCTTCACGATGCCGGTCACGTAGTGATCGCGAATCGTGAGGTCGAAGCGCGCGGCCGAGTGATGCGCACGCGCCGCGGGCGCGACGACGAGGCTCGAGACGATGAGGACTGCAAAAATCGATGTGCGCATGCTTGTTTCCTTGTCGCGCGGCGCGAGCGGCGCGTCGTGTTAGCCGCCCTCTTTCTTGCCGGCGGCCGGCTTTTGCTGTTGGCGCAGCTGCTCCAGATGATCTTCCCAGGCCGGCTCGTTGCACTCGTACGGCAGCAGACGGATCCCGGGCTTCTGCTGCCACTTCTTCACGGCCTTGATCGGCTCCGTATAGAACGCGGGATCGGTGAGCGTCATCTCCGCCGTAAGCACCTTCGTGCCGTCGTCGTTCGTCGCGAGGTGGTACGTCTCGACGATCTTGGCCTGATCGCTATGGGGGTAGCGCGCCTGGTCGACGGCTTCCTTCAGATGACCGGTCTCGACGACGAGCTTGTCGCCGTCCCAGCGTCCGAACGAGTAGCCGTTGCGATCCGGAAAGAGGTCGCCCTCCTTCGCGCGATTCGCCAGATAAATGTGCCGGACCTCCGTGTGCGCTTCATAGACGACGACCAGCAGATCCTTGTGTTGCACGATCTCCATCGGATAGCCGCCCGAGCCGAGCATCGAGCCCGGCATGCCGGTGCCGAGGCACCAACCGCCCGGCGTGTCGCCGCTCGGCGCAATCAATGCGCGGTAGTCGTCGACCTTTTTCTGCGCATCCGGCTTGAGCGGCAGCTTCTCCGGCGGCCCGCCGAAGCGCGGCGCCGGCGCGCCGGGCTCGCGATACGTGTCCCAGATCCCAGTGAAGTCCGGGCGCTCGGCCGCCGCGACGACCTGTGCGCCGAGGCAGAAACCGAGCAGCACGCCGAGCTGTCGCGCTGTGTTCATGAATGGCTCCCCCGATCGCGACGCAGCATAGGGGCGCGCGCGACGAAACCGTCAACGCCGCGCTGCGTTTAGCGGCGACGCGCCGTGTCCGCCCCGCCGAACGAGATTCAGCCGCGGCGCTGGACCCTATGCGGGGGGCCGCGGCGACGCCGCGGCGCAGCACCTCGAGGAATTGCTCGCCGTAGCGCTCGAGCTTCGCCTGCCCCACGCCGCTGATTCGCAGCAACGCCTCGCGGTCCGCCGGCCGCTCGGCGAGCATCTGCTTCAGCGTCGCATCGTGGAAGATCACATACGGCGGCAGGTTGCGCTCGCTCGCGAGCTTGCGGCGGCACTCGCGCAACGCTTCCCATAGCTCGCGGTCGGCGTCGGCCACTTCGTTCGGCACGGCCGCCGCTCGTGACTTGCGGCGCGGCGCGACATCCTTCGGGTCCTCGCGCACGCGCAGCGTCTCCTCGCCGCGCAGCAGCGCGCGGCTCGCGTCCGTGAGCGCGAGCGCGCCGTAACGCTCATGATCGACGCGCAAACGGCCGCGCACGACGAGCTGGCGAATCAATGATCGCCACGCGGGCGGCTCGAGATCCGCACCGATTCCGAATACGGATAGAGCCTCGTGCCGGTGGCGTGTCGACCTTTTCCGTGGAGTGGCCGACGAGCACGTCGACGACGTGCGCGGCGCCGAACGACTGCCCGGTCCGATAGATCGCGGACAAGAGCTTGCGCGCGGCTTCCGTGCCGTCCCAGGTCGCGGGCGGAGCGACGCAGTTGTCACAGTTGCCGCACGGCGGCGCCGCGTCGCGCCGCTCGCCGAAGTACGCGAGCAGCGGCCGCCGCCGGCACTCCGTGAGCTCACACCAGCCGAGCAGCGCGTCGAGCTTGTGGCGTTCGCGCCGCTTGTGCTGCTCGTCGGCTTCCGAGGAATCCACGAGCGCGCGCAGCTGCACGACGTCCTGGAGCCCATAGATCATCCACGCGTCCGCCGGCTCGCCGTCGCGGCCCGCGCGGCCCGTCTCCTGGTAATACGATTCGATGCTCTTCGGCAGATCGAGATGCGCGACGAAGCGCACGTCGGGCTTGTCGATGCCCATGCCGAACGCGATCGTCGCGACGATGACCACGCCGTCTTCGGCGACGAATCGGCGCTGATGCTGCCGCGCGGACCTCGGCCGGCAGACCGGCGTGATACGGCAGCGCGTCGAAGCCCTGCTCGCGCAGCCAATCCGGCAGTCTGCTCGGTCTTGTTCCGCGCGAGGCAGTACACGATGCCCGCCTCGCCGCGATGGTTGTCGAGGAAGCGGAGCAGCTGGCGGCGCGCGTCGCTCTTCGCTTGGACGAGATAGCGGATGTTCGGGCGGTCGAAGCTCGCGGTGAAGACTTCAGGCGCGTCGAGCTCGAGCCGCGCGACGATCTCGTCGCGCGTCGGCGGCGTCGCGGTCGCCGTGAGCGCCATCCGCGGCACGCCCGGGAAGCGGCGCTTGAGCTCGTTGAGCGCGAGATAGTCCTGGCGAAAGTCGTGGCCCCACTGCGATACGCAGTGCGCCTCGTCGATCGCGATCAGCGACAACGGCACCCCGGCGAGCAGCTCGAGTGTCTGCTCCTGCATGAGCCGCTCCGGCGCGACGTAGAGGAGCTGTAGCGAGCCGCTCTTCAGGTCGGCGACCACGCGCTGCTGGTCGGCGCGCGACAGCGTCGAGTTCAAGAACGCGGCGCGCACGCCCGCGTCGCGTAGTGCGCCGACCTGATCCTCCATCAGCGCGATCAGCGGCGAGACGACGATGCCGACGCCGCCACGCAGCAGCGCCGGGATCTGGTAGCAGAGCGACTTGCCGCCGCCGGTCGGCATCAGCACGAGCGTGTCCCGGCCCGCCTCCGCGGCCGCGATGATCGCGCGCTGGTCGCCGCGGAACGATTCGTAGCCGAATATTTCGCGCAGCACGCGGCGCGCAGAATCTTCCGCCGCTTGCGTCGAGGGCTGGTCCATCGCGCGCATGATGCCACACGGCTCCTGCGGCGCCCGCGCGCTCAAATCGGCTCAGATGCAGCGCTTCGCTCGGCTTGTCTACCGAGCCGCATCGGGTTTAGATGGCGGACCGCAAACGAACCTCACTCGACGCCGTGACTCCGCCGCTCGTCTATCGCCGACCTCGCTTTTCGGCACGCGCACCGCCGCGCTCGTCGCCGCGGCGCTGCTCGCTTGGCACGCCCGCGCGCGCCGATGACGCGCAAGCCGGCGGCGATGCGACGGGCCGAAGCGGCTCGACCTGAAGATCAGCGGCTCGCAGCGCACGCGTTACGAGCGGCTCGATCCGCAGTTCCGCAAGGGCTTCGACGACAGCGACCAAGTCGTCGCGCTCCAAACGTCGGTGGTGTTCGACTGGAGCCTCGACGCGTTCCAGTTCGTCGGCGAGATCATGGACTCGCGCGGCGAGCTCAACGACGAGGGCTCGTTCGTCACGAACACCGTCGACACGCTCGAGCCGATCCAGGCGTACTTCGCCTGGCACAACAAGGGCATGTTCGAGGACAGCGGCGACAGCACGCTGCGAGTCGGCCGCATGACGCTCGACCTCGGCAAACGGCGCATGATCGCGCGCAACCGCTATCGCAACACCGTGAACAACTTCCTCGGCGCGGACTGGAGCTGGCGCGACGGCGATGGGCGCAACCTGCGGCTCTTCTATCTGAAGCCGATGTTGATCGAGCCCGCGGATACCGCCTCGCATACTCGACAACGACGTTGCGCTCGATCACACGGCACGCGGCACGCGCGTGATCGGCGCGTACTACCAGCTCCCGCCTTTCGCGGACAAGAGCGTCGTCGAGACCTATCTGCTCGACTTCGACGTCGATCCGCCGAGTAGTAACCTCGCCGCGGCGGCGCATTGGACGGCCGCCGGCGCGCGCGCTTATCGCATGCCCAAACCAAGCGGCGGCTGGGGGTACGAGGCCGAGGGCGTCTGGGAATGGGGCCGCGCGGGCGGCACGCTCAACGGCGCCACTCGCAGCAACCTCGAGCAGAACGCCTACCTCGTCCATCTCGAAGCCGGCTACGCGTTCGACGCGCGCATCGCGCCCGACCTTGCTCGTGCAGTACGACTACGCGAGCGGCGACAAGGACCCGAACGACTCGACGATCGAGCGTTTCAACTCGCTGTTCGGCGCGCGCAGCTTCGACTTCGGACCGACGAACATCTACGGCCCGATCTCGCGCAGCAACATCGACACGCCGGGCTTGCGGCTCACGTTGACGCCGAAGGCCGCGCTGGCAGTCGACGCTCTGCGTACCGCTGGCTGTTCCTCGCCGAGGCGCGCGACCAATGGGTCGGCTCGGGCTGGAGCGACCCAACCGGCCGAAGCGGACGCACGATCGGCAAGCAGCTCGAGGGCAGCTTCACGTGGACCGCGATCCCGAATCGACTGAGCGTCGAGCCCGGCTTCGCGCACCTCGAGCTAGGCCGTTTTGCCCGGCAGGTTCAAGGCGCGGCTTTTCGCGGCGACCCGCTCTACTTCTATCTCGTCGATCACCACGACGTTCTGAGAATCGGCTAAGCTGCCGTCGTATTCCGCCGAATATTACGGAGCCTCGATGCTCGCCCGTATCAACTTCGTCGCCGGCGTGGCCCTCGCATTCGTCGCGGCGCTCGCGCTGAGCTCCGTCTCGCTTACGGCGCATGCGGACGACGCGACGATCGCCGTCGCAGCCAACTTCGTCGCGCCGGCCGAAGCGCTGCAGAAGCTGTTCGAGCAACGTACGCCGCATCACTTGAAGCTCACGTCCGGGCTCGACGGGCCAGCTCTATGCCCAGATAGCGAACGGCGCGCCGCTCGACGCGCTGCTGTCGGCAGACCGCGAGCACGTGGACCAGCTGATCACCGCGGGGCTCGCGGACGGCTCGCTGCGCTTCACGTACGCGATCGGCAAGCTTGCGCTCTGGACGCGCGATACCGACAAGTTCAAGCCGCTCGACTTGAAGTCGCTCGAGCGCACCGACTATCGCTGGCTCGCGATCGCAAACCCCGAGCTCGCGCCGTACGGGCTCGCAGCCGAACAGGCGCTGCGCAAGCTCGGTCTCTGGGACTCGCTACAGAGCCGGATCGTGCGCGGCGAGAGCATCGCGCAGACGTTCGCATTGGCCGAGACGCGCAACGCCGATCTCGCGTTCGTCGCACTGTCGCAGGTGATCGCGTACAAGGATCAGAACGCGGCCGCATCGTTCGAGGTGCCGCCAGAGCTCTACGAGCCGATCGATCAGGACGCGGCGCTGCTCAAGCGCGCGAGCGGCAACGCGGCCGCGCGCGGCTTTCTCGAGTTCCTGCGCGAGCCGGACGCGCTGCGCGTGATCCAGGGATTCGGCTACGGCACCGGGCCCGCTGCGCCGTCTCGGGGCCCGCGCTAGTTGTGCGGCTTCATGTCGATCAGAGCCGACGGCGGTGCCTTCGGCACGTCGGGACGCAGGAACGGCTTCTCGGCGGCCTCGTGGCACGCGGTGCACTGATTGAGCATCCCTTTGTACGCCGTCTCGAACCCGGGCTCGTCGTGCTTGTCGAGCGCAGCCTTGATGCTCGCGAGCCCACCGTCCTCGATACCTTTCAGGATCGGACGTAGATCGAGGTCACCGCCGTTCGAGAGCTTACGGACTGGCCGCAAGCGGACGGTCCAGTTCAAATGGCTGCGTGTCTCGTTGAGATAGAACGTAGCGAGCGGCCAGTTCTGAGCCTTGCCCGCGAACCAGAGGTTCGCGAACTGGAATTCGACGTCGACCATCGAGTGCGACTGGCTCGGCAACATGCCCCTGAGCGCCTCGATCTCGGCCTTGAGCTCCGCGACGTCGGTTTGAGGCGCCGCCGCCGGCGCTTGCGCGACCGCGCCGCGGATGCGCCGCGCCGCAGAGCAGAGAGAATCCGGTGATCGCCAATGCCGTCCGCAACCGTGTCTCGAGCATGTCGTTCCTCCCCTGTTCGTCTGGGTTCGACCGCCGGTGCTCGGCGGTCGCCTGGCTTCCGCGGCGGCGCGCGTCGCGCCGCCGCATTCGCGCCATAATAGTTCGGACCCAACCGCATCAGGCTGAAGAACCGTGATGATTCGAAACGCTTTACTTTTCGTTTTGCTCGCGGGTCCGATCGGCGCGATCCGCCTCGCGGCAGCGGACGAAGGTATGTGGACGTTCGATCGGTTCCCGAGCGCCGCGATCGCCAAGACTTACGGCGTCACGATCGACAGCGCTTGGCTCGACCGCGTACGGCAGTCGGTCGTTCGGCTCCAGGGCTGCACCGGATCGTTCGTGTCCGGCGACGGGCTGATCCTCACGAATCACCACTGCGTCGAGGGCTGCCTCGCCCAGCACTCGACTCGCGAGAAGAGCCTCATCGAAAGCGGCGTGCTCGCGGACCGGCGAGAGGACGAAATCCGTTGTGCGACGCAGATCGCCGACGTGCTCGTCGGCGACCGAGGACGTGACGGCGCGCGTCGCCGAGGCCGTGCATGGGCTCGACGATCGCGCCGCGAAAGAGCGGCGTCGGCAAACGCTCACGAACCTCGAGCAAACCTGCGAGAAGGCCGAGCCGCTGCAATGCGAGGCCGTGACGCTCTACGGCGGCGGTCAGTACTGGCTCTACAAGTACAGGCGCTACACGGACGTGCGGCTCGCGTTCACGCCCGAGGACGCCATCGCGGCGTTCGGCGGCGACCCCGACAATTTCCAGTTCCCGCGTTGGGACCTCGACATGGCGCTACTGCGCGCGTACGCCGGCGATCGCCCGGCCGACACACCGAACCATTTCGCGATCGACTTCGCCGGACCGAAGGCGGGCCAGCCCGTGTTCGTCGCGGGGCACCCGGGCTCGACAGACCGCGAGCTCACGGTCGCGCAGCTCACGACGCTGCGCGATTTAGATCTCCCTCAGTGGCTGCTGCGCTATTCCGAGCTGCGCGGCCGTTACATTCAGTTCGCAAAGACGAGCCCCTCGGCCGCGCGGATCGTGCCCGAGACGGCTGTTCGGCCTCGAGAACAGCATCAAGGTCCGCCGCAAGCTGCTCGACACGTTGCTCGACGACGACTTCATGCGCCGCAAGCGCGACGACGAGGCCGCGCTGCGGCGCCGCGTCGCGAACGACCCGAAGCTGCGCGCCGAGATCGGCGATCCGTGGACCCGAATCGAAGCCGCGGAGCGCGCGCAAGCGGCGATCTTCCTGCGGCACACGTACCTCGAGGACGCCGCGGGCTTCAACAGCCGGCTGTTCCGCTACGCACGCGAGCTCGTGCGTGCGGCGACCGAGCGGCCGAAACCGAACGCGGAGCGGCTGCGCGAATACCGCGACTCCGCGTTGCCGGAGCTCGAGCAGCAGATCGGCGCCGCGGTGCCGATCTATCCGGAGCTCGAAGAGCTCACGCTGTCGTTCTCGCTCGAGCGGATGCGCGAGTGGCTCGGCCCCGACGATCCCATCGTCCGGAAGCTGCTTGCGACCGAGTCGCCCGACTCGCTCGCGGCCTCGCTCGTGACGGGCTCGAAGCTCGGCGATCCGGCCGAGCGGCTGCGCCTCTGGCGCGGCGGTGCTTCCGCCGTCGACGCGTCGCGCGATCCGATGATCGTGCTCGCGCGCGACGTCGACCCCGAGGCGCGGGCGCTGCGCAAGCGCCAAGAGGACGAGGTCGACGCGATCACCGAGGTCGCCGGCGAAGCGATCGCGAAGGCGCGCTTCGCGGTGTTCGGCACGAACGTGTATCCGGATGCGACGTTCACGCTGCGTCTGAACCCGGGCACGGTCCAGGGTTGGGACGAGAACGGCACGGCCGTCGATCCGTTCACGCGGCTCGGCCGACTGTTCGAGCGCGCGACGGGCCAGCCGCCGTTCGCGGTGCCGGAGTCGTGGCAGAAAGTCCGCTCCGCGCTCGACCCCGCGACGCCGTTCAATCTTTCGACGAACAACGACATCGTCGGCGGCAACTCGGGCAGCCCGCTCATCGACGCGAACGGCCGCATCGTCGGCCTGATCTTCGACGGCAACATCCACTCGATCTCCGGGTCGTACTGGTTCGATACCGCGAAGAACCGGGCCGTCGCGGTCGACACGGCCGCGATTCGCGAGGCGCTCACGCAAGGTCTACAAAGCCGACCGGCTTGCCGCGGAGATCGGCCTCTCGCGCTGACCGTGGCTCGCGCCGGCGACGGCCCGCGTCGATCGGCGGCGCGCGCGGAGCGGCGGCCGAGCAGCGTTGACACGATGCGCGGTTCGCTCGAACAATCCACGCATGGACAGCCGAGGCGTCGACTCGACCGCGAAGGAAATCGCCCAAGAGAAGGCGCAGGCGCTCGCGCTCACGGGGCGCTTGCTCGAGAACGCGCTATACGCGCTGCGCGAGCACGACGCACGCGGCGGCACCGCGCTCGACGACGCGAAGCGCGCAAAGCTCGTCGCGCACGCCGCAGAGCGTGTGCTGCACTACCTCGTCCAACGCGAGGCCCAGGGGCTGCGCGACTCGCGCTACGTGTTCGATTTCTACTCGGTGCCCACCGAGGTCATCGCAAGCACTCGGCGCCCGCGCATGACCGGCCTCCTCCAGATTCGGCGCGCGAAGCTCGCCGACGAGCTCGCGCTGTTCGCGCTCGTGCGCCAGTTTCCGAGCCCCACGCTGCCGAGCAACGAGGCGTTCGCGCAGTCCCTGCGTCTGAAGCTCAAGGACAACGATGCGCTCGTCGCGGTCGCGGAGATCGACGGCCGACTCGTCGGCTACATCGCTGGCGACGCGCACGAGACGTTCTATGCCGGCGGCAAGATCGCTTGGGTCGACGAGATATTGGTCGCCGAGGGCGAGCGGCGGCGCGGAATCGGCCGCGCGCTGATGACGGAGTTCGAGAACTGGGCCGCGGGCGGGCGCTGCCGCCTCGTCGGCTTGGCGACCGAGGCTGCGGCGTCGTTCTACGAAGAGCTCGGCTTCGAGCCCGGCGACGGCTACTTCAAGCGCTATCTCAAACCGGGCGACCGCACGCGCGGCTCCGTCTAGATCTGGTCGATGAACGCCGCCATCCGTTGCCGCTGCGCGGCGTTCGGCACGCGGCCGCGCGATGTCTCTGCGTTGTCGGCCATGTGCTGCGGATTGCTGGTCTCCGTCAGCACGCACGTGACCGTGCGATTCGCGAGGATGTATTTCAGTGAGAATTCCGCCCAGGTCTTGCAATCGAACTCGGCCGCCCAGTCGGGCAACGGCTGTTCCTTGAGCTTGTCGAAGTACGTGCCGTTCATGAACGGCCGGTTGATCAACACCGCGAGTCCGTGGTCGGCGGCGAACGGCAGGATCCGCTTCTCCGACTCGCGCTCCGTGATCGAATAGTTCACTTGCACGAAGTCGGGCTTCTCGCGCTTCAAGAAGGCCTTCGAGCTGCTCCGTAGAGGCGCGACTCGGCGACCGTGACGCCGATGTAGCGCGCTTCGCCGGCGGCCTTGAGGTCTTTGAGCGTCGGCCAATGCACGTCGACGTCGGTGAGGCTGAAGATCTGCACGAGGTCGAGCTTCTTGCGCTGATAGTTCCTCTGCGTGTCGCGGAACTGCGCGACGCCGGCCTCCTTGCCGACCTTGTCGATCTTGGTCGTGACGAACAGCTTGTCGCGCAGGTCCGGCAGGCTCGCAACGCGGCCGAATGCGGCATCGTTGCTCGGATTGCGCGGCCAGGTATCGACGAGCTTGCCGCCGTGCGCGACCAGCGCCCTGAGCACGGCCGTGATCGGCTCCTCGCCGTTCTTCGCGATCTCGTCGACGGGCTTGCTCGAGCCCAAGCCGATCACGGGCAGCAACTCGCCCGTGCTCGGAATCTTGCGCGTCGGGATCGCGGCCTGCGCGAGCGCTCCGAGCGGCAAGCCGCCCGCGAGCCCGAGCGCGGCGCCCGTCGCGGACGCGCGCGCGAGGAACTCGCGGCGCGTCGTGTGGATCGAGCGTTCGGTCATCGAAACTCCGTTGCCGCGCGGACCGCTAGCCCGTCACCGTGGCGTCAACGAGCCTCCTTCATCAGCCCGTCGAGCGCCATCATCACGTGCAGGTCCTGCCAGCCGAACTCCATGCGCATTGCCTTCTCGAAGTCGGCCTTCGACTTGCCGGCCTTGACCATCTGCGTCGCGACCTCCCAGAGACGCGTCGTACTCTCGCGATACTTGACGAGATCGGCCTTCTTCGAGACGTCGCCGTGACCCGGAACGACGGTGTCGAAATCGAGCTTGAGCACCTTGTCGATGGTCGCGGGCCACTCTTTCGCGCTACCGCCGCCGTTGTAGTCGACGAGCTCGGGCAAGCCCTCGCCGTGGGTGTACAAGTCGCCGGCCGCGAGCACCCGGTGCTGCGGGAACAGCACGACGACGTCGCCGTCGGTGTGCCCGCGCCCGAGCCAGTAGATCTCGACCGTCTTGCCGCCGAGATAGAGGCTCCCGCGCGGCTGCACGGTGATGTCCGGTAGACCGGGCTGCTTCCCCTCGATCATCCGTGCGCGCGCCTGGGCGGAGGCCACGGCGAGCGTGCCATCGGCCTGGAGCTTCGCGTTGCCGCCGCTGTGATCGGCGTGGTGATGCGTATCGATCACGTACTTGACCGGCTGATTCGTCACGGTCTTGAGCATCGCCATGATGTTGTCGTGGTCGATCTCGAACTTGTCGTCGACGAGGATCACCCCTTGGTTCGTGATCAACGCCGTCGTGTTGCCGGGCACGAATTCGTTGTGAATCACGACGAGATCGTCTTGAAGCTTGACGACCGATAGCTTCGCGGCCTCGTTGCCGAACTGTGCATACGCGTGTTGCGCGAGCATGCAGCCGAGCACGAGAGCCCCGAGAGTTGGGAAAGAAAGTCGTTTCATGCGAGAGCGCCTCCCCGGCGAACATTGACGGTCGCGCGAATCGCGCGGCCCGCGCATCGTACTACGTCGCGACGAACTTCACGAAGCCGTCGAGGAACTTGCGCAGCTGATCGCGAATGCCATCGTCGAGCAGCTTTCCGTCCGCGTCGAACACGTTCGCCGCGCGCGATACCAGTAGCCGGCCGCCGAACCAAGGGCGCGTGCCGAGCGTCCTGAGCACCGGCAGCCACGCGCTCTGCGACAAGATCGTGCCGAAGCCGCCCTGCGACGCGCCGATCACCGCGACGGGCCGGTTGCCGAACACGCGCGGGATGTCTGCCGCCGGGCGCGACAGCCAGTCGATCGCGTTCTTGAACACGCCGGGCAGCGAGTTGTTGTACTCGGGCGTCACGAGCAACAGGCCGTTCGCGGCAGACGATCTGCTCCTTGAGCTTGGTGACGGCCGCAGGCAGCCCGCTCGAGGTCTCGACGTCGCCGTCATAGAGCGGGATTCCCTTGATCGACGCGATCTCGAGCCGCGCGCCGGCGGGCATCGAATCGGCGGCCGCGCGCAGCAGCGCCGCGTTGTACGAGCCGCTTCGTAGACTGCCCGAGAGCCCGACGATCGTCGTCATGCGCTGGCACTCCGCCGCGAACTGCGCGGCGCGTCGAGTCTACCGTTCGCGCTCTTCGACTAGAATACGCTGTGATGCCCACCTTGCCTGCCGCCGCGTCTTGAGCGACTTCGAGATCGACCCGAACGTGCATCGCGTCACGCGCAGCGTGCTCGCGGGCGTGCTCGAGGCGCGGTCGCGCGCGATGAAGATCTTGCTCGGGCTGTTCGTCGTGTTCGTGGCGCTTACGCCGTTCTCGGACAAGGTGTTCCACTGGATCGCCGATCCGTTGATGAAGCGCCTACCGCCCGAGTCGCAGATGATCGCGAAGGACGTCGCGTCGCCGTTCCTGACGCCGATGAAAGCCACGCTCTGGGCGTCCGTGATGATCGCGATGCCGCTGATGCTCTACCAGATTTGGCGGCTCATCGACGCGTGGCTGCCCGCGCGTACGAGGCGGATCGCGTTGCCGTTCATCGTTGCGAGCGCCCTGCTCTTCTACGTCGGCGTCGCGTTCGCGTTCTTCCTTGTGCTGCCGATGGCGTTCAATTTCTTCACGAAGGTCGCGCCGACCGGCGTGGTCGTGATGACCGACATCAAGTCGTACCTCGACTTCACGATCGGCATGTTGTTCGCGTTCGGGCTCGCGTTTCAGGTGCCGATCGCGATCATCATCATCGTCTGGGTCGGGCTCGTGTCGCGGCGCTCGCTCGCGAAGTCGCGGCCGTACGTGTTTCTCGGCGCGTTCGTGATCGGGATGATCCTCACCCCACCCGACGTGTTCTCGCAGACGCTCCTCGCGCTGCCGATGTACGCGTTGTTCGAGGCCGCGCTGTTCTTCTGCTGGCGGTTCTTGCCGGACAAGTGAGGCACGTCTTAGTCGAGATATTTCCGCGTATCCGCGCCGTCAAACGTTCGAATTCGTATCCCCGAGATCTCGGCCCGAGGCAGCATTCGCGCATTGATCGCTATCCGGCTGTCCGGCGATTTCTCGACACTCTCGTAGTGCGTCAGGCAACCGCACGCGTCGCAGTGATGGAACTCGATCGTCATGTCACCCCACGAGTAGGCTGTAGTCGGACGCCGCGAAGAGAGCACCCGAGCAGTCTTCCTCGTGCAATAAGCCCACAACGCGCCATAGCGATGGCAAATCGAACAGGTGCATTGGGTTAGCGACCTGGGTCGTCGGTCGATCTCGATCTTGACGACACCGCAATGGCAGGACGATGTCAGCATCGCGCGCTGGTCTCCTGATAGCGGCTAACGCCGCTGTTCAGCAGCGGTGCGAAGCCGCCTGTGATTTGGCACTCGACTGCTTGTTAGGCGGCACGTATCCGTAGTTGCACCACAGCCCCTCTACTTTCTCGACATCCTGCGCCATCCCAAGACGGCGACTGGAGGCACGGCTGCAAAAGCAAGCGAAGTGACCAAGCCCGCGATGCCGGTGACCGGCTGGCCGGCGACTTGAACGGCGGGGATCCCAAAGAACGCCGCGACGCCGCCAATCAGAAAGAGTCCACTCAACAGTACGGCTGCCCGCATCACATTCCTCGAACCTCAGTGCCTTGCACGGCGCTTCGCGCTTCGCGATTCGCCGAATCTTCGTACCAGCTAACGCCCGCGTTGAGCGGCGCGCTGCTCACGTATGTGACTTGGCACTTTATCCATGCCGCGTCCGCTCCAACGCGTTGTTAGAAGTCGCGCCGCCGACCACAACGTTGTAATGGCACAACCAACACTCTGCTGGAATGAATCCCCCTGGCTTTCGCATGTCCTCGAACGGCGCGCCACACTCAGGACACTTGACGTAGCCCAACCAGAATCGAAGGCGAACGACACCCCAAGTTGCGACCGGAACAATCGAAACCAAGATCAGTGTGACCCCGCCCAGGCCGACGTACTGTTCTGGAACGTGCACGTATCGACTAAGAAAACTGATCAGCACCAGCGCAGGCACGTAAATTAGCAAGGTCCAGTTAGCGACGCCGCGAAGACGGCGCAGCCGCCGTAGGTCTGATGCGCGCGGTTCGATACTGCGCATAGCGTACTTCTAACAATAATTAGACGGCGATTCGCCGCAAAGCAAATGCGGCGATGTGCTGTATAACGTGATTCCGTCGCACATAAGTGCTTGTTCCAAATCATGCACGACCGGAATTAGGCGTCAATATCCACCCTGGCGTTCTACGGCGTCGGGCGCCAAGCCGATCGCTCATTCGCCGGCCGTCTTCTTGCCGGCCAGCGACAACGTTCCCGAGCGGCGCGTCGTCAAACGAGCGTCCGCGCCATGCGTGCGGATCTCGTAGCATTGGTGGATCTTTGCGTCGCGCGCGAAGTCCTTCGGGATCGTCGCCGTCGTGACGTCACGGACGTCGAACGAGCGAGCGCGGCCGAATCGATACGGAACTTGCGGTAGTTCGTCGAGAAGATCAGCAGGCCGCCCGGCGCGACGCGCGCGAGCGCGCCATGGATCATCTGCACGTGATCGCGCTGCACGTCGAGCTCGCCGGCCATCCGTTTCGAGCGCGACAGCGTCGGTGGATCGAGGAAGATCAGGTCGTAGCGCTCGCGCACGGGAAGCGCGAGCCACTCGACGACGTCCTCTTGCAGCAGCTTGTGGCGGCTCGAGTCGCGAAAGCCGTTGAGCTCGAGATTGCGCTTCGCCCAATCGAGATACGTGCGCGACAAGTCGACGCTCGTCGTCGCGACGGCGCCGCCCGCGGCCGCGAACACCGTCGCCGTGCACGTGTACGCGAACAGATTCAGGAACCGTTTGCCTTTCGCGAGCTCGCGAATGCGCGCGCGCGTCGGTCGATGGTCGAGGAACAGGCCCGTGTCGAGATAGTCCGTGAAGTTCACGAGGAACTGCAGTCCGCCCTCGCCACCGTGTGGAACTCGCCGCGCTCGGCGAGCTTCTCGTACTGCGATCCGCCCTTCTGCTTGCGTCGCACGCGCACGTGCACGCGCTCGCGCGGAACGCCGAGCACCTCGGGAATCACCGAGTACGCCTCCTCGCGACGCGCGCGCGCCTTCGCGGGATCGACCGTCGCGGGCGGTGCGTATTCCTGAACGTAGACCCAGCGATGCGCGTCGTCGGCGCCGGCGCTCGACGCGCGCCTGGTAGAGATCGATCGAGAACGCGTACTCGGGCATGTCTGCGTCGTAGACGCGATAGCACGCGACCTCTTCCGCGCTTCACCCACGCGCCGAGCGTCTTCACGTTCTTGCGCAGGCGATTCGCGAACATCTCGGCGCCGGGCCGCGCGCGCGCGGCCTCCTCGTCGAATACGGGTAGTTCACCGGGCGCGCGCTTCGTCGCGAAGTGATGCACGCCGACCTCGAAGCGCAGCAACCGGCATTCGATCGGTCCGTTGTAGAGCGTGTGCGTGCGCTTCGCCTTGAGCCCGAGCTCGAGGCCGAGCGGCGGATTCCCCGTGAGCACCGCCGCCAGCCAGCCGTTGAAATGCGCCTTGAACGCCTCGCCGAGCCGCGCGTACAGCGGTGCGAGCTCGCGCTGCTCGCCGAGCCGCTCGCCGTACGGCGGGTTCACGGCGACGAGGCCACGCGGCGCGGGCGCGTCCGGCAGCTCGCCGACCTCGCGGCGCTCGAACGCGATTCGCCCGCCGACGCCGGCCGATTCGGCGTTCGCGCGTGCCGCGTCGACGGCCGCGGCGTCGCGATCGTAGCCCCGAATCGCGACGTGCTCGGTATTCGCCGCCGCGCGCCGCTGCCCGGCCTCGTCCAAGAGCCGCCGCCAGAGTGCGTCGTCGTGACCGCGCCAGCGCAAGAATCCGAACCGCTCGCGCTCGAGGCCCGGCGCGATGTCGCCCGCGATCAACGCGGCTTCGATGCAGAGCGTGCCCGACCCGCACATCGGGTCGACGAAGCCGAGCGGCGCGCCGTCTGCCGCGGCGGTGGCGACGAGCGCGGGCCACCCGGAGCGGATCAAGATCGCGGCCGCGAGGTTCTCCTTGAGCGGCGCGGCGCCCTGCGGTCCGCGATAACCGCGCCGGTGCAGGCTTTCGCCCGAGAGATCGATCGCGAGCGTCGCGACGTCGCGGTCGAGATGCAGGTTCACGCGCACGTCGGGCGCAGCGACGTCGACGGACGGCCGTGCACCAGTCGCCTCGCGGAACTGATCGACGATCGCGTCCTTGACCTTGAGCGCGGCGAACTGCGTGTGAGTGATCGCGGAACGGCTGCTCGTGCAATCGACCGCGAGCGTGCCGTCGACCCCGAGATGCGTGCTCCAGTCGACACCGCGCACGCCGTCGTAAAGCGCTTCGGGCGTCGGCGCGTCGAACTCCGCGATCTGCAGCAGCACGCGGCTCGCGACGCGCGACCAGAGGCATGCGCGATACGCGTGCTCGAGCGTCGCCTCGCACGCGACGCCGCCGCGCGTGACTTTCGCTCGGCGGCACGCCGAACGCCTCGAGCTCGGCGGCCGCGAGATCGGCAGCGCCCGCCGGCACGGTGACGTAGAGACTGCTTGAGGTCGCTAGACGACACGGAAGTAGCGCGCGCGCAGATACTCGAGGTACGCGCGGTCGACGCGCGCGTCGGCATCGAAGCGCGCGGTAGAGGTCCTGATAAGTCGAGGCCGAGAAGCGAATCTCGTCGCCGACGAGCTCCGCGAAGCGCTCGAGCTCGGCTCGGTGCGCGACCGCGGGCCCGCCCGGCCACGAGTAGTAAAGGTAGCGAAGCTCGTGCGTCGCTGCGCGCCGAAGCCTCGCCCGCATCGCTGGCGACGGCCTCGTCGCCGCGGATCTCGCGCGCGAGCCCGAGCGCGTGCTTCAGCAGCTGAGCGGCGTGCAGGTGCTTGAACCGCTCGCGGCCCGACGCGCAGGTCGTCCGCGAGCTGCTGACACCGCGGCAGCCCCGCCTCGCGCCAGATCGCCCTGCCGCCCGCGAAGTACTTCGGCTTCAAGTCCAGGCGATTCGACGACCGGCGGACGAGCCACTCGCCGAACTTGCTCTCGATCGCGACGACTCGCCCAGACTCGCAGCGCAGCACGACGTCGCTCAAGGGCGGATCGCCCTCCACACCAGTGACGAGCGGCTCCTCGAACGCCAGCCGCACTCGCTCGGCGCCGAGCCCGAGCGCCGCGCCGAGCGGCGCCGCGTCGCGCGCGCTCCAGTGATCGAACACGTTCGCGACGAGCGCGGCCGAAGAATGGAGCGCCGAGAATCGCGCCGGCTGGTTCTTTCGAGGCGTGAGCTCAGTGCCGCACACGAATGCAGCGCGCGTCGAGGCGGCCAGCGGCACACGCAAATTGGCGTCCGGGTCGCGGACGAAGCCGCGCGCGTCGTAGTCGATTCCAGCGCTATCGGCCCAGCGACGCTGTTGTCGTTCGAGATCCTTGCGCGGCGACAGCGGCACTTACGGGTCGAGCTTGCGCGCGCGCAGCTCGTGCTCGGCGCGTGCGACGAGATCCTCGGCCGACGCGCCGAGCGCGATCTCGTATTTGCCGGCCGCGACCTGCCAGCCGCGCGCCTGCGTCGAGTACTTCGCGAGCAGCCGCGAGTCGACTTGCACGGTGAAGCGCTTCGTCTCGCCCGGCGCGAGCAGTGCCTTGCCCCAGCCGAGCAACCGACGGTCCGGGCCGGCCGGTCCGCCCGTGAGGTAGACCTGCGGCACCGCGTAGCCCGCCCGCATGCCGGTGTTCGTGGCGGTGAACGAGACGCGTCATGTCGGTCGTACCGCTCGACCTCGAGGCCGCCGTACGAGAAGGTCGTGTAGCTCTGCCCGTAGCCGAACGCGAACAGGGGCTTCTGACTCCGACGCACGAAATCGCGGTAGCCGACATCGGCGCCTTCGCGATACTCGACCGTGACGGGCAGACGCTCGGGCGGTCCGTATCCCGGAATCTCGGGGCGCGGCAGCTGCGACTCCGCCGCGGGGAACGTGATCGGTAGCCGGCCGCCGGGCTCCGCCGCGCCGAACAGCACGTTCGCGATCGCGTCGCCGCCGCGCTGGCCCGGAAACCACGCGGCGACCACCGCGGCGGTGTTGTCCAGCCACGGCATCAGCACGGGACCGCCGGTCTCGAGCACGACGACCGTGTGCGGATTCGCGGCCGCGACGGCGCGGATCAGGTCGTCTTGACCGCTGCGGCAGGGTGAGGTCGGGCGCGTCGAAGTTCTCCGTCATCCACTGAAGCCCGAACACGATCGCGACGTCGGCAGTCGCGGCGAGTCGCGCGGCCTCGCTCGGATAGCGGCCGTCGTTGAACACGACTTCGCTGCCCTCGCTCACGAGCGCACGCATCGCGCGCAGCGGCGACGACGGGGTCACGTTGATCTCGCGCCAGAACGCGAACCGTCCCTCGCCGCCGAGCGGCACGCGCAACGCCGGTCCTCCGACTGGATTCACGAGCGACGAGCCGCCGCCCGAGATCACACCGAACTCGGCGTAGCCGCCGATCACCGCGATGCGTTTCGTGCCGCGCGCGATCGGCAACGTCGCACGCTCGTTGCGAAGCACGACGATCGCCTCCTCGGCGACCTTGCGCACCTCGCTCGCGTGCGCGTCGAAGTCGATCGGACCTTTGTCGCTCGGCGTGTCGAACAGGCCCGCGGCGAACATCGAACGCAGCACGCGGCGGACCATGTCCGAGATCCGCGTTGCCGGCACGACGCCCGCGGCGGCGGCGCGCCGCAGTGGCTCGCCGAAGAACACTTGGGTGTCTATCTGCTCTCCGGACTGTTGGTCGAGGCCCTTGACCGCGTAGTCGAGGTCATGCACGGCGCCCCAATCCGACATCACCCAGCCCGGATATTTCCAATCGCCCTTGAGCACCCGGTTCAGCAGCCAATCGTTGCCGCACGCATAGGCGCCGTTCACGCGGTTGTACGCGCACATCACGGCACCCGGCTTGCCGCGCTCGATCGCGATTTGGAACGCGAGCAGGTCGGATTCGCGAAACGCGTCCTCGGCGATCCGCGCATCGAGCGACGAGACGCCCCGTCTCCTGATCGTTGAGCGCGAAGTGCTTGACCGTCGAGATCACGTTCTGGCTCTGGATGCCGCGCACGGCTTCGCCGGCGAGCGTTCCTGCAAGCAGCGGGTCCTCTCCGAAGTACTCGAAGTTGCGGCCGTTGCGCGGATCGCGCGCGAGGTTCATCCCGCCGGCCAGCATCACGTTGAATCCCTTGCGGCGCGCCTCGTTGCCGATCACGACGCCGCTGCGGTAGGCGAGATCGGGGCTCCAGGTGGCGGCGAGCCCGAGCGTCGCGGGCAGCGCCGTCGCGTCGTCGCCGGGCCGCACGTTGCCCGGATTCGCGACGCCGAGCCCCGCGTCGCTCTCTTGCAGCGCCGGGACGCCGAGTCGCGGAATCGCAGGGAAATAGCCGGCCGAGCCGATCGCGCCGTCCGGCATCGGCTCGCCGCGAAACGGCGTGCCGACCTTGCCGTGCAGGAGCCCGATCTTCTCCTCGGGCGTCATCGCACGCTCGAGCAGCTTCGCGCGCTCGTCGGGCGAGAGCGCGGTGTTCATCCACGGTCTGTCTGCCGCCGCGTCCTTGTCCGCGCTGCCGTGGCACGCGTGCGCGCTCGAGCGCACAACTGCACGCGCAACCGAGCGCGACCATAGACCACGCGACGACGAGCTCGCGGACTGGTTTTCTTCGCATGCGTCCCTCTTCGCTTCCCACGAGCCGGTTGCGCGGGCTTAGGTGTCCGCCGCGATTGTCACCTTGAGTGACAGATTTTCATAGATCGTCCAGGAATGTGACGATCTCCAGGGAGACCACGCAACACAAGGGTCTCCATTCTGGCTACGAACGCTGCGCACGTCTCGACGCTGTCGCGATCGCGGTGCGGCGCGCCGCGCCACGGCACGCGAACACAACCAGAACGCGCGCGCATGCTGCGGCGCGGAGCCAAGCGCGAAGGTGAGGTTGCGAAGGCTAACGCCGCGGTGTCGGAGTGTGCGAGCCGAGCAAGCTCGCGAACTCGTCCGGCGGGACGGGCGTGCTGAAGTAGTAGCCCTGCATCTCGTCGCACGCGCGCTCGCTGCAGGAACGACTGCTGCTCGGGCGTCTCGACGCCCTCGGCGACGACCGTGAGGCTCAGCGTCTTGCCCATCGCGATGATCGCCTCGGCGATCGCGCGATCTTCCGCGTCGCTCGGGATCTCGCGGATGAACGAACGGTCGACCTTCAGCGTGTCGATCGGGAAGCGCTTCAGATGCGCGAGCGACGAATAGCCCGTCCCGAAGTCGTCGATTGCGAGCCGAACGCCGAGCGCTTTGATCGTGCTCAGAATCTTCACGGCGCGCTCGGCGTTGTGCATGATCATGCTTTCCGTGATCTCGAGCTCGAGCAGCGACGGATGCCATTCCGGTCTCGCGCAGCACGGTCTCGATCTCGCGCGCGAGCCCTTCGTCGTTCAGCTGCCGCATCGACAGGTTCACGGACATCTTCACGGGCGGCAGCCCCGCTTTCAGCCACGCGACGTTTTGCGCGCACGCCGTGCGCAAGACCCACCTGCCGATCGGCACGATCAGCCCGGTCTCCTCGGCGAGCGGGATGAACTGTGCGGGCGAGACGCGTGCCGAGCTGCGGGCTGTTCCAGCGCAGCAGCGCTTCGACGCCGGTGATCGCGCCGGTCTTGAAGTTCACCTTCGCCTGATAGTGCGAGCGCGAGCTCCTCGAGCTCGAGCGCGCGGCGCAGGTTCGTCTCGAGCGCGAGCCGCTCGATCGAATGCGCCTTCATCCGGTTGCTGTAGAACTGATAGTTGTTCTTGCCCTCTTCCTTCGCGAGGTACATCGCCATGTCGGCGTTCTTCATCACCGACTGCTCGTCCTGCCCTTCCTCGGGATGCATGCAGACGCCGATGCTCGCCGTGACGCGGCACTCCTGGCCGAGGATCACGACCGGTTTCATGACGGCGGAGAGTATGTTGCGCGCGACCATGCTCGACCTGGCCGACGTCGGAGACTTCCTGCACCAGCACGACGAACTCGTCGCCGCCGAGCCGCGCAACGACGTCGCTCGCGCGCAGGCACTCGCGTCAGCCGCGCCGCCATCTCGCGCAGCAGCACGTCGCCGGCCTCGTGACCGAGCGTGTCGTTGATCACCTTGAAGCGATCGAGGTCGATGAACAGCACCGCGAACTTGCGCTCGTAGCGACGGCTCGTCTCGATCGCGAGGTTCAGCAACTGGCCGAACATCGCGCGATTCGGCAGGCCCGTGAGGCCATCGTGCGTCGCGAGGTACTGGATTCGCTCCTCGGCGCGTTTGCGCGCGGAGATATCCTCGACCACCGAGATGTCGTAGAGCGGCGCGCCGGCGCGATTGCGCTTCATCGCGATCGTGAGGCCGCACCAAACCGGGGTCGCCGTCCTTGCGCAGGTAACGCTTCTCGAGCTTGAACGAAGAAATCGCGCCCGAGCGCAACCGGGCATGCAGATCGTCGGATGCCGCAACATCGCCGGGATGCGAGATCTGCTTGGCGGTGAGCCCGAGCAGCTCGCGCTCGCTGTAACCGAGCATCTCGCAGAGCTGCGGGTTCGCGTAGAGGAAGCGGCCGTCGTCGTCGACGTGCGCGATGCCGATCGCGGCGAGCTTCATCGTCGAGGAGAATCGCTCCTCGCTCTCGCGCAGCCGTTCCATCGCGAGCGCGCGTTGATAGAAGTGCCCGATCTCGGCGGCCGCAAGGCGCAGAACTCTCAAGAACTGCGGCTCGGGCGCGGCGATCTTCGGCGCGTAGAAATCGAGCACGCCGATGATCTCGCTACCGGACTTGATCGGGATCACGACGCCGGTATTCCAGCTCTCGGGCGCGCCTTTAGCCGTGGGCTCACCGGGCCGGCCGACGTCGCCGATCCACACGGGCCCCGCGTTGAGCCAACTGGGCAGCGCGGCGTCTTCCGCGAGAACGGACTGCGGCCCTTTGTCCGCCGGCGTCCACGCGACGAGGTGACGCAGCGCGCCGGCCTCATCCACCATCCAGAAATTGCCGGCCGTCCATTGCTCGGACGCGCACATCGCCTCGATCACCGACCCAATGCCGACCTTGACGTCCTCGGCGTCGGCGAGAATTCGCGAGACGGAGTGCTCGAGCTGCGTGAGCCGCTCGGCACGCATCTGCACCGTGACGTCTACCGCGATACCGCGGTAGCCCTTGAAGCGCCGGCGTTGATCGAAGACCGGCTGGCCGCTGAAGCCGAAATAGCGCGCGCCGTTCGACGCGCTGTCGATCCGATACGTGATGTTGCGGAAGACTTCGCGCGCTTCGACCGCCACGCGCTGCTTCTCCGCGGCCGCCGTGTTGTTCGGACAGATCGCGCAGAGCTCTTCGCTCGTCTTTCCAATGATGTCGCGGAGGTCTTCGTCAGGCTCGGCGCGTGGTCTGTAGAAGTTGAAGCGTAACTCGGCGTCCTGCTCCCAGTAGAAGTCCGCGGCGAGATCGATCACGCATTGCAGCTGGTCCTCCGCCTGCTGCAACGCCGGCGGCTTGACCGATGCCCGCGCCGCTTTTCCGGCCACGGCCTTTTTGCTTGCGCCCACTAGAGATCGTCCGATTGCGCCCCGCCCCAAAGTCGTTCGATCCGCCCGAGTCTCGGCGCATGCGCGCCGGTCCCGGACATAAGACGATCGCACGACAGCCGAGGAGCATAGACGTAGTGTTACGGCTCACGGTGTTGAGCATTTCTCACTCCAGATCGCGCGAGCATGACGCGGTTCACGGACCCGGAACGCTTACGGCCCTCCCCGACGGGCAAACTAGGCGCAACCCGGCGCGCCTCGCCGCTACGCGCCTTCAGGGCCGCACCGATAGCGCCTCCACCGATCGAGGCATGGACCGAACTAGGCTGGCGTCGATCGACGGCATATCATCCGTGACTCGGACTCGAGGGAGGGGAGCAATGAAGGTGTTTTCGCCTGTCGGCGCCGGGAACTCCACGTCGGCGCCCGCTAACCGACGGCGGCTGCTCGCGCTCGGAGCGAGCATGTTGATCGCAGCCTGCGCGTCGAAGCCCGTGACCGAAACCACCGAGACCGGCACGGCGAGCGCTCAGCAGTTGGTCAGCGCGGATCTCGACGTCGTCTGCCAAGACACGATGGTCACCGGCTCGCATTTCCCGAAGCGCGTCTGCCGAACCAAGAAGGAATGGGGTCAAATCGAAGACCGCAGCCGGTCGTTCACTCAGGGGTTGCAATCGGATGCCACGAAGAACTTGGCCCCGGTCCCGACCCGGTGGCTTCGTAAATCCGACTCCGATTGGAGGAGCTCCCGTCTACTAGAGTCGTCCGCTCGGCCGGAGCCACGATCCCGATCGAGCGAACGTCGCGGGCGACGGGTCAGTCACACGAGATGCGCATCGCGCTCCCGATTTTGCTGTCGACGACGACGCTGATCGGCGTTTCAGGCGATGGGTCCGTTCACGCGCAGACGCCTGCCGTGGCACCCGTCGAGGGCACGTTGACGGCGGTCGCGTATGTCGAGGTCAAGGCGGCGTCGGCTGAGGTGGGCCGCACCGCTTTGCGCCAATACCGCGATGCGCTCGGCAAGGCGGCGAGCGCCGCACGCGTCGAGCTCTTCGAGCAGTCCGCGCGGCCCGGACATTTCGTGATCGTCGAGACCTGGCGAGATCAGGCGGCGTTCGACGCGCGCGACTCTAGTGCGCGCAGCCGGTTGACGGATGCGCTGGCGCCGATTCGCGTGAGCGGCTACGACGAGCGCACGTACAAGACTCTCACGACGGCGCCAGCGACCGCGGCGCCGAGCCGCGGCACGCTCTACGTGATCACGCACGTGGACGTCGTGCCAAACCCGCAGGCGCCCGAAATCCTCAAGCGGTCTGGCCGACGCGAGCAGGAAGGAGGACGGCAACCTGCGCTTCGACGTCGTGCAGTACAGCGTGCGCCCGAATCATTCCACCGTGATCGAGCAGTGGCGCGATCAGAAGGCGCTCGACGCTCACGCCGCCGCCGCGCACACGCGTCAGTATCGCGACGAGATTCAGCCGCTGACGGGCAGCCCGCTCGACGAGCGCGTGTTCACCGCCGTCGATGACGGCTATTAGGGGGCTCTATGACCACGGCTTTCGTAGCGATTCACAAGCGCTTCGCTAGGTGGACCATCGCGAGTGCGATGGGGTTGCTCGCATGCGGCGCCGGCGGCGCTCTCGCGCAGCAGAACGACCACGGTGCGTTCTTCTTGGAGCATGACGCCGTCACGCCTCCGCTGCTGTTCCGCGAAACTTGGCAACAGCCGCCGCACACGGGCGAGCTCAACGACGAGAATCGCCGCATCACGAAGGACGCGTTGACCAATCCAGATCTCTCGCTCCAGCTCTACGGCACGGACGCGGCCAACATCCAAGTGACCTCCCACAACGGGATCCCGGATCTTTGGAACGGCTTCACGACCTCGCCCGTCGCTCTGACGCTCAAGTACAAGGGCGGCTATCTCGACCTGACGGGGCTCACGCGGATGCGCTGGCGGACCCGCACGGAGAATCTGCACGTGCTGCATCCGGTCGTGAAGCTCGCGGATGGCACGCTGCTCGTCGGCAGCCAGACGTTCCAGAGCCCGCAGCGGCGGATGGTGGAAGCGAACGGCTACACCGGCGACTTCGTGGTGTCAGAGGTGACGTTCGACGATCAGCGCTGGTTCCAGCTCGATCCGCAGAAGGTCGTCGTAAAGCTCGAAGTGAACAACCCCGACCTCAGCCGCGTCGACGAGATCGGCTACGTCGACCTCATGCCGGGCGGTGGACACGGCACCGCAGGGTGCACGAACGTTTCCTGGATCGAGGTGTACGCGACGGCGCGTAAGCGCTGAGCTCTATTTCGGCACGACGAGGTCCGGAAGCGGACGATCGGCGATTTCCTTCGCGCGGGCGTCGGGCACTCCGAACGCACGCAGCAAGTGATACGCGACGATGCGTGACTGCGACCGGCCGCCAGCGGAATGCAGCGTGGTTCGCACGGTGGCCAGGACCGTGCCCGTCATCAGATCGCGGCCAACCGTCGCATTCGGCACGTCGAACTCCCCCGCCTCGATGCCTTTCTCGATCGAGCGGTAGCACGCGTCCCATGCTTCCGCCCCGAAGGTCGGTCCAAACGCGCTCAAATGCACCATCGCCCACGCCCACGCGGGGTCGCGCCGCGCGTAGTTGAGGTAATGCTGAATCGCGGCGTTGGCACCCTCGGCATGGCTTAGAGTTTCGTCCCATGTCGACACGAGAGCCCGGTTCAAGTCGTGACTGAGCTCGATCGCGAGCACCTCGAACAGCTGCTCGAGGCTCGTGAAGTAGTTGTAGAAGGTTCCGCGGGAGATATGCGGCCGCGGCGCAGATCTCTTCGATCCGCACGGTGAGGCCTTTCTCGTTCCCGATCAGTCCGAACGCGGCTTCGAGAATTTTCTTGCGCGTGCGCTCGCGCTTGCCGCCGAGCTTCGGCGCCGGTCGCACTTCCGCGCGTCGCTGCGGGCGAGCCGCTATTTTCGCCGGCACGGCCATCGCGCTAGAGCTCCACCGATTCCGGTGCTGTTCTCGAGCTTGCCGAGATCGAGCCCCGCGACTTGTCCCAACCCGGCAATGAGGTTCGCCGAGCGGCGTCGGATCCGGAGTGGCGATGTGTCGACCGCCCTTCAGGCGGCCCGCCGCCGAGCCCGCGAGCATGATCGGGATCCTGGCCTGATCGTGCTTGTCGCCGTTGCCCATGCCCGACCCGTACATGACCAACGAATGATCGAGCAGAGATCCGTCGCCGTCCGGAGTGGCTCGCAACTTTTCCACGAAGTCGCCGAACAGCGAAAGATGATACGCATTGATCTTGCCGTACTTGACGATCGTGTCGGGCACGTTCCCGTGATGCGAGACGATGTGATGCGACTCGGGCACGCCGATCTGCGGGTAGCCGATGCTGCTCGCTTCGACACCTTTCATGAACGTGGCCACGCGAGTGATGTCGGCTCTCCACGCGAGCGCGATCAGGTCGTACATCACGCGCACGTGCTCGTCGTAGGAGCCCGGTATGCCGGCAGGCGCATCGGGCGTGTCGCCCGCCGCATCCGCCCGATGGCCCGACGGACTGGATTCGGCTTTCGACCTCGCGAATGTTTTCCAAATACTCTTCGACGGTCGAGCGATCCTGCGGCGCGAGCTCGCTGTTCAAGCGGCTCGCAGCTGCGATCACCGAATCGAGAATGCTGGCCTTGGCTCTTGAAGCGGGCAGCGCGCTCCTCGGCCGATCCGATGTCGCCGAACATTCGCTCGAACGCGCTCTGCGGGTTCATCTCGTTCGGCAGAGGCATGGTCGCCGTCTGCCAAGACAACGTGTTGAGATAGAGGCAGCTCCAACCGAACTGGCACGAGTTCGACGCGCTGTTGATGTCCTCGATGCCGAGCTCGAGCGAGCGCAACGGCGTGTCGCGTCCGATCGCGTCGGCGATGTATTGATCGATCGTCTGCCCCGCTCGCACGTCCGCGCTCTGCGTCTGCTTCGCGGACCCACCGCTCAACCAGAGGGACCCGATGACGTGGTGTCCGAACGGATCGGGCGCGCGGAGCCCCGTCACGAGGTTGATGTGCTCGCGCAGCGGCACGAACCGCTCGAACAGCGGCGGCAGCTCGAGCTTGCCGGCCGACGCGGGCGTCCAGATCTCCGGCCGAACGCCGTTCGGCACGTAGACCGCGCCGAACCGAAGCTGAGCCGGCGGCGCGGCGCTCGCGGCGGGCACCATCGCGTCGAGCAGCGGCAAGCCGATCGCCGCGCCGAGCGCGCCGCGCAACACGGTGCGGCGCGAAAGGTGCTTCTTCGTGATGAACATTACTTCGACTCTCCTGTCGAGGTAGCGGACGCCCGAGTGTCGGCGACCGTCGGCGCTGTCGCTCGTCGTGAACCGCGCCTTCTGCTGAAACTGAGTGCTCCGCACGATGCCGAGCACGATGTCGTCGAACCGGTAATCGTCGTGCGCGGCCTCGCGCACGATGCGGCGCACGGTCGGCATGTCCTCGGCTTCGAGGCGGCGCCCGAGCGCGTACACCATGAGCTTCTCCGTCAGAGTCGAGACGAAGAGCTCGGGACGGCTCAGGATCGCGTCGCGCAAACCGCTCGGACCCGAAACGGCAATGCCTCCCGGCAGCGTCGTCGTGGCGTCGATCGGCTGGCCCGAGTCCGTCTCGCGCCAGCGACCGATCGGATCGAAATTCTCGAGAGCGAGCCCCGGCGGATCGATGATCGCGTGACAACCGGCGCAAACCGGATCCTTCCGATGCTGCTCGAGGCGCTCGCGCACGCTATGCGGAGTGTTGCTGCCCGTGCTTTGGTCGAGCGTCGGCACGTTCGGCGGCGGCGGCGGCGGCGGCGAGTTGAAGAGCACCGTCATGATCCACTTGCCGCGGAATACCGGCGACGTGCGGTTCGCGACGGAGCTCTGGAACAGGATGCTGCCCTGGCCGAGCAGCCCGCGACGATTCGGGTCGTGCAGCTCCACGCGACGAAACGCGTCGCCGAAGACGCCGTCGATGCCGATAGTGCTCCGCAAGCCGTTCGTTGACGAACGTGTAGTCGGCGCGAATCAAGTCGAGCACGCTCTTGTCCTCGAGCAGCACGGACCGCAGAAACAGCTCGGTCTCGTGCAGCATGTCGCGGCGCAGGTTGTCGTCGAAGGTCGGGAATTTGCGCTCGTCGGGCGCCTTCGAATTGACGATCCGCAGCTGCAACCATTGCTCCGCGAAGTCGGTCACGAGCGTCTCGGCGCGCGGGTCGGCCAACATCCTGCGCACTTGCGCTTCGAGCACTTTCGGCTCGGAGAGCCGGCCGGCGATTGCGTCATCGAGCAACTGCTCGTCCGGAATGCTGTTCCAGAGGAACAACGCGAGGCGCGAGGCCAGCGTGACGGCGTCGTCTTGGCTGTCGCTTTTCCGAGACCGCGCCCTCCTCGGTCAGGCCGTGATAGAGGAGAAACTCGGGGCCGCTCAGGATCCTCGCGAGCCCGACCTCGATGCCGGCCTCGAAATCGCGGCCGTTGTCGCTGCCCCTTCGCGTAGAGCGTCGCGTAGCGTGTCCCGATCGTGATCGTTCAACGGCCGGCCATAGGCGCGCAGCGCGAGCCGGCCGAGGATCTGATCGGCGCACGCGGTATCGCTCATCGAAGCGCCCGGCCGGCACGTGAATATGGCTCTGCGCGTCGCCGTGTCTCCAGGTCCCGTCGACTGATACGGTCCGGCGACGAGCACGCGCGTGACGATCGGCCAGCCGTAGGCGTCGTTGCCGATCGGCAAGTCCGCTTCGCGCGGATCGAGGATCTTCTGCTCGAGCGCGAAGCTCTTCATCACGAACGTCACGCCGACGCGATGCAGCCCGGCCTTGACCGGCAGCCGCACCGGAAGCCGCTCGCCGACCTGCGTCACCGCGCTGCCGATGTCTCGATTCGACAGCGCGTCGTCGTCCGCGCCTCCGAACTCGGCGGAATGAACGACGACCCCGTCGATCAGTATCTGCAGCTCGAAGGGCGTCTTGAATCCTTCCACTCCGCGGACCGTGCTGCCCGTCGCCCTCCAGAGATCGGGGCGGATCTCGTACTCCGCATCCGTCTCGAAGTAGTGATCGACGACGAGCCCGCCGCGCGTTCCGTACGGCAACCCTTCGATCCAGTCGTTCTGCGAAAGATCGAGCCGCGGCCGGTACTCGGTGCCTCGCGGCGCGAGCTTGGTGTCGCCGACAGCCATCGCCGCGACGCGCAACCCGACCGTGAGATAGCGCTCGAGCAGCAGCGGCGACGTCTTCAGAGTGTCCGAGACGTTGTCGAACCCATCGCTCGAGACCTCGGCGGGCAACAGCGTTTCGACGTCGATCGGGAATCCGAGCAAGTCGCGGACCGCGTTGCCGTACGCCGTGCGGTTCAGCCGGCGCACCGGCGCGCCGGCCGGCTTCGGCGCGGTCGCGTCGAGATTCGTCTCGAGATAGGACACGAGGCTCGCAATGGCTTCGTTGCTCGGCCGCGGCTCGCCCGGCGGCGGCATGAGCCCCGCGTCGAGCTTGTGAATCACCTTTTCCCACTTCGCGCGCTGCGCGGCGGGATCCGCGAGATTCGGTCTCTCGAGCACGAGCCCGCCCTCTTGCTCGGCCACGCTGTGACACTCCGCACAGTACCGGCTCACGACCGCGCCGTGCTCGGCGGCCACTTCCTGCTTCGAGCGTGTGCACGAGATCGAGCGACGCTGCGGCGATCGTCGCGATCGAAAGCACGGCGCAACGTTGCAGCGAGCTTCGTGTCATCGCGCAGCCGTCCGCTGCTCTTGCTTCTCGCGCGCGCCGAGCTTGCGAAGCTCGGCGGCCGCGGCGGTGATCTCCGCCGGCGGCTTGCCGCGCATCTTCGACGGCAAATGGCCGAGCGCGTAGTCGAGCGGCGTATAGCCTTCGCGATCCGCGACGTTGAGATCGACGCCTCTCTCGGCCATGTGCTTGATCACGCCCGGATAGTTTCGCAAGGCCGCGACATGGCAGAGCCGTGGCGCCGATGTCGTTCGCGATGCTCGCGTCGACGCCATGGTCGAGGAGAAAGTCGATCGCCGCGATCGCCTCGTGCTCGGTCGGCCGAGGTTCGGCCTCGATCAGCGCGGGAAGCTCGGGTCCCGTCATCACCGCAACCAACGGATTGATGCCGCCGCGCTTCTCGTCGTGCAGCGAAGGATCGGCGCCGCCCTCGATCAGCACGCGCATCGCTTCGACATCGGAGGACCGCGCGGCGCGAATCAGAGCCAAGTCGGTGATCTTCGGCGGCGGCGGCAGGAAGCGCGCATCGCGATCGAGCAGCGGCTCCGGCAGGCGGTCGTTGAGATCGGCGCCATGAGACAACATCAACTTGAGCAGCTCGAGCGAGCTCTCGGCACCCGTCGGAACTTGGTACTCGCCGACGTAGTTCACCCGGTTACGAGCCTCGACCACGGCGAAGAGGCCGCCGCCGTTCGCACTGGCGCCCGCTTCCACGAGCACCTTCGCCGCATCGAAATGGAGGTTGTCGAGCGCAATCACGACCGGCGAGAAACCCTCCGGCGTCTTCGCATTGATGTCGGCTCCCGCCTTGATCAGCACGCGCAAAGCGGAGACAGCGCCGTGTCGCGCTGCGAACATCACCGGCGTCAAACCGGCCGAAGGGATTTCGACGAAGTAGCGCACGGCGGGCTTTCGGTCCGGCAGATCGTTCGGCGGAGTTCTCGCGTTGACGTCCGCGCCCGCCGCGATCAACGCGGCGGCCACTTCGCCGCGATCGTGCGCGGCCGCGTACATCAGCGGCGTCTGTCCTTGCCAGCGCTCGACGACGTTGACCTTTGCGCCGCGCTCGATGAGCAGCCGGACGGCGTCCACGCCGCTCGTCCGCGACGCGAGCATGAGCGGTGTTTCGCCTTGCGGCAGCGCGAGATCGACGTCCGCGCCTGCGTCGAGGAGTGTCTTGAGCAGCCCGGCGTCGGCGCGAAGAGCAGCCTCGTGCATCGGTCCGATGCCGTACCGGTTCGTGAGATTGGGGTCGCCTTTCGCGCCGAGCAGCGCTTGCACGCTACCGACGTCCCCGAAGTGGGCGGCGTAGAGCATCGGCGGTCGAACCGTCCGCAGCCCTCGCGTTGGCGTCGGCGCCCGCCGCGAGCAGCGCGCGGACATCCGTGGAATGGGCATTCAGAGCTGCGACCAGCAGCTTCGCGTCGAGGTCGGGTGCCGCCGAAGCGCTGAACGACAATACCAAGAATGACGCGAACGCAGCTATTTTGGACAACGTTCTCACGCTTACCCCGAGTCGAAAATATGAGCGCCGATGTTTAACAGCGTCGCCGAAACAGTCGGCAACCAGGAACCCTCATCCGACGGCTAACCTCTCGGTCGCGGACCTACAGGCCCGGATTAGTCGGAGGGTATTGATAATTTGACAAATCGTCAATAACGGGCGTTACCTATTCCTTTGCCTGCTCGGCAAGCACGACAGATCGACGACGCCCGCAGTTTGATCGCGACGATCGATCCGCCAAAGACGCCGGGATCGAGCGCTGCATCGACCGGTTCGAGACGAAGGAGGATCTCGACATAAGTGGCCTACGCTCGAGAAAGGTGTGACCCGCGTCGTATGCGTCGCGAAGGTGGCCCCCTATGATGCCTCCCGTTCGCAAGGTCAGTTGTCCCCCCTCAGCGGCCCCGACAATAAAAGTCTCCCCAGCGAGCTAGGCTGGGCCGCATTTTCGAAGCAGCCAACGTCCCTGAAGGCGCACGCTCAGCGACGTCACTGCACGCGAATCACGCGAAGCTAGTGACCTGCCACCGCTGCAACGGTCAGCTGCGTCTCGCCGAGCGAATCACGCGGACTCCAGATACCGAATGGCATCGGCCGAACCGCGGAATACGAAGCGAAACGTGCGCCCCTTCCACAGATTAGGTTCACATCTAGTTTTTCGAACACCTGGAATTGAGACACCGGCGGGTAGAAGCTGGCTCGACCACGTGCCTGAGTTGGGGCGTGGTTCGTTGCCTTCGACCTCTATATCATTCCCGCATTCTCCGATCCGAGGTTCCCGACATGCGACGTCTGACCACCACCATCTGTGCCCTCGCCGCGATCACTCCTTTCGCGCCCGCTTTCGCACACCACAGCCAGGCCATGTTCGACACGTCCCAGGAGCTCGTGATCAAGGGGACGGTTGCGCGATTCGACTGGGTGAATCCGCACATGTACCTGGTCGTCGAGACCGAAGGCCCCGACGGCAAGCCAGCGCAGGTCGAAGGCGAAGGCCTCGGGATCACGCAGGCGCTGGTCGACGGTCTGCGTAAAGGAGGACCTCCAGCCCGGCACGCCCGTCGTCATGCGCGTCAACCCCAATCGCGGCGGCTGGGGCAAGCAAGTCCGGATCCTCGACGTCACGACCGAGGACGGCGAGATTCACCCGTTCTATGAGGCCAACAAGAGGACGCGCACACTGACGCCGGCCACGAGTATCGCGGGCCACTGGGCGCCCAATCGGGCGGCGCTCGGCGCGGGGTTCGGGGCGATGGCGCGCTGGCCGATCACGCCGGAAGGGCGTGCCACTCAGGCGAAGCTCATCGCGGACGGGCTCTGCTATGTCGAGCCCGTACCGTTCATCGCGGTGCTCGACGAGCTGCGCACGATCGAGGTCGGCAAAGACGAGATCGTGATGAACTTCGATAACACGGGCGACCGTGTCGATCGCATCATCCACATGACCGCCAAGCATCCGGCCGACGTTCAACCCTCGCACCAGGGGCACTCGATCGGCCGATGGGAGGGCGAGACGCTCGTGATCGATACGATCGCCTTCACGCCCGACCCGTCCGGCCTCGGCACGAACGTGCCGTCGAGCGCGGGCAAGCACCTGGTCGAGCGGCTGACACTCACGCGCGGACAAAACGCGGCTGCGCTATGAGGTCACCGTCGAAGACCCGATGTATCTGACGGGACCGGGCACGTTGACGCAGCAGTGGGACCACCGCCCCGACCTCGACTTTTCGCAGGACACGCCAAGCTGCGACAAGGATGTTGCGGCTAGGTACAAAGCCAGCGTGCCGAAGTAAGCCGGGGCTTGGAGAGGGACCCGGACTCACCGGTCCGCGCAACGTGACTCGCGCAGGCACTAGTGAAGAGAGCACGAGACTTCTGCTCCGCGGCAGCCGCGATCATCGCAGTAACCCGTATATGCAGCCCTCCGCGCACCGCGCCGCACCGTACCCAGCTACGACACGGGGCCGTAACTATTTAAGCTTTCGCGTCGCGAAGACATTGCCCTGAGCGGGTCGAGCGACCCGAGATTTTCCGGTTGCGCGCGACTTGTGCTTCGTTTCTACTCTCCGCAAGCGATTGCAAACGATTGCAGCGCGGCCGCGGCGACGCATGGGGAGAGGCTACAAATTGAGATCGACGATTGGAGCCCTGGCTACCATCGGTTGCGGGGCGCTCTTGTGCCTGCGGCTCGGGTCATCGGTCGCGCAACCCCCGGGCACGCCGCTGCCGGAAGGCATCCGCGGCGGCTCCGAGCTCGTTCCGGAGCCGCACGTCGAGATCCGCAGCTACCGCTTCGCGGAGACCGGCGAAGAACTGCCCTACTCGCTGTTCGTTTCCTCGAAAATCGGGCCGGGGAAGAAGGCTCCGTTGATCATTGCGCTGCGCGGTTACACCGGCACGACGCTGACATTCGTGCGCGGCACGACCGTCGACCTGGCGGAGCAAGGTGGCTACATCCTCGTCGGGACCGATCGGCTACAACAACCGCGCCGGCTTCGGAGTTCAGGCTCGACCGCGCCCTCGTCCCCGGGAACGAGGGAGCCCCCGGCTCCTACACCGCGCCAGTCGGCCCGCACCGCCCATCGTCGGCGGAACGGCGGAAACCGACCCCGCGCTCGTCACCGAGTACAGCGAAAAGGACGTCATGAATGTGCTCGCGAGGGTGCGAGCAGGAATTCGACGTCGACGACCGGCGCATCTATTTGATGGGTCATTCCCAGGGCGGCAGCGGCGCTCGTCACCTGGCCGAGAAATACTCCGAGATCTGGGCCGCCGTGGCGCTGCTCGCGCCGGCGCCCTTCGGCGCGGAGCCGAATGCGCGATTCGAAGATCCTGAACGTGCCGGTTCTGATCACCGTCGGCGACCAAGATTCGCTGCTGGCGAGCGCGAAAATGTTCAGCGAACAGCTCAAGGCGCTGCACGCCAGCGTCGAGTACCGGGAGTTCGCCGGCCTCGATCACGGCACGATCATCCTCGGGAGCCAGCCGGAGGTATTCGCGTTCTTCGCGAGGCACGTCAAGGACTCGAGCTCGAGGCGATGAACCGCATCGGACAAAACCCGTTCGCGGCCGCGACGAGTTGCGCGCAGGAAGAGCGCATTCGTCATCGTCTAGTGCTCGCCTCGTCCGCCGCGCTTCTGCTCGGCGCCGCTTCGGCGTCGCTCGCCCAACGGCCTCGTCGCGTCCCCCTGCCCGCCGCCCGATCCCGACGCCGAGCGCACGGCTCGCACCGGTCATCGAGCTCATCCTGACGCCCGCCGCGTCGCCCGAGGCGTTCTGGACGGCGTTCGAGGCCTGGCAGGCGAGCCTGCCGCCTGCGCAGCAGGCCGAAGCGGAAACGCAACGCGCGCGCGACTGGCCGAGTCTTTGCCGCTACAAGGCCGCGAACGCCGCGATCCAAGCCGGCGAGCGCCCGCGCGCGGTGCTGATGGGCGACTCGATCACCGACAACTGGACTCGCGGCGATCCGTCGCTCTTCGCGAACGGCATCGTGGGACGCGGCATCGGCGGGCAAACCTCGCCGCAGATGCTGGCCCGCTTTCGGCAGGACGTGGTCGCGCTGCATCCGCGCGTCGTGCACATCATGGCGGGCACCAACGACATCGCGGGCAACACGGGACCCGCGACCGTGCAGGACTACCAGAGCAACATCCTCGCGATGATCGAGCTTGCGCGCGCGAACGACATCGCCGTCGTGCTGGCCGGCATCCCGCCGTCGCGCAAGCTCTACTGGCGCGGCGACCTCGATCCGCGTCCGTCGATCCGCGAATTGAACGGCTGGCTGCGCAGCGTGGCCTTCGACAACGGCTACGTCTTCGTCGACTACGCCACGGTGCTCGCCGACGCCGAAGGCGGCTTGCGCGCCGATCTCGGCAACGACGGAGTGCATCCGAATCGCGTCGGCTACGCCCGCATGCGGCCGCTGACGGAAAGCGCGATTGCGGAAGCGCTCGAGCGCACGACCGCGGCCGTCGGCGCGCGCCCGACCACGGCTCGCCGCGAAGAGCTGTTCGCGAGCATCGTCGCGTCGGCGACCGCGGCGCGCAGCGCGCCGCGCTCGGACCGAGCGCTCACGCCTCCGCCCACGCCGGCGCAGACGTCGCGCGCCTGGGCCGCCGCACCGACGTTGCCGGTGTGGCCGTCCGCGCCGCCCGGCGGCACGTTCGTGCCGGTGACGTTGCCGGCCGGCTGGCCGGCGCCGTTCGTCGCGAACGTCGCCGCTCCCGAGCTGCGCGTCTTCGCGCCACAACGCTCGAACGGCCAGGCCGTGCTCGCGATCCCGGGCGGCGGCTACATGTTCGTGTCCGTGCAGAACGAAGGCGCGGACTTCGCGGCGAAGCTCACCGAGCGCGGCTACACCGTGTTCGTGCTCGTCTATCGCCTGCCCGGAGAAGGCTGGCAGCAAGGCGAGGACGTGCCGCTGCAAGACGCGCAGCGCGCGATGCGCGTGATCCGCGCCAGCGCCGCGCGCTGGGCCGTCGACCCGGAGACGTTGAGCGTGGTCGGCTTCTCGGCGGGCGGTCACCTCGCGGCGACGCTCGCGACGGATTTCGCCGAGCCCGTGTATGCGCCGGTCGACGCCGCGGATGCGGGCAGCGCCCGACCGTTCGCAACGGCCCTCGATCTACCCCGTCGTCACGATGGCGCTGCCCGGAACGCACGCCGTGTCGCGCGAGCTGCTGCTCGGCCCCAACCCGTCGCCGACGCAGATCGCGCGCCGCTCGGCGCAGCTGCACGTGAGCGCGGACACGCCGCCGCTGTTCCTCGTGCACGCGCTCGACGATCCGGCGGTGCCGGTGACGAACAGCCTCGATCTGCTCGCCGCCATGCGCGCCGCGAATCGCCCGGTGGAAGCGCATCTGCTGCAGGAAGGCGGGCACGCGTTCGCGTCGGGCTACGCCGGCTCGCCGACGGCGAGCTGGATCGGCACGTTCGACGCGTGGCTCGGGCGCCTGCGCACGAATCGGCGCTGAATGCAGCTCGAGGCCGACGGCGAAGTAGCTCTATGAAGAACGCATCACCGGGCCAACGCGCCAGCCTCCAAGTTTCGCGCGTTCGGCGACGCACTCTGCTCGGTGCGTTGTGTGCCGGCGCCGGCGACGATCGCTGCCGTGGCTTCCGCGACAACTACGGCATCACGCTGGAAGCGATCTCGAGTTAGGGAGACGGCGCCGTCGTCCGTCGCTCGAGGTAACGCGCGGCGGACAGCATGTTGCGCATGCCGTAGTTGCCCTCGTGGCAGGCGTACTCGAACACCCCGGCATCGTCGGGCCGTGCCTTCAAGTCGAGAGCCGCGGTCCACGGGGCCGTCCAGGTGCGCGGATCGATGAAGGTCACCTGGTACTGGATCAAGTCCTTCGACGCGCGCGTGAAGCGTTCGACGAGGCGCAAATCGGAAGAAGCGCCCCGCGTGCCGGCCTTGAGGTTCGTGGTTTCGACGACTAGCGTCGCACTTTCCCAGTGGCCGCGCGCGTCGCCCATGTACATCCGAATGGCCGGTGCCACGTGCTTCGATTGCGGCGACGGATCGATCGGAATGACGCGCGTGTCGTGTATCAACTCGTAGGTGATCGCGACGACACCCGGAGCCTGCACGATTCGGAAGTTCGCGTTGTAGACGGCCGGGAACATCGCGTCCGGGAAGCCGCCGCCGTGCACGATGCAGCGCACGCCAAGCCCGTAGTCCTTGTACGAGTCGCACGGCTCGCCGCGTTGCAGACTCCCGCACCGTTCCGCCGCTATCGGTGCCGCTTGAGCAGTTCGCGGCGGCAATCGCCCGGTCGGCGGATCAATCACGAGCGAGGTGCGCCGCGAATCCGTTTCGTATTCGCGCCAATGCGGAATCGGCGCATTCGGCCCGTCGACCTTGCCCGCGAGCACGTCGACGGGCCGCAGGTCGCGCTCGTCGCGCTGCCGCACGTCGGCGAGCCGCTTCGCGTATTCCTCGTCGGTGAGTTGCTCGCGCGCGCCGAATTCCGCGGGCCGCTCGAGCGGGACGCCGAACTCACCCTCGCTCGTCCACTCACCTTGAAGGTTTAGATCCCCCCAGGGAGTGCGTTGCGCCCACGCGCCCGGGCGCGCCTGCGCCTCGGCGCTGCCCGCGAAGTCGGCGAACGCCGTCCACGCCGCGATTTGCAGCACGGACGCGAGAGTCGCCCAAACGGCCTTAGATCCCATTTCGCTTTCCCCTCGGCAAGGTCGCCCGAGTTTACGGCCGGGAAGCAGTGACGCAGGGCGGGCGGGCTTCCGCTACCAAAAGTTAAGGGACATAGAGAACCGCTCTCTATCCCTTAGCAATGTTTTTGGCTGGCTCTCAGTGTCGAACCTGACTCGTGACGTTGCCCTCTTCGTACACTTCGCAATTCGCGCGCTCTGCCTGGATTCGGTCGGCGCCAGCCGCCCTCCGCCAGGGGCAGGACGCGAGTCGGCATCACCCAGGGCTCGAGAAACACCTCCGGATCTTCGATCGTCATGTCGTATCGGAGCTCATTTCCGACACGTGTGAGTTTCTCGACGATATGCATGCTGCCGGAGTGGAAGAAGCCCCCTCGTCCCAACCACGTCCCATCGTCGAAATTAGTGGAGTCGATGACGAGCGTATCCCCTTGCCAGGTTCCTATGCTCTGCCCATAGAACGTTGCGAGGTTCTCCGCCTCCTTGGTCCGCGCGCGACCATCCGTGGGGATGTCGCGGTATTCGTTGTTTCCGCCACCGTAATCGGCATTGATTGGATAGAAGAAGACGACGTCTTTATCGGTTTGGATGATCCGCGTCGGCGTGCCGTGCCGCGGGAGTCCCAGCGGCTTGCACGTCATGACTGGATCGTACTTGTTCGTCCACTGATCGAGCTCCTGAATCTTGTCCCAGAACTCGGGTTTGTAAGTGGGAAGACCTAACACCCCAAACCGCGAGGGCGAGATCCACTCGTATTCCACCCAGAAGTTGTCTTGCCCGCCTGTGCAGCCGAACTCGGGGTTGATTCCTCCACCCTTCACCTGCGTTGGACCACATCGGCGGTTTCCATTACCTCCGATTGGATTGGGCGCGCGACCCCAGTTTCCGGTCAGGTCCGGCTTCCCATCGGCGCGGCGCGGCGTGGCGACGGCTGCAGTCTTCGTCGCGGGCGGTGCGTCCCGCCCCGGCCGACAGCGTCCAGTTGGGAGGCTGATGCGTTGGCTTGATCGCCGCCTTGACGCTCGCCGGCACGGGCACCACGACATACATCTGTCCCGTTTCCGTCATCGTGCGTCGTGATGTCGCGGACGACGGTGCCGTTCTTCTTCTCCGTCATCTTGCCGGCATAGAACACCTCGGCAGGATTGAGCGGATTGTTCCAATCTTTATAGTTGCTGTAAGCTGAACTCGTACGTGTTCGCGCCATTTTTCACCACGACGCTCTCGGCCATGAATTTTGCGTCGAGTGTGGCGGTCGCCGTTGCAGTGGGGACGCCCGGGATCGGGAACGTCAGCACCGGCTTGTTGCCTTCCCATTTGACCGACGTTTTACCGCCGTCATCACATCGGCTGGTACCCGTTGCGGTCTGGCTGCCATTTGGGTGGCGTTTGGATCCTGAGTGCCGGCCATTGCGGCCTTCCACGCACCCTGCGGGCTTGCCCACAGGCGAATCATCCGCTCCTCGACGGTTGCCGGCATCGGAGTGGCTTTGCCTTGCCCCGGGACGAGCTCGGCGCCCTGGATGTCTTCGTTCCACGCATACGCTCCACTGAGGACTTCGATAGTGGAGCAACTCTGACCATTGGGCCGAGTGCCGGTGATCCGGATCCGCTCGCCGGACGCCCGGTAGCTGATGTCGGCTCGGTACATCGTCACATTGCAGGGCTGTCCGTCCACTTGGATGGTGCCCTTGCCCTGATAGACGAGCGACATGATCAGATCTCGTTCCTCAGTGCTCCGCAGCATGCCCGTGTACCAAGCCCAGTTGAACAGGACTGACTTCAGGTCCTTTGCGCCGGCTGCGGGCGTGTACTCCGGCTCGCCTTCGCCGCGGCGGCGACCTTGTGCGCCGGTTGGCCGCGCTGCGCTTATTCGGGCGCCGCTGCCGGCGCTGCAGCTTCGAACCTTGAGCGCTCGACAGGGACGGCACGCTGATCATCAGAGCCGCGACGATTGCGACACGTGTCGCACATCCATCTTTTTCGAGAAGCCATAGTGATCTCCCCTCGAGGGCGCGGTTCACTAATTGCCGCCTTCGTTACCTACGACCGTACCGTCCGCCCGCTTGATCGTCTTGAGGCCTCCCAATGGACTCCCGTTCCGTGCCGGGGTGAACGTCACGGTCAACTCTTCGCCGATCTTGAGCGCGTTCGGGCCGACTTTGGTGATCCCGCGAGCGGCGAGCGCCGTAGCCGAACCGGTCGTGAACGTCCAGTCGGTCGTCGTGCCGTCGGCGTTCTTCACCGTAACCGTGATCGATCCGTGCGGATTCACGAACTGGAGCTTGGCCAGCGTGCCCGTGACTTCCCCCTCCTTCCCCGGGTCATAGACGCCGGCGGTGGAATGATGTGCCTGGACCGACGCACCGGCCATCAGCCCGCCGAACACGACGACACATCCCAAAGCTCGTCTAATCATTTGTGCCTCCGCAAGGTTGTGATCGGCACGAGGGTGCCACCACCTAGCCATCGAAAGAAACGGATAACCCCGCGGCGAGGGTGCTGCAGGCCCGGGCTCAAATCAATACGTGGACGGCGCGGTTGAGAAATCTCGGGGATCAGCGGCGCCGAGCTTGTCGGGGATCGACGAAGATTTGGCAGGTGATTCGCACGAAGGCTTTCGCTAGACCGTGCTCCTCAGCCTTGCGCTAGCACCAACCGCAAACACCAAGCGGTGCTAGACCAGCCCGATCCACCTTGCGAGGCCCCCGCCTCTATGGAACGGGCGGGTGCAATGGCCGAGAAAAATTGCTCCCGGCGCAGTTTGATTGAGATGGGATGCGATTGTGGCGTCGAGCACGTTAAACATCATTGGCCCCACAGCCTCGTTAAGGTTTGGATTCGGACCGGTTCCCGTTCCGACAGTATAAATACGGACTGCGCTCACTTACTCCGAGGCTTACCTGATCACATCAGCGCAGTAGTTGGTGTCGTGCGAAGAAGGCCAGATGTGCTGCACAAGCTAGCGGCAACACGAGCAGGAACATGACAGGCACAATGATTGGCACTATGCCGCCTTCCCAAGTCCTCGAACTTAGAAGCCCGAAATGAAACGCAAAGGCTATGACCGTGGCCAAACCTATTACAGCGAATGTTTGAACGACGCGCAAAGCCCTAAGGCTGGGATGCCAACCATTTATGAGGCACAGCGTTCCCGCTATGCCGATCGAGCCGAGCAGCCCGCCTAATGTGATCAATATTTCGGGCAACGAACCCCTTTCGACAATGAAATCTCCGATCCAATCCGGCAGGAAAATCAGGCCGAACATTAGGTCGAAGAAGAAGAGCCCGAAGCAGACGAGCACTTCCGCATAAATTAACCACTGGAACCGAGGGCTCAATCCAACACCGGGGGTGCCCGTCATCGGTGTGCATAACGCCGCCAGTCAGCAGCGGCTCGCTTAGCTGTGTGACTTGGCACTGTCAATCACGGTCCCTGCGCCTCTACGGTCGAAGCTGCATACGCGCGTCGACTTCACCGGCCCGCACCGCGCGACACGCCTCCTTCCAATCATCCAACATGGCGGCGTCGGCGGATTCTCCACTGGGAAGGAGTGAGAGATTGCCCAAGAGCGCGGCTATGTTGTCCGAATGTCCGCGTTCGTAGTAATTCGCGAGAAATCGGCACATCGCTAGATAGGCCTCGCGCTCGAAGAACATGCGAACCCCACTCGCGGCTGAAAGCCGCGGCGGGCTCGATTGCTTTGATGCTTGTTCGTGCATCCGCTCCAGAAAGTGCTCTTGGAATTTGAACTCTGTTTCAACGATGCTCTTCCACATATCGCTTTCGTAAAAATCCAGCATCGCTTGGAGCTGTTCATCAGAGAAGTGCTCGCTATACAGATCGGCCATGACTCCGCGCATTCTCTCCAAGTTGAGCTCGTGCGGGTCGTCGGGCACGCGCGGCATGCCGGGCGGGACGTAGCGTGCGCGCCCGAATGAACCCCTCAGCTCAAGGACCCTCAGCGCGGCTTGCCGCTTCTCTGTGTTGGTCATCTTCGCCCTCCAATACGATGCCTAATGCCGCGTTCAGCGGCGCGTCGAACTCTATGCATGACCGCTAGGGTTTTGGGAATGTTTTGGGGAAAGTCCTAGACCCAACTCGCTTCGAACGACGCAAGTATTTGTTGGAATTGGTGGGCCGTGCTGGGATCGAACCAGCGACCAATGGATTAAAAGTCCAGTGCTCTACCAACTGAGCTAACGGCCCGGATCTGGAGCGCTCGCCGCGGCTCGCGGCGCACGGCCATTATAGACGGAAGGCGCGCAGCGTTCAGCCGCGCCCAAACAGCTGCTCGATCGCCGCGGCTCACGAGGCGGATTCGAAGGCACGCTCTCGAGCTTGTCGATGCAACCCGGCTATCGTCCCACGGCGCGTTTCTGCGCCGCCCAGACACCGGTCTCGCCGTTGAAGTTCAGCAGCCTGGAGCTCGTGACGATCACGCCGGCGAAGTCCTCCGCTGTGATGCTCTCGATCTGCTCGTTCGGCACGCGGTCGACGAAGCGCCAGCCCGAAAGCACGCCGTACGCCGCGATCCGCTGATTCGTGATCACGACGGCAACCGCCGCTCCGGCCTGCTGGTCGAGCACGCGCTCCTGCGCGTCGAGCTTGAGCTCGTCGAAGCGATTGAGCTTCACGTTGGACGCGAACAACTTCCCGTTGTCGGTCACGAGGTGCACTTGCTTCGAGACGTGGCCGGTGTCGTTCTGCGCGCCGGCGGGACCGCCGAGCGCGACGACGCAAGCGAGCGCGCAACACACCAGAGCCGCGCGCCGAGCGCACCCGCCCCTCGCCTCTCGCGCACGCGTTGAATGTCGTCGCATCATTCCGCTCAGCCCGTCGACTGGTAGCGTGTCGGATCCGCGGCGCCCGCGGCGGCAAAGCCCGCGCGCCGCAGCCTGCACGCATCGCAGCGCCCGCACGCGCGGCCCGCCTCATCTGCCTTATAGCACGACACCGTCAACGCGTAATCGACGTCGAGCTCGAGCCCGCGTCGAATGATCTCGGCCTTCGTGAGCGTGACGAGCGGCGCATCGATCGCGATGGCTTGCCCTTCCACGCCGCGCTTGGTCGCGAGCCTCGCGAGGCGCTCGAACGCCGCGATGAACTCGGGCCGACAATCTGGGTACCCGCTGTAGTCGATCGCGTTCACGCCGATCACGATCTTGTCCGCGCCGAGCACCTCGGCCCACGCGAGCGCGAGGCTCAAGAAGATCGTGTTCCGCGCTGGAACATACGTCACCGGTATCCCGTCGCCGCCGCGCTCGGGAACCGCGATGCGCGTGTCGGTGAGCGCGGAGCCGCCGAGCGCGCCGATGTCGACTTTGAGCTCGCGATGCTCGGCGGCGCCGAGCGCGGCCGAGACGCGCCGCGCCGCGGCGAGCTCGGCGCGATGGCGCTGCCCGTAGTCGAGCGCGAGCGTTCGGCATTCGTCGCCGCGCGCACGCGCGATCGCGAGCGCCGTCGCCGAATCGAGCCCGCCGGACAGCAGCACGACGGCCTCATGCGTGACCCGACGTCGCATCTACCGCCCACGCACGTTGCCCCAGAGCACTTTGTGCAGCTGCACCTGAAGGCGCACCGGCAACTTGTCGGCGAGGATCCAGTCGGCGAGATCGCCCGCCGACAGCTCTTCGTGGCTCGGCGAGAAGAACACCGTGCACGGCGCGCCGTTCGAGAAGCGCTCGGCGAGCAGCGCGCGCGACCACTCGTAGTCCGCGCGGTCGCAGATCACGAACTTCAGCGCGTCGCGCGGCGTCAGCAGCGCGAGGTTGGTCGAGCAGGTTGCGATGCGCCTCGCGAGACCCCGGCGTCTTCACGTCGACCACGCGCGCCACGCGCGTATCGACGGGCGCGATGTCGATCGCGCCGCTCGTCTCGAGCGACACGTCGAAGCCCGCGTCGCAGAGCACCGTCAGGAGTTGCCGGCAGCGCGGTTGCGCGAGCGGCTCGCCGCCTGTCACGCAGACGTAGGGCGTGTCGTAACGCCGAACTTCCGCTTCGATCTCGTCGAACGTGCGCCACTCGCCGCCCGTGAATGCGTACGCGGTGTCGCAGTACTGGCAGCGGAGCGGACAACCGGTGAGGCGCACGAACACCGTAGGCCAGCCGCTGAAAGCGGCCTCGCCCTGGATCGAGTGAAAGATCTCGGTGATCTTGAGCCGCGCGTCCGCGGCCTCGTGCTCCGCCGCGGCGGCCACTTCAAGCTCAGCCGCCCTCTTGCGAGAGCTTCTCCAATTGCTGCGTCGCGAGCCGCGCCGCGGTCGTGTCCGGGAACTGGCGCATCACTTGCTGGAGAGCGGTGCGCGCGGCGCTCTTGTTGCCGAGCTCGCTCTGACAGTAGCCGACCTTCAACAGCGCGTCGGGCAGCTTCGAGGATTGCGGATACTTGTCGATGACCTTTTGGAACTCGGGCAGCGCGACGTTGAACTGACGCTGCACGTAGTGCGACTGAGCGAGCCAGTACTGCGCGTTGTCCGCGAGCGGGCTCTCGCGATAGCCGGACAAGAACTGAGTGAACGCCTTGGCCGCCTCGTCGTACTTACGCGCCTGCAATGAGATCGAACGCGGTTTGATAGTGCCTGCTTGTCCGAGACGCCCGGCTTCGGAGCGGCCGCAACGGCACCGCCGGCGGCAGCCGTCGCCGGGGCCGAACGCGGCGGCGGCGCGGATGAGGCAGGCGGCGACGACGGCGTCTGCGGCGGCGGTGCGAACGCCGCGCCGCGCTCCGCCTGCTCGAGCGACTGGAGCCGCTTGTCGACGTCGACGTACAGCTCCTTCTGACGGCTCGCCGCGCCGTCGGTGTCGTGTCGCAGCTGCTCGATGTCGCCGCGCAACGCGGTCGTTTCGGAGCGCAGCTGGTCGAGCTGGTTCGCGAGCTCGATCAGGCTTTGGTTGTTGACGATCTTCTCGATCCGAATCATCCGCGCCTCGAGGTCCGTGAGCTTGAGCTCCACGGGATCGTCTCTCGCGGACAACGAGCTCGAGCCGACGACTGCGACGATGGCCGCAGCGGCGATCGCAAAGCGCATCAACGAAGTTTTCATCGTCGCCTCCTCGTTCGAGCCGGCGGGCGAGCCCGCCGCTCGTCAATGAACCGCGCGCCCGAAGCGCTCAGCGGTAGACGATCTCGACGCGCCGATTCGAGCCGCCAAGACTTCCTCGTCGCTGCCGGTCGCCGCGGGCCGCTCCTCGCCGTAGCTCACGGTCGTGATCTGGTCCGGCTTGCGCGCCTGCCAGCATCAGCGCGCGACGCACCGCTTGCGCGCGGCGCTCGCCGAGGCCGATGTTGTACTCGCGGCTGCCGCGCTCGTCGGTATGGCCTTCGAGACGCACTTGCATGCTCCCGTTGCTCGCGAGCCGCTGGCCGTGGGCTTGGACCACTTGGGTGAACTCGGGCTTGATCTCCGCCTGGTCGTAGTCGAAGTAGATCACGAGCGTTTGCAGCAGCCGCGCCTGCTGCTGCTCGAGCGGCGATCCCGTGATGCCGCCGGCGCCGCTCGTGCTGGTCGTCCCGGCGCCGCCGGCGCTGGCGCCGACCGGCTCCGCGGTCGACGAATCGGGCAGCGTGTCTCCCTTTTTGCACGCCGCAAGAGCGCAGAACACGGCCACCGGAACCAAAACCTTCAACCAAGTCTTCATGGGTAGTCCTCAAATCAATCCGCAAACAAACCGTCGTGCCTAGAATACTGCAACGTTGTGCGCTTGGGCTCAGGGCCGCGGGTACGGTCCCCAGACGGGCTCGCGCACGTCGCCCGCAACCGATGCGATCTCCTGCTGGATCCGGCCGTCGGTCGTCACCGACGCGAGCACGCCGCGCCCGTTGTTGCGCGTCGCATAGATGATCTGCGCGCCGTTCGGCGCGAAGCTCGGCGACTCGTCGAGCCGGCCGTTCGTGAGTATCTGCAGCGCGCCGCTCGCGGCGTCGATCACGCCGATCCGATACTGGTTGTTCGCGCCGTAGACGATCGCGACCTTCTTGCCGTCCGGCGACACACGCGGCCGCGCGTTGTAGACGCCTTCGAACGTCACGCGCTGCGCGCGTGCACCCGGCTCGGCGCCGACGCGATAGATCTGCGGACCACCCGAGCGGTCCGAGTTGAAGTAAAGCGTGCGGCTGTCCGGCGACCACGTGGCCTCGGTGTCGATCGCCGCGTCGGTCGTGAGCTGCCGCAGCACCTGCGTCCCGACGTCGAGCGTGAAGATGTCGAGGTTGCCCTGGTCGTTCGAGAGCGTGAGCGCGAGCAGCCGGCCGTCCGGCGAGAACGCGGGCGAGCTGTTCACTCCCTTGCGTGCCGAGATGCGCTCGCGCGTGCCCGTTTTCAGCGTCTGCACGAAGATCGCCTGCTGATCGCCCTCGAACGACGCGTACGCGAGGCGGCGGCCGTCCGGCGACCACGACGGCGACAGCAGCGGCTGCGGCGAATCCGCAACGATGTGCGCGTTCTCGCCATCGGCGTCCGACACGATCAGCCGAAAGCGCTTCTCCGTCGCTGCGCTTCTCCTCGCTCACGTACGCGATTTGCGTGCTGAACACGCCCGGGACGCCGACGAGCTTCTCGAAGATCATGTCGGAGATTCTGTGCGCGGTCGCGCGCAGATCGGCTCGCCCGGACATGAAGCGATAGCCCAGGATCTGCTCGCCCCTGAGCACGTCGAACAGCTGGAACACGGTCGTGAACTGGTCGGGCGCGGTCTCGGTCAGCGTGCCGATCACGATGTAATCGACTTTGAGCAGCCGCCAATCCGCGAAGTTGATCCGGTCGGGCTGCGTCGGCTTCGAAACCATGTCGGATTCCGCAATCGGCGCGAAACGGCCCGAGCTCTTGAGATCGGCCGACACGACGCCCGCGATGTCGTAGGCCGTTGGCCCACTGCCGCTCCAGCCGAACGGCACGATCGCCATCGGCGTCGGCCGCTCGATGCCTTTCGTGATCAGCACGTTGAGCTGCGCGCTCGCGGTGCCGCCGAACGAAAGCCCAAGCAACGCGAGCAGCGCGAGCCCGCCACGTCGCCACGAAAACAGTTCCACCCTCAGCGCTCCCAGCATCACGACTCCTATCGACTGCCTACTCTTCATTCGTTCGCGCGCGGCGCGCGGTAATCCGCTCGTGCCCTACTGAACGTCGGGCCTGAACGTCACGATCAAGTTCCGCTCGAACACCGCCTGCGACGGCGGCTTCGGCAACGGTGACGCTTTCTGTACGGCCGCTTCGATCGATCGCTTCACCGCGTCGTCGCCGTTGCAATGAGCACTGTCGACCTTCGCGTCGACGACGTCGCCGCTCAGCAACTGCACCACGTTGATCCTGCATTCGAGCCCAGGCTTGCGCGCTGAGCGGCTGGTTCCAGTTGCGCGCGATCTTGTCCTGGATTTGGAGAATGTAATCGGCCATCACGCCCGTGCGCTCGGCTTCCATACGCGCCGCTTCCTGCGCGGCTTCCCGCTGCGTCTCGGCGTCGAGCTGCGCCTTCTGCTTCGCCGCGAGCGCCTCTTTCTGCTTGCGGGCCGCGTCCTCTTTCGCCTGCTTGTCGCGCGCCTCCTGCGCGGCCTTCTCCTGCGCAACTTTCGCCGCCTTGTCCTGCGCGACTTTCTCTTGCTCGCGCTTCACCGCTGTCGGCCTTCTCGCGGTCGGCCTGCTCCTTCAAGCGCTGCTGCTCGACGACGCGCTTGTCAGCGGCCTCTTTCTCGCGCTGCTGCTGCTCGACGGCTTCGCGCTTCAACCGCTCGTCGCGCTGCTTGCGCTGCACCTCTTGATCGCGGCGTTGCTGCTCCGCCCTGAGCACCGACTGATCCACGATCATGCCCTGGATCGGCGCGGGCGCGATCTCGACGTGCGCGCTGGGCCAATGGACCGTGAGCGTGAGCGCCGCAAAGAGCGCGAAGTGCAGCGCGACGGCGAAAAAGGTCGATCCACTGTGCTGGCCCAGCATCGCGATTATCGACGCGGGCGTCGCCCCCGGTCGTTGTCTTCGAGGCCCTTCGGATCCGTCAAGAAGCCGACCTTCGGCGCGCCGGCTTGCTGGAGCAGCGACGCCCCGATCACGACACGACCGTACGGCACGTTCTGATCACCCTTCACGAGCACCGGCGTATCCGGGTTGCGGCGCAGCACCGCCGACACGCGCTCGAGCACGACCGAGTCCTCGACAGGCGTCTCGGGCTTGTCGCCGATGTTCAAGAAGAAGCGACCCTCCTTGTCGATGCTGAGCACGAGCGGCTCGTCCTTCTGGTTCTCGATCGGCTGCGCGACGGCTTTCGGCAGGTCGACCTGGATGCCCTGCGTGAGGAGCGGCGCCGTGATCATGAAGATGATCAGCAGCACGAGCATCACGTCGATGTACGGCACGACGTTGATCTCGCTCATCAGCCGGTGCTTCTTCATCCTCGCCATGGCTAGCTCCTCCCGGTCACTCGAGCTCGCGCGACGCCGGCGCGTGGCGGCTCGCGGTCCGCGCGGCGGGCGCGGGAGCAGCATCCCCGAACCCGGACTCGCGGCGCGCGGCGTTGCGTTGGAAGATCGCCGACAGCTCCTCCATGAACGTGTCGTAGCGCACCTCGAGGCGGCCGACTTGATCGGCGTAGCGGTTGTACGCGATACCGGCCGGGATCGCGGCGAACAAGCCCATCGCAGTCGCGATCAGCGCCTCGGAGATATGCGGCGCAACGACCGCGATCGTCGCGCTCTGCATGCCGCTCAACGAATAGAACGCGATCATGATGCCCCACACCGTGCCGAATAGGCCGACATATGGGCTCGTGTTGCTGACCGTCGCGAGGAACGCGAGGCCGTTCTCGAGGCGATCGATCTCGCGCAGGTGCGAGACGCGCATCGCGCGGCGCGCGGCTTCGATCAGCTGCTCGTTGCTCATCCCCGACTCCTGTTTGAGCCGGCCGAATTCGCGGAAGCCCGCCTCGAAGATCCCGGCCATGCCGTGAGGCGTCGCGTCCGTGCGCGCGAGATCGCGGTAGAGGTTGTTCAGGTCGCCGCCCGACCAGAACGACGATTCGAACTCGCCCGCGGACTTCATCGCCTGCTTCAGCAGCCGGCGCTTCTCGAAGATCACGGCCCACGACGCGATCGACGCGATCAAGAGCAGCGCGAGCACGATCTGCACCGGAATGCTCGCGTCGAGAATCAGGCGGATGACTGAAAACTCATTGTTCATGCTTGCAGCTCACTCACGAGTGTGGGCGGAAAACGCCGCGGCCGGCCCGCGGTCGCGTCGATGCACGCGACTTCCGCGACGCCTTCGCACACGACCTCGCCGCCGGGATCGCCGCGGCGAATGTCCTGTGCGAAGCGGATGCGCGCGCCGCGCGTCTCGGCGATCGCAGCGCGCACGTAGAGGAGATCGCTGAGCCGCGCAGGCGCGCGGAACTGCGCCTCGATCGCCGCGAGCACGAGCATCACGCCGTGCGTCTCGCGCAGCTCGTCATGATCGACGCCTTGCGCGCGGAGCCATTCGGTCCGCGCGCGCTCCATGAAGCGGAAGTAGCTCGCGTTGTAGACGACACCCTGTGCGTCCGTGTCTTCCAGATACACGCGGACCGGCAATACGAGCTCCTTCATGCCAGGCTCTTGTGGGTATGACGCGTCCGGCCGTTCGGAGTTGCATGCGTGTGTAACGTCATGATCAATCGAACAACGTCGGGGTATCGGGGCGGTCGCGGCCGGCCGGCAACGCGACCTTGAAATGCTCGTACGCCGAGCGCGTCGCGATTCGGCCGCGTGAGGTGCGCTGTAAGAAGCCCTCTTGGATCAGGTACGGCTCGACGACGTCCTCGAGCGTGCCGCGCTCCTCGCCGACCGCGGCGGCGAGGCTGTCGACGCCGACGGGGCCGCCGTCGAACTTCTCGATCACCGTGAGCAGGAGCCTTCGGTCCATCGTGTCGAAGCCGTGCGGATCCACCTCGAGCAGGTCCATTGCGGCTTTCGCGACGCGCTCGTCGACGGTGCCGTCGCCCTTCACCTGCGCGTAGTCGCGCACGCGGCGCAACAGGCGATTCGCGATCCGCGGCGTGCCGCGCGAACGCGACGCGATCTCGCGCGCGCCCGCGTCGTCGATCGCGAGATCCAGAATGCCGGCGGTGCGCCGCACGATCTGCGTGAGCTCCGCGCTCGCATAGAACTCGAGATGCTGCGTGATGCCGAAACGGTCGCGTAGTGGCGACGTGAGCAGGCCGGCCCGCGTCGTCGCGCCGACGAGCGTGAACGGCTTCAGCGGCAGCTTGAGCGAGCGCGCGCCGGGCCCTTCGCCGATCATGATGTCGAGCTCGAAGTCTTCGAGCGCCGGATAGAGCGACTCCTCGACGACGGGGCTCAAGCGGTGAATCTCGTCGACGAACAGCACGTCGTTCGCTTCGAGGTTCGTGAGCAGCGCCGCGAGATCGCCGGGCCGCTCGAGCACCGGACCCGAAGTCTGATGCAGGTTCACGCCGAGCTCGTTCGCGATGATGTGCGCGAGCGTCGTCTTGCCGAGGCCCGGCGGACCGAACAGCAGAGTGTGGTCGAGTGCCTCGCGGCGCTGGCGTGCGGCCGCGATGAAGATCTCCATCTGCGCCTTCACGCGCGGCTGGCCGATGTACTCGACGAGCCGCTTCGGCCGCACGGCGCGATCGAACGCCTCGTCTTCCTTGTTGCCGATCGGCGCGATGACCCGAAGCTCCTCAGCCATGCGTGCGCGCCACCCCGCTCATCGTTCGGCCACCCGATGCACGCGCCGCAGCGCCTCGCGGATCATCTCTTCCGTCGTGAGCTTCACGCCGTCGAGGTCCCTGAGCATCTTGATCACCTCGCCCGGCTTGTAGCCGAGTGCGACCAGCGCGCCGCTACGCTTCGCCTTCGGCCTGCGAGCGCGCCGGGAACGCGGCCGCGCTCGGTTTCGAGCGACTCGGGCAAGCGATCCTTCATCTTGAGAAGCAGCAGCTCCGCCGTCTTCTGGCCGACGCCCGGAACCTTCACGAGGCTCGCGATATTCTGGTCGCGGATGCACTGATAGAAGCCCTCGACCGTCATGCCCGAGAGCACGCCGAGCGCGATCCGCGGTCCTACCCTGAGATCTTGAGCAGGGCCCGGAACAGCGCGCGCTCGGCCTCGGTGAAGAAGCCATAGAGCGCGTGCGCGTCCTCGCGGACGACGAGGTGAGTCACGAGCATGAGCTCGCGGCCCGTGTCCGGCAGCCGGTAGAACGTCGACATCGGCGCCTCGAGCTCGTAGCCGACCCCGCCGACGTCGAGCGTGAGCCACGGCGGGCGTTTGCTGACGAGCGTTCCGCGCAGGCTGCCTATCACGCCTCGCGCCCGCTCATATTTTCACCCGCGCGCAGCCAATCGCGCGTGCTGCGTTCGTTCGCGCGACAGATCGCCGCCGCGAGCGCGTCCGCCGCGTCGGGCTGAATCTCGTCGCGCACGCCCAAGGATCATCTGCACCATGCGCTGCACTTGCTGCTTCTCCGCGCCGCCGCGGCCGACGACGGCCTGCTTGATGTGGCGCGCGCTGTACTCGTAGATCGGCACGTCGGCATTCGAACGTCGCGCAGATCGCGGCGGCGCGCGCCTGCCCGAGCTTCAGCGCACTGTCCGCATTGCGGTGCAGGAACACGCGCTCGATCGCGATCTCCGTGGGCTTGAGCTCGCGCACGATCCGGCCGAGCGTCTGGAAGATGCTGCGCAGCCGCGTCGCTATGCTCGCCTTCGGTGCGGATGCTGCCCCACTCGACTGCGGTCGTGCGGTTGCCGGCAGCCTCGACGACCCCGAAACCCGTGATCTGCGAGCCGGGATCGATTCCGAGGATGCGCACGCTCTCTGCCGCCATGTCGCTGCGCTCCTCACCGCATCGACGAATGCGAACCGGGCGGCCTCTAACTCGAGGTCGTCCGGAAGCTCCCTGAAACCCTAATGAACTCCGAGGTGGCCCCACGCCACCGCGGCCTATCATAGCGGCAGACGCGCGCGAGCGTTAGCCCGGCGGCTTACCGATTGATGGCGTGAATCGCGCGCTTGTCCGCGGCGAGCGCGGCTTCGTGCAGCGCTTCGGAGAGCGTCGGGTGCGCGTGGATGGTTCGCTGCAGGTCCTCGGCCGACGCCTGGAACTCCATCGCGAGCACGGCCTCGGCGATCAGCTCGCCGGCAACCGGGCCGACGATGTGCACGCCGAGGATGTCGTCGTGCTCCTTGTCCGCGATCAGCTTCACGAGTCCGATCGCCTGCTGCATGCCCTTCGCTCGGCCGTTCGCCGCAAACGAGAACGTGCCGACCTTGTACGGCCGGCCGGTCTTCTGAACCTCGGCCTCGGTCTGGCCGACCCAGGCGATCTCGGGCGCCGTGTAGATGACGGACGGGATCGTCTTGTAGTTCATCTCCGACACGTGGCCCGCGATCAGCTCCGCGACCATGACGCCCTCTTCCATGCCCTTGTGCGCGAGCATCGGGCCGCGCACGACGTCGCCGACCGCCCAGACGTTCGGCACCGAAGTGCGGCAATGCGCGTCGACCTCGACGAAGCCGCGCTTGTCGAGCTGCAGCGGCACGTCGGGCGCGAAGGCGCCTGTCGTGTAGGGTCTGCGGCCGACCGCGACGACGAGCGCGTCGACATTCGAGCGTCTGCGCCGCGCCGCCGCTTTCGTAGCCGACTTTGACGACGTCGCCCTGCACGGACGCGCCAGTGACCTTCGCGCCGAGCCGGATGTCGAGCCCTTGCTTCTTCAGATGGCGCAGCGCTTCCTTCGCGATCTGCTGATCCGCCATATATAAGAAGGTGTCGAGCGCTTCGAGCATCACGACCTCGGAGCCGAGCCGGCCCCAGACGCTGCCGAGCTCGAGGCCGATCACGCCGGCACCGATCACGCCGAGCCGCTTCGGCACCGAGGTGAACGCGAGCGCGCCAGTCGAATCGACGATCCGCTTGCCGTCGAACTTCGCCATCGGCAGCTCGACCGGAACCGAGCCGGTCGCGAGCACGACGTGCGTCGCGGAGATCGTCTCGACGCCCGCGTCCGTCTTCACTTCGACTCGGTTGCCCGCGAGCAGCTTGCCGCGCCCCTTGATCCCGACCACGCCGGCCGCCTTGAACAGGGCCTCGATGCCGGTGGTGAGCTGCTGGACGATGCCCGCCTTGCGGCTCTGCATCGCGGCGACGTCGAGCCCGAGCCCGCCGACCTTGATGCCGTGAACGGAGAACTCCGTCTCGCGCGCGGTGATAGAGCTCGGAGGACTCGAGCAGCGCCTTCGACGGGATGCAGCCCACGTTCAGGCACGTGCCGCCGAACAAGCGGGTTCCTGCCTCGTTCTTCCAGTCGTCGATACAGACGGCGGAGAGTCCGAGTTGTGCTGCGCGAATCGCGGCGGGGTAGCCGGCCGGTCCGCCGCCGATCACGGCGACGTCGTAGTGCTTGTCATTCATGGCAACGCGAAAAGATGAGGATGATTAGATCTGAAGCAAGAGGCGCGCCGGGTCCTCGATGTGGTCCTTCACGGCAACGAGGAACTGCACGGCCTCGCGTCCATCGACGATTCGGTGATCGTACGTCAGCGCGAGGTACATCATCGGCCGCGCCTCGATCTTGCCGTTCACCACGACGGGCCGCTCCTGGATCTTGTGCATGCCGAGAATGCCGCTCTGCGGCGGGTTCAGGATCGGCGTCGACATCAGCGAGCCGAAGATGCCGCCGTTCGTGATCGTGAACGTGCCGCCCGTGAGCTCTTCCATTTGCAGTGCGCCGCTGCGCGCGCGCTCGCCGTAGTCGCGGATCGCGTGCTCGATCTGGCCTAAGCCCAGCGACTCCGCGTTACGCAGCACGGGCACGATCGAGCCCGCGATCGGTCGACACCGCGACGCCGATATCGAAGAACTCGTGATAGACGACGTCGTTCCCGTCGATCGATGCGTTGAGCAGAGGGAACTGGCGCAGCGCCTCGATGCACGCCTTCACGAAGAACGACATGAAGCCGAGCTTGATGCCGTGGCGCGCCGTGAACTGCTCTTGGTAACGCTGCCGCAGCGCCATGACCGCCGTCATGTCGCACTCGTTGAACGTGGTGAGCATCGCGGCCGTCTGTTGCGCCTGCACGAGACGCTCGGCGATTCGCGCGCGCAGCCGCGTCATCGCGACGCGCTGCTCGGCGCGCGCTAGTCCGCTCGGCCGCGGCTCCGCGACGTCGCCCTCACCGCGCATCTCCTGACCGAGGCCGACCGTCGTCGCTTGGTGGTCGGCGATGTAGTTCAGCACGTCGCCCTTCGTGATTCGGCCTTCGCGCCCCGAGCCCGCGATCGAACCGGGATCGAGATCGTGCTCCTCGACGAGCTTGCGGACGGCGGGGCCCATGCGGTTCGGCGGCCCGGGGCGGGCTGCCGCCTCGACCGTGCTGGCCGTCGCGATGGGTGCAGCGGCGACGCTCAGAGCGGCCTTCGCCGGCGCGGGAGCCGGAGTCGGCCTCGCGGCCGGCGCGCTCGCCGGAGTCGGCGCGGGCTTCGCGGCGGAGGGCTTGGTGCCGACGGCGGGCGGCGCCGCCACGACGTCGCCGGGCTCGAGCAGCGCGAGGACCTGACCGCTCGTGACCACGGCGCCGTCGGCCGCGACGATCTGCTTCAACACGCCGTCGACCGGCGCCGGCACCTCGAGCACGACCTTGTCGGTTTCGAGATCGACGAGATTCTCGTCCCGTCGGACTGCCTCGCCGGCCTTCTTGTGCCAGGCGACGAGCGTCGCGTCGGCGACGGACTCGGGCAGCTGCGGAACTTTGACCTCGATGCTCACGGACGACTACCCCTTGCTGCCCTTGGTGTCGACTCTAGGCGCGTTTGCCGACGGTCGACAGACGCCGCGCGCTCGCGGCTCGACGACGACAGCGCGGCCGAGACGAGCGCTTGCTGCTGGCGAACATGCAACGCGTGGATGCCCGACGCCGGCGCCGCCGCGCCAGGCCGACCCGCGTAGAACAACTGCTGCTGAGTCGACAGCGGCTCCTGAAGACGATGACGGATCTGGTACCAAGCCCCCTGATTCTGAGGCTCTTCCTGGCACCACACTATCTCTTTCGCGTTTCGGTAACGGCCGATGACCTTCGCGTACTCGTCGATCGGAAACGGATACAGCTCCTCGATCCGCACGATCGCGACGCCGGCTATGTTCTCTGCGCGCCGAAACTCGGCGAGATCGAAGTAGACCTTGCCGCTGCAGAACACGATCCGGGTTACCGACTCGTCCGCGGGCCCTTCCGGATCCTCGATCACCGGCATGAAACGGCCGTTCGCGAAGTCTGCGAGCGTCGAGACCGACAACTTGTGACGCAGCAAGCTCTTCGGCGTGAACACGACGAGCGGCTTGCGCGCCTGGCGCAGCATCTGCCGGCGGAGCATGTGGAACATCTGCGCGGGAGTCGACGGCACGACGATCTGCATGTTGTGCTCGGCGCAAAGCTGGAGGAAGCGCTCGAGACGCGCCGAGGAATGCTCGGGGCCTTGGCCTTCGTAGCCGTGCGGCAAGAACATCGTGAGAGCGCTCAAGCGGCCCCACTTCGCCTCGCCCGAGCTGATGAACTGATCGATCACGACCTGCGCGCCGTTCACGAAGTCGCCGAACTGCGCCTTCCCAGATCACGAGCGTGTCGGGCGACGTGGTGCTGTAGCCGTACTCGAAGCCGAGCACGGCCTCTTCGGACAACAACGAGTCCGTGATCGTGAGCGCATGCGGATCGGCGCCGACATGCGCGAGCGGCACGTAGGCCTCGCCCGTCGTCTGATCGACTAGAGCCGCATGCCGATGGAAGAACGTGCCGCGGCGGCTGTCTTGGCCGATGAGCCGCACGTTGAAGTTCGCGGACAGCAGCGAGGCGTAAGCCAGCGTCTCGGCGAAACCCCAGTCGCAGCCGACTCTCGCCCGCTGCCATCTTGCGCCGGTCGTCGACGATCCTCTGCACGCGCGGGTGCAGCTTCAAGTCCGCGGGCACCGTGTTCGCGAGCGCGGCGAGCCTGCGGATCTCGGCCTCGGGCAAGCCCGTTGCGACCGAATCGACGAGCGCGGCCTGCGTGTAGCGGCTCCAGTCGACGGTGTACTGGTTGCCGATCATGCCGAGCGCGGCCTGGTTCGGGTTGCGGCCCTCGTCGAGCGCCTTGCGATAGCCCTCGGCGAGCTGCTCGATTGCGTCCGCCGTGACGACTTCCGGCTTCGGCGAGCTTGCGGCCGTAGAGCGTGCGCACGCTCGGATGCTCGCGGATTGCGTTGTACATCACGGGTTGCGTCGCGGCCGGCTCGTCGGCCTCGTTGTGGCCGAGCCGTCGATAAGCGACGAGATCGATCACGACGTCCTTGTGGAAAACCTGCCGGTAACGCAACGCAAGCCGGATCGCGGCGACCGCGGCTTCGGGGTCGTCGCCGTTCACGTGGAACACCGGCGCCTCGACCATCTTCGCGACGTCGGAGCAATAGGTCGTCGAGCGGCTGTCACGAGGATCGCTCGTCGTGAAGCCGATCTGGTTGTTGATCACGAGATGCACGGTGCCGCCCGTGTAGAACGCCCGCGTCTGCGACAGCTGGAACGTCTCCGCGACGACGCCTTGCCCCGCGAACGCCGCATCGCCGTGAATCAACACCGGCAGCACCTTCTCGCCGAGCGAATCGCCGCGCCGGTCTTGGCGAGCTCGCACGGAGCCCTCGACGACCGGATTCACGATCTCGAGGTGCGACGGGTTGAACGCGAGCGCGACGTGCACGTTGCCGCTCGGCGTCCGCACGTCGGCCGAGTAGCCCTTGTGGTACTTCACGTCGCCCGAGCCCTTGAGCCGCGCGAGGTCGTAAGCGCCTTCGAACTCCGAGAACAGATCCGTCGGCGACTTGCCGAGCACGTTGACGAGCACGTTGAGCCGGCCGCGGTGCGCCATGCCGATCACGATTTCCTGCACGCCCTGCTCGCCCGCGCGCTGAATGAGGTCGTCGAGCATCGGGATCAGCGTCTCGCTGCCCTCGAGCGAGAAGCGCTTCTGGCCGACGAACCGCGTGTTCAGATACCGCTCGATGCCCTCAGCGCGCGTGAGGCTGTCCAAGAATCGTCGTCTGCTCGGCCGCGGCGAGAACTCCCAGTGCACGCGGCACGTCTCGAACTGCTCACGCAGCCAGAGGCGCTCACGCGCGCGCGAGATGTGCGCGAACTCCGCCGCGAGCTTGCCGCAATAGATCCGCTTGAGCAGCGCGAGGATGTCTTGCAGCTTCATCCGCTGCTGGCCGGTGCCGCCGAGACCGCCGGTGTAGAACTCGCGCGACAAGTCGGAGTCGTCGAGGCCGAGGAAGTCGAACGACAGCACCGTCGGCACGGGCCGCTCCCACAGGCCGAGCGGGTCGAGATCGGCAATCTGGTGGCCGCGGAGGCTGTAGACCTGGATCAGGCGCGAGACGGCCGCCTGCTTTTCGCTCGCGGCGCGCGTCGGTGCGCTGCAGGATCGACGGCGCGGCGCTCGCACCGCCGTTGCGGAGCCGACGGCCTACTGCCTGGACGATCGGGCTATGCGGAATTTCGGCGCCTTCCGCGCCAGCGAGCTGAAATATTGCCGCCACTCGGTCGGCACGCTGCCCGGCTCGGCCAGAAACTGCTCGTAGAGCCATTCGACGTAGGTCGCATTGGCTCCCTGCAGATGGCGTCGAATCGTATTGGTCCTTGAATACGGTGCTCATGAGCGCCGGCCGGGGAGAGAGTGGCCGAAAGGAGTGGCCCAGCCCAGAGCCGAAGGCGGGCTAGTGTAGCCAAACAGCTATTAAGTTCAAACGCGCGAGTTCACAGAGCGGCGTGCAGCAACCACCACTCGTATGCGATCAAGGTCACGTAGCCCACGAGCACCGCGTGCAGGAGATTGCCGACACGCATCACGTTGAACAATCGAATCCGCGCGACCGCGACGAGAATCAGCACGCCGCACGCCGGTGAGCCCCATCTTGGTGAGCGCGAAGAGCCGGGGGTGAGCGTCGAGAACGAACGCCACGAAGGGATTCGCCTCTCTCGCACCGGTCGTGAGCAGCGTCAGCGTGAGGAACGCGTCGACGACGTTGAGCAACAGGATCGTGACGGCGAGCCCAAGCAAATACGGCTCATGCCAGTCGACCGGCATATGGCGCTCGTCCGAGCGCCGCGCGCCGCGGCGCCGAGGCGTGAAGCCGCTCTGAACGAACGTCCTGATGGTGGTGTGCCGTCGATCGACATCGATACGGCGCTCTCTCTGCAGGCTGCCTGCGCCGACCAATTCCGCCGGTCTATTCGTAAGTCCGTCTCGCAAAGTCAAAACCCCTGTCCTGTGCACCAATCGATGCAAGAAGCAGGCCTGCTAGGCGGCGACTGGCTTGCTCTGGGTGATTGAGCGCGTGATTCGGCCCAATCGTAAAGCAATTCGACACCCCGGGCTCGTCTGTCGGTTCGAGGCGCTCGTCGCCTCGCGCCGGACTGCTTCATTGGGTCGCTTGCAGCAAATAGCCGATCAGGTCGCGTCGATCCTCGGCCGAGCGGTAGCCCGTGAACGTCATCTTCGTGCCGGCGACGAAGCTCGCAGGGTCGGCGAGCCACGCATCGAGCGCGCGCGGCGTCCAGACGAGCCCGGACGACTTGAGCCCGGGAGAGTAGTCGAAGCCTTCGAGGACGCCGGCCGGGCGGCCGAAGACGCCGTGCAGGTTCGGCCCAACGATCGTCTTCTCGCCGGCGCCGAACGAATGACACGCGGCACACGCGAGGCTCAGTAGCTGGCCCCGCTTCGTGTCGGCTGCGGCGAACTCCGGCTCGCGAAGGTACTCGGCGGCGGTCTTGATCTCGCCGACATCGAACGCGGCAGTCCGAGTCGGCGTTTCGGCCTCGGTCGCACGCTCGGCCGGTGCTCCGCCCGTCGGGGCTGCCGCGGCGGGCGGTGAAGCCGGCACAGACGGCGGCGGTGCGCCGCAACCCGCCGCGAGCATCGCGCCGAGCACTGGCAGCGCGCACCAGCGGAACAGCGCGGACGCCCTGATCACCACGACCAGTGGGCCGAGATCTTGAACACGACGTCGGGGGCAGTACGGACACGCAGATCTTCGACGATCGCGAACTCGAGCCGAGCGTCTTTGCGCCGCTGCATCCACGCGCCAAATGTCGCCTCGAGCGCCGTATCACCGATCTCCTCGAGCCGCGAGTCGTAGAACGGCGCATGGACGTCGAGCTGCGCCTTGAGCCCGAAGCGCGGCCAGCGCTGCCAGCTGCCGCCGAGGATCCCCGTGTACACCCACTCTTCGGCGCTGAACGTGATGATTTCGGGGCGACCGACGTGCACGACGCCGAAGCCCCAGTAGTAGCCCGCGGCGTAGCGTCTGTCCGTCAGCGGCCGGCTCCTGAGCAAGGTGAGCCATTCGTCGGTCGAGCCGCTACCCGCGAGCATCTCCGTGTCGCCGGTCGCGAGCTTCACGCCGGCTTCGAGCACGAAGCCGCGATCCGGTCCGAACGCGCGCGCGCCTTTCAGCTGGAGATCCCCGAGCCCGCTCTGAGGCTCATCGAGCCGAAAGAACGTGAGCCCCGAGTGGCGGAGCACGAAGCTCAGCTGGTTCTCGGGCCGCGAATTCCGGCCGCCGTCGGGCAGATTGAATGCCGAGTGCCAGGCGTCGATCGGATTGTCGAGCACGCCGCCGCCGAGATGCAACAGCGGCAGCTCGACGCCGATCTGCCACCCCGAAGCGAAGCCGTGCGAGAAGCCGAGCGTCGTCCGCACGGTTTCGCCGTCGAGTCCGAGAGCCTCCCCGCCCGCTGACGAGAATTCGAAGTGGTTAGCGATCTCGAGGCTCGCGGAGAAGCGGTTGCCGGGGGCTACGGTGTCCCAGGCCGGCAAGCCGAAGATCGCCACGAGGGGGTTGAGATTGCGGATCTGCATCGGCTCGGCGAGCTGCGCCGCGGCGGGGCGACCGACCAGCGCAACGAGGGCGACGAGACCGATAGCGCGCCCCCTCATCGGCACCGGAACGGGGCTCCGGCGGAATCTTTTCGCGGCGCTCGCGGTCTGAGTCGGGCGTGCGCGCTCATCGTGGTCTCAAGATCCCGGCGAAAGGGGCGGGAATTGTAATCAGCTAGGGGTGCGCAGGTCTCCAGATTTCTCTCGATGCCAGCGAGGCTGTAACATGTGCGTCCCGCTCGAGTCCCTACGCAGCCCTTCCGAATGAGATTCCGCAGACTCTGGCCGCTCGGCCTCCTCGCGCTCGCGCTCGCTTCGACCGGTTGCGACTCGGGCCGCCAGAACCCCCCGGACGTGGTCGTCAGGGCTTTGAACGCCACGGCGAATTTCCCCGACCTCTTCCTCCGGCGCGGCCCGCTCGAGACCCAGCCGATGCAGCTGTCCTTCCTCGGGGGCGCCCAACGTACTTGGGACGAGGACACCTACAACTTTCACGTCGCCTACGGCGACATCCAGACGCAAACGTTGGTCGAAGTCGAGACCTTCGAGAAGCAGCTCTCGAGCGGCACTTGGTACACGTTCGTGCTGTACCAGAAGGCCGGAAGCGTGACGCACAAGGTCCTCGAGTCGGCGCCGGTCGCGACCACCGCGACGGATGTGCAGATTCAGGCTTTCCACGCCGTCGAGGGCGCGCCGACCGTCGACCTCTACATCGTCGCTGCGGGCGCGGGCGCCGCAGGCGCGACGCCGTGGGGGACACTCGCATTCGAGGGAACACTGCCTGCCCGCAGCATTGCGCCCGGCGACTACGACATGATCGCCACCGAGCCCGGCAACCCCGCGCATGTGCTGTACACGTCGCCGAGCTTCACTCTCTCCGCGGGCGCCACACTGACGTTCGCGCTTACACCAGACTCCGGCGAGGGCATCCAGCCCTTCAGCCTGACGGTGCTGAACGACACGTCCACGGTGCTCGTGGACCCGAGCCTGCAGGCCGGTGTTCGCGTGATCAACGGCGCGAACGATCGACAGCCGCGCGACGTCGCCTTCAACAACCAATTCACGCCGCCCCTGTTCCCGGGCGCGGTGTTTGCGACGGCGACGCCGTATTTGCCGATCGCGCCGGGCGCGGATGTGCCGGTCAACGTGACGCCGGCCGGCAATCCCGGAGTGCTCGAGGTCACGGGCTCGTTCAGCCCGCAGCCCGGCGCGAAGTACACGATGTTCTTCACCGACCTTGCGGGCTCGCTGCTCATGAACTTGCCTCAGGACGATCGCCGTCGCGTGAAGAGTCAAGCGAAGATCCAGTTCTACGACGCGGCCGGGTCGTGCGCGATTTGCGACCTCCTGGTTCTGCCGCCAGGCACCGATCCGGACACGATTATCGCGGTGGACCCGTTTTACCTAACGGACCCGCACCCGCAGCTCACCCCGCTCTCGATCACTCCAGTGACCCAATGGGCCGGCGATTTCGACGTCGTGCTCCGGCCCCAGGGCACGAAAACCGTCGTCGCAGGTCCGACGCGGATCACGCTGAAAGACGGGGGCCTTCATGGGATCATTTTGACGGACAATCCGAACGGCACGACGGTCGACATGACCTTCATCGACGACTTCCAGTAACGAGCGCCGCGACGCCGCGGACGACAGGAACAGCATGCGGCTTCGATTCTCGCTCCCTGCCCTTCTTCTGACGCTCGGCGCCGTGACCGCGTCGGCGCAACCGAAGCGAGCCGGCGACTGCGATCGGCATTGCCTGCTCGTTTTCCTGACGGAGTACACCGAGGCACTCACGGACAACAACCTCGCGCGGCTCGCCGTCGCGCCGACAGTACGCATCACCAGCAACGGCCAGGTCGTCGAGCTCGGCAAGGGCCAGGTCTGGGGAGCCAGCCGCCGGCTTCCTTATCGCCAAACCTTCGTCGATCCGCTGAGCGGCGCGGCGGTCTTCTACGGCATCGTGACCACGACGAGCCGGCCCGCGCGCGGCGCCGCACGGCCCGCCGGCGACGCACCGCCCGAGCACTCGTGGTTCTACGTCGTGCGCTTGCGCGTCGAGCTACAGCGCATCACCGAGGTCGAGGAAGTGTCGTACGAGCCGCCGCAGGGAGGCTTCGGCGCGAGCCCGTCGTCGTTGAGCCTTCCCGACCGGATCTTCGACGCGTGGCTCCCACAGCCCGAGCGCGTCTCCCGTCAGCAACTCTTCGACATCGCGAACAAGTACTTCGACGCGGTGTCGCACAAGATCGATTACCACGATGTGCCGTGGCATCCGGAGTGTCAGCGGATCGAGCTCGGCGTCTTCACCGTGAACTCGGAGCGCTCGCCCGGAAGCTGCGGCGGCGAGTTCCAGACACCGTCCGTGAAGTGGAACGTCGAGAACCGACGCTTCTACATCGCCGACGTCGAGCGTGGCGTCGTATTCGCGATCGGCAACTTCATGACGCCGCCCGAATACCCGAACAACAACGGCTCGGTCGTGTTCGAGGTGTTCAAGGTGCAGGACGGACTGATCCGCCAGATCCACGCGTTCTTCCGCGGCAACGGCCAGGCCGCGTCGGGCTGGGGCGACGGGCCGGGGTCGTAGCAACTCGCTAGCAGCTCACTACTACGCGAAAGCTGTTCTCTCCGAACTCGCCGATCGCGCATCACCGCTGCCGTATAATCGGGGGCCCACACGTCCCCGTAGTTCAACGGATAGAATGGGGTCCTCCTAAGACCCAGATACAGGTTCGATTCCTGTCGGGGACGCCAGCAGCCACAGCGCGAGAACATTCGTGATGCCATCCACGCTCTTCGATCCGAAAGTCAAACGCGTGCTCGACGCGATGCACAGCGCTGCCGACGAGAACGACCCGCCGCTGCTCGCGAAGGCGCGCGGCAAGCAAGGCACGGCGCGCACGTCGATACTCGGCGAGGCGTTCATTCCGGTCTCGCGCGACGGCGGCCGGCTCGTCTACACGCTCGTGCGCGGCGCGTCGCCCGGTACGACGGTCGAGTTCGGCACGTCGTTCGGTATCTCGACGATCTACATGGCCGCGGCCGTGCGCGATCGCGGCGCGGGCCGCGTGATCACGACCGAGCTCTTGCAAAGCAAAGCGGATCGCGCGCGCGAGTACATCCGTGAGGCGGGGCTGCTCGACGTCGTCGATTTGCGCGTCGGCGACGCGCTCGAGACGTTGAAGGATCTCGACGCCGACGTGACGGTGTTGTTCCTCGACGGCTGGAAGGATCTCTACCTGCCGCTGCTCAAGCAGCTCGAGCCGAAGCTCGCGCCGGGCGCGTTCGTCGCGGCGGACGACATCCACCTCTTCCCCGACGCGCTGAAGCCGTACCTCGACTACGTCCGCGAGCCCGCGAACGGTTACGTGTCGGTCACGTTTCCCGAGGGCGACGCGGTCGAGCTCTCGGTCCGCGCGCTCTAGGCTTCCTCGACGAGCGCGTAGCGCGAATCTGCCGCGAGGCATTGCGCCTCGGGCAAGCCAAGCTCCTTTCGCACGATGTTCGTGCCGCGCACGATCGACACCATCTTGTAGTAAGCGATGCGCCGGCTCATGCCCTCGCGGCCGAACCCGCAGTCGCTCGAGATAACGAGCCGCTCGACCGGGATGTGCTTCAGCGCGCGGCGGATCAGATCGGCCACTTGCTCGGGCCGCTCCACCTGCAAGATTCCGATGATCGACGACGCCGATCGCGATCTTCTTGTCGGTGATCGAACGGCCGATCACTTCGAGATCCATGCCGTCGCTCGTGCAGCACTCGAACGTGATCACGTCGACGTCGAGCTTGTTGAGATGCGGCAGCGCGTCGCGATACGACTGATTGGTCGCGAACAGCCGCTGCTGCGCCGGGTTGCCCCAGCACGTGTGGCACCAGACCTCGGTGAGCTCGCGCAGGCCTTTCACCGTGTTGTTGAACACGTCGACGAAGAACTCGACGCTGAACTGCCCGCCTCCGCCGCGCTGGATGCTGATCAAGTGAATGTTCGGCTCTTCGAGCTGCACGATCGGGCAGCCCGCGCGCGCGAGCTCCGACGAGCTCGTCGCGCATCGCGTCGCTGATGTCTTGCAGCAGCTCCTGCGGCTTCGCGTAGTGATCGTTGCCGACCGAGGTGCCGATCAGCTCGGGCGTCGCCGTGCCGAACTTCACCGGCCGCGCCGTGAGCTGCTGCGCGGTGCGCCAGAGCGCCGCGTACTGCAACGGGCCGCGCTCGATCTTGGCGACACAGCGCGGCATCACGCGGCTCTCCATCACCTCGAAGATGATGTCGCCCTTCGTCGCGCCGCCGTAGCCCTTGCGTGCGCGATAGTAGTCGCCGCCCTCGAGCCCTTTGAAGCGGCGCGCGGGATACTGCAGCCAGCTCATGCCGCCGACGTCGTGATCGAAGCGCGCGTCGCCGTCCGTCACGATGTCGAGGCCCGCTCGCTCTTGGTCGCGGATGTAGGTGCCGACCGCGTCCGTGTACTGCTCGCGATAGCGTGCGTCGGTGAGCGCGTCGCGAAACGGGCGCGCGCCTAAGTTCTCCGTGTACCACTCGGGGCGTGGCAGAGAGCCCGTGATCGTCGTCGGGAGCTTCAGGTCCTTCGTCGTCTTGTTCATCGCTCGGGCGCTCCGGTCACTTCAGCGCCGCGGCGCCCGCTTCCGCGCAGACCTCGTCCTCGGCGCTCGAGCCGCCCGACACGCCGAGCGCGCCGATCAGCTTGCCGTCGACCAGGATCGGCAGGCCGCCTTCGACCGGGATCGCGTCCTTCAGCCTCAGCACGAGCAACCCCTCGCCGCCGCGCGCGAGCCGCTCCTGGAACACTTTCGTCGGCCGCTTGAAGATCGCCGCGGAGCGCGCCTTCGACTCCGCGATGGCGACGCTGCCAACCTGCGTCTGATCCATCTTCTCGAGATAGACGAGGTGCCCGCCCGGATCGACGATCGCAATCACCATCGTCCAGTTGTTCGCGTGCGCCGGCGCGAGCGCTGCGGACGCGACCTCCTTCGCTTGCACGAGCGTGATCGCGGGCCCGTAGGGTGGCAGTTTCGGGCCGGCGGCGGTTGTGAATGGTCTGCGGTGCTCATGCGAATGCGTTCTCGTTGTGTCGTTGTTCGTCATCGCGCGATCGTCCGTCACGCGACTCGCCGGCGACGAATCCTCGCACGCGCGGCGCGTCAGCGCGACTGGCCGCCGAGTCGTCGATAGACCTCATGTGCGACGACGAAGTCGTTGCGATCGAGGCCGAGACCGCGACAGGCGTTCATCATCTCGTTCGCGGCGGCGGCGAGTGGAACGGGACTACCTAGTTTTCGCGCCATCTCGAGCACGAGCAGCATGTCCTTTTGCTGCAGTGTGACGTCAGCGAGCGGCACCTTCGGCATCTTGCCCTCGAGGATGAACGGCCCTCGGTAACCGAACACCGGCGACGCGGCGACACTCTTTAGAACCGCGTCGAGCGCAACCTCGCGCGCGACGCCGCCCTTCTCAGCGAGCGCGACTGCCTCGCCGAACGCGATGACTTCGACCATCAAGAGCGCATTGACTGCGAGCTTCATCGTCGCACGCCTGCCCGCTCCCGCCGATGTAGGTAACTTTCGGCCCAATCGCGCGAAGCACCGGCTCGACCCGCTCGAACGCGGCTTTGTCGCCGCCGATCATGAGAGATGCATTACCTTGCTGGACGGTAACCGGGCTACCGGAGAGCGGCGCGTCGAGCATTGCGAAGCCCCTCTTCTCAAACTCAGCAGCGATCTTGCGGGTAACGTCGGGCGAGATCGTACCCATGTCGACGTAAACGCCATCTGGCCAATGCCCGAGAGCACGCCCTGCTCGCCGAGCGCGACCGTTTGTACTGCCTTGCCATCCGTCACCATGGAAAGGTGACGTCCGACGCCGCGCGACGGCTGCCGGCCTGTCGCGCAGGCATGCATTCCGCGTCGATCAAGGAGCCGCCCGCTCTGGCGAACGATTCCATCCTCACACTGTGACCTGCTGCCATCAGCCTGGGCACGATCACTTGGCCCATGGCTCCGAGCCCAACGAAACCGACGTCCACGAATCCCCCACCAATCGGCGAACGAGCGCATGGTAACGTAACGGCCCGCGAATCATCAAGCAGGCAAAAGACTCGCACGCTCCTTCCATTCCATGGAAAATGCCGAGGTCGTCGCCCATGGAACAAGCAAGCCGGATGTCGCCGTTCACCCGCTACGCGTTCTCGCTATTCATCTGCATCTACGGTATCTATCAGCTCACGCACGACCATCTGGTTCCCGGCGTCATCGCGATCCTGCTCGCGGTATTCATCTTCTGGATCTCGCGCCGCCGTTGATGGGCAGGCAAGGACGTGACGCCTTTCACGGCTCGTTTTTACGGAATAATCTACTTTGCCGCCGTCGATCGACCCGGGAGACGCCTGATGCTGCGCCCGCTCGCCTTTGGCCTAGCACTCTGTTCCCTTGCAGCGCTGCCGGCCCGCGCCGCACATGAGCTATAACGAAGCGGTGGCGGGGCCCGACTTGAGCTATAGCTACGTCGAGGGGTCCATCTTCCAAAACAACACGGGCACCGCGATCGGCGAATTGGACGGCAAGGGCGCCGAAGCTTGGTTCTCGTACAGCGTCTTGAAGCTGCTGCACGTGTTCGGCGGCACGAAATACGTCGACTTCGACGACTACTCCGTCAACACGACTCTCGTCGAAGCGGGCGCCGGCTCGAACTATAGTCCGTCGCCGCTCACCAGCATGTACTTCGACGTCGCGGCGGTCTCCTCCTCGGCCGACTCGGTCACGCCCGGCGGCCCGAAAGTCGGCGTCGACGACAGCGGCTACACCTATCTGTTCGGTTGGCGCTCGGCGAACAAGTCGCGGAAGATGGAGTTCAATCTCTCCGCACAGCACATCACGTACAACAAGGTCGACGAGCCCGATACGTGGATCAACGTGGGCCTTCTGTTTCGTGCGACGAACAAGCTCACGGTCGTGACCGGCGTCGAGTTCACGGGCAAGGAAAACTTGTTCAAGGCCGGCGTCCGCTACTACCTCCCGAACCGGTTCGATAAGCGCACCGAGTAGCGAAGCGGTCCCGATTCGACCGAGCTCGCAAACACCCCCTCGAGCGCAGCGCACGCGCACCGCGCGCGGATCGCCGACGATCGATAATCGACATTCCC
>CAWJDS010000010.1:165000-251398 GCA_963841645.1 uncultured Gammaproteobacteria bacterium | reverse complement strand
GAAGGGTGGCCACGCGGCGCATTGGCCTCGGCATACTGACGCGAACGAGTCAATCGTCCGCGAACAAGAAGAAGAATGAGGAATGGATTCGGCCGCGCGCTCGAGCGCGGCGTGCTTTTCAGCTCCCTGGTCAGCGTCTCGCTCGCCGTCGCGAGCAGCGGATTGGCCGGTGATCTCTGCCCGGTCGGCGCTGCGTGCACGATCGAGACCGACGCACCGCCTGCCACCGCAGTCTTACAGAACTCGTCCACTGATCTTTCGGGCGGCGCGCGCACGTTGGGTGCCGGCTCGCGGCCGCTGCCGCTAGGCGCTGTCGCGTGGTCGCCGCTCATGGACCGCCACGACCTGATCATCGGCATGATCGATGCGGCCCACGACGATGCGTACGAATACCGGCTGCCGTACGGCGAGCAGGTGAGCTTCGCCGTGATCCAAGGCTACGGCGCGCACTTGAGCCATCGCGGCGTCGAGCAATATACCGTCGACTTCGGCATGCCGGGCGGCACTCCGGTCCATGCGGCTCGCGAAGGCGTCGTCGCGCTCGCCGAGGACTCGCACGACGCGGGCTGCGCCCGCGAAGAGTGCGGGCAGCTCGCGAACTTCGTCGTCGTGCTGCATTCCGACGGCACGACCGGCGAGTACTTCCACTTGCAGCACGGCAGCGTACAGGTCCGGATCGGAGAGCGCGTCGCGCGCGGCGAGCTGCTCGCGTTCTCCGGCAACACGGGCTACACGACGGTCCCGCATCTGCACTTCGGCGTCTATCGAACGGAGCACGGCGGTCGCACGCAGTCTCTCCAAGTCAGCTTCACGACGCGCGAGGGTCTGATCCGCGAGCCGCGCGAGGGCGCCCGCTATCTGAATCTGTCGGCGAACGGCAACTGAGCCGGACGCGCGCTCGCGCGCGCTTCGGTATACTGCCGCGATGTCGCGCCGCGCTGTCGCTCGCATTCCAGCCCCGCTCGTTCGCATGCCGTTGTCGGTGCTCGGCTTGACGCTCGTCGTGCTCGGCGGTTGCGTCTCGCTGCCGGCCGACGAAGGCGCCGCTCCGGCGCACGTCGTTGCGGCCGCGCCCGATCCGAAAGCGCCGCGCCTCTCGCCGCTCGACACACGCACGGTCTCACTCGCTCCGGGGCAAGAGCTCGTCGGCGAAACGCAGGTGCTGTTCGCACGCTACGAGAACGCGTTCACGGCGATCGGCCGCCGGTTCGATGTCGGCTACGAGGAGATGCGCGCGGCAAATCCCGGCGTCGATCAATGGCTGCCCGGCGAGGCTACGCCGGTCTATCTGCCCACGCAGTCCGTGCTGCCGGAGGTACCGCGCGAGGGCATCGTGATCAACGTGCCCGCGATGCGTCTCTACTATTTCACGGTGGAGAACGGCGCATCTGCTACGCCCAAGGCGCCCGCGACGAAAGTCACGACGCATCCGGTCGGGATTGGCGCGCAAGGCTGGGCGACCCCAATAGCCGACGCGAAGGTCGTGCAGAAAGTCCGCGACCCGGTCTGGTACGTGCCCGCGTCGGTGCGCAAGGAGCACCTTGGCTGGGGTGAGAAGCTGCCGAGCGTCGTGCAGCCGGGCCCCGACAACCCGCTCGGCGAGTACGCGCTCACGTTGTCGCTGCCGAGCTATTTGATTCACGGCACGAACAAGCCGGCCGGCGTCGGTATGAGGTCGAGTCATGGCTGCATTCGCCTCTACCCCGAGGATATCGAGGAGCTGTTCAGCCGCGTCACGAGAGGCACGCACGTGCGGATCGTGAACCAGCCCGTGCTCGTCGGCTGGCGCGACGGCGGCCTATATCTCGAGGTGCATCGGCCGCTCGCGGAAGACACGCGCGACCTCGACGCCGAGGCCGAACGAATGCTCGCGTCCGCGCTCGAGCGCGCAGGCCGCGCGGGCGCGATCGATGTCGACCACGACGCCGTGCGCAAGATCGCGGCCGAGCAACGCGGCGTGCCGTTGCCGGTGCAGCGCGGCGGCCGCTCGCTCGCGGAATATCTTGCCGCCGCGCGGATCGTCGAGAACGACGTTCCTTACGAGGTGGACGAGCAGGTGCGCTCGGTGCGCGAGCAGGCACGGCCCGGCGCCGAGCTCGCGTCGGGTACCCCTTGACCGAGGCTTGGGCCGCGAGCTCGCGGCGGCTGCGGCGATGATCCCGCTGCGTGACGACAATCCGACTCGCTCGACTCCAGTCGTCAACGTCGCGCTGATCGCGCTGTGCGTGATCGTGTTTCTGTGGGAGCTCATGCTGCCCGAGGGGGAGGCCGAGCGGGCCGTCTACCTGCTCGGGTTCATCCCGGCCGTGTTCTTCGGCCGCGCGGATCTCGCCCAGCACTGGGTCGCTCCCGAGCTATCGATCGTCACGTCGATGTTCATGCACGGCGGCTGGATGCACTTGCTCGGCAACATGCTGTATCTCTGGATCTTCGGCGACAACGTCGAGGATCGCGTCGGTCATTCTCGCTACGTTCTGTTCTATCTCGTCTGCGGGTTCGTCGCCGCGCTCGCGCAAGGGCTCGCGGACATGAGCTCGACCGTGCCGATGATCGGTGCGAGCGGTGCGATCTCGGGCGTGCTCGGCGCGTATATCGTTCTCTACCCGCGCGCGAACGTGCTCGTCGCGTTGCCGCTCCTGATCGTGTTCTACACGCTGCGCGTGCCGGCCTGGGTCGTGCTCGGCATGTGGTTCGTCGGCCAGCTGCTGAGCTCGCTCTCGGCGCCGCAAGGCGCCGGCGTCGCGTTCGGCGCGCACGTCGGAGGCTTCCTCGCGGGCGTCGTGCTGATTCGTCTGTTCGTGCGCGACCGGCGCGTGTACCGCTACTGAGAAACGCGCGAACAGGGCGAGCGGCGCAGCGTTCCGAGCGGCGGAGGAGGTGCGCGGAGCGCGCGCTGCCGTTATGATGCTGGCGTCTTTACGACCTGCGGGCAGCATGGCGTCGGAACTCCTCGGCTACGCGTCTCGGGACGAACGATCACTCGATAGCGACGAAGTCATCCCGCTAGAAACCCGCACCGTCGTCGCGTTCGTCGGCCGTGCCGAGCGCGGCCCACTCAACGAACCGGTCGCGATCAAGAGCTTCGATCACTACCGCCGTGTCTTCGGCGGCCATTGCTCGTTCAGCTTTTTGTCGTTTGCCGTGCAACATTTCTTCGTGCATGGCGGCGAAGCGGCCGTGGTCGTGCGCGTCGCGAACCGCGCGACTCGTTCGCTGCTCGAAGTGCCGGCCGGCGCCGAAATGCTCAAGCTCCAAGCGCGTCACCCCGGCAGCCGGGAATTCTTGCGCGTCTCCGTCGACTACGACCGCCTAGAGCACCAGCCTGACCGCTTCAATCTCGTAATCCAGCGGCTCGGCCGGCCGGGCTCCCAGCTCGTCGACGATCAGGAGCTGTTCGAAGGCTTGTCGATGAATGCCGAGGCTGAGCGCTTCGTCGTCGACGCGCTCCAGGACTCCGAGCTCGTGCGGCTCGTCGGCCCGCTGCCGCTCACGCGTCCCGCCGCGACACGCGCCACGCGCCCCGGCGAGCCGATTCCGTATCTCGCGGCCACGGTCACGGGCACGGACGGCGACGAGCTCACGGACTACGACGTGGTGGGCTCGAACAGTGAGGGCACCGGGATCTTCGCGCTCGACCGTTGCGAGCAGGTCGACTTGCTCTGCATCCCGTCGCCGCCCGGCCGCGACCTCGGCAGCACGAGCTTCGTCGCCGCGACGCGCTACTGCGAACGCCGGCGAGCTCTGCTCGTCTGGGATCCGCCGTGGTCGTGGTCGAGCGCGAGCGGAGCGTTGCTCGGGGTGCGAACGTCGGCGCAATCGAGCCGCAACGCGCTCACGTATTTCCCTCGCGTGCGCCCCCGCGGCGATCTCGGACGCTACGACGAAGGGATGCCGGCGAGCGGCGCAGTCGCAGGGTTGATCGCGCGCTGCGATCGCCACGGTGTTTGGCACTCGCTACCGGACGAGGAGACGACGCTCAAGGGCAACCTCGTGCCGGTCTGCGACGTCGACGCAGCACAGGCCGTTGCGCTCCAGCGCGCGGGCATCAACGCGTTCGTCCGCTCGCAGCCGGGCGTCGCGACCCTCCATGGCAACGTGAGCTTCGCGGCGCTCACTTCGGCCGAGAGCTGCTGGCGCACGCTGTCCGTCGTGCGGCTCACGTCCTTCGTTTTGCGCTCGATCGAGCGCTACACGCGCTGGGTCTTCAGCGCGGAGCGCTCCGACGAGCTCGGGTCCGATCTCGAGCGCCAAGTCTGGCTCTTCCTCGCGCGGCTCCAGCAACGCGCCGCGCTCGTGGGCCGGACTCCAGAGCAAGGATTCTTCGTCCGCTCGCTGATGCCGCGCGACGACTCGGACGCGCCGCCGAGCGGCGTTGCGATCACGCTGCGGGTCGGCTTCGCGCCCGAGAGGCCGAACGAGTTCGTGATCTACGACTTCCGTTTCCGCGAGACGACGATGACCACCGAGGTCGTGCCGGTCGCGAGCGCGGAGCGCCGGTTAGGCTGAACCCCGCGGCGTCCGAGTCATTGCTGAGGCAAGCCGGTCGCCAAATGTGACGGTCACGTCGCCGTGCGCCGACAGCGTTGGCTTCGAAGCGTGACGCGCAGCCGCGTCACTCGTCGGGATGCGGGCGATACGCCTCGACGAGCGCCTTCTGCACGCCCGGCGGCGCGGCGGCGTAGTGATCGACCTCGAGCGTGTAAAGGCCCTCGCCGCCTGTGAGCGACTTCAGCGTCGCGGCGTACTGGACGAGCTCCGCGAGCGGCACGAGCGCGAGCACGCGTGTGCGCCCTGAGCCGACGGCGTCCGTGCCGAGAATTCGGCCGCGAATCGCCGCGCAGTGGCCCGTGATGTCGCCGACGCTGGCGAACGGCACCGTCACTGCGAGCCGCGCGATCGGCTCGAGGATCGTCGGCGCGGCCTTCGTGATCGCATCCTTGAACGCCTTACGTCCCGCGCTCACGAACGCGACTTCCTTCGAGTCGACCGGGTGATGCTTGCCGTCGTAGACCACGACGCGCAGGTCGGCAAGCGGATAGCCCGCGATCGCGCCTTCGAGCAGCACTTGGCGCACGCCTTTCTCGATGGCCGGGATGTACTGCGTCGGGATCGCGCCGCCGACGACCTCGCTCGCGAACTCGAAGCCCGCGCCGCGCGCGAGCGGCTCGATGCGCAAGAACACCTCGCCGAACTGGCCCGCGCCGCCGGTCTGCTTCTTGTGCCGGCTGTGGCCGTCGGCGCGCTGGCCCACCGTTTCGCGGTACGCGATCTTCGGCGGCCGCGTCGCGACGTCGAGGCCGAAGTCGCTCTGCATCCGCTCGACCACGAGCCGCACGTGCAGCTCGCCGAGCCCTCGCAGCACGGTCTCGTTCACCTGCGGGTCGAACTCGATCTTCAAGCTCGGGTCTTCGACCGCGAGCTTGTGCAGCGCGTCGGAGAGCTTCTTCTCCTGGCCGCGTTGCTTCAGATCGATCGCGACGCGATGCATCGGCGACGGCAGCTCGGGCGCGCGCAGCCGGAGATCGTCTTCGTCGTGGCTCGAGTGCAGCACGTCGCCGAAGTGAATCTCCTCGATCTTCGCGACGGCGCAGAAATCGCCCGCGACGGCCGCGGGCACTTCGCGCAGCTCCTTGCCCTGCATCGTGTAAAGATGCGCGACCTTCACGGGCTTTCGCTTGTCGCCGATGAACACTTGATCGCCCGGATGGATCTCCCCCTGGTGCACGCGCAGTGCGGCGAGCCGGCCGACGTACGGATCGACGTTGAGCTTGAACACGTGGCCGATGAAGTGGCCCGCACCGTCGTGCGCATCGACCGTCAGCGCGTGGCCGTCGCGGCCCGCGCGAAACTCCGCCGGATTGCCCTCGAACGGATTCGGCATGAGCTCCGTCATCACGCGCAGCAGTTGGCGTAGTCCCGCGCCGGTTTTGGCCGACACGAAGCAGACCGGGATCAGGTGACCGGCGCGCAGCGCGCGCTCGAACGCCTCGTGCAAATCCCCGCTCGCGAGCTCCTCGCCTTGCTCGAGGTAGCGATCCATCAGCACATCGTCGAGCTCCACCACCCGGTCGGTAATCTCGCGGTGCGCGGTCGCGACCGAGGAGAAATCCGGCACTTCCTCCGCCGGCGCGAAGAAGCAGTCGGCGACCGCTTCGCCGCGCCGCGCGGGCAGGTTCAGCGGCAGGCACTCTCGGCCGAAGCGCTCCCTGATGTCGGCGAGCACGCGCTCGAGATTCGTGCCGCCCGCGTCGATCTTGTTCACGATGATCAGCCGGCAGAGCTTGCGCTCGGCCGCGGACGTCATGATTCGCTGCGTCACCATCTCGGCGCCGCACTCCGCGTTCACGACGACCGCCGCGGTCTCCACTGCCGGGAGCACCGCGAGCGCGCGGCCGATGAAATCGGGATAACCCGGCGTGTCGAGCAGGTTCACCTCGCGGCCCGCGTGGTGGAGGTGGCAGACGTGGACGTCCAGCGAGTGGCGGAGCCGCTTTTCCTGATCGGTGAAATCGCAGACCGTCGAGCCTTTTTCGACGCTGCCGGCGCTGCGGATCTCGCCGGCCTTCGCGAGCAGCGCTTCGATCAAGGTGGTTTTGCCGGAGCCGGCGTGTCCGAGTATCGCGATGTTGCGAATGCTCTCGGTATCGTGCGACCTCAAGGAGTCACTCATAGAAGCACCTCCGGTCGTTCTGTCGTTCTTCGGGCTCGATGGCCCGTTGCTCGTTGCGCGCACCGCGGCCGCGCGCTTGTCGGCTCGTTCCTTGCGCTAAGCCGTCGACTCCTGGGCCTGGGCCGCTGCGCGCCGCGCCTTCGGCACGTTGCCGTCGAAGCGGCGGCCGAGCCACCAGCCGACGAGACCCCAGAGCGCGGCGAAGCCCGCGCCGATCAACATCGTGCCCGCCGCCGTGATGCCGACAGAGCGCAATGCGCTGTCGACCGGCCCACCGGAGCGGACGTCGAGCTGACTGAAGAACGCGTCCGCCGTGCGATAGACCGGCACGTCGATCGTGTTCTTCGCCTTGTACTTCGTTTCCTTGTCGAGCGGGCTCCAGAGCATCTCGCGGCCCGGTCGCACGAACGCGTACTCGCCCGCGCGGCGAAAGATGAAAACCGCCGCGAACAGCAGGAAGCTCGAGTTAACCGCAAGCGCGAGGAAGCCGAAGATCATCAGGATCGGCACGATCGTGAGCAGTGTAGTGACGCCGAAACGCTGCGCGATCCGGCCGGTTAGGAACACCTGCGTCAGCACCGTGAGGCTCTGTACGATCCAGTCCATGCGCGCGAACACTTGCGTGCGCTCGGCGGCGACCTTGAACGTTGCGGAGACGATCTGCAGCTGCTCGAAATAGAGCGTGGTGCTCACGGCGGAGATTCCGACGATGAACAGCGCGATGCCGAGGAGGTAGGGCGAGCGCAGGATCAAGAGAATGCCGGCGAGCCAGTTGCCGCCGATCGGCCGGTCGTCGCTCGCGGGCGCGCCCTGGAGAGGCCTTTCCTTCCAGATTCTGAGCAGCGTGCGCTGACAGACGATCGCGATCACGAACAAAGCGGCGCTGACGAACAATATCCCTTTCTCGCCGATGCTCTTCACCGTGAGGTCCGCGACCAATGGGCCGACGAGCGCGCCTGCGCTGCCGCCCGCCGCGATGACCCCGAACAGGCGCTTCGTCTGGCCGCGGTCGAAGATCTCGAGCAGGAAGCTCCAGAACACCGAGATCAGAAACAGATTCACGACGCTGATGAAGACGTAGAAAGCCTTGGCCGTAAGCGGATCGAAATTAGTCGTGCTGAACTGGACGCCGACGCCCGCAAGCACGATCGCAACGACGCCATAGACCCACGGCAAGAACGTGCTGCGCCGGAAGCGTCCGACCACGGCGCCGTAGAGAGGAATCAGAAGAATCGAGAACAGCGCCGTGTAGAGCCAAAGATCCGCGGTTGCGTCGCGGCCGATCAGTGTGCCGATCGTCTCGCGCACCGGCCGCACGGCGAAATACCCGGCCCACATGAAGAAGAAAAGGAGAAACGCGGCGACGACGGCGGAGACTTCGCGAGGCTCGATCGTGGCGAGGCGTGTCAGCAACGCGCCCACCGGCGAGCCTTTTGTTGTTTTCGTGCTCATCGGTCGAGGATACACCCGGCCCCGAGCGGCTTGGAACCGAGGAGGAGGATTCTTGCGCTACGGCCGATGGTTGCCCGCCCGGCGCGTTCCGTGACGGACTGCGCAGCGGCGGCGTGAGCCGATGCTAGGATTTGGCCGGTTCGGACCGAGCAAACTTGAGACGCCAGAAGGTATTGCATGAATCCGAAACCGTGGCTCGCACTGACGCTCGCCGCTTTCGTGACAGGATGCGGCGGCTCCGCATCGCCGTCCGGAGGGACGACCAAAGCCCCGGCCGCGACGGCGCAAAAGGCCCCCGAGCGCAGAGAAACCGTTTTCGATCCGTGGGTCGGCACGATCGAGCGCGCGAAGGGCGTACAGAACACCGTCGACGAGCAAGCCGCCGAGCAGCGCCGCAAGATCGAAGAAGCCTCGCGCTGACGCGCGAGCGCTCTCGACCGGTCAAGTCATTCGCCGGTCAAGCTAGACGATAGCCGAGCAGGTGGCGGAGGCCGCGAAACGCGGGTAGGGGCGCCGTGATCACGTGCGTCGGGATTGCGCCGAGATAGCTCGCGTAGCGGCCCTTCGCCTCGAAGCGCGCGCGGAACTCGGATTTTTCGAGCGCGTCGAGCAGCTGCGGCACGATTCCGCCCGCGATGAACACGCCGCCGCGTGCGCCAGTCGTCAGCGCGAGGTCGCCCGCAACCATGCCGAGAAACGCGAAGAACATCGCTTGCGCCTTGGCGGCGAGCGGGTCGCCTTGCTTCGCGAGCGTCGTGACGTCGGCGGGTGTCGGCGCCGTCGGCGGGCCGCGGCCCGCAAGCTCCGCGAGCGCGACGTAGAGATTCACGAGGCCAGGACCCGACAACACGCGCTCGGCCGAGCAGTGCCCGTCGTAACGGTCGCGGATCTGCGCGATGACGTCGGCCTCCTCGCGCGTGGTTGCGGGTAGCGTCGAGTGCCCGCCTTCGCCGGTCACCACGGCCCAGCCGTCGGTCGCGGGCACGAGCGCCCCGACGCCGAGACCCGACCCCGGACCCAGCGTCGCGAGCGGTGTACCCGCAACTCTTTGGCCGCCGCCAATCGTATGCAGGTCCGCGGCGCCGAAGTACGGCAGGCCCCATGCGATCGCGGCGAAGTCGTTGCAGACGGTGAGCTCGTTCAGGCCGAGCTCTGTTTTGAGCTCGGCTTGCGAGAAGTGCCAGTTGATGTTGAGCATCTGCACTTCGTCGCCGACGATCGGCGCCGCGACCGCGAGAGCCGCGCGCTTCGGGCGGTCCGTCGCTCGGCGATGCTCGAGGTAGCTTTTGAGAAGGGCGGGTAGGCCGGCGAAATCCGTGTTGTGGAAGACCTCGGCCGCGAGCTCCTCGCCTCTGTCATCCACGAGCGCGCAACGCGTGTTGGTTGCGCCGATGTCGGCCATCAGGTCCATCGCGAGCTCCTTGCCCCGCCCGCCGTTCGGCGTCCTGCCGGCGCCTACACGTCGACTGTCCGGGCTTGCGGGCCCGGCCGCTTGTCAGAAGCGATCTCGACTCTACGCGTTCAGGTCCGGAATTCGGGCGCTCTCGAGCTGCGTAATCATGTCCTTCAGCATCAGCTTTCGCTTCTTTAGACGCCGCAACATGATCTGATCCACCTGGGGATCGTTGACGAGCCGAGCGATTACCTGATCGAGGTCTTGATGCTCCACGCGTAACTGTTTCAGTCGCTCCACGTTTCTGAAAGTTTCAGTTTCTATTTTCTGGTCCACGAGTCCGAAATGGCGCTAGCCAATTCCGCCGAGTGTCGCCGAATGCCAGGAAGTGAGGGTTCAGCAAGTCGTCTTTTGTGTTGTACCTGAGCGGTCGGCCGACGAGATCAATCATACGCCCGCCGGCGCTTTCGAGAATAGCTTGCGCTGCTGCAGTGTCCCACTCGGACGTCGGGCCGATCCGAGGATACAGATCGGCCGCTCCTTCCGCGACGAGACAAATCTTCAACGAGCTGCCCATCGGCGTGATTTCGTGTGGCCCGAGCGCCGCAAGATATTCGGCGAGCTGGCCGGTTTCGTGGCTCCGGCTTCCGACCACGCGCGGCGGCTCGGCCGCGGGCAGGCGCACGTAAATCGGTTTTGCGAGACCGCCGTCGTCTCGGCGCCACGCGCCCGCGTCGAGTGCGCCGTAGTAAATCCGGCCGAGCGCGGGCGCGAGCACGACTCCGAGCACGGCGCGCCCGGCGTCGATCAGTGCGATGTTCACCGTGAACTCGCCGTTGCGCTTCAGGAACTCCTTCGTGCCGTCGAGCGGATCGACGAGCCAGAACCGCGCCCACGACCGTCGCGTCGCGGGTTCGGGCGGCGCGGACTCTTCCGAGAGCAGCGGGACCGAGTCATCGAGAGCGCGCAGCCGCTCGGCGATGATCCGGTGCGACACTTCGTCGGCCTCGGTGAGCGGCGAGCGGTCGTCCTTGTACTGGACCGCGAAGTCGCGGCCATAGACCTCGAGGATCGCGCCGCCGGCCTCGCTGGCGATCGTGCATAGCTGTGCGAGCAGCGGTTGCGGGTTGCGCAGGTCGAGCATGGCCCTCTTGTATCATTGCTCGCATGCAGGGAACAGCGGCGCGCGTCGACTGGGATCGAATCGACACGGTGCTCGTCGACATGGACGGCACGCTGCTCGACCTCGCGTTCGACAACTTCTTCTGGCTCGAGCTCTTGCCCGAGCATTACGCCGAGGTCAACGGCGTCAGCGTGGCCGACGCTCGCGCGGCGCTCTCGCGGCGCTTCGACGCGATCGCCGGCACGCTGAGCTGGTATTGCCTCGATCATTGGACGCGCGACCTCGAGCTCGATATCCGCTCGCTGAAGCGCGCGCAACGCGCATCTCGTGCGCTATCTGCCCGGCGCGCGCGAGTTCCTCGCCTCTGTGCGCGCGCGCGGCAAGCATCTCTGGATCGTCACGAACGCGCACCGCGACACGCTCGCAGTGAAGACGGAGCAGACCGGCATCGATCGGCTCGTCGATCGCGTCGTGAGCTCGCACGACTTGCGCGCCCCGAAGGAGAGCGCCGAGTTCTGGCGCGGCCTCGAGCGGCAGCATCCGTTCGACCGCGGCCGCACGCTCTTGATCGAGGACAGCCTTGCGGTGCTCGCGACGGCGGTCGGCTACGGCGTCGCGCACACGATCGCGATTCGCCGTCCGGACTCGCGCCTTCCGCCGCGTTTCATCGACGCATTCGCCGCCGTCGACGGCGTCGCGGATCTCGTCTAGTCGCTGGGCCGACGCCCGCTCGTGGTGCGCCGCGCGCGCGAAAAGCGAGCGGGCGATGCGCCGCGACCACGGCGCGGCGCGGCGCAGCGGGCGGCACGCTTCGTGAATAGCGCGTCCGGGTGCGCTGCGATCGCCTCGACTCGCCACACCCGTGAACATGCCGGAAACCGAATCGAACAGAGCGGGCCCGCTGAACCCTCGTTTGAACGAGGTCACGCAGAGGATCCGCGCGCGCAGCGAGCGCGACGCGCCGCGCATTTCTCGCGCGTGTAGCCGAGGCGCGCGCCGCGGGCTCGGCGCGCAACAGGCTCGCGTGCGGCAACCTCGCCCACGCGATCGCCGCGAGCGCGCCGGAGGACAAACGCGCGCTGCGCCTGATGCAGTGGCCGAACATCGGCATCGTGTCGGCATACAACGACCTGCTGTCCGCTCATCAGCCGCTCGAGCGCTTCCCGGCCTTGATCAAGGCGGCCGCTCGCGAAGCGGGTGCCATCGCGCAGTTCGCGGGCGGCGTCCCAGCGATGTGCGACGGTGTGACGCAAGGCATGCCGGGGATGGAACTGTCGCTGTTCAGTCGCGACGTGATCGCGATGGCAACCGCGGTCGCGCTCACGCACAACGTATTCGACGCGGCGCTTTGCCTCGGCGTTTGCGACAAGATCGTCCCTGGGTTATTGATAGGCGCGCTTGCGTTTGGGCATCTGCCGGTCGTGTTCGTGCCGGGCGGCCCGATGCCCTCGGGCCTTCCGAACCGCGAGAAGGCGCGCATTCGGCAGCTCTTCGCGCAAGGTAAAGCCGACCGCTCCGCGCTGCTCGACTGCGAGACGCAGAGCTATCACACGTCTGGAACATGCACGTTCTACGGTACGGCGAACAGCAATCAGATGCTCATGGAGATCATGGGTCTGCACCTGCCGGGCTCGGCGTTCGTCGCGCCACACTCGCCGCTGCGCGACGCGCTCACGCGCGCGGCCGCGACGCGCGCGGCGGCGATCACGGGGCTTGGCGAGGACTACCGCCCGCTCGCGAGCATCGTCGACGAGAAGGCGATCGCGAACGGCATCGTCGGATTGCTCGCGACCGGAGGCTCGACGAACCACACGATTCACCTCGTTGCGATCGCGCGCGCGGCCGGCGTGAACATCAACTGGGACGACTTCGCCGACTTGTCCGAGGCCGTGCCGCTGCTCGCGCGGATCTATCCGAACGGCAGCGCGGACATCAACCATTTTCACGCCGCGGGCGGCATGGGTTTCTTGATCCGCGAGCTGCTCGACGCGGGGTTGCTGCACGCGGACACGGTCACGGTGGCGGGCGAGGGGCTCGCAAGCTACGCGCACGAGCCGTGGCTCGACGACGGCAAGCTCGCGTGGCGCGCCGCGCCGCGCGACAGCCTCGACTTGGACGTGCTGCGGCCCGCGAGCGAACCGTTCAGCGCCGAAGGCGGCCTCAAGGTGCTGCGCGGCAATCTCGGCCGCGCGGTGATCAAGGTGTCCGCGGTCGATGCGGCGCACCGCGTGGTCGAGGCGCCCGCGCGCGTGTTCGATGACCAGGATCAGGTCGGCGCGGCCTTCAAAGCCGGCGAGCTAGACCGCGACGGGGTCGTCGTCGTGCGTTTCCAAGGCCCGCGCGCCAACGGCATGCCCGAGCTGCACTCGCTCACGCCGCTGCTCGGCGTGCTCCAGAAGCGCGGCTTCAACGTCGCGCTGGTCACGGACGGACGGATGTCGGGCGCGTCCGGCAGCGTGCCGGCCGCGATACATCTGACGCCCGAGTGCGTATCCGGCGGCGCGCTCGCGCGAGTGCGCGACGGCGACCCGATTCGCCTCGATAGCATTGCGGGAACGCTTCATGCCCTCGTGCCCGAGGAAGCGTGGCGACGGCGCGAGCCCGCACGTGCAGACCTCGCGGCGAACGGCTACGGCTTCGGCCGCGAGCTGTTCGCGTCGTTCCGAAGCGCTGCGCTCGACGCGGAAGCGGGCGCATCGTCGTGCATGGCGTCATGAACCTCCGCGACCTCATGCGGCTCTCGCCCGTGATTCCCGTGCTCACGGTCACGCGTCTCGAGCACGCGGCGCCGCTTGCGCAGGCGCTCGTGCGCGGCGGCATCCGAGTGCTCGAGGTCACGCTGCGCACCGCGTGCGCGCTCGACGCGATCACGGAGATGCGCGAGATGGCGCCGAGCGCCGTCGTTGGCGCCGGGACGTTGACTCGCGCCGAGGACTTCGCGGCCGTCCAGCGCGCGGGCGCCCAGTTCGCGGTGACGCCGGGCCTCACGCCCGACCTGATGTTCGGCGCCGGCCAGACACGGCTGCCGCTCCTGCCCGGCGTGATGACGCCGACCGAGCTGATCGCCGCGCGCGCGGCCGGCTTCCGCGCGTGTAAGCTGTTCCCCGCGCAGCAGGCCGGCGGCGTCGGCATGTTGAAAGCGCTCGCGGGGCCGTTCCCGGACGTCGTGTTCTGCCCGACGGGCGGCATCACGCGCGCGAACGCGGCCGAGTTCCTCGCGCAGCCGAACGTGCTCTGTGTCGGCGGCTCGTGGCTAGCGCCGCGCGAGCTCGTCGACGCCGGCAACTGGGGCGCGATCGAGGAGCTCGCTCTCGACGCGTCATCGCTGCGCGCTGGCTAGCCGAGGCAATACGTGGCGAAGGTTCCGCCCGGGGTCGGGCCCAAGTACAGCCAAGTCGTCGTGCTCGTCGGCGCGACCGGCGACCTTGCGCGCCGCAAGCTGCTGCCGGGCCTCTATCACCTGACGAGCGCCGGTTTCATTCCGCAGTGCCGCATCGTCGGCGTCTCTCTCGACGCGCTCGACGCGGACGGGTTTCGCAAGCACGCGCGCGAGGCGCTCGACGAATCGTCCATGCGCAAAGTCAACGCGGCCGACTGGGCCACGTTCGCCGCAGGCCTCGACTACGTGTCGCTCGAGGCGGGGCCCGAGGCGCTGCACGCGGCGGTCCACAGGGCGCAACAGGACCTCGCGGGCGAGAGCCGCGTCTTGCACTACCTCAGCGTGCCGCCGAGCGCCGCGCTCGCGACAGTGCGGCTGATTCGCGACGCGAAGCTCGCGGAACGCTCGCGCGTCGTGATGGAGAAGCCGTTCGGCACCGACCTCGCGAGCGCCGTCGAGCTCAATGCGCGGCTGCATGAGGTGTTCGCGGAAGAACAGATCTTTCGGATCGACCACTTCCTCGGCAAAGAGGCTGCGCAGAACATCCTCGCATTTCGGTTCGCGAACGGTTTGTTCGAGCCGATCTGGAACCGCAACTTCATCGACCACGTGCAGATCGACGTGCCCGAGAAGATCGGGCTCGGGAAGCGCGCGGGGTTCTACGAATCGACCGGCGCCTATCGCGACATGGTCGTCACGCATCTGTTCCAGATCCTTGCGTTCATGGCGATCGAGCCGCCGACGTCGCTCGAGCCGAGGTCGATCGGCGAGGAGAAGCACAAGGTGTTCCGCAGCATGCGGCCGATCGAATCGGCCGACGTCGTGCGCGGCCAGTACATCGGCTACCGCGCGGAGGAGGGCGTTGACCCCGAGTCCGACACCGAGACGTTCATCGCGCTCAAGTGCGCGATCGACAACTGGCGCTGGGCCGGCGTGCCGTTCTACTTGCGCACGGGCAAGTGCATGGCCGAGGGCCAGCGGATCATCTCGATCGCGTTCCGCGAGGCGCCGAAGAGCATGTTTCCGCCGGACTCCGGAGTCGGCTCGCAGGGCCCAGACCACCTGACGTTCGATCTCGCCGATCAATCGAAGGTGTCGCTGTCGTTCTACGGCAAGCGGCCAGGTCCCGGAATGCGGCTCGACAAGTTGAGCCTGCAGTTCGCGATGCACGACACGGCGCTCGGCGGCGACGTGCTCGAAGCGTACGAGCGGCTGATCCTCGATGCGATGCGCGGCGATCACACGCTGTTCACGACTGCCGAAGGTATCGAACGATTGTGGGAAGTGTCGACGCCGCTGCTCGTGTCGCCGCCGCCGGTGCGCGTCTATGCGACGGGGTCGTGGGGGCCGAACGCGATCCACCAGCTCGTCGCGCCGCACGCGTGGCGGCTGCCGTTCGAGCGAGTCTGGAGGGATCCGAATCCGGTTGGCGCGTGAGCGCCGGCGTCGGAGCGCGCCCGTCAGCCGGGCGGCGCGCCGCCCGAGCTCGGGCCGCCGCCACGCCGTCCGCGACCGTCGCGTCGACCACCGCCGCCAGCGCCGCGATGACCGCCGCCGCCACCGCGATGGCCTCCGCCGCCAGGGCCGCGATGACCTCCGCCGCCGTGCGGGCGAGGGTGACGCGGGCCGTCGCCGCCGTGCGCATGCCGATGGCGCGGCTCGGGCGCGGTGAACGGAACGAGCGCGTTGTGGTCGAACGTCGCGACCGGGATCTTGCGGCCGATGAACGCCTCGATCTCGGGCAGCGAGATCGCGTAAGTCTCGCACCCGAAGCTGATCGCATCGCCCGCGGCGCCGGCGCGCGCCGTGCGGCCGATGCGGTGCACGTAGTCTTCGGGGTCCTGCGGCAGGTCGTAGTTGAAAACGTGGCTCACGCCCGGAACATGTAGGCCTCGCGAAGCGACGTCGGTGCCGATCAGCACCGCGAGCTTGCCGGCCTGAAAGTCCTTGAGCATCCGCAGCCGCTTGCGCTGCGGCACGTCGCCCGACAGCGCTTCGGCCTCGATACCGTTGCGCTGCAGCGCGTCGCTCAATCGATCGGCTTCGCGGCGCGTGTTCACGAACACCATCGTGCGCGTCGGGTCGCGGTCGCGCAGCAGCGTGAGCAGCAGCGGAATCTTCTCCTCCATCGAGGGGAAGTAGATGCTCTGCGTGACGCGGTCGACCGTCATCTTGTCGGGCTCGATGCGGACGAGCTCCGGATCGTTCATGTGCTCGTAGGCCAGCTCGAGCACGCGATAGCGACAGCGTCGCGGAGAACAGCATGTTCAAGCGATGGCTGCGCTCGGGCAGCCGCCGCAGCACGAAGCGGATGTCCTTGATGAAGCCGAGGTCGAACATCCGGTCGGCTTCGTCGAGGACGAGCACCTGCACGCGGCGCAGACCGAACACGTGCTGCTTGAAGAAATCGATGGTGCGTCCTGGCGTGCCGATCAGAACGTCGACCCCCGCTGCGAGCTCGTCGCGCTGCTTGTCGTAATCCGTGCCGCCGAACGCGAGCCCGAGCTTGTAAGGCAAATATTTCCCAAGCACCTGCGCGTCGGCATGAATCTGCACCGCGAGCTCGCGAGTCGGCGCGAGCACGAGCGCACGCGGTCCCGGCTCGCCCTTCGGCGGCGGCGGTGGTCTCGAGCCGGTTGTACAATGCGACTAAATACGCCGCGGTTTTACCTGTGCCGGTTTGCGCCTGGCCCGCGGTGTCCTGCCCGTCGAGCGCGACCGGCAGCGCTTCACTTTGAATCGGCGTGCAGTAATCGAACCCGGCTTCGGCGATTCCACGCTGCAACCCGGGCGACAACGTGAGGTCGGAAAAACGCAGCGTCGTGAGGTGGTGGCTCGATTGAGCGTGTCGGTGTCTATTGCGGTCCCCGATACTTGCAAATTGTCGTTCCGACGGTTAAAAATATGGTCAGCCCTCCCAGAGCCCCACGAATTCCCGCGACGCCTCAAGGAAGCAAGCTGCGACATTGTGCCTGACCCGCCAGGCCACGTCACTTTCGGCTCTTCTCAGCTGGGCGCCTTACGTTTCGATCTTCCGCCCGCGGGATCCACGGGCTGGGCAACTCATAGAGGATCGTCAACCGTGAATGATCAAATCGTACACACGACCGATGCGGCCTTCGACACGGACGTCGTGAAGTCGTCGCAACCCGTTCTTCTCGATTTCTGGGCCGAATGGTGCAGGCCCTGCAAGATGATCGCACCGATACTCGATGTGATCGCCGACGAGTACAAAGATCGAGCTCCGCGTCGTCAAGCTCAACATCGACGAGAATCCGAAGACGCCGCCGAAGTACAACATTCGCGGCATTCCGACCCTGCTGCTGTTCCGAGACGGCACCGTCGCGGCGCAGCAAGTCGGCGCAGTCTCGAAAGCACAACTCGAATCGTTTCTCAGACGCGCATCTTGAACCGCGCGTCCACCAAAACGGGCTAACGAGCCCACGGAAGAAATTGTGAGAGGATATCTCGGTAATTCAGCACGCGCCCGGGTCAAAGATGGCCCGCGGCAACCTCGCGACAACAACAACAACAACAACCAACAACAACAACGGGAAGCGCTCCCGCCGCAACAAGGGACCGGAGGTCCCGGTGGCATGGGAATGGGCATGGGCGGCGGCGGCATGCGCGACGAATTCCCGGATGACGAGGAGTTCGACGTGATTCCGGCCGCTGAGCTCGAGCATGACGAAGAACGCGATGAATCTCTCCGAGCTCAAGACGCGGCCGTCGGCCGAGCTCGTCCAGCTCGGCGAGTCGATGGGCCTCGAGAACCTGGCCCGCTCCCGCAAGCAAGACATCATCTTCTCGATCCTGAAGGCCCACGCGAAGAACGGCGAGAACATCTTCGGCGAGGGCGTGCTCGAGATACTCCAGGACGGCTTCGGCTTCCTGCGCTCCGCGGACAGCTCCTACCTCGCGGGCCCCGACGACATCTACGTGAGCCCGAGCCAGATCCGCCGCTTCAACCTGCGCACCGGCGACACCGTCTCCGGGTTGATTCGCCCGCCGAAGGACGGCGAGCGCTACTTCGCGCTGCTCAAGGTCGGCGACATCAACGGCGACGCGCCCGAGAGCTCGAAGAGCAAGGTGCTGTTCGAGAACCTGACGCCGCTCTTCCCGAAGAAGCGGCTCAAGCTCGAGCAGGGCAACGGCAGCACCGAGGATCTCACGGCGCGCATCATCGACATGGTCGCGCCGATCGGCAAAGGCCAACGCGGCCTGATCGTCTCGCCGCCGAAGGCCGGTAAGACGATGCTGCTGCAGAACATCGCGGCCTCGATCTCGCACAACCACCCGGACGTGCACGCTGATCGTGCTGCTCATCGACGAGCGGCCGGAAGAGGTCACGGAGATGGAGCGCACGGTGCGCGGCGAGGTGGTGTCGAGCACGTTCGACGAGCCCGCGACGCGTCACGTGCAGGTGGCCGAGATGGTCATCGAGAAGGCGAAGCGCCTCACCGAGCACAAGCAGGACGTCGTGATCCTGCTCGACTCGATCACGCGTCTCGCGCGCGCCTACAACACCGTCGTGCCGTCGTCGGGCAAGGTGCTCACGGGCGGCGTCGACGCGAATGCGCTGCAGCGGCCGAAGCGCTTCTTCGGCGCCGCGCGCAACATCGAGGAAGGCGGCAGCCTCACGATCATCGCGACCGCGCTGATCGACACCGGCTCGAAGATGGACGACGTGATCTACGAGGAGTTCAAGGGCACCGGCAACATGGAGATCCACCTCGATCGCCGGATCGCGGAGAAGCGCGTGTTCCCGGCGATCAACATCAACCGCTCGGGCACGCGCAAAGAAGAGCTGCTCGACGCAGCCCGACGAGCTGCAGAAGATGTGGATCCTGCGCAAGGTGCTGCACCCGATGGACGAGCTCGCGGCCATCGAGTTCCTGCTCAGCAAGCTGCAGGACACGAAGACGAACGCCGAGTTCTTCGACGTCGATGAAGCGCTAATGCGCGCCCCGCCACCCGCCTACCGGCGCGTGGCGGCAGTCCCCAACCTCTGCTGAGCCCCGGGCGGTCCGTAACCGCCCGGCGTTGCTCGCAACAGCTGTTTCTCGCGGCCCGCCGGCCAGCCAGCTCCGCGTCAACGACTAGCGGATCTCGCTGCCTCGCGCTCGACCGCGCGGTAGCCGATGTCGTTGCGGTAGAACGCGCCGTCCCAGCCGACCTTCGACACCGCGTCGTACGCGCGCCGCTGCGCCGCGCCGACCGTCGTGCCGATGCCGACCGCGCAAAGCACGCGGCCGCCGTCGCTCACGACGTCGCCGTTCACGAGCCGCGTGCCGGCGTGGAAGATCTTCTGGTCGTCGCCGGTGACGCGTTCGAGGCCCGTTATCGCCATGCCCTTCTCGTACGCGTCGGGGTAGCCGCGGCTCGCCATCACGACGCCGACGGTCGCGCGCGGATCCCAGTCGATCGGCTCTAGCGCCAAGCGTGCCGTCGAAGCTCGCGAGGCAGAGACGCACGAGGTCCGAGCGCAGGCGAAACAGGATCGGCTGCGTCTCCGGATCGCCGAGCCGGCAGTTGAACTCGACCACCTTCGCGTTGCCTGCCGCGTCGATCATGAGCCCGGCGTATAGGAATCCGCGGTAGCGAATGCCGTCGGCGAGCAGGCCGCGCACGGTCGGCAACATGATGTCGCGCATCACGTGCTCGTGGACGGCCGTCGGTCACGACCGGTGCAGGCGAGTACGCGCCCATCCCGCCGGTATTCGGGACCGCGGTCGCCGTCGTCGCGGGTCTTGTGATCTTGCGAGCTTGCGAGCGGCACGACGCGCTCGCCGTCGACGAGTGCGATGAAGCTCGCTTCCTCGCCCGCGAGGAAGTCTTCGATCACTACTTTCGTGCCGGCCGCGCCGAACTGGCGCTGCTCGAGCATGCCGAGTCGAGCGTGGCCTCAGCCTCGGCGACGGTCTGCGCGATCACGACGCCCTTGCCGGCCGCGAGGCCGTCTGCCTTGATCACGATCGGCGGCGTGCGCGTCGCCGCATATGCGCGCGCGTCCGCGGCGTCGGTGAATGTGCGGTAGGCCGCGGTCGGGATGCGATGGCGCGCGAGGAACTCCTTCGTGAACGCCTTCGAGCCCTCGAGCTGGGCGCCCGCGGCGCGCGGCCCGAAGCACTTCAGCCCGCGCTGCTCGAAGCGGTCGACGAGGCCGCCGACGAGCGGCGTCTCGGGTCCGACGATCGTGAGCCCGACGCGCTCGGCGAGCGCGAGCTCGAGCAGACCGTCGAAATCGTCGGCGGCAACCGCGACGTTGCGCACCTTCGGCTCGCGCGCGGTGCCCGCATTGCCGGGCGCGACGAGCACCTCGCTCGCGAGCGGCGAGCGCGACGCCTTCCAGGCGATCGCGTGCTCGCGGCCGCCGCCGCCGATCACGAGCACTTTCATGCTTCGACGTTGGTGCGCTCAATGCCGGAAGTGCCGCATGCCGGTGAACACCATCGCGATGCCGTGCTCGTCGGCCGCTTGCACGACCTCGTCGTCGCGCATCGAGCCGCCGGGCTGGACGATCGCGCGCACGCCGTTCTCGGCCGCGGCGTCGACGCCGTCGCGGAACGGAAAGAACGCGTCCGATGCGAGCGCGGCTCCTTGGCATCTGGAGCCCGGCCTCGTCGGCCTTGAGCGCGCCGATGCGCGCGCTCATCACGCGGCTCGGCTGCCCCGCGCCGATGCCGAGCGTTGCGCCGCCGCGCGCGTAGACGATCGCGTTCGACTTCACGAACTTCACGACGGTCCAAGCGAACTGGAGGTCCGCGAGCTCCTCGGCGCGTCGGCTCACGGCGCGTGACGACCTTGGCCGCCGCGACGATCGACGTGGCCCGTTGTCGCGCTGTCTGAAGCAGGACGCCGCCGTCGATCGTCTTGATCTCGAGCTCGCGCCGGCCGTGCCGCCGGCCGGCCATGCCCGTCTCGAGCACGCGGATGCCGGGCTTGCTTCGCCAGACGCCGCGAGCGCGCGACGTCGTCGATCTCGGGAGCGACGATCACCTCGGCGAACTGCCGACCGAGGATCGCCTCGGCCGTGGCCTCGTCGAGCGGCCGGTTGAACGCGATCACGCCGCCGTAGGCGGACGTCGGATCGGTCCGGTACGCGTGCTCGTAGGCGAGCGTGGGACTTGCGTCGACCGCCACGCCGCAAGGGTTTGCGTGCTTCACGATCACGCAGGCCGGCGCGTCGAACGCGTTGACGGCCTGAAACGCCGCGTCGGCGTCGACGATGTTGTTGAACGACAGTTGCTTGCCCTGCCGTTGGCGCGCGTTAGCGACGGTGCCTCCGCGCGTAGCGGCCGTCCGGTAGAGCGCCGCGCTCTGATGCGGGTTCTCGCCGTAGCGTAAGCGTTCAGCGAGCTGCCAGCTCAGCACGAGCGCATCGGGCCACTCGTCGGACGCGGCGCCGTGCGAGCGCAGGTAGCGGCTGATCGCCGCGTCGTAACGAGACGTGTGGCTCGAAAGCCTTGACCGCGAGCGCGCGGCGTAGATCGCTCGGCGGCTCGCCGTCGGCGAGCGCCGCGAGTACGGCCGGATAGTCCGCGGGATCGACGACGACCGTGACGCGCTCGTGGTTCTTCGCCGCGGCGCGCAGCATCGCCGGACCGCCGACGTCGATGTTCTCGATGGCTTCGGCGTCGGTGCAGTCGGGGCGCGAGGTCGTCGGCCTCGAACGGATAGAGATTCACGACGAGCACGTCGATGAGGTCGATGCCGTGCGCGCTTCGCGCCGCGTCGTCGACGCCGCGGCGCGCGAGCAAGCCGCCGTGGATCCGCGGATGCAGCGTCTTCACGCGGCCATCCATGATCTCGGGGAATTCGGTAATCGTAGCGACGTCGACGACCGCTAGCCCCGCGTCGCGCAGCGCTTTCGCGGTGCCGCCCGTCGAGACGATCTCGAAGCCGGCGGCGACGAGCCCTGCCGCGAATGGCACGAGGCCCTGCTTGTCGGACACGCTCAGCAGCGCGCGCCGCCGGGCGGCGTGCCGCGCCGCCGCTCGGGTCCTCGGGCTCCCGCCGGGTCGTCGTGGAGCGCGGCCGGCTCGGGCTCATCGGCCCTGGAGGTGGTACGCCTTGAGCTTGCTGCGGAGCGTGCCGCGATTGATGCCGAGGATCTCGGCCGCTTCGCTCTGGTTGCCCTTCGTGTACGCGAGCACGGCCGACAGCAACGGCCTCTCCACCTCGCCGATCACGAGTTGGTAGAGGTCGCCTGGCTTGTGGCCGTTCAGATTCTCGAAGTAGCTGCGCAAACATTCGTCGGTGAGGCTGCTCAACGGTTTGCTCTTGATGCCGAAGTGTCCATTGCTAGTCGACGAGCGCTTGGTCCTTTTGCGCGTCGTTTTTTTTGTGCTGGTCGCGGTCACGCCACGTTCCCCCTGAAGAACGCAAAGCAACGAAAACTCAGAGCGAGTGCCTCGAGCTGCCGGTCGCTAGCCATTTAGCGTCGCGAGCGCTTCGCGAAAGAAACTTAGACCCGGCATTTGACCGGATATCTGCTCGCCGACGTTAACCCCGTTTTTCTAGCAGTGAGTACCGACTCGAGGTGCGCGGGATCATAGCATGGGCTCGCGCGGAATTTTTGCGCGCGCGCGCGAGAAAAATTTTCGCGCGCGGAGTCGTCAAAGAAATACTTTGTCATTCCGGCAGCTTAGTACGTGTGTCTCGATTTCGACGCAAACGTCGAGATCGAATCCATATGCATCGGGACCGGGATCGACGAGCTCGAGTTGCGCGCGCGCGGTTTCGCCGGGCGCCATCAACTTGCGCGGCGCTGCGGCGAGATACTCCGCCGGCGCGAACACGCGACCGCCGACTGCAGCGTCCCAACGATCCTTGAGTCGCAAATTGACGTCAGGGTAAGGCTGATACTCGGGTCCGAGATTTTTGATGCGCGCTGTAATTCTGAGACTGCCTATTCCACCTGATGCTCGGCTCCGCACGTCGCAACCCAATCGAGAATCTGGTATTGGCGAACGTCCCAGCGCGGCAGCACGACAACGCCGAGCGCTGCGTAGGCGCTCTGCACTAGCGAGCCCACGGAAGGTCGCTTGACGAGCTCGGCGCGATAGTGGTTGACGAGCTGCAGCGCGAGCGCGACGAGCGCCGCGGCGACGCTCACGCTCCACCAACTGCGGCGGGGCGCGGACTCTTTCGGAACGTGGCGCCAGTCGCCGATCGGCTCGGTCTCGAGCACAGCCTCGACCTGCGCGGGTGGTATCGCTGCGTCCTGCGCCGCGTCGAGGTCGAGCAGCCGGACTTTCGTCGGCGTCCTCGTTCACCGCGCCCTGCTCGAGCTGCGCGACCACCGACGCGACCGACAGCCCGTCGAGTGGGTCCGTCTGGGGCTCGGGACGGGCTTCGCGCGGCTCCTCGCGAGCGGTCGGCGCCACGATCTGGATCGGCGGATCCGGCGCTGCCAATTCGACCGGCGCGGCCGGCTCTGCGGGCGTCGGTAGCGGCGCGGCGGCTGCGTTGCGCTGCGAGCCCTGCGGCGGAGACCGGCGGCGCGGCTGCTTCCACGTTGAGCTCCGATGCCAGCGTGTAGGCCACCGCTCTCTGCGACGGCGCGTCGGCGACGGGCTCGCCTGGTTCCTCGCGCTGCTCGGCGTATGCGTTGAACACGCTGGCGCAGCGCCCGCACCGGACCTGACCGTTCGCTTTTTTCAGCGCGTCGTCGGTGACGCGAAACGTCGTGTCACAGTCGGGGCAGCGCGTGAACAGCATGGGTCTGAAGTGGCTCCTCGCGCGGCAGTCTAACCGTTCCTAATCTCGATCACCCGCTCCGGCGCCGACCGTCGATCCGTGTCCAGCCGTCGCGCTCGCGCGTCGCAATTCGCTCGAACCACGGCTCGTACGCGGCCGCGACCGTCGGCGCCTGCCGCGAGAGTATTCCGCTCAACACGATCGCTCCGCCCGGCGACCACGACACGCGCGAGCTCGGGCGCGAGCGACACCAACGGCGCCGCGAGAATGTTCGCGAGCACGACGTCGACCCGCAGTTCCGGCAACGATTCCGGCGCGCTGACCGCGATGCGCGCCTCGCAACCGTTCAAGCGCGCGTTGTCGCGCGTCGCGATCAGCGCCTGCTCGTCGTTGTCGATCGCCCACGCGCGATTCGCGCCGAGCGCGAGCGCGGCAATCGCGAGCACGCCAGAGCCGCAGCCATAGTCGAGCACGGTCGCGCCCGGCTCGAGCGCGGCGTCGAGCCACTCGAGACAGAGCGCGGTGGTCGGATGCTCGCCGGTACCGAACGCGAGCCCCATGTGCAGCTTCACGCCGACGAGGCCCGCAGGAACGTTGGCATCGTCCGCGGGCGCGAGCCACAGGCGTTGGCCGAACATGCGCGCGGGGATGCCTCGCCGCGCGGCGGCGCGCCACTCGTCGTCATCGAGCGAGCCAGTCGCGAACGCGTGCGCCGACCCGCACGATCGCTCTAGCAGCGCGCGGACCGCATCGAGATCGGTCGAGAGTGGAAACAGAGCGCGAATCTCGACGCCGGGCCAGAGCGGCGTCTCATCGGGCGGCGGGCTCGAGAATCGGGTCGTCGCCGGCGTCACCGAGCGACAGCGACGCCGCGCCCGGCTAGCTCGAGCAGCGCCTCCGCCTGCGCGACGTCGGCGGCTGCGACGCGAACGGTGAGGCGCCGGTGGCTCAACGGCCGACCCGGCCGGTCATTTGAGCCCGAGCCGGCGCTCTAGGTAATGAATGTCGGTGCCGCCGGCCTTGAACGCGCCGTGCTGGAAAATTTCCTGGTGCAGCGGCACGTTCGTGCTGATGCCGTCGACGACGATCTCCTGCAGCGCGGTCGTCATCCGCGCGATCGCCGCGCGCCGGTGCTCGCCGTGCGCGATCACCTTCGCGATCAACGAGTCGTAATAGGGAGGCACGGCGTAGCCGCTGTACATGTGGCTATCGACACGGATACCGGGGCCGCCCGGCGGATGCCAGAGGCTCACCGTCCCCGGCGAAGGCACGAACGTCTTCGGATCCTCGGCGTTGATGCGGCACTCGATCGCGTGCCCGCGCCAGCGCACGTCGTCCTGCGCGATGTCGAGCCGCTCCCCCGCCGCGATCGCGAGCTGCGCCTTCACGATGTCGATGCCCGTCACGAGCTCGGTCACCGGGTGCTCGACCTGCACACGCGTGTTCATCTCGATGAAGAAGAACCTGCCGTCCTGGTACAGGAACTCGAACGTGCCGGCGCCGCGGTAGCCGATCTGGTTGCACGCATCGACCACGACCTTGCCCATCCGCGCGCGCTCTTCGTCCGAGATCCCGGGCGCCGGCGCTTCCTCGACGACCTTTTGATGCCGGCGTTGCATCGAGCAGTCGCGCTCGCCCAAGTGAATCGCGTTGCCGTGGCCGTCCGCGAGCACCTGGAACTCGATGTGGCGCGGGTGATCGAGGAACTTCTCCATGTAGACCTGATCGTTCGCGAACGCGGACAGTGCTTCCGCACGAGTGATCGAGACTGCGTTGAACAGCGCCGCGTCGCTGTGCACGACGCGCATCCCGCGGCCGCCGCCGCCCGCCGCGGCCTTGATGATTACCGGATAGCCGAGCTCGCGCGCGAGCCGCGCGTTCTCCTGCGGATCGTCGGTCAGCGGTCCGTCCGAGCCCGGCACGCACGGTACGCCGGCCGCACGCATCGTCTTGATGGCCGAGACCTTGTCGCCCATCAAGCGAATCGTCTCGGCTCGCGGGCCGATGAATATGAATCCGCTCTCCTCGACGCGCTCGGCGAAGTCCGCGTTTTCGGACAGGAATCCGTAGCCCGGGTGGATCGCGACCGAGTCCGTGACCTCGGCGGCCGCGATGATCGCGGGCATGTTGAGATAGCTCTGCTGCGAGCGCGGCGGGCCGATGCAGACGGTCTCGTCCGAGAGCAGCACGTGCTTCAACGTCGTATCGGCGGTCGAGTGGACGGCGACGGTCTTGATGCCGAGCTCTCTGCACGCGCGAAAGATGCGTAACGCGATCTCGCCGCGATTGGCGATCAGGACTTTGTCGAGCATGGCAGGCCGCCTCGAGGTCTGACCTTCGTATTAGTTGTCTTCTTCGGGGTTCTCTTCTTGGGGTCACTCTTCGATGATGAACAGCGCTTGACCGAACTCGACCGGGCTGCCGTTCTCGACGAGGATGCTGACGACGCGCCCCGCGATCTCCGACTCGATCTGATTCATCATCTTCATCGCCTCGATCACGCAGAGCGTGTCGCCCGGCTTCACTTCCGTGCCGATCTCGACGAACGGTTTCGCGCCGGGGGCGGGGCCGCTATAGAAGGTGCCGACCATCGGCGCAGTCACCTGCTGGCCTCGTGCGACCGGGGGCGGTGGGGCGGCTGCCGGCTCGGCGCTGGCCGCCGGCGCGGGCGCCGCGGGCGGCGCCATCATGGGCGGATGCTGGAGCGTTTGGACGCTGACGGTGCCTGGGTTCGGATAGCGGCTGATCCGCACGGATTCCTCGCCCTCGGAGATCTCGATCTCGGAGATTCCCGACTCTTCGAGCAGCTCGATCAGCTTTTTTACTTTTCTTATGTCCACTATTTGCCTCCCCGTGCCAAGTAGTGTGTCGCAGCATCGAGCGCGAGGTCGTAGCTCGCGACCCCGAAGCCCGCAATCGTCCCTATCGCGATGTCGGCGAAGAACGAGCGCTGGCGAAAGTCCTCGCGAGCGGCGACGTTGGATAGATGTAGCTCGATGAATGGGATGCGCACGGCGAGCAGGGCGTCCCGCAGCGCGATGCTCGTGTGCGTGAACGCGGCCGGATTGAAGAGGATCAATGCGGTTTGGTCGTCTCTGGCAGCATGTACGCGACGAATCAGGTCAGCTTCCGCGTCGCTCTGAAACGCGACGAGCTCGTGCCCAGCCGAGCGGGCGCGGTTCTTGAGCGTATCTTCGATCGCTGTGAGGGTGGTGGTGCCGTAAATGCCCGGCTCGCGGGTGCCAAGCAGCCCGAGATTCGGTCCATTTAACAGGAGCAGTCGGGCCATCCGCACCGGCTCGCCAACACGATAGCCAGCAAGTTTACATGTTTTCGGCGCAATTGGCGGCCTGGTTGCAGCCGATTTTGGCGTCAGATCCGGCCTGCGATCCTCGCCCGGGCAGTAGGAAGGTCGATCTTGCCGGCCTTTAGGTCGTCGAGCACCGCGGTCAGATTATCGAGGTGCTCCTGGTGAAGCTCACCCGTATGGACCCCAAGGACGGCGCCGTTCGGAGCCGTGAACACCGTGAACGGCAAGGCGTACACGTTGACGCCGAACGCGGCGGCCGCGTCCCAGCCGCCGCTTTCGCCTATCAGGATCGGATAGTTGAACTGCATGGTCGCAGCGAAGCCGACGACCGACTCGCGCTTGTCGACCGCAATCCCGACGACCTGGAGGTCCGTGCGGCGGGTCTGGTATTGCTTGAGCATCGGTATCTCGTGCAGGCACGGCCCGCACCAGGTGGCCCAGAAGTTGATCAAGAGCGGCTTGTCCGGCCAGCTCCCGATCGACTGCTGAGTGCCGCCGAGCGTCTCGAGCGAGAACTCCGGCAGCTTGTCTGCGAGCGGCGCCGGAGAGTCGTCATGCTCGTCGGACGCGGCGGGATCCTCGCCGAACTGAAGAGTCTGCGGTCCCGACGCCTCGGGCGCGGGGCCGACGAAGAGGCGGAACGAGATATAGCCGACCAGGGCCGCGGCGCTCAGGAGCGCCGTCAGCAAGACCGGGCGCGCCTTATTGGCCATGGCTCAGCCTCTCAGAGAGATGCGAGCTGAGTGACGTGAGCGCTGAATTCCTGCGGAGGAACGAAGCCGACGAGCTTGAAGTTCTCGCGCTCGGTGCCGTGCGCGTCGAAAAACGCGATCGTCGGCGGTCCGAAGCTGTGGAAACGTTTGAGCAGCGCCTGGTCATCGTCGGTGTTGTCCGTCACGTCGGCGCGCAGCAGCAGGAAGGGCTTCAGCGCGCCGATCACGCCCGCGTCGGGGAACGTGCGTGCCTCCATCTCTTTGCACGACACGCACCAATTGGCACTGAAGTCTAGCATCACAGGCTTGCCCGCGGTGCGCGCTTCCGCGAGCGCCGCGTCGAGCGCCGCGATCGATTGGATCTTGCGGAACTCGAGCTTTGGCGCGGCCGTCGAGCCGAGCGGACCGCTGCCCACGGGGCCGGTTGCGAACACGCGCTCGTGGAATGGGCTGCAGCGGATCGGTTCCGCCGAGCGTCGCGCCGATCAGGAGCAGTGCGCCGTAGAGACACGCGAGCATGCCGAAGCCCTTCGCGAGCCGGCGGCTCGCTCGCGGGCTCTCGGGCAGCGCCTCGAACGCGCCGAGGAACACGCCGGTGAGGAACACGAGCAGCGCCCAGAGCACGAGCACAATCGAGCCGGGTAGCACGCGCTCGAGCATCCAAATCGCGACGCCGACCATCAGCACGCCGAACGCCCGCCTTCACCGTCGTCATCCACGGTCCGACGCGCGGCAACAGCTGCCCCGCCGAAGCGCCGACCAAGAGCAGCGGCGAGCCCATGCCCATGCTCATCGCGAACAGCGCGCTCGATCCGCGACGCGACGTCGCCGGTCTGGCCGATCGCGGTGAGCGCGCCGATCAAGCGGCGGCGCGACGCAGGTCGTCACGATCAAAGAGGTCAGCGCGCCCATCACCGCGACGCCGATGAACGTGCCGCCGCGTTGCCGGTTCGCGAGCCCCGCGACGCGGGTCTGGATCGCGGTCGGCATCTGCAGCTCGAACAGACCGAACATGCCGAGCGCGAGCACGAAGAACAGCGCCGCGAACAGACCGATGATCCACGGTTTCTGGAACATCGCCTGGATCTGGCCGCCCGCGAGCGCCGCGAGCGCGCCGGCGGCCGTGTAGGTCGCGGCCATGCCGAGCACGTAGGACAAGCGACAGCAGGAACCCGCGGCTGCGTCGACACGGTTCCGCCTTGGCCCGCGATGATGCTCGACAGGATCGGCACCATCGGCAGCACGCACGGCGTGAGGCTCAGCGCGAGCCCGGCGACGAAGAACACAGCCGAGCATCGTCCACCACGAGCCGTTGACGATTCGCTGCGACGTAGCGGTCCTGCTCCGACACGGGCCCGCCGGCCGACGTCGACCCGCGGCCGCGTCGGCCGGAAACTCCGACGTCGCGGGCAGCACGAGCGCCATCGTCTGCTCGCTCGGCGGATAGCAGACGCTGTTCTCGCGGCAGCCTTGGAACCCCGCGGTCAGGACGACGTCGAGCGCATTCGCGCTCGCACGTGCGAACGGAATCTTCGCCTCGACGTAGTCGTAGTAAACCTCGACGTCGCCGAAGTTCTCGTCCTTGTGCGGCTTGCCCTTCGGCAACGACGCGCGGCCGAGCTCGATCTTGCCGTCGGCGCGGAACGACGAGCTTGTCGCGATAAAGATAGTGACCGGGCGCGATCTGCCAGCCGACCGTGAGCTCGTTCGGCTTGTCGAAGCGCGCGTTCAGCACGAACGCCTGATCGACGGGTAGCAGATCGTCGGTCGCGGCGACGACCGGCGACGCCGCGAACTTCTTTTGCGCGGGCGCGAACGGGTCCGGCGCGAGCGTCGCGACGGGCCCCGCCGGCAGCTTGATCTTCGCGTTCCAACTCTGCGGGATGTAGCAGATGCCGTGATCGGCGCAGCCCTGCAGCTTGAGGTTCAGCGCGAGCGTGTCGGCCGCTGCGGTTCGCTGGTAGGGAATCGCGATCTCGAACTTGCCGCGATAGATCTCTTGCGCGCCGAAGTACTCGTCGGTGTGTGTCTCGCCCTTTGGAAACTCGGCATCGCGCAGTGTCACGCTGTTCGTCGCGCTCGCGAACCCGAAGCGCGCGCGATAGAGGTAGTAGCCATCGAGGACCGCGAAGCGCAGATAGACTTTCTGCGCGTCGGCCGCGGTCGTGTAGACGAACACCTTCTGCGGGGGCAGCGGCTCGTCGTCCTGCGCGAGCGCGTTTGTGCCGCCGAGCAGGCAGCCGACCCAGAAAAGCGCTGTGAGCGCACGCGCGCGGAACATAGATTCGGTCTCCTCAGCCGTCGGCCACGGCCGACTGCACCCAATCGAGGTAGCGTTTCGAGCCGCCCTCGACCGGTATCGCGATCATCTCGGGCAACTCGTATCCGGAGCGCTCGTGAATCACGGCTTCGACGGCGGCGAGCCGCGCCTCGGTCGTTTTGATCACGAGCAGCGTCTCGCGTTCGCGCTGCACGGCCCCGTGCCAGCGATAGGTCGATATGACGTCGGCGACTGCGTTGACGCAAGCCGCGAGCCGTCGCTCGACGAGCGCGCTCGCGAGCCCCTCGGCCTCCGCCGGAGTCGCGCAGGTGGTCAGCACGACGAGCTTGCGAGGGCTCAAGCGGGGCTCCCGGGACGAACGACGAGCGCGGAAGCATACCCGCCGCTCTCGCCGGGTGTCATGACTCCTATCTCAAAAAGCCTTGAAATCGGCGCGTTCATCACTATGATTAGCACTCTCTTTGACCGAGTGCTAACAGACGAACGTCGTTGCGCTCAGAATTTCCGTTAAATCATAGACTTCAATAGGGAGTACACCATGAAACTTCGTCCCCTGCATGATCGCGTCGTGATCCGGCGTACCGAAGAGGAGCGCAAATCCCCGGGCGGCATCGTGATCCCGGACACCGCCACCGAGAAGCCGATCCGCGGCGAGGTCATCGCGGTCGGTAAGGGCAAGATCCTCGAGAACGGCGAAGTTCGCCCACTCGACGTCAAGAAGGGCGACAAGATCCTGTTCGGCAAGTACTCCGGCACCGAGGTCAAGGTCGACGGCGAAGACCTGCTCGTGATGCGCGAAGACGACATCATGGCCGTCATCGAGAAGTAACTCTCACAAGATTTCCATTCCGGTTTAGTAATCCATTTTCGAGGAGCAAGAGTCATGGCGACTCCGAAAGAAGTTCGTTTTTCCGATGACGCGCGCGCGCGGATGCTGAAAGGCGTCAACGTTCTCGCGAATGCAGTCAAAGTCACGCTCGGCCCGAAGGGCCGCAACGTCGTGCTCGAGAAGAGCTTCGGCGCACCGACCGTCACGAAGGACGGCGTCTCGGTCGCGAAAGAGATCGAGCTCGAGGACAAGTTCGAGAACATGGGCGTGCAGATGGTGAAGGAGGTCGCTTCGCAGACCTCCGACGCCGCCGGCGACGGCACCACGACCGCGACCGTGCTCGCGCAAGCGATTCTGCGTGAGGGCCTCAAGGCCGTCGCGGCGGGCTTCAATCCGATGGACCTGAAGCGCGGCATCGACAAGGGCACCGATCGGCGCTCATCGAGAGCTGAAGAAGCTCTCGCAGCCGTGTAAGAACGACACGTCGATCGCGCAGGTCGGCACGATCTCGGCCAACGCGGACGAAGAGATCGGCAAGATCATCGCCGAGGCGATGGGCAAGGTCGGCAAGGAAGGCGTGATCACGGTCGAGGAAGGCTCGGGCCTCTCGAACGAGCTCGACGTCGTCGAGGGCATGCAGTTCGACCGCGGCTACCTCTCGCCGTACTTCATCAACGACCAGGCGAGCCAGTCGGCCACGCTCGAGAACCCGCTGATCCTGATCTACGACAAGAAGATCTCGAACATCCGCGAGCTGCTGCCGCTGCTCGAGGGCGTGGCGAAGTCCGGTCGGCCGCTGCTGATCATCGCCGAGGACTGCGAGGGCGAGGCGCTCGCGACGCTCGTCGTGAACAACATCCGCGGCATCGTGAAGGTCGCCGCCGTCAAGGCGCCGGGCTTCGGCGATCGCCGCAAGGCCATGCTGCAGGACATCGCGATCCTCACGGGCGGCCAGGTGATCTCCGAGGAAGTCGGCCTCTCGCTCGAGAAGGCGAGCACCGAGGACCTCGGCGAGGCGAAGAAGGTGCAGGTCTCGAAGGAGAACACCACGATCATCGACGGCAAGGGCCGCGCGGCCGACATCAAGGGCCGCATCGAGCAGATCAATAAGGAGATCGAAGAGTCGACCTCCGACTACGACAAGGAGAAGCTCCAGGAGCGCGTCGCGAAGCTCGCGGGCGGTGTCGCGGTGATCAAGGTCGGCGCGGCGACCGAGATCGAGATGAAGGAGAAGAAGGCGCGCGTCGAAGACGCTCTGCATGCGACTCGCGCGGCCGTCGAAGAGGGTGTCGTGCCGGGCGGCGGCGTCGCGCTGCTGCGCGCGGTCAAGGGCATCGCGTCGCTCGAGGGCGCGAACGAGGACCAGAACGTCGGCATCAACATCCTGCGCAAGGCCGTCGAGGAGCCGCTGCGCCAGATCGTCGGTAACGCGGGCGCGGATGCGTCGGTGGTGCTCAACGCCGTCGTGAACGGCAAGGGCAACTACGGCTACAACGCCGCGAACGGCGAGTACGGCGACATGGTGAAGTTCGGCATCATCGACCCGACCAAGGTCACGCGTCTCGCGCTGCAGAACGCGACCTCCGTCGCGGGCTTGCTGCTGACCACCGAGGCGATGATCGCCGAGGCGCCGAAGAACGATAAGGAGCCGGCGATGCCGCATGGCGGCCACGGCGGCATGGACGGGATGATGTAATCCGGTCCAGGTCCCATTCGCTCTGAACAGAAGCCCCGCCTCGCGCGGGGCTTCTTTTTTCCGGACGACTGCCGACTCGCCGCGACGTTCGCGCTAGAGTCGCGGCCAACCCTCGACGAAGATCCCGCGAAGTGAAACTCCGAAGCCGCCCCCGTTCCGATTTGCCCCGCGGCCTTAGGGCCCACTGCTCGTGCCATGCCTCGTTGCCGACGAGTCTCGGCGCGACCCAGCGTCGAATCCGGCCTCGGCCGTGCGTGACGTCGACGCGGCCACGGCGGCACGGGTCGTCACGATCAGCGACTTCGTGCTCCGCGTGCTTGAGGCGCTTCCCGCGCGAGCTCGTCGCGCGCGTCGCGGACCGTGCGCCGCTCGACGCGCGAGACGCTCGCGGCGTCGCTCGACCTCGCAGGCCGTAGCGAGGCGGACGCGATGGCGGAGCTGCGGCGCGTCGCGCCAAATCGAGCTCGCGCGAATCGCTTGGCGCGATCTCGCGGGCTGGGCCGATCTCGACACGACGCTCGCCGAGCTCTCGCTGCTCGCCGACTGCCTGATCGAGGCGGCCGCGAGCTTCGCGGCCGGCGCAGGTCGAGACGCGCCTCCGCGCGCCGCGCGACGCCGCGGGCAAGGCGTTGCCTCTGCTCGTGCTCGGCATGGGCAAGCTCGGCGGCGGCGAGCTCAACTTCTCGTCCGACGTCGACCTCGTGTTCCTTTATCCGGACTCGCGGCTGTCGCCGCGGATTCGGTCGAAGCTTGCCGACGAAGCCGAGCGAGCCCGAAACCTATTACCTGCGTGTCGCGCAGCTGCTGATCAAGCTGCTCGATCAAGCGACATCCGAGGACGGTTTCGTCTATCGCGTCGACGTGCGCTTGCGACCGTTCGGCGCGAGCGGCCCGCTCGTCGTGAGCGTGCGTCGCTCGAGTCGTACCTCGTGCAGCACGGCCGCGACTGGGAGCGCTACGCGTACGTGAAGGCGCGGCTCGATCACCGGGCTCGAATTCGAGCGCGACGTCTTCGACCTGGTTCTCACGCCGTTCGTGTACCGACGCTATCTCGACTACGGCGTGTTCGACGCGCTGCGGCACATGAAGACGCTGATCGCGAAGGAAGTCGCGCGCAAGGACATGGCGGAGAACATCAAGCTCGGCCCCGGCGGCATCCGCGAGATCGAGTTCATCACGCAGGCGTTCCAGCTCGTGCGCGGCGGACGCCGCGCCGAGCTCAAGACGCGTTCGCTGCTGCAAGCCTTGCCGCGGCTCGTCGGGCGATCGCCAGTTGCTCGCCGGACGACGGTCGACGAGCTCGTCGCGGCATACCGATTCCTGCGCGTCGCTCGAGAATCGCCTCCAGGCGCTCGAGGACCGGCAGACGCACGAGCTTCCCGACGACGACGAGCCGCGAGCGCGTCTCGCGTATGCGCTCGGAGAGCGGAGCTGGGACGACCTGTACGCGCGGCTCAAATCCCATCGGGCGCGCGTCGAGACGCAGTTCGAGCGCGTCGCGTGGGACGCCGAAGGACGCGGCACGGCACGCGCGGGCGCGGAGGTTGCTGGCAACGCGTGGGCGGACGGCGCGCCGGCTGCCGCGCTCGCGGCCACATCGCTCAAAGACGACGCCGAGGTTGCCGCGCTGCTCGCGGAGCTACGTGGCAGCAGTCTCTATCAGCGCATGGACGAGGTCGCGCGCCAACGCCTCGCGGCCGTCATCGGCCGCACGATCGCGCTGCTCGCGACGCAAGAGACGCCGAAGAAGGCGCTCGAGCGCGTGCTGCCGATCTATCGCGCCGTCGGACGGCGCAGCGCGTATCTGTCGCTGCTGAACGAGAACCCGGCCGCGCTCGAGCGTCTGCTGAACCTCGTCGCGCAGAGCGCATGGCTCGCGAAGCAGATCGCCGAGCAGCCGATGCTGCTCGACGAATTGCTCGACGCGCGGCTGTTCGACACGCCGCCGACGCGCGAGGAGCTCGAGGACACTGCTCGAGCGCGCACTGCGCGGCGTCGACGCCCGACGACGTCGAGGGGTCGCTCGAGGCAATCCGAATCTTCCAGCGCACCGCGATCTTCCGGATCGCGATCGCCGATCGGCTCGGCTCGTTGCCGCTGATGAAGGTCAGTGACCGGCTCACCGACACGGCCGAGCTCGTGCTCGAGCATGCGCTCGGAATGGCGTGGCGCGAGCTCGTCGCGAAGCACGGCACGCCGTTCTCGGGGCCGCCGCCGCGCGAGGTCGGCTTCGCGGTGATCGGCTACGGCAAGCTCGGCGGTCTCGAGCTCGGCTACGGCTCCGATCTCGACCTCGTGTTCCTGAACGACTCGCGCGGCGCACACCAGGAGACCAACGGCAAGCCGCCGCTCGACAACGAGCGGTTCTTCACTCGGCTCGTGCAAAGGCTGGTTCATTTCCTCACGATCCAGACGAGCTCGGGCCGGCTCTACGACGTCGACACCCGTCTACGCCCGAGCGGTCGCGCGGGGCTGCTCGTAAGCGGTATGGACGGGTTCTATCGCTATCAGAAAGAGGAAGCGTGGGTCTGGGAGCATCAAGCGCTGCTCAGGAGCCGCGCGCTCGTCGGCTCGCGCGAGCGTCTGCGACGAGTTCGAGCGGCTGCGTCGCGACGTGCTCGTCGCACACGTGCATCGCGACAAGCTCAAGGTCGACGTCGCGCGGATGCGCCGCCGGATGCGCGACGAGCTCTCGCTCGCGAAACGCGGCGGCTTCGATCTGAAGCAGGACCGCGGCGGGCTCGCCGACATCGAGTTCTTGATCGACTACTGGGTGCTCGCGAGCTCGCGCGAGTATCCGGAGCTCGTCGAGTTTCCCGACAACGTGCGCCAGCTCGAGGCGCTCGAGCGCGTCGGGCTCGTCCCGGCCGAGCGCTGCCGGCGCATGAAAGAGTCTTACCTCGCGCTTCGACGCAGGATCCACGAGCTCGCGCTCGACGAGGGCGGCCGCGTCGTGCCCGACGCGGAGTTCGAGGAGCTGCGCGCGTGGGTCGGAGGCGTCTGGGACGAGGTGTTCGCGGGCGTCGACGACACGGGCGAGCTGGTCGAAGCGGCCGAAGCGGCTGCGGCCCGGCCGACCGGCCCGGTATAATCTCCCACCGGTAAAAGCGGAGGCCGCGAGAGTGCGCGAACGTCACGGTCGGGTCGAGGAGCACCTCGAGACCCCGAATGCCGAAAAGGTCTACAAGGTCACGCGTGCGGATTTGCCTCTGCACTGTCCGCTGCCGAGCATGTACCTCTGGAACTCCCATCCGAAGGTCTATCTGCCGATCGAGGCGACGGGCGAGGCAAAGTGCCCTTACTGCAGCACCGGTTATAGGTTGGTCGAAGACGCCGCGCGCTGAGGCGCGCCCGCGACGATGATCGTAATCACCGGCGGTGCCGGGTTCATTGGTAGCAACCTCGTTCGCGCGCTGAATGCGCGCGGGCGCGACGACATCGTCGTCGTCGACGATCTGCGCGCCGGTCGCAAGTTCCTGAACCTCGTCGCTTGCGAGATCGCCGACTATTGGGATCGCGACGAGTTCCTCGAGCGACTCGAGAACGGCGCGATCGCACGCCCCGATGCGATCCTGCACCAGGGCGCCTGCGCAGTGACGACCGAGTGGGACGGCCGCTACATGCTCGACAACAACTACCGCTATTCGGTGCGGCTGTTCGAGTACTGCGCCGCCAACGAGGTGCCGCTGATCTACGCGTCGTCGGCGGCCGTCTACGGCGCGAGCAAGGTTTTCAAAGAGGGCGACCGCGCCGCCGAGCGGCCGCTGAACGTCTACGGCTATTCAAAGCTGCTGTTCGATCAGTACGTGCGCCGGCACGCGAAGCGCGCGCGTGCGCAGGTCGCGGGCTTGCGCTATTTCAACGTCTACGGGCCCGGCGAGGCGCACAAAGGCTCGATGGCGAGCGTCGCGTTCCACTTGCAGCGACAAGTCGCCGAGCACGGCGAGGCCCGACTCTTCGAAGGCAGCGGCGGTTATGCGGCTGGCGAGCAGCGCCGCGACTTCGTCTATGTCGGCGACGTCGCGAGCGTGAACCTTTGGCTGCTCGATCACGCGCGCGTGTCAGGCGTCTTCAACGTCGGCACCGGCGCGAGCGCGTCGTTCAACGACGTCGCGCGCGCGATCATCGCGACCTTGAGCAAGGGCACCATCCGCTACATCCCATTCCCGTCCGAGCTCGCAGCGAGCTATCAGAGCTTCACGCAGGCCGACATCTCGGCGCTGCGCGCGGCGGGTTATGGCGCGCCGTTCAAGGATGTGCGAGCCGGCATCGCGAGCTATCTCGACGCTCTTCGCTCCTGGCCGTGAGCGCAAGGGCCAAGGTGCTCGTCGTCGGCCCGTCCTGGGTCGGCGATATGGTGATGGCGCAGGCTCTGTATCGCGTGCTTGCGGCGCGGACCCCGACTCCGGAGCTCCACGTGCTCGCGCCGCCGTGGTCTCTGCCGTTGCTCGCGCGAATGCCCGAGGTCGCGAGGTCGATCGAGCTCGCGGTCGGCCACGGCGAGCTCAAATTGCGGCTCCGCCGCTCGCTTGGGCTTAGCTTGCGCGCGGAACGTTATACCCAAGCGATCGTGCTGCCGCGCTCGCTCAAGGCCGCGCTCGTGCCCTGGTTCGCTCGGATCCCGAAACGCACGGGCTTCCGCGGCGAATGGCGTTATGGCCTCTTGAACGACGTGCGCGAGCTCGACCGCGTGCGGCTCGATCAAACCGTCAAGCGTTTCGTCGCTCTCGGCTTGGACGGCAACGCTGAGCTGCCGATCGAGCTGCCCGCCGAATGGCGGCCGCGCCTGCGCCTCGACGACGCGAACCTCGCGCGCCTGCGACAGGAGCACGGTCTCGGCGGCGAGCCGGTTGTCGCGCTGATGCCGGGCGCGGAGTACGGACCGGCGAAGCGCTGGCCGGCTCCGAGCTTCGCCGTGCTCGCGCGCGCTCTCGCGCAAGCGGGTCGTTCCGTGCTGCTGCTCGGCTCGGCGAAGGAGCGCGAGCTCGGCGAGGAAATTCGCGTGCCCGCCGCTAGCGCGCGCGTGCGCAATCTCTGCGGCGAGACGACGCTCGGCGACGTCGTCGATCTGCTCGCGGCGGCGGATGCGGCGGTGAGCAACGACTCCGGGCTGCTGCACGTAGCAGCCGCGGCCGGCACGCCGGTGGTCGCGATCTATGGGTCCTCGTCGCCGACCTTCACGCCGCCGCTCACGGCGCGCGCGACGATTCTCTATCGCGGAATCGAATGCAGCCCGTGCTTCGCGCGCGAGTGCCCGCTCGGTCATCTGCGTTGCTTGCGCGAGATCGAGCCGGGCGACGTGCTCGAGGCCGTCGAGAGAGCGCTCGCGACGCCGCGCGCGCGAGCAGCCGGAGCCGCCGGTGACTGAGCCGTCCCTCGCGGACAAGCGCGCCAGGAGCGAACCGAAGGTCGTCACGAGCGGCGCGCATGCCGTGCTTTACGACGCTGCGCTGCGCGAGCACGTCGACGCGAGCTGGTTCGATCCCGCGCATTGGCAGGGCGCGCACGGCGTCGAGCGAGAGACCTCCGGGCGCGGGGCGGTCCTGATCGTGCCGCACGGCGACGAGACCTGGGTCGTGCGCCACTACCGGCGCGGCGGCTACGTCGCGCGCTTCATCGAGGATCACTACATCTGGCTCGGCGCCGAGCGGTCGCGCTCGTTCCGCGAGTGGGGGCTACTGCGTCGCCTGCACGATGCGGGTCTGCCGGTGCCGAATCCGATCGCGGCGCACGTGCACCGGCTTGGGTTTCTATACACGGCGGACATCATCACGACGTACTTGCCCGACACGCGCAAGCTGTCGGCGTTCATCGCGGAGCACGACGTGCCGCGCGACTGCTGGCGGCGAATCGGCCGAATGGTGCGCGCGGTGCACGAGCACGGAGTCGATCATCCCGATCTCACCGCGCACAATATCTTGCTCGACGCGCGCGGCGAGCTTTTTCTCGTCGATTTCGACAACGCGCACGTGAAGCCGCCGGGACCGTGGCAACGTGCTGGCGTCGAGCGCTTGCAGCGCTCGCTGCGCAAGGTCGCAGTCGAGACCGGCACCGAGTACGACGCGGCGGCGTGGGCCGAGATCGAGGCCGGCTACGCCGAGCCTCCTGGCTAACGCTCGGGCGTCGCGTTCAGCGGGCCTTGAGCTCGTCGCGGATCTCGGTGAGCAGCTTCTCCGTCGGCGTCGGCCCGGGCGGGGCCGGCGGCGGGGCGGCTTCCTTCTTTCTCTGCAGTTGGTTGATCGCGCGGACCATCAGGAAGATCACGAACGCCACGATCAAGAAGTCGATGATGTTGTTGATGAAGATGCCGTACTTGATGATCGGGGCGCCGGCGGCCTCGGCTTCCTTCACGGTGTTGTAGCTGCCGTGCAAGTTCAAGAACAGATTGCTGAAGTCGACGCTGCCGAGCAACAAGCCGATCGGCGGCATGATCACGTCGTTCACGAGCGACGTCACGATCTTGCCGAACGCCGCGCCGATGATCACGCCGACAGCGAGGTCGATCACGTTGCCGCGCATCGCGAATTCTTTGAATTCTTTTAGCACCTGCGTCTCCTTGTTGTTCTGGATGGGCCGGGACGTTCCCGACCTAGTCTACCTCGCCGGCGGCAATTCAGGGCTCGGGCCGCCGTGGATGGGCTGGCTAGCCCCGCGCGTGCCAGAGCCGCTCGTCGAAGCTAAACGCTTCGGTACCCGCGACCGTCACGTTCGCGAACAGCGGGTGCGCGACGTTCAGCACGTAGTTTTTCTCTTGCGGCACGATCAGCGAGGGCACGACTAGCGCGAGCGCGTCGCCGTCTTCGAGCCACGCGTGGCCGGCTTCCTGGCTCGCCGCAAGCGAGCGCGGCGGCCGCGTGTCGGCGCGGCGGCGAAGGGGTGCGCGTCCCGGCAGCTCCAGCGTGATGAGCACGAAGGCAATCACGCGCGCCTCGAGCGTCAGATGCACGAACGTCTCGAGCACGGCCAGCGCGCGGGATTCGGAAGCGTAGACGACGGCCGTGCCAGGCGGATTCCAGCGCCCGCCGTAGCGGCGCGCGCCTTCGCCCGAGAGCGCGTCCGCGGCGCGCTCGCGACGCACGAGGCGATACACATTCGTCACGTATAGACGCCGAAATCGATGCGCCGCAGCAGTGTTTCGACTTCGTCGGCCCCGGCCTGGGTTCGCAGCAAATCGAGTGGTACGTTGCCGCCGAGCCCAGGTTGCGGACGGCGCAGCCAGGTCATCGCGTGCTCCGGGTCGGTAAGCACGTCCTCGGCTACGGCGAGAATCTTCGACAGCCGGTAGAGTCGGTCGCTGGTCGAGGGATCCAGTGCGCTGCCGGCAGCCCGTGCCCGCCGCAGGGTGGCCTCGCTGATACCGAGCAGCTTTGCAAGCTCGGGATCGGTGAGCGCGGCATGCTGCTTTATCTTGTCGACGGCTTTGAATTCGAGGCCGGCTAGGATCCTTTCATGCCAGCGGCCAATTGCGCGGACGCCGGCTCCGCCGGCAAGCAGCGACTCGAGGCGGTGTCGGTAAGCTCGTTTGCGTCCGCTCATTTGATCTGAATGATACGATCATTCGAGCGCTTCGACAAGCGTGCTCAGCGCGGTTTGTCGACGATGCTCGCCGCCGCCTGCCCACCGGCGGGTGCTGCGTCCGAATAGATGTCCCGGAACGGCGCTGGCCGGCCTTTGAACTTCTTGTACATCCAGAGATATTGCTCGGGCGCGAGGCGGATGTAGTCCTCGAGCCGCGCCGAAGAATGCGCGCGCGTCGGCGACCGGGTCGTCGCTCGGGAAGCCCGGGATCGGCGGCCCGATGTCGACGCGGTAGCCCTGAGCGTCTGGCAAACGGCGAAAGAAGAACGGCAACACCGCCGCGCCGCTGATCGTGGCGAGCTTGCTCATTACGATGTTGGTCAGCGCTGGCTCGCCGAAGAACGGCACGAGCGCGGCCTGCTTGCCGAGGTAAGCCTGGTCCGGCAGGTAAGCGATCGCGCGGTTCGCGCGCAGCTGGCGCAGCAGCATCCGGACGTCGTCGCTCGGAATCTGCACGGTCGTGAAGCGCTTCCGGCCGCGCAGGACCAGCGTATCCATCATCGCGTTGCGTTGCGTGCGATACATGCACGCGAAGTCGACGCCGATCGTCTGCAGCACCGAGAAGCAGAGGTCGATCGGCGCGAAGTGCGCGCTCGCGAGCAGCACGCCGCGCCCGGCCGCTAGAGCCCGCTCGAGATGCTCACGGCCGTGGATCGCGACGCGCTTCGCGACCTCGTCGTCCGTCAGGTACCAACCCGCCGCCATCTCGAAGAACGAGATACCGACGGACTCGAAGCTGCGCACGACGAGATCTTCACGCTCGGCGGCTGAGAGCTCGGGGAAGCAGACCTCGAGGTTGCGCCGCACCACGCGCCGCTTGCTGGGCCGCAAGCGCATGAACGCCCGGCCGAGCCGACGCCCGATCGCGAACTGCCACGCGAGCGGCCAGCGACCGATCACGGGCAAGATCGCGAGCACGAGCCAAGTGGGCCAGTAGCGCGGCGCCCAGAAGCGCGCGAGCGAGAGCTCGCTCGGAGTCGGTCCGTCGTCTGCGGCCGCCGTTCTCAAACGGATTGCCGAGCGGGCGCGTAAAGATCCGGCAGCGGCGGCGGGCGATCCTTGAAGCGCTTGTGCGTCCAGAAATACTGCTCGGGGCAAATCCTGATGTAGCCCTCGAGCCGCTCGAGCAGATCGCGCGCGTCCTTCGCGTCGTCGCCGCTCGGAAAGCCGGGCACCGGCGGCAAGATGCTCATCACGTACTCGTCGCCGTTGCCGACGCGGCGGCAGTAGTACGGCAACAGCGCGGCGCCGCTCACGCGCGCGATCCGCGAGATCGCAGTGCTCGTCATCGCGGGCACGCCGAAGAACGGCACGAGGGCGCTGTTCTTGCCGACCGGGGCGCGTTGGTCGGACGCGTACCAGACGACGTAGTTGTCCTCGAGGTTGCGAAGCATCCGGCGGATATTGTCCTTCACGAGCAGCTCGTCGAAGTAACGCATCCTCGCGCGGTTCATCACCTCGTTCATCACGGGGTTCTTCTGCCACTTGTACATGCCGCTCGCACGCGGGCACATCGGCCGCAGCGCGACCCAGAAGAACTCGAGGCTCGTGAAGTGCGCGGCGAACAGGATCGTGCCCTTGCCGAGCGCCTGAGCCGCGCGCAAGTGCTCGGCGCCCTCGACGCGGATCCGGCGCTTCACGACGTCCTCGTTGCCGAACCAGCCCATCGCCATCTCGGCGAGCGACGCCCCGATCGCGCCGAAGTGCTCGCTGACGAGATGGCGCCGCTGCGCCACGGACAGCTCGGGGAAGCAAGCCGCGAGGTTGATCTCCGCGATTCGGCGCCGCGGAATCGGCAGCAACGCGACCGTGCGACCCAGGGCCTTGCCGAGCGCGATCTGCCAGCGCAGCGGCAACAAGACGAGCGCGCGCATCAGCAGCACGGCAAACCAACCGAATGCTCGGCGCAGCCGCGCGAACTTGACGGGTTTGGTCGGGTCAGAAGGCATGCTACGGCGTCCGTTGCGAGCGCATCTTAGCAGTTGCAGCGGCGGCCGAAGCCGGATGGCCCGGGCGGGCTTTTGGCGGCTGGACGGCTTGAAAACGGGCGAGACGCGCCGCATCTTTCGGCGCAGTCGTGTCTGCAGCGGAGGCCTGGCAAGGATGAAGCGCATATTCCTCTTCATCGCGACCAACGTCGCGGTGCTGGTCGTGATCTCGGTCGTGCTCCGCGTGCTCGGAGTCGACTCCGTGCTCGCTCGCAACGGCAGCTCGCTCGATCTGACGTCGCTGCTCGTCTTCTCCGCGGTCGTCGGCTTCGCGGGCTCGCTGATCTCGCTGCTGATGTCGAAGTGGATCGCGAAGATGTCGACCGGTGCGCGAGTGATCGACACGCCGCGCAACTCCGCAGAGAGCTTCTTGCTGAGCACGGTCTACCGGCACGCGGACGCTGCAGGCATCGGCCGGCCGGAGGTCGCGATCTACGACTCGCCCGACGTGAACGCATTCGCGACGGGTGCGAGCCGTAATCACGCGCTCGTCGCGGTCAGCTCCGGTTTGCTCACGCGGCTCGGTCAGCCCGAGGTCGAGGCGGTGCTCGGCCATGAGGTCACGCACGTCGCGAACGGCGACATGGTCACGCTCGCGCTGCTCCAGGGCGTCCTGAACACGTTCGTGGTGTTCCTGTCACGGGTCGTCGGCTTCGTCGTCGATCGCGTCTTCTTCAGGACCGAGCGCGGCGTACGGACCGGGGTTCTTCATCGCGAGCCTGGTCGCACAGATCCTGCTCGGGATTCTCGCGACCATGATCGTGATGTGGTACTCGCGGCAGCGCGAATTCCGTGCGGACGCGGGCGGCGCGAAGCTCGCAGGCCGCGAGTCGATGATCCGCGCACTGCAGGGCCTGCAGCGGATTCACGAGCCCGCGGCGTTGCCGAAGGCGGTCGAGGCGTTCGGTATCTCGGGCGGCGTCGGCTCGGGGCTAATGCGGCTGTTCATGTCGCATCCGCCGCTCGAGGAGCGCATCGCGGCGCTCCAGCGCGCGCGCTGAGCGCAGCGTGGCTCGGACGCACGCACCGTATCGTTCGGGCGTGCAGCATGGTCTCTTCGCTCGATTTGTCGCGCTCGCCGCGACGGCGCTGCTTGCGAGCTGCGGCGGTAAGCGCCACGAAGCCGCGACCGAAGCGGACGTCGACAAGCGACACGCGGCCGAATACTTGCGGGCGTTCCTGATCGATCGCGACTGGCAGCGCTGGCCCGACTATTTCGCGCCGGACGCGAACCTCAACGGCTCGGATCTCGCGCTGCAGATCATGCGCGGCACCGCCGAGGGGCTGAACTTCTCGTTCGCCGGTCTCACGCTCTCGATCCGTGAGCAGATCGCCGAGCCGAATCGCGTGGCGACAGCGTTCGTGCTCGAGGGCCAGCACGAGCGCGAATTCAACGGGGAGGCGCCGACGCACCAACGTCTCGCAATCGACGGCTACGCGTTCGATCGCTTCGAACGAGGCAAGGTCGTCGAGTCGCGGTTGTTCATAGATGTCTGGGGATTGAGGCAGCGCGCGCTCGCCACGCAGCCGAAGTGAGGCGTGTTCGAAATCGCGGCACGCGTCGTTGCTATTTTCCGAGGGCTTGTTCTAGAGTGCTGCGCGAATGAAGTTCCGCCCCGTGTTGGTCTTGCTGCTCGGACTATCGTGCCTGCGCGCCGAGACGGCGCGCGCCGACTTCCCGTTCCCTCTGGGCCATGAGATCGCGGACTCCGTGCTCGTCGTGAAGTCGGAGCGCAAGCTGTATCTATTGAAAGCGGGGCGCATCCTCAAGGCGTTCAATGTCTCGCTCGGGCTCGTCCCGAACGGCCCGAAGCAGCGCGAGGGCGACTTCCGGACGCCCGAGGGCCATTACATGCTCGACGGCCGCAAGGCCGACTCCGACTATTTCCTCTCGATCCACGTCTCCTATCCCGACGAGGCCGACCGCGCGCGCGCGCACTCCCTCGGCGTCGACCCGGGCGGCGCGATCATGATCCACGGTCTGCCGAACGCGCCGCGCTACGAGCCCGCGCACTACCGCGGCACGGACTGGACCGACGGCTGCATCGCAGTCAGCAATTCCGACATGATCGACATCTGGCTCATGACGCGCGAGTCGACACCGATCGAGATCCGGCCTTAGCCGGTACGCCGAGCCTGAAGCGATGGACGCGCTGATTGCCCCGGAAGGCAGCCTAGAGATTCTCTCCCGAGTCGAGGCGAGCAAGCTTCGCGACGCGGGCGAGGGTGGGCTCTATGAGCTGTGGCGACAGTGCTCGCTCGCGGTGTTGAACTCGGGCGCGACCGACGACGACGTGCGCAAGATCCTGAGCCGCCACGAGGCGTTTCAGATCGCGGTCGTGCAGCACGAAGGCGGAATCGGGCTCGAGCTCAAGAGCGCTCCCGACATTGCGTTCGTCGGCAAGCAAATGATCCGCGGGATACGCGAGCACCTGTTTGCCGTGCTCCGCGATCTCCTGTACGCGCACGAGGACATCCTTAGCAACCCGCGCTTCGATCTGCGCACGTCGCCCGGGATCACGGATGCCGTGTTCCACATCCTGCGCAACGCGCGCGTGATGCGCGCTCGCGAGGAGCCGAAGCTCGTCGTCTGCTGGGGCGGCCACGCGATCTCGCGCGAGGAGTACGACTACACGAAGGTCATCGGCTATGCGCTCGGGCTCGAGGGCCTCGACATCTGCACCGGTTGCGGCGCCGGCGCGATGAAGGGCCCGATGAAGGGCGCGACCGTCGGTCATGCGAAGCAACGGATTCGCGACGGGCGCTATCTCGGCCTCACGGAGCCGACGATCATCGCGTCGGAGTCGCCGAATCCGATCTGCAACGAGCTCGTGATCCTGCCGGACATGGAGAAGCGGCTCGAGGCGTTCGTCCGGATGGCGCACGCGATCATCATCTTTCCGGGCGGCGTCGGCACGGCCGAGGAGATTCTTTATCTACTCGGCGTCCTGCTGAGCCCGGAGAACGACGCGCGAACGGTTGCCCCTCGTTTTCACCGGGCCCCCATCGAGCAAGCACTATTTCGAGCGTCTGCACGCGTTCATCGGCGATACGCTCGGTCCAATCGCGCAGCGTCGCTACAAGGTCGTGCTAGGCGGATCCCGTGGCGGTTGCCCGCGAGGTCATGCGCGGCCTCGACGAGGTGCGGGCCGAGCGCGCGCAGCGCGACAACCCGTACTTCTACAATTGGGCACTGAATATCGGCATCGATTTTCAGCTGCCTTTCGAGGCGACTCACGCGTCGATGAGCAAGCTCCAGCTGCACCGCGACCAGCCGGGTCGCGACCTGGCCGTCAACTTGCGCCGCGCTTTCTCCGGCATCGTCGCGGGCAACGTGCGCGAGGCCGGCATTCGGCTCGTCGAGCAGCACGGTCCGTTCGAGCTGCGCGGCGATCCCAAGATCATCGGCGCGCTCGACCGTCTGCTCAAAGACTTCGTCGCGCAGGGGCGGATGCGCTTGTCCGAGCCGAGCAACTACGTGCCGTGCTATCGAATCGCCGCTGTAGCCGCGTCCGCGACGATTACGTAAAACGGCGCTAACTAATTGTCGCTGCTGGTAATTTCGCCACTTCGTTTGTGAAGCAGTTCCTGGGCTCGAGGCCGTTGAAACGATAGTCTGCGCGCACCTCGACAAAGGACTGTCAGCAGACCATGAGCGAGCAGAAATCCCGCCAGTTTCGCCCGCCGCTTTTCCAAGAGGGACCGGCTGCAGAGCCGCGTCGCTCCGGATCGAGCGAGCAACACGGTTGGGACGCCTATCGCAAGTGGCTGTCGCGCGTGAGCACGAAGCCTACCGGCGAACGAGCTCCGCTCGATCACTCGATCTACAGCTGGCGCGGTTATCACACTTGGGCGGACAAGATCCGCCAGAACTGGAAGGGCGGGGGCTGAGCCCTACGGCGCCTCGGTGACGGAAGCCGCACTGTCGGCGCCCGCTTTAGCCGGAACGAGTTGAACCCGACCGCGCGTTTCGAGCCAGCCCTTCAACCGCTCCCAATGCTCCAAGTCTTGCCGCACCTGCCACTGCGGCATTTCGTAAATGCCGACACCTGCTTCCGCTGAGCGCACGTAGTTCTGCGTGTCCCGCAGCGTCGCGATCAGCGGGATTTCGAGGCTGTTCAAGAAACGCATCAGCGACTGCGACACCAGCGTGTTTGCCCGCACTCGATTCGCGATGATTCCGATCCGCTGGTCCGAGCGCCGGATCTTCGCGACGAGCAGCAGGTCGGCGATGCACTTCGCGGTTGCGTGAATGTCGATGTCCGACGGCATCACGGGCACGAGGATCGCGTCCGCGCCGCGCGTGATCTCCGGGAACGCATGTGACTCGATCGCGGCCGGTGTATCGACGATCACGGCGCCGCAGTCTGCCGGAATCCTTAGTTGCCAACTGCGTGTCACGGCGCCGGAGCGTTCGAAGCCCGCAATGCCGTGAATTACCGCACTATCGTCGGGACGCCTCCGGAGCCAGCGCATGCTCGAGCCCTGCGGGTCGAGATCCATCAACGCCGGCCGGTGGCCGTTCACAGCGTAGCAAGCGGCGAGGTTGCTTGCGATCGTGGTCTTGCCCACACCGCCTTTCGGATTGAGGACGATGATCCGTTGCATGGAGAACGCGCCGTCTTCGGCAAGACCGAGACAAACTTACAATAAGTTAAAGTCTTTGTCCCCTCGCTGAGAGTCTTTTCACAGCCCAGGCGCGAGTGGGCTCGTATAGTTCTCGCAACACGACTCGGATCTTCGAAACCATGGATGGAAAAGATCGCGTCGAGCAGGCGCCGAACAAGAATAACATTTGCAGTCTCGAATGGATCGCGTGGGCAATGGAAGCCGCGCGTCGTCATAAGGAAGCCGAGCAGCTCGGCATGCCGTCCGAAGACGACACGCACGTCGGCGACGAAGACTAGCGCTCCCCGAGAAACGCCGGCGTGGAAGTCTGCCTGTTATGGCTCGATGAGCTCGACGACGTGGTGTTCGTCATCGCGTCGCTCTGCCATCGGTTGCGTCGCGTGTATCTCGTGATCGGGTTGCTCGCCGCGCTGACGCTCGGCGGCGTCGAGCTCGCGCTCGAGGCCCCGCGCTGGGCGTCGGCTCTCGCGGGCGATCGCGGGCGCAAGCGTCACGCTCTGGTCCGTCGTCGCGCTCGCGTTCCTCGCGCAACGGCTCAGCCTGCGGGCCGGGCCGGCTCGCGCTTGAAAATAGCTGCGTAGCCCCTAACCTACCCGCCCATTCGTGGAAATGGGTAGGTCGCCGATGGTCGACAGCGGTCCGGCCACGTTTGCGTTTCAGGCCGAGGTCAAGCAGCTCCTGCGCTTGATGGTCCACTCCCTGTACAGCAACAGGGAGATTTTCCTGCGCGAGCTCGTCTCGAACGCGTCCGACGCGAACGACAAGCTTCGATTCGAGGCCCTCGCGCGGCCGGAGCTGCTCGGCTCCGCTGCCGAGCTCGAGATTCGCTTGGCGCTAGACGCGGACAAGGGCCTCCTGACCGTCAGCGACAACGGGATCGGGATGAGCCGAGACGAGGTGATCGAAAACCTCGGCACCATCGCGCGCTCGGGCACGGGCCAGTTCCTCGAGCGGCTGAGCGGCGATCAACGCAAGGACGCGCAGCTGATCGGACAGTTCGGCGTCGGCTTTTACTCCGCGTTCATCGTCGCGGACGAGGTCACGGTCCTCTCGCGCCGGGCTGACGCGCCCGCGTCGGAGGGCGTGCGTTGGGTCTCCGCGGGGCAGGGCGAATACAGCGTCGAAACGGTGGAGCGAGCCGAGCGAGGGACGACGGTGCAGCTCAAGCTCAAGGCCGACGCTGCCGAGTTCAAGGACGCGGGCGCGCTGCGCGCGCTGATCCGCAAGTATTCGGACCACATCGCGTTCCCCGTGAAGATGGCTTCGCAGAGCGGGGCCGTCGAGACGGTGAATCGCGCGAAGGCGCTCTGGACTCGGCCGCGCACCGAGATCAAGGACGACGAGTACGTCGAATTCTACAAACAGCTCGCGCACGACACCGAAGAGCCGCTGACCTGGAGTCACAACCGCGTCGAAGGCAAGCGCGAGTACACGAGCCTGCTCTACGTTCCGTCCGTCGCGCCTTTCGATCTTTGGAATCGCGAGTCGCCGAAGGGCGTGAAGCTCTACGTCCAGCGCGTGTTCATCACGGACCAGGCGACACAGTTTCTGCCGTTGTATTTGCGCTTCGTGCGCGGAGTCGTCGACTCGAGCGAGCTGTCGCTGAACGTGTCGCGCGAGCTCCTGCAGCAAGACGAGGCGATCGGCGCGATGCGCAGCGCGCTCACGAAGCGCGTGCTCGACATGCTCGAGCGCCTCGCCGACGAGCACCCCGACAAGTACGCGACGTTCTGGAGGGAGTTCGGCACGCTCATCAAGGAAGGGCTCGTCGAGGATGCCGCGAACCGCGACCGGCTCGCGAAGCTGTTGCGCTTCAACACGACGCGTTCGAGCGACCACTCCGCGGACCGCAGCCTCAAGCAATATCTCGAGAACGCCAAGCCGGAGCAGAAGAACATCTACTTCTTGATCGGCGAGTCGCCGACGGCCGCGCGCTCGAGCCCGCATTTGGAGACGTTTCGCGAGCGCGGCGTCGAAGTGCTGCTGCTCTCGGATCGGCTCGACGAGTGGGTCATGCAGCACCTGACCGAGCACGGCGGAAAACCGCTCAAAGACGTGCGTCGCGGCGCGCTCGATCCGGGCGAGCTCGGAGCGGAGCCGCCGAAGCAGGAGCCCGACAACGAGCAGAAACAGCTCTTGAAGCGCGTGAAGCGCGTGCTGCGCGAGCGTGTCGACGAAGTGCGCGTCGGCGGGCGGCTGCGAGAGTCGGCGGCTTGCCTCGTGCTCAAAGAGCACGACCTCGGTTATCAGATGCGCGAGCTGCTCCAGGCCGCGGGCCACGAGCCGCCGCCCTCGATCCCGAGTCTCGAGCTGAACCCGGAGCACGCGCTCGTTCGCCGGCTCGAGCACGAGAGCGACGAGGGCCGGTTCGAGCGCCTGTCGCTCCTCATATTCGAGCAAGCCGTTTTGGCCGAGGGCCGCCAGCTCGAGGATCCGGCTGCGTTCGTGAAGCGCTTGAACGAGCTCCTGACGGAGCTTAGACCTGACAGCGGTTGAGCGCGATGCGCCGGGTCGTGAAGACGGAGGCTGTCGTCGTGCCCGGCCCGGCCGGACGGCTCGAGGCGGCGATCGACTCGGTCGACTCGACGGCGCGCGCGTTCGCCGTGGTCTGCCACCCGCATCCGCTCCAGCAAGGAACCATGCAGAACAAAGTCGTGACGACCGTCGCGCGCGCGTTCGCGCAGCTCGGCGCGCACGTCCTGCGCTTCAACTTTCGCGGAGTCGGCGCATCGGAAGGACGCCATGCGGAGGGCATCGGCGAGCGCGCCGACGCACACGCCGCGATCGCGTGGGGCCGCAATCGCTGGCCGGGGCTCGATCTCTTTCTCGGCGGCTTCTCGTTCGGCGCGGCCATCGCGCTCCAGGTCGCGGCCGAGGCAGGTGCGCGCGGCCTCGTGACGGTTGCCCCGCCGCTCCAGAAGCTGCCTGCGGCGTTCGAGCCTCCCGATTGCCCCTGGCTCCTGATCCACGGCACCGCCGACGACGTCGTGCCATTCCCGTCCACCGAGGCGCGGCTCGCGACTCTTGAAGTGCGGCCGCGAGTGGTCGCAATGCAGGGCGCCGGGCACTTCTTCCACGGTCAGGCTGCTCGAACTGAGCGAGGCGATTACTGCGTTTTTTGGACCGGACCTCGGAGCGGCCTCCTAGATGCTCAAGGCGTTGACCGACTTCTTCGACCGCGCGCTCGCGCCGCAGGTCGCGTCACCGGAGGAACGCGAGCACGCGTTGCGCGTCGCGACCGCGTTGCTGCTGATCGAGGTAGCGCGCGCCGACTACGCGGACGACGCGGCCGAGGAGCGCACGATCGTCGCCGAGTTCAAGAAGTTTTTCCGGCTCGACGACGAAACCGCGCGCCTGCTCGTTCGCGAGGCGAGCCGCGAGGCGGATCGCGCCGTGTCCTTGCAGTCGTTCACGCGCCGCCTCGTCGAGCAGCTATCGGAGGCAGAGAGGCTCCGCGTCGTCGAGATGCTATGGCGCGTCGCGCTCGCGGACCGCCGCCTCGACAAGCGCGAGGACTATCTCGTCCGTCAGGTCGCGGAGCTGCTGTATGTGTCGCAGTCGGATTTGATCAGAATCCGCAACCGCGTGTACGAGCCGCAGCTCTGAGGCCGCGGCGTCGGCTCACTTCGTGTCGACGAAGAACTGCTTCTTGAAGCGCACCGTGTAACGGCTCGGGTCGTTGCTCGGCGTTGCGTCGATCGTGTAGATCAGAACCTCGCCGTCCGAGATCGCGAGCTCGCCGATGTAGTAGATCGCTTCGCCTTCCTTGATCTCGCGCAACGTCATCGTCTTCAGTTGGCCGTTCAAGTTCACGGCCGACGCGGCGACGGCGCCCGTGACGGCGGCGGTCTGACCTTTGTCTCCTTTCTTGTGGATGCTCACGCTGAGCATCGCGCGGCTCTTGCTGCGAACGATCTCGTACTCGCGCGCGATCTCCGGCTTGAGCTGGTCTGTGTTCATCGCGTTGAAATAAATGACGTAGTCGCCGAAGTCTTTCGAGCCCTCGGTGGCTGGCAGCACACCCTGCTGTGTGTTCGTGACGTCGACGCCGGTCGCTTGCCCGCAGCCGGCGAGCCACGCGGCCGCGACGATGAGACCGAGAACCTTCACGCGTGCCACCTTGCCCCCCTACTCGACAGAGTTCGTCTCGAAGCGCTCGCCGCCCAAGCTACGGCGTTCGCAGCTTCGATTGACATTACGCGCGCGCACTTTGGCTGTCTACCAGCGCGGTAATGCGTAGATCACGGCCTGGAGCAGGATCAGCACGATGACGGGGCTCACGTCGAAACCCGCGATCGGCGGCATGACCCTGCGGAACGGACGCAGCACCGGGTCGACGACCTCGCCGAGCGTCGCAGCGCTCGGGTTGTACATCTCACCCCCGAGCCAGGACATCACGACGTAGATGAACAGTGCGGTGCAGTAGAGCCAGAGCGTCAGAGTGACGAGGCGCAACAGCACGGCGGCGAGGAACATCTCGAACGAGGGGACGACGCGGATGATCGCGTACAGCAGCAGCGTCGCGACGCACTCGAGCGCGAAGATCACGACGAGCGTCGGCAAATCGGTGCCGCGCACGCTCGGTATGACGCGCCGGGCGGGCACGACTATCGGCGCCGTAATCTGCAGCACGAACTGCGCGAGCGGGCTCTGATAGCTCGCTCGAATCCACTGCAGGATGAAGCGCAGCACGAACATCGAGATGTAGAGGCCCGACAGCGCGTCGACGATGAAGAGTAGCGACAATTGCATCGTGTGCCGGGATGGCGCGCGGGCCGCCTCGATGACTCGTGGCCGCACCATAGCACGGCGCGGCGGGCGCTGAACACGACGACTCGGTCAGTCGCGAGCGCCGAAGATCGCGGTGCCGATCCTTACGCAAGTCGAGCCTGCCGCGATCGCCTGCTCGAAATCGGACGACATCCCCATCGACAACGTGTCGACGTCGAGTCCCGGCGGCGCGTAGCCGCTCGAGCGACGCGGCGAGCTCGCGAAACCAGTGCGCCGGGTCGCCGCTCAGCCGGCGGGATCGTCATGAGCCCGCGGAGCCGCAGATGCGTGAGCACTGCGATCTCGTGCGCGAGCGGCAATATCTCGTCCTCGCCGACGCCGCGCTTCTGCGGCTCGCGAGCTTGGTTCACCTGGATCAGCACGTTGAGCGGTGGCGCGAAGTGCGGCCGCTGCTCGTTCAAGCGCGCCGCGATCTTCGCGCGATCGACGGTGTGCACCCACTGAAAGTTTTCGGCGACGATCCGAGTCTTGTTGGCCTGAAGAGCGCCGATGAAATGCCAGGTGATATCCAGACCGCGAAGTGCCTCGATCTTTGGCGCCGCCTCCTGGGCGTAGCTCTCGCCGAAGTCGCGTTGTCCTGCTCGAAACGCTTCCGCGATGTCCGAGCTCGTCTTCTGCTTGCTGACCGCGACGATCGTGACGCTCTTCGCGCGCGGAGCGAGCGCTGATGCGCGCGCGACTCGCTCGACGATATCCCGCAGATGCTCCGTGATTTCAGTCACGCTTTGAGGGGTGCCCTTAGCTATACTATGGAACGCCTTATGGTAAGCCCGGTTGCACGGTCGGGCTCTGATCAAAGGACCATCATGGCCGCCGTAGACATAGCGCAGCTGCTCGCTTTCGCCGTCAAGAACAACGCCTCGGACCTGCACCTGTCGTCGGGTGTGCCGCCGATCATCCGCGTTGACGGCGACGTCAAGCGCATCAACATGCCGCCGCTGAAGCACAAGGAAGTGCACAGCATGGTTTACGACATCATGAACGACAAGCAGCGCAAGGACTACGAAGAGTTCTTGGAGACTGACTTCTCGTTCGAGATCCCGAAGCTCGCGCGCTTCCGCGTCAATGCATTCAATCAGAACCGTGGCGCCGCCGCGGTGTTCAGGACGATTCCGTCGGTGATCCTGAGCCTCGACGATCTCGGCGCGCCGCGCATCTTCAAAGACATCTCGATGCATCCACGAGGTCTCGTGCTCGTCACGGGGCCGACCGGCTCGGGCAAGTCGACGACGCTCGCCGGAATGGTCGACTACGTGAACGACAACAAGCCCGATCACATCATCACGATCGAGGATCCGATCGAGTTCGTGCACGAGAGCAAACGCTCGCTGATCAATCAGCGCGAGGTGCATCGCGACACCCTCGGATTCAGCGAGGCGCTGCGCTCGGCGCTGCGCGAAGACCCCGACGTGATCCTCGTCGGCGAAATGCGCGACCTCGAGACGATTCGGCTAGCGCTCACCGCGGCCGAGACGGGACACCTCGTATTCGGCACTCTGCACACGAGCTCGGCCGCGAAGACCATCGACCGCATCGTCGACGTGTTCCCAGCGGCGGAGAAGGAGATGGTGCGCAGCATGCTTTCCGAGTCGCTGCGCGCGGTGATCTCGCAGACGCTGCTCAAACGGACCGGGGGCGGCCGCATCGCGGCCCACGAGATCATGATCGGCACGCCCGCGATCAGGAATCTGATCCGCGAGGGCAAGATCGCGCAGATGTACTCCGCGATTCAGACGGGGCAGTCGTCCGGGATGCAGACGCTCGACCAGAATTTGCAAGAGCTCATGATGAAGGGCTTGATCACGAAGGAAGAGGCTCGCTTCAAGGCCGTGAACAAAGAGAACTTCTAGCAGCAGTGGTCTTCAGCCGCGCGTGGTAAGGAGCGCGTTGCCATGGAACGCGATCAAGCAGTACGACTGACTCAAAACCTGCTCAAGAAGATGGTCGAGAACAACGGCTCGGACCTCTTCATCACCGCGGACTTTCCGCCGGCGATCAAGATCGACGGCTCGATTCGCCCGTTCGCCGACCGTCCGCTCACATCAGCGCAGAGCTCGCTGATCGTTCGTTCGATCATGAACGACAAGCAGGCGAAGGAGTTCGACGCGACGAAGGAGTGCAACTTCGCGATCGCGCCGCAGGGCATCGGCCGGTTCCGCGTCAGCGCGTTCGTTCAGCAGGGTCACGTCGGCGCGGTGCTGCGCACGATCGTCACCAAGATCCCGACATTCGAGGACCTCGAGCTGCCGGGTCAGCTCAAGGACGTCGCGATGACGAAGCGCGGACTTTGTCTCGTCGTCGGCGGCACGGGCTCGGGTAAGTCGACGACGCTCGCCGCGATGATCGGGCACCGCAACGAGAACAGCCGCGGTCACATCATCACGATCGAGGACCCGGTCGAGTACCAGCACCCGCATCGCGGCTGCGTCGTGACGCATCGCGAGGTCGGCGTCGATACCGACAGCTGGCAGAACGCGCTGAAGAACACGCTGCGCCAGGCGCCCGACGTCATCATGATCGGCGAGATCCGCGACCGCGAGACGATGCAATTCGGCATCCAGTTCGCGGAGACCGGGCCATCTCTGCGTCGCGACGCTGCACGCGAATAGCGCGAACCAGGCGCTCGACCGCATCATCAATTTCTTCCCCGAGGAACGCCGCCATCAGCTTTTGATGGACCTGTCGCTGAACATCACGGCGATGATCTCGCAGCGGCTGATCCCGCGTGAGAACAAGATGGGCCGCGTCGCGGCGATGGAGATCATGCTCGCGTCGCCGTTGATCAGCGACCTGATCTTCCGCGGCGAAGTCGCGATGATCAAAGACATCATGGCGAAGTCGACGCGCCTCGGGCATGCAGACGTTCGACCAGGCGCTGTTCCAGCTGTACGAAGACGGAGCGATCTCGTACGAGGAGGCGATGCGCAACGCCGACTCGAAGAACGAGCTCCGGCTCAAGATCAAGCTGCAGAGCAAGCGCGAGGGAGCCGCAGCCGCGGAGCATTCGGACAGCCTGCAGCTCGCGGACGAAGAGGAAAAAGACAGCCGCTTCTAGTCGTAGCAATCGTTCTCGACTGCGGCCTTCTTTATTCCACTAGATGAACGTCAAACCCCTGTTCAAGTTGATGGTGGACAAGAAGGCGTCCGACCTCTTCTTCACCACGTTCTCGCCGGTCATGATCAAGATCGACGGCAAGATCATGCCGGTGAACCAGGTCGAGCTGTCGCCGAAGATGGTCCGCCAGGCGGCGCTCGAGCTCATGAACGAGACTCAGCTCGAGCAGTTCACGCGCGATCTCGAGATCGACTTCGCGATCTCGGAGCCCGGCCTAGGCCGCTTCCGCGTGAACGTGTTTCATCAGCGCGGCAACGTTGCGATGGTGCTGCGCTTCATCACGCCCGAGCTGCCGCAGCTCGAGGAGCTCGGCATGCCCGAGATCCTCAAGGACATGATCATGCTGCGGCGCGGGCTGATCCTGATGGTCGGCGCGAGCGGCTCGGGCAAGTCGACGACGCTCGCCGCGATGATCGATTACCGCAACAAGAACTCCGCCTCCCACATCGTGACGATCGAGGACCCGATCGAGTTTCTGCACAGCAATCAGAAGTCGATCGTCAATCAACGCGAGGTCGGGCTCGACACCCACTCGTACCATCGCGCGCTGCGCAGCGCGATGCGCGAGGCGCCGGACGTGATCCTGATCGGCGAGATCCGCGATCGCGAGACGATGCAAGCCGCGATCGACCTCGCAGGCACGGGCCACCTCGCGATCGCGACGCTGCACGCGAACAACTCGCCCGAGACGCTCGATCGAATCATCAACATGTATCCGAACGATCAGCACAAGCAGGTGCTGATGGACCTCGCCCAGTACGTGCGCGTGATCATCTCGCAGCGGCTCGTGCGCTCGAAGGAGGGCAAGCGCGTCGCGGCCGTCGAGGTGATGCTGAACACGCCGCACATCCAGGAGATGATCCTCAAGGGGGACATCAGCTCCGTGAAGGAAGCGTTCAAGGACACGAAAGAGCCCGGGATGCAGAGCTTCGACCAGGCGCTGTTCGAGCTCTATCGCAAGGGCGCGATCAGCATGGAAGAGGCGCTGTCGAACGCCGATTCGCGCTCGAACCTCGAGGCGAAGATCAACTTCAGCTAGCCGGGATAGACTTCGCGCGCGTCGAACACGGGCCCGTCGACGCAGACGCGCTTCATCGCGGGCCCGTCGGCCGTCTGGAGCAGCACGTTGCATCCCGCGCAGCCGCCGATCCCGCAAGCCATGAACTCCTCGAGCGCGAGCTGGCACGGAAGATCGAGCTCGCGCGCCAGCTTCGCGACGGCCACGAGCATCGGCGTCGGACCGCAGGCGAGCACCTGCACCTCGGCGCGCGCTTTGGCCGCGAGCGACTGGAGCCACGCGCGCGCGAGATCCGTCACGTAGCCGCGGTGACAGCCCGGCAGCCCCGCATTGCTCGCGAGCCGCGATGGCACGCCCCAGCGCTCGAGCAGCGCGACCGCGTGTGTTGCTTCGGCGGAGCCGCCAGCTACTTCGAGTCGCGACGCGACGAGCTCGAACGGGAACGGCACCTCGGAGCCCATTAAAACGAGCGTCTTGAACTCCGGGCGGGCACGGAATTGATCCGCGAGAAAAATCATCGGCGGAATGCCGACGCCGCCGCCGAGCGCGAGCAACTGCGGCCGCGCAGGGTCGGGTGCGAACCCGCGGCCGATCGGTGCAAGCAAGCTGAGCACCTCGCCGCTGCGGCGCGCGGACAGCTTGTCGAGCCCGTGACCCTTCGGCTTGTATAGGAACTCGAGCCAGCCCTCGCTCGCGTTCGCACGCATGATCGACAGTGGGCGGCGCAGCGGCACGGCAGGATCCACCGAGATGTGCGCGAACGTGCCTGGCGTCGCGCGGCGTGCGGCTGTCGGCGCGCGCACCCGCAGGATGAACTGCTGCCCCGCGAACGCCTGATGATCCATGATCTCGGCGTCCTCGAGCGCGACCGTGCCGCGCTTCGGCTTGTAGCTCATACGCGCGCCTCGTACCCGATGTGGCGGTGGATCAGCGCGAGCACGGCCATTCGGATCGCGAGGCCGTGCGTCACTTGCTCTTGGATCACTGATTGCGGGCCGTCCGCGACTGCTCCCTCGATCTCGACGCCGCGGTTCATCGGTCCGGGATGCATCACGATCGCGTCGCGATGAGCCAACCTCAATCGCTCCTCCGTAAGCCCGTAGCGGCGGGAGTACTCCTGCGGATCCGGTATGTCGCCGAGCGCGGCGAAGCGCTCGCGCTGCACGCGCAAAGCCATCACGACGTCGGCACCTCGGATGCCGCTCTCGACCTCGGTCACGCGCTTCGAGCCCGGGAACACGTCGTCCTCGGGCAATAGCTCCGGCGGTCCGACGAGCCGCAGCTCTCCGACGCCGAACTTGTAGAGCGCCTGATGGGCCGACCGCGCGACGCGTGAATGCTTGACGTCGCCGATGATCGCGACGCAGACCTCTCGCACGTCGCCCTTGTGGCGCTGGATCGTCATGAGATCGAGCAAGCCCTGCGTCGGATGCGAGGCGTCCGATTCGCCGGCGTTCAGCACGCAGACGTGGGGCGCAACCTGCTGAGCGATGCGCGCCGGCACGCCGGTGCTCGCGTCGCGGACCACGAAAATGTCCACTTGCATTGCCTGCAAGGTGTAGATCGTGTCCATGATGCTCTCGCCCTTGGCGCGCGATGACATGTTGACGTCGAGATTCAGCACGTCCGCTCGCAGACGCTTGGCGGCGAGCTCGAACGACGCTCGCGTGCGCGTGCTCGGCTCGAAGAACAGATTCGCGACGGTGCGGCCGCGCAGGATGTCGTCTCGCGGAGCGGGTGCGCCGACCGGAGTGAGATAGCGCGTCGCGAGCTCGATGATTTCCTCGAGGTGCGCGCGATCGAGGCTGCCGAGGTTGATCAAATGGCGCAGCTCGCCGCGCGAGTTGAGCTGCTCGACCTCGTCGCTCATCGACTCTCGCTCAGCCACTGCTCCGCGATCAAGCACGCGGCCACACGGTCGGTGCTCTCGCGCTGGACGCGGCGGCGCAGGTAGCCGGAGCGACGCGCGTTCGTGAGCTCGCTCTGCGCCTCGACCGACGTGAGCGTCTCGTCCACGGTCGCCACCGGCAGCTGGTAGCGCTCGCCGAGCTGTACCACGAACGTGCGGACCGCGCGCGCGATCGACGTAGCGCCTTCGCCCTCTGGGAGGCCGACCACGAGCTGCGCGGGACGCCATTCCGCGATCACTCGGTCGATGTCCGGCCACGGTATCGCGTCGCGGACCTTCAGCGTCGTCAGCGGGGAAGCGGTGCGCGTAGCGAGGTTGGCCGTGGCAATGCCGACGCGACGAAGACCGAAATCGAATGCAAGCACAATGTGGTGCTCGCTACTCTGCGCCACGCGTTCGACCCTGCCGGCGCTCACGCGTGGCCGGCATAGCTCGTGATCTGGTGGATGTCGACGCCGAGGAGCCCGACGTGCCGCTGCCCAACGCTGCTCGAACGGCGTGTCGAAGATCACCGCCGGGTCGGCGGCGACCGTGAGCCACGCGTTCGCGAGTAACTCTGCCTCGAGCTGGCCGCCGTCCCAGCCCGCGTAGCCGAGCGCGACGACTATCGGCTCGGGCCCGTCGCCGCGAGCGACCGCCGCCAAGATATCGGTGGACAGCGTGACCTTGATCTCGCCGCCGGGATCCAGCGTCGCGTCGTATTTGTTCGCCGAGCGGTGCAGCACGAAGCCGCGCTCCGGCTCGACCGGTCCGCCGCGCAGCACCGGCTGGCGCGCGCGCGCGCGTTCGGTCGGCGTGAGCGAGAACTGCGCAAGCACGTCGCCGAGCGTCGTCTCGCTCGGGCGGTTGATCACGACTCCGAGCGCGCCCTCGGCATCGTGCTTGCAGAGGTAGGTGACCGTCGCGTTGAAGTTCGGATCTTCCATCGCGGGCATCGCGATAAGGAAGTGATCTTGCAGCGAGCGCATCGGAGGGCTCCGGGTGGACTCGGTTGCGTATCGTAGCACCGCCGGCCGCTTAAGATTCAGAACCGTCGGAGCTCAGTTGTTCTCCCCGGGCTGCGTTCGTGCGCCGCTGTTGCGGGCGCTGTCGAAGAAGTCCCAGTCGTAGGCGAAACGCAGAACGTCGTAGTCCTTGCGTATGTTCGGCGGCAGCGGGTCGAACGGCGCCGCGAGCCGCAAGATCTTCAGCGCAGCCTGATCGAGCGCTTTGTCGCCCGACGACCGGCGCACGACGATGTCCTTGAGCGAGCCGTCGGCGCGAATCGTGACCTCGAGCGTCGGCCGGCCGTGGTCGGGGCCGCCGAGGAAACGCGTCGGATAATTCGCAGTGCCGATGCGTTCGACCCGCGCCCGCCATCCTTCGAGGTACTCGGCGAGAATCGACTGCTGCGCGCTCGGCGTCGCGTACAACGTGCGCGCGCTCGTCGTCGCCGCTCGGGAGCTCCGCGCGCAGCCCGAGCTCGGCCGCGGACGTCTGAGGCGCAACCGCGTCGACCAGGGTGGCGGCCTTGCGGCGCACGTCGGACGGATCGTCGGTCGGTTGCGGCGTCGCGTCCACGGGTTCGGACCGTCCTCGGCTCACGAGCTCATCGGCGCTCGGCACGAGCTCGCGCGGTGCGCCATCGGCCAGGTCCGCGCCGTCGGGGCTGCCCGCCTGCGCGATCGGCTCGTTCGCCGATAACGCGCTCGTCGACGTGCAGGCCTTTCGCGGCGACGCCCACCGCTTGGCTGTTCCGGTTCGCGATGAAGTCCGCCTTGTCGGGCGCCTGCTCGTCGCGGCCGTCGACGAGGAGCGTGACGTTGAGCGAGGGCGGAGCGCGATCGTCGTCGAACGTAGCGACGGTGAAGGTGACGCCGAGGATCACGATGCCGTGCACGAGCGCGGCGAGAAACAACGTGGAGCCGAGGCGATCGTTGATCGCCGCGGCGCGCCGAGATCCGAGTCGGCTGAGGTTCCATCGGCATCGATCGACTGCGGAGTATATCTGACCCGTGGGGCCGACGACGCGTCAGCGGCGGCTCGCGGCCGCCCGCCCCGTGTCGCGTAGTTTCCGGCCGATCGCGGCGATCAGCTTAGCAGCGATGTCGATTCCGAATTGCGCGATCGAGCTCACGGATTCCGGTCGGGCTCGTCACGTTGATCTCGGTGAGGTAGTCGCCGATCACGTCCAGGCCCGCGAACATCACGCCCTTCGCGCGCAGCGTGGGCCCCACCTGAGCGCAGAGCCAGCGGTCGCGCTCCGTGAGCAGGCGGCCCTCGCCCTTGGCGCCCATCACGAGGTTGCCGCGGCTCTCGCCGGGCGCCGGAATCCGCGCGAGCGCATGGTCGATCGGCTCGCCGTCGATCAGCAGAATCCGCTTGTCCCCCTGCGCGATCTCGGGGATGTAGCGCTGAGCGAGCGTGAACTTCGCGCCGTTGTCCGTGAGCGTCTCGATGATCACGTTGACGTTCAGGTCGCCGGTGGCTCACGACGAAGATCGAGCGCCCGCCCATGCCGTCGAACGGCTTCAGCACGATCCGGCCGTGCTCGGTCAGGAACGCCTGCAGCTCGATGCGCGATCGGGTCACGAGGCTCGGCGGCGTGCACTGCGGGAACCACGCGGTATAGGCCTTCTCGTTGATGTCGCGGAGGCTCGACGGCTTGTTGACGACGAGCAGGCCCCGATGCTCGGCGAGCTCGAGGATGTACGTCGTGTAGATGTACTCCATGTCGAACGGCGGGTCCTTGCGCATCAGCAGCACGTCGAGCTGCTCGAGCCCGCCGCTCCAGGAGCCGCCGAGCGCGAACCAGCGTCGGGGTCGTCGCGAACCTCGACGTGGCGCCCTGGCCGAGCGGTGCGCCGTCGCGGACCAGAAGATCCTGCTGGCGGAAGTAAACGAGCGACCAACCGGCCCTCTGCGCCGCGAGCATCATCGCGAGCGTCGAATCCTTCTTCGGCTTGATCGTCTCGATCGGATCCATTACGACGCCGAGAACGGGCCGAGACTGACTCATCGCCATTCCTCTTCTTGCGGTGCAAGTTCGCAGTTTCGTCGAAACGCGCGACGCTACCATACCTCGATTTTCACGAGCTCTATGGCCCGCGTCGGAAGTGGCGCGCAGAGCCGTCGATCGGCTGCGAGCGCGACTCAGTCGATGGAAGGCGCCGAGCCAATATGTTAAAAGGCGCGTTGTCCGGGGGTTAGCGTGACAGGTCCGAGCAGATCCGAGCGGTCCGCGGGAGGCAACCAAGTGTCCAGCGCAGGCTGAATCCAAAGAGCTACCTGGCAGGCCTCAAGATCCTCGTCATCGACGATAGCAAGACCATCCGCCGGACGGCGGAAACGCTGCTTGGCCAAGGAAGGCTGCCAAGTGTTCACTGCCGTCGACGGGTTCGACGCGCTGTCGAAGATCGCCGACCATCGTCCCGACATCATCTTCGTCGACATCATGATGCCGCGACTCGACGGCTATCAGACCTGCTCGTTGATCAAGCACAACAAGAGTATTCAAGGACACGCCGGTCATCATGCTGTCCAGCAAGGACGGCCTGTTCGACCGGGCTCGGGGCGTCTGGTCGGCTCCGAGCAGTACCTGACCAAGCCCTTCACGAAGGACGAGCTGCTCGGCGCAATCGTAGCCACGTGGTCAAGTGTCCGCGGTAGGTATAGCGTATGGCGTCTGATCATGATCGTCGATGACTCGCCCACCGAGGTGCACGTCCTGAAGACGGCGCTCGAGAAGCACGGCTTCGACACCGTGTCAGCCGCCGACGGCTCCGAGTGCCTGAGCCTCGCTCGCGAGGTGCGGCCCGACCTGATCTTCATGGACGTCGTGATGCCGCGCGTGAACGGTTACCAGGCCACGCGCACGCTGACGCGCGACCCGCAAACGAAATCGATCCCGGTCGTCATGATCACGACCAAGGACCAGGAAACGCGATCGCATCTGGGGCATGCGTCAGGGCGCCGTCGATTACCTCGTCAAGCCGGTCACGGAGGCCGTGCTCGTCGCCAAGGCCCAGGAGGTCCTGGAACGCAACGAAGGGCAGAGCGCTTGAATCTCCAGGCCTTGGTCGACCAGCCGTTCGAGCTGCTGGCTGGAACTCGAGCGCCGCGCACGCGCGGCGATTGCCGCGCGCGACGGCGCGCCGGCTGCGTCCGACGAATGGGTCGGCATCGGTTTCGGCTCGGCGCCGAGCGCTTCGTCGCCGCGCGCGCGCGACATCCGCGAGGTGCTGCCGGTCCCGGAACAGGTCACCCGCGTCCCGGGTGCGAAGCCGTGGCTGCGCGGCATCGCGAACCTCCGCGGTCAGCTGCTCACCGTCGTGGATCTGAAGTCGTTCCTCGGCGCCGGTAGCGCCGCCGCGGAGCGCCAGGCACGGATCCTGATCGTCGCGAGTCGCGACGTGCCGACCGGGCTGATCATCGACGAGGTGCTTGGGTTTAGACGCTTCGCGCACGAACGACTATCACGACGACGCGCCGGCGGGCGTGATTCGCTGCGAACACTATCTCGAAGGGTGCTATCGTCGCGACGGGGAGGTCTGGCCTCGCTTCAGTCTGTCCGAAGCTGCTCGCGGACGAGCAGTTCCTGATGGCCGGCGAGGCGCCGAAGGCGCGTAGCGCTTAAGGCTGGAACGAAGAATGGCGAAATCGACTCCGTGGCCGAAGGTGCTGCCGCCGGTCGCGATCGTGCTTGCGATCGCGCTCGGCCGCGGTCGCCGCGTGGTTTGGCTCGGCGGCCAGGGCGCCGCGGGCGGCGACGCCGGGCTGGGCGAGTTCTCGTGACTCGCGCAGGCCGCACGGGCCGACGCGCGCGGGGCGGTCGCGGGCGACGCCGCGGCGTTCGACCGGCTCGCTTCGAGCCGCGCCGACTCGCGAAGCATGCGCGCGCGCTCGGAAAGCGCGGCGCCAGGGCGCAGAACGAGCGTTCGCGACGGCACGGCAGCTGGTCCGCGCTCGACGCGGCCTTGGCCGCGCTCGGTCGGCGCACGCGAGACGATTGCTCGACGCTGACATGCCGCTCGCGGCCGGCTGCTCGAGCTTGCGCCGCAGCTGCTCGTCGCCACCGGCAACCTCGCGAGCGCGCTGTCGCCGGCCGATCTCGAGGCCGACCGGCCGGTCCTCGACCGGTTCGAGCTCTCGGTCGAGACCGTCCAGCAGAGCGCTGCGCGCGCTCGGTGCGGGCAGCGACGTCGATGAGTCGGTGCAGCGGCTCAACGACGCGGGACAGTACGTCGAGCCAAATCATTCGCGGGCTGCGGGGCGAGGACAGCACGCCTCGGCATGACGCCGCTGCGCGGCCAAGCCGCGCAGGCGAACCTCGAGTCCGCCGACCCGACTGTTCGAAGCAGGCGCGTGTCGCGATCGGCGACGTCGTTGCGGGCGCCGGCCAGCTCGCTGCGGCCGAGACCGCGGCGGCTGATCCATTCGACAAAGAAGCCGGCGGCCTGCTGGCCGAGTACCGGCGCCTCGGCCTCGGCGGCTCGCGGGCCGCCGCGGGTCTCGGCTCGACGCCGCTGATTCTTCTCGCGATCGCGGTCGCTGCTCGTGGCTGCTGACGATCATGATCCACTACCAAGCGCGCGACATCGCGGCGCGCTGCGGAGAACCAGTCCGAGCAGAACGAGCGCAACCAACAGGCGATCCTGCGGCTGCTCGACGAGCTGTCGAGCCTTGCCGACGGCGACCTGACCGTGCAGGCGACGGTGACCGAGGACATCACCGGCGCGATCGCGGACTCGATCAACTACGCGATCGAGGCGCTGCGCGATCTCGTCACGACGATCAAGGATTCCTCGATCCTGGTCGACGCAGCGTCGAAGCAGACGGAAGGTACGGCGCGCCAATTGCTGCGCGCCGGTGAAGCGCAAGCGAAGCAGGCCGCCGCGGCGTCCGAGTCGATGGCGCGCATGGCGATGTCGATCGAGGAGGTTTCCGGCAATGCGGAGCGCTGCTCCGACGTCGCGCGCCACTCGGTCGAGGTCGCGCACAAGGGCGGCGAGGCCGTGCGCCGTACGATCGCCGGCATGAACACGATCCGCGAGACGATCCAGGACACGTCGAAGCGGATCAAGCGGCTCGGCGAGAGCTCGCAAGAGATCGGCAACATCGTCGAGCTGATCGAGGAGATCGCCGAGCAGACGAACATTCTCGCGCTCAACGCGTCCATCGAAGCTTCGCGCGCGGGCGAGGCGAGCCGCGGCTTCGCCGTCGTGGCGGACGAAGTGCAGAAGCTCGCCGAGCGCTCGACGAGCGCGACGAAGAAGATCGAGGTGCTCGTGAGCACGATCCAGTCCGACACGAACGAGGCCGTCGTGTCGATGGAGCGCAGCACGACGGACGTCGTAGGCGGCGCGTTGCTCGCCGAGAACGCGGGCGCCGCGCTCGACGAGATCGAGCAGGTCTCGCACCAGATCGCCTCGCTCGTGCAGAACATCTCGGGCTCGTCGAAGGAGCAGTCGAGCGTCGCCGGCGCGATCACGAAGAACATGCACGTGCTGCGCGAGATCAGCGGCAAGACGACCGAGTCGATGGCCGCGACGACGACCGCGATCAGCAAGATGGCCGAGCTCGCGTCGCAGCTGCGCAAGTCGGTGTCGGGCTTCACGTTGCCCGATCAGAGCGGCGGTACCGGCGTGCTCAATCAGGCGCGCGTCGAGGCGACGCTGCGTGGAGCCGCCGAGGGCGCGCGACCGGGCCCCGACGAGGTCACGCAACTGGCCGAGCGGCGCAGGTCCTCGGGCTAGACCGAGCTTCTCGATATGGCGGTCGGCAACCTAGACGATCTAGCGGCTCATTCGTTCGATCTCGTCAATCGCGAGCTCGCGAGCACGCTCGATCACGCGCGTCGCGAGCTCGAGGATTACGTCGACGGGAATTCCGGACCGCAACGCGCTGCTGCGGACGGCCGACCTGCTGCATCTCGCGCGCGGCGCGCTGAAGATCGTCGAGATCCACGGCGCGGCGCTACTCGCCGAGGAGATGGAGCAGACGTGCCGGCGGCTCGCGGAACCCGGCGAGCACGCGAAGGACGAACAGGGCGCTCGAGGCGCTCACGCGCGCGATGGTCCAGCTGCCAGCGTATCTCGAGCGGCTGCTCGGCGGCGGCAAGGACGTCGCGCTCGTGCTGCTGCCGCTGCTAAACGATCTGCGCCAGGCCCGCGACAAGCCGTCGCTGTCGGAAGGCACGCTCGTGCTGCTGAACGCGGGGCCGTTCGAGCGTCACCTCGAGGCGCATGCGGGTGCAGTGGCGCCGGACGCGGGACGCGGCTTCGAGAAGGTCGCGCAGCGGCTCCGGCCCGCATTCCAGAGCGCGCTGCTCGGCTGGATCAAGGGCAACGACGTCGGCAGACACCTCGACGAGCTGCTGCGCGTGAGCTTGGGGCTCGAGCGCGCGGCGGGCACCGACCAGGTCAGGCAGCTGTGGACCGTGATCGTCGCCGTGCTGACAGCGATTCGTGCGGGCGGGCTCGAAGCCACAGTCACTCTGAAGCGCCTACTCGGCCAGGCTGATCGCCAGCTCAAGCGCCTGATCGACGGCGGCGAGTCCGCGATCGTCAACGCGCCGCCGGTCGATTTGATCAACAGCCTTCTTTACTACGTGGCCCGCTCGACCACGGACGACACTCGGATCACGAAGCTCCGCGACATCTACGGCCTGAGCGACATGCTGCCCGCCGAAGAGCAGCTCGAGCAGGCGCGCGAAGGGCTCGCGGGACCGAGCGTCAAGCTCATGCGCACGGTCGCGCATGCGATCAAAGAGGACCTCGGCGCGGTCAAGGACGTCCTCGATATCTTCGTGCGCACGGGCATGCAGGACATCGAGAAGCTCGGCCCGCAGCTCGAGCTGCTCAAGAAGATCGGCGACACGCTCGGCGTGCTCGGCCTCGAGAGAGCGCGCTCGCAGATCCAACGCGAGACGCAGGAGCTCGGCGCGATCGTGGCGAGCAACAAGACCGTCGACCGCGCGGCGCTCGAGAAGGTCGCTGCGACGCTGCTCGAGGTCGAGGACGCGCTCGACCGCGAGCTCGTGAGCGCCGTGCTGCCCGATGGCGAATCGCCCGCGGGCGAGGCAGCGCCCGACACACAGCAGCGCCACGTGACGCAGGCCGTGATGGGCGAGTGCATCGTGAATCTCGCCAAGATCAAGGAAGCCGTGATCCAGCTCGTCGACCAGCCCGGCGACGCGCGCGCGCTGGACCAAGTGAAGCCGCAGCTGCGTGGGATCGTCGCCGGCCTCCTGATGCTCGACAAGACGAAGGCGCTGCAGGTCGTCGAGCGGATCGGCGCCGTGATCGCGACGCGGCTCGCGCCGAGCGGCGCTACGTTCAAGCCCGAGCATTTGGAGCGGCTCGCCGACTCGATCGTGAGCGTCGAGTACTACATGGAGACGGTGAGCGCGGGCCGCAGCGATCCGTGGTACATGCTCGAGAACGCGGAGCGCTGCCTCGACTTGCTCGAGAAGCTGCCCGTGGTCAAGACGGCGCCGCGCCCCGCGCCCGCGGCCAGAGGCCCCGCCCGAGCCGCCGAAGCCGGCGCCGAAGCCTGCAGCGAAGCGGCCGAGCGTGATGGAGGTCGACCAAGACCGCTCCGATCCGGAGCTCGTCGAGCTGTTCATAGAGGAAGCGAAGGAAGAGGTCGCGAACATCGCGCGCCAGCTGCCGGCGTGGACCGCCGACTCGCGCAACTCCGAGGCGCTGATCGCAGTGCGCCGCTCGTTCCACACGCTCAAGGGCAGCGGCCGGATGGTCGGCGCGCAGCTCATCGGCGAGTACGCATGGAGCATCGAGAATCTGCTCAACCGTCTGATCAATCAGACGATCGAGCCCACGCCGGCGATGGCCGAGTTCGTCGCGGCGGCCGCGAAGGCGTTGCCCGAGCTGATCGAGCAGCTCGAGATCGGCCTCACGCCGAAGACCGACGTGCATCTCCTGATGAAGCAGGCCGAGGCGTTCGCCGAGGGCGACGCGTCGGCCGGCTCGCTCACGTCGCAGTCGCTGCGCATGCCCGCGCCGACGCCCCAGCCGGCCGCCGGGAGCGCGCCACCCTCGATGGATCCCGTGCTCGCCGACATCTTCGTCAAGGAGATGCGCGGTCACGTCAAGGTCGTGCGCGAGTTCATCGAACGCGCCGCGCAACGACCCGAGCGGCACCCCGTCGATGAGCCGCTGTACCGCGCGTGTCACACGTTGCTCGGCAGCGGCCGCATGGCGGGCTTCGAGCCTGCCATCGCGCTGGCTGGGCCGCTCGCGGAGCACTTGCGCCGGCACTTCGACGCTGGCACCGGGCCTAACGAACGAGGGCGTCGAGGCGCTGCGCGCGGCGGCCGTCGAAATCGAGCGGATGGCCGATGCGCTCGTCGCGGGCAGTGATTATTCGCTGAGTCCCAAGATGCCGGGCGCGCTCGCCGCGCTCGCCGATGCCTCGGGAGCGCAGCCTGCCGCTGCGCCGCGCGCCGCTCCGCCGTACGGAGCGCCGCCGCCCGCATCCGCCGCTCAGCCGCCGGCAGCCGCGCCCGAAACGCCGCGGCCGGCAGCCGCGCGCCCCGAGCGACCGGTTGCCGCGGCGCCGGCCGAGCCCGTCGCGCCGGCCGCAGGCGACGTCATGACGCCGTCCGCACGATCGCCGAGATCGCCGCGATTTTCGCCGAGGAGGCGGCCGAGATTCTCGACAACGCGGAGCTCGCGCTGCGCTCGCTGCGTCAGGATCCCGCGCCGGCCGCGACCGTCGAGCTCCAGCGTCTGTTGCACACGCTCAAGGGCGGAGCGCGGATGGCCGGCATCACGGCGATGGGCACGTTGAGCCACGCGCTCGAGACGCTGATCGAGCGGATTGCCGGCGGCCACGTCGAACCCGCGGCCTCGACTCTCGATATCGTGCAGCGTTCGCTCGACCAGCTCCAGCAGATGCGCGACGCCGTCGACGCGGGCCGCGCTGTGGCGCCGTCCGACGCGCTCGTCGGCGAGATCGAGCATGCGGCCACGTCCGTGCGTGTGCCGGCAGCCACACCGGCATCGGCGCCCACGCCAGCGCCCGCGCCGGCGCGCGCGACGCAGGAGGTCGAGCCCGCGCCCGAGCCCGTCGCGCCGGCGTCCCCGGCGATGCCCCCGCTGAGCGGCGCAGCCGCCGAGCACACCGTCGGTCGCGGCCGCACCGGCCCCGGCGGCGCCTGCGCCGACGATCGAAGACACCGGCGCGATCGCGCTTACCGCGGCGAATCTCGAGGAGCTCGAGTCGATCGAGCTGCCCTCGGCGCTCGCGGACGACGTCGACGCTGCGCCGCAGGGCGCAGCCTCGACGAGCCGACCGTCGACGAGCCGACTGCCGAGGAAGAGATCCTCGAAGACCCGACCATCATTCAGAAAGGCGATGCTGTCGCGAGCTTGGAGATGGAGCGGGCCGGCGAAGCGGAGCGGACGCCGCGACCCGAAGATGAGAGTACGCGGCCGTCCGAAGTCGAGAGCGCGCCGGCGGCCGTCGCGCAGCCTGCCGCAGCGGACCGGCGTACCGCGGAACGTGCCGAGACTGCGCGCGTCGACGCGGCATTGCTCGACGTGCTTCTGAACGGCGCGGGCGAGATCAACATTTTCCAGTCGCGGCTCACGCAGCAGCTGCAGTCGATCGAGTTCCATCTCGGCGAGCTCGGCTCGACGGTGTCGCGGCTGCGCGATCAGCTCCGCAAGCTCGAGGCCGAGACCGAGGCGCAGATCCTCCATCGACATCAGGACGACGTCGCGGGCGACACCGGTTTCGATCCGCTCGAGCTCGATCGCTACTCGACGATTCAGCAGCTGTCGCGCGCGCTCGCCGAGTCGGCGAACGACGTCGCGAGCATCAACGAGCTGCTTGGCGGCCTCACGAACGAGACCGAGACGCTGCTGACTCAGCAGGCGCGAGTCACGGCCGAGCTTCAGAACGGCTTGATGCAGACGCGGATGGTGCCGTTCCAACGGCATGTCGCGCGGCTCGCGCGCATTGTCCGTCAGGCGGCTGCCGACACCGGCAAGACCGCCGAGCTCTTCGTCGAGGGCGAGAACAACGAGATCGACCGGCAGGTGCTCGAGAGCATGCTGCCGCCCTTCGAGCACCTGCTCCGCAACGCGGTTGCGCACGGCATCGAGGCGCCCGCCGCGCGCAAGCAGCGCGGCAAGCCCGAGATCGGCCGCGTCGACTCTCAAGGTCAAGCGCGAGGGCAGCGAGGTCCTCATCGAGGTCGCGGACGACGGCGGCGGGCTCGATCTCGCGGCGATCCGGCGCAAGGCCCTCGAGAAGGGGCTACTCGCCGACGGCCAGAAGATCACCGACGACCAGGCAATCGAGCTGATCTTGCAACCGGGCTTCAGCACGGCCGGCGAGCTCACGCAGACGGCCGGGCGCGGCGTCGGCATGGACGTCGTCGACAACGAAGTAAAGAAGCTCGGCGGCTCGATGCGAATCGAGTCGACGGCGGGGCAGGGCACGCGGTTCCTGATTCGTCTGCCGTACACGCTTGCGATCACTCACGCGCTGATCGTGAACGTGGGCGACGAAACGTTCGCGCTGCCGCTGCCGACCGTTGAAGGCATCACTCGGTTGTCGCGCGAGAAGATCCTCAAGCACTTGACCGAGGACGAGCCGAAGCTCGACTACGGCGGCATCACCTATCGGATCCAGCACCTTGGCAGCCTCGTCGGCGGCGCGCCGTCGGCCCTGCCCGACGAGGAAAACTCGGTCTCGCTCGTGCTGATTCGCGCCGGCGAGAGCTCGACGGCGTTGCTGACCGATTCGCTCGAAGGCAGTCGCGAGATCGTCGTCAAGACGCTCGGGCCCGCACATTGCGAACGTCGCGGGAGTGACGGGCGCGACGATCCTCGGCGACGGCCGCGTGATCATGATCCTCGATCCGGGCACGCTCGTGCGCGCGCATCGCTCAACTGAGCCCGTGGCGCCGGTTGCGCCGCAGCCGGTCGAGCGCCACGCTCACGGCGCTCGTGGTCGACGATTCGATCACGATGCGGCGCGTGACGCAGCGCTTGCTCGAGCGTCGAGGCGCGAAGGTGCTCACCGCGCGCGACGGGCTCGACGCGATCACCGTGCTGCAAGAGCACGAGGTCGACATCATCCTGCTCGACATCGAGATGCCGAGAATGGACGGCTATCAGTTCGCGACGCACGTCCGCAACGACCCGAAGCTCAAGGAAGTGCCGATCATCATGATCACGTCGCGGTCGGGCGAGAAACATCGCGCGAAGGCGATCGAGATCGGAGTCAACGACTACTTGAGCAAGCCTTATCAAGAGAGTCAGCTCATGGCGGCGATCGAGGCACTGCTCGGGAGGCCGCTGTGAGCGCGCGCGTGTCGGTTCCGCATGAGAGGGTGGTGCCGTGAGCCAAGAGCAGAAGGAGCTCTACAGCCTGTTGATCCCGCTCAAGGGCGAGCGGCTGCTCGTGCCTCGCATGTGCGTCGCGGAAGTCATCGCTTTCGCCGACGCTGCGCGGGACCGGCGCGACGATCATCCGGACTGGTTTCTGGGCACCATCGAGTGGAACGGTCAGCGCGTCCCGGTCGTGTCATTCGACGATCCGCAGCTCGAGGACGCGGCGCTCGAAGCGCAGTCGCGCGCGCGTCGTCGTGTTCCACGCGATCACGCAGGAGCTCCGGGGCGGCTACTACGGCGTCGTAACGCAGGGCTTCCCGCAGCTCGTGCGGGTGAATCCCGATGTGCTCGGCGTCGATACCGAGCAACCTCTGCCCGAGCGCCAGCCCGTGCTTTGCCGCGCGCGAATGATTCACGAGTATCCGCTGATCCCGGACGTCGAACGGATCGAGCGGATGATCGCGGAGCTGCCGCTCCGCAATTAGCGCGGCCCCTCGATAGTAGCGCGCTGCGCGCTAGAGATCTCCCCACAGCGATTGCGCTACCGCGCACACGGCGAGCGCGGCCGTCTCGGCGCGTAAGACGCGCGGCCCGAGGCCGACGCGCGCGAAGCGCGCCGAGTCGAGGCGACGCCAATCGTTCGCGCCGAAACCACCTTCAGGGCCGACGGCGACCGCGACGTGCCGCGCGGGCGCGCCGGTGTCCGCGAGGCGCCCGCTCGCGTCGAGGTCTAGCGCGAGTCGTGTGTCGGCCGCGGTGAGCGCCTCGAGCGCCTCGAGCAGCGGGCTCGGCGCGCCGATCGCGGGTGGAACGTGACGGCCGCACTGCTCGCAGGCGCTCTGCGCGATCTTCCGCCAGTGCTCGACGCGCCGCTCGGCGCGCTCCGCGTCGAGCTTCACGACGCTGAACTCCGTGTACACGGGGACGATCGTGCGGGCGCCGAGCTCGGTCGCCTTCTGCACGATCAAATCCATCGCGTCGGACTTCGGCAGTGCCTGGACGAGCGTGAGCTCGAGGCGCGACTCGACCAACGGGTCGAGCGTCGCGCGCAGCTCGAGCTCGGCGCCGCGACGCTGAAGGCTGCTGACGCTCGCCTGGCGCTCGGTGCCGAGGCCGTTGAACGCGACGAGCTCATCGCCGCGCTCGAGCCGCAGCACGTGGCCGAGGTAGTGAGCTTCGCGCTCGTCGAGCGCGAGCTTGTCGCCGCTCAAGTCGCGATCGAGGAAGAGCCGCGGTACGCGTCGCTTTTGGGCCGTCATCGAATCGGTGTCCGCGGCGCGCGCTGCGCCGCCTGGTGTATCCTCGGCCCCTGGCCACTCAGCGGCATAACTGTAGCAGTTGGATCGTTCCCTCGTGATCGTCGACCCCGCGACCGGCTGGCTCGAAGGCACTCGTAGAGTCGAGTCACCGAACAGCGACGAGCGTCCGCCCGACGCGACGCTCGATCTGATCGTCGTGCACGGCATCAGCTTGCCTCCGGGCCGCTTCGGCGAAGGCTGGATCGATCGTTTCTTCCTGAACGAGTTGCCGGCGGCCGCCGACCCGTACTTCGCGACGATCGCCGAGATGAAAGTCTCGGCGCACGTGCTGGTCGCACGCGACGGAGCCCTGACGCAATACGTGTCGTTCAATCGGCGCGCGTGGCATGCGGGTCGATCGTTCTACTGCGGGCGCGACGCCTGCAACGACTTCTCCGTCGGCATCGAGCTCGAGGGCACCGACGACCTTCCGTACACGCAGGTGCAGTACGAGACGCTCGCCGCCCTCGTGCGCGCGCTGCGTCGCGCGTACGCGTCGCTGCGCGACGCCGAGGTCGTCGGTCACAGCGACATCGCGCCCGGCCGCAAGACCGATCCCGGCGCCGCCTTCGACTGGGGCGCGCTGCGAAAACTACTGGACGGGAAGCGCGCGACGTGACGATTACGCGCCGGAGAGCTCAAGGCCGCGTCAGGCCTCACGTCTCTCGGTGCCAAAGGACCTCGTGAGCCGCCGCCCTCGCGCGCGAGCCGCCGCGCCATGACGAACAGCAAGTCCGAGAGCCGGTTCAAATAGCGCAGCACCTCGGCGTTCAGCGGCGTGCAGTTGCGCCGCGGCGCAGGCACGCCGCTCGGCGCGCCGACATACCGTGCGCGCGACGTGACAGACGGCCGCCGCGCGATTGCCGCCAGGCAGCACGAACTCCTCGAGCGGCGGGAGCGCGGCGTTCAATCCGTCGAGGTCGCGCTCGAGCCGGCGCACATGCTCGGCGTCGATCTTGCGATAGCCGGGCAGAGCGAGCTCCGCGCCGACTTCGAACAGCTCGTGTTGGATCCGGCGCAGCGGCGTCGCGACAGCGTCGATGAGTCCGGGCTCGGTGAGCAGTAGACCGATCACGCTGTTGGTCTCGTCGACGTCGCCGACCGCTTCGACGCGCGCATCGCACTTCGGCGACGCGCTCGCCGTCCGCAAGACCGGTCGTGCCGTCGTCGCCCGTGCGCGTGTAGATTTTGCTGAGTCGATTGCCCATCGCGTCGAGCCGCTCGCGAGTCGTCGCTGCGCGCATGATACGACACGGGCGTGCGGCTGCGCGCCGCCTCGTCTCACTCGTGCAGCCAGCCGATCTCCTCCGCGGTGAGACGGCCGACCACGACGTTGCGCAAGCTTTCCGGCGATCTCGGCATGTCTGCGCGTCGAGCGGGATCCGGCCGGCCATGAGCTCGGCTTTCGTCTGCGGTAGCGCGCGGCGTCAGCGTTCGGGTCGGCGAATCCGTCGGGAAATTGCGGGAGGTTCGAGCTCGCGCGCGTACTTGTCCGTCGCGCCGAGCGTGTGCAGCAACTCGTGCGCGAGCACGACTTGATTCGGAGCCTCGCGCGTCGCGTCGACGCGAACAGGTTCGTCACGGCGATCAGTCCCTTGCGCAGCGCCGTCGAACGATCGAGGACGGCCGAGGCCGCCGAGCTCGTGATAGATCGCAAACGCCACGATGTCCGGCTTCGGGCCGCTGCTTTGCCAACCGAGCTTCGAGCGCGAGCCAGCGCATCCGCAGGCTCCACCAGATCGTTCCGAGCATCGACGAGCTCGAGCGCCGGTAGCTCGTCGCGGTATTGACCGACGAGATTCAGCCGAAACGGTTCGCTGATCGACGACGCCGTAGCGCTTCGCTTCGGTTGCGAAGAACGCGTCGACGTCGCTCGAACTCCTTCGCGTCGATCGAGTCGATGTAGCGCTGAGTGTTGTCGAGCCGATCGCCATTGACGAGATAGACGTCGACCCAGAGCGTGTCATCCCAATCGGTGCTGCGGCGCGCCGCGAGAAACTCGCCGAGCGCGACGAACAGCAGAATCGACAAGAGGATCACAATGCGGATTTTCTTGAACATCGAGCTGCTCCGAGCGCGCGTTCAAGTGGATCAGTTCGCAACGCGTCCCGCGTTGTGGCCGATCACGTTTCGAGTGCGAGCGAGTTTCGCCGGTCCTGAAAAAGAAAAACCCGGCGGTGGGAACGCCGGGTCAGACATTTTTGTTATCGGAGTTTACGGTTTCAAGTATGCGGCCTGGCTGTCGTTCATGCCGCCCGAGAGCGGTGAAGCGGTTGTTTTTCTTGTACAGCCGAATTTTCTTCTTCTTCTTCTCTTTTCTTGTTCTTCGATTTCGTTTCTAAATTTAACAGAAGCCTTTGCGAATTCGCATCGATTTCTGTCGGTTTGCGCACTCACTCGTCCCTGGGTGGGGACGGCTCTAGAGTAGCAAGAGCTATGCCACCCCGATTTTTCTTAGTGGAATCAGCGAACTGCTCTTCGAAGCGGCCATTTCACTTCCGATCTAGACAGGCTCTTGTAAAAGGTATCGACAACGACGTTACATAACATCCTTCGTCTCAGGTCATAGAAGGCTCGTGTAAGTCACTGTTTTTACGTCTTGCGCATTTTTTCGCCGGTCCGAAAGCATGCGTGGAGCCGCGACCGAGAGCCGACGTAAAACGGTCTGACAGCGTCAGGGGCTCGCGAGCAAGCCCGCCCGATCGATCCAGACACCCCCTCTGACGACGGCCGTGATCCGTAGCGTGTCGGACAACCGCTCGAGCGGATCGCCGTCGATTACGATGAAATCGGCGATTTTGCCGTCCTCGAGCGTCCCAATTTGGCGCTCGAGGCCGAGCGCCAGCGCGCCTTCCGCCGTCGCGATCCTGAGCGCCTGGTCGTTCGGCAGGCCCGCGGAGGCGATCAGGCCGAGGTCGTAGTGCACGCCGAGGCCATACGGGACGGCCGGCGCATCGCTCCCGATCGCGACCCGCCCGCCCGCGCGCACCAAGCGAGCGACGGTCTGCTGCAGCCTCGGAAGTGCGGCGCTGGCCGGCGCGGAGCTTCCCCAAGCCGCTCGCTCCGCGGGTGTAAACAATGAGGAATAGGCCGGATCGCGAAGGTGCGCGCCGCGCGCGAGCTGGTCCGCCCAGCCTTGGAGGCCCACGGCTGCGCCGAGCGCGGATGGCAGCACCGTCGAGGAAGAGATCAACGTCGCGATCGCGTCTTGGTAGCTCACGAGGTCGGGCGACAGCTCGAGCTCGTAGGGCGCCTCGGCGCGGCGAGCGCTCGAGCCAAACGCGCGCCCCGTCGGGTCGCGCGCGAGCGTCGCGAGCTGATGCCCGAATCCGGCGCTGATTCCCGGATAGCTGCGCACCGGCACGAGTGTCGAAGCATTCAACGACGGCGTCGGCTCGGAACGCGCCCGCAGCCGGTGAAACGATGAGTCGCGGCCCGAGCGGTCGGCCGCTCGCCCACGCCTCGCCGCGCTCGACGGCCTCGGCGACGTCCGGCGCGACCTCGCGCACCGTCGTCACGCCATACGCGAGCCACATGCGCCCGAGCCTCTCGCCCGTGAGCGCCGATTGGTGCGCGTGCACGTCGACGAAGCCCGGCACGACCGTCGCGTCGCGCGCGTCGATCACCTTGCCCGGCGTCGGCAGCACGCCGCGCCCCACGATCGCGGCGATCCGTCCGCCCGAGACGTGGACGTCGACGTGTCGTCGATACTCCGCACGCACGGCGTCGAACAGCCGCCCGACCTCGACGACGTAGTCCTCCGGCGCGGCCGGCGGCGCCCAGCGGACGTCGCCGAGCGGCTGCGCGTTCGGGTGCGGCTTGCGCACGGGCGCTGTCGGCCGCTGCGCCGCGCGGGGGTCTCGGCGCCGATCTCGAAGCGAACGCCGCTCACGGTGCCGGCCGGAGCCGCCGCGACTCGCAGCGTCAGCGTCTTGCCGTCGGCCCCCCAGCTCGGCCTTGCGCCTGTGAGCCCGGTAGCGACGGTCGCGACGCGCCCGGGTTGCGCGAGCTCCGCGACGGCGAGGCGCTCGCGCGAGCCGGACCCTTGGGGCTCCGTTTCGATGAACGCGACTCGACGCCCGTCGCCGCTCACCGCCGGATGTCGTGGTTGGAGTGCGCCGAATGTGATCTGACTCGGGGCGCCGCCGCGAAGGTCGATGCGCCAGAGCTCGAACTGACCGCTGCGCTCGCTCGCGAACACGAGCGATCCGCCATCGGGCGCGAACGCGGGATCGAGGTCCACCCAGATGTCGTCCGTGAGCCGGCGCAGCGCGCCGCGCTCGGAAAGCCACAGGTCGCCGAGCGCCGTGAACGCGGTCCGTCGGCCGTCCGCCGTTGTCGTGACGCCGGCGATTCCGCGCGCGATTTGCGGACCCGCTTCGTCGAGCAGCGGCAGATCTGCGGGCGGCGGTCGCGCCTCGACGACGCGCCCGGCGAACACATGGACCGGCTGCCGGTTCTGCAACGCGATTGCGCGACGCCAGAGCTGGCCGTCCGACGCGTAGATGAACTCCGCGGACGAGAGCCACGCTGGGCGCGTGAAGAAAATGTCCTCGGAGTCGGTGATCGGCTTGTCGACGATGGGGTCGCCGAGCACGAGCATGCGCAGCCGGCTCCCGGTCGTGCCATCGCGCTCGGCTGAACACCAGGACGCCGCCGCCGGGGCGCCAGCTCGGCGGTCCGAGATCGACGTTGCGAGACACGAGCTCGGCCGTGACCCCGGACGGCAGCAACACGCGAAGCTCCTGCTGCGTCCCGCGGCGCAGCAGGTAAGCGATCGGACCGAGCTCGGAAGCGGACGGGAACGACGCGTCGCCCGGCTCCTCGGTCAGTTGCGTCTCCACGCCGCTCGCGAGATCGACCGACCAGAGGCAAAAGTGCCCCGTGCGGTTCGACACGAATACGACCGCACGGCCGTCGGCCGTGAACTCGGGCTCGATCTCGTCGAGCGATGTGTTCGTAAGCGCGCGCCGCTCGGCGGTCGACAGATCGAGCAGCCAGATGTCCCACTGACCGTCGCCGAGCCGCTGGTAGACGATCGAGCCTCCGTCGGGACTGTAGCGCGGATTGCGCGCCGTTTCGTCCGCGGGCGTCAGCGCCTCGGCGGCGCCGCCGGCCGCAGGCACGCGCCAGAGCTGATCGACGAGACCGACCACGAGCGTGCCGGCGTTCGGCGCGAGCGCGACCGTCATGTTCGTGCCTTGCGACAGATCGGCGATCGCGGTCTCGCCTGCACTCGCCGCGAGCGGTGCGCACGCAGCGAGCGCGAGGACGACGCGAGCGACGGCACGGGCGCTCGAGCTCAAGCTTCACTCTCCGCGCTGACTTCGATCGCGGCGAGCGTCTCGCCGTCCGTCTGGAACGAAATCACCATCGGCCTGCAGCAGACGGAGCAATCCTCGACGTAGGTCTGGTCGCCCGCCGAGAGGTCGACCGTAATCTCGATACTCTGCCAACAATACGGGCAGGTGACGGTTTCGCGCTGGATCAGCAAAGCGGGCGTTCGGTCACGGTTGCAGACGCTCGGCGCTCCAGGGGCCGGGGCGATAGGCGTGCGCGTCGGCGCGCTCGAGCTCGCGCCGGTAGCGCAGCCGCTCGTGAAAGCGATGAGCGCCTTCGGCCCAAAGCTCGACGGTTTCGAACCAGAGTCGGTAACCGCCCCAGAACGCGGGCCGCGGCAGCGGACGCGCGGCCGAGCCGTCGCGCTCGACACCGAGCTTGCGCGCCGCTTCGCTCCGCTGCGCGCTCGAGCTCCGCCGGCTCCGCGAGCGGGCGGCTCTGTGCGCTGCTCCACGCGTTGAGCTGGCTCAGCGTCGGGCGCGGCTCGCGAAGTATGCGTCGCTCTCGGCGGGAGGCGAGCGCACGACGGGACCTTCGAAGCGCACTTGACGACCGAGCGGCTCCCAGTAGAGCACCGCGGCCGCGCGCGGATTCTGCGTCGAGCTCGGCGCCCTTGCGCGACTGATAGTTCGAATAGAAGAACAGCGCATATCCGGCCGGCGCGATCTCCTTGAGCAGCACCATGCGCACCGACGGCGCGCCCGCGCGATCCGACGTCGCGAGCGCCATCGCGTTCGGGTTCTTGAGGCGATTGCTCGAGACGATCTCGGCGAGCCAGCTCGACACGAGCGGCACCGGATCGTCGGGCGCGGGCGACGGCAGCGTGCTCATTTCACGAGGTCGGCGAGCCCGCGCGCAGCGCCGCGGCGTGAAACTCCAAGTGCTCGCCGATGAACGTGCTCACGAAGAAGTAGCCGTGGTCGTAGCCCGCGCGCTCGCGGTAGCGAAGCTTCTGACCACTACTCGCTGCACGCGCGCTGCAGGTCGGCGGGCCGCAGTTGTCGAGGAAGGGGTCGGCGGTACCTTGATCGACGAGCAGCTCGTGCTTGCTCGGCATCTTTCGGATCTGCGTCGGCGACATCGTATTCGAGCCAGCGATCACGATCGGTGCCGAGATAAGCCGTCAACGCTGGTTGTCCCCAGGCCGAGAGGCTCGCCGCCGCGATCGGCGCGAATGCGGAGATCGAGCGATAACGGTCGGGATTGCGGACTCCGATCAACAACGCGCCGTGGCCGCCCATCGAATGGCCGCTGATCGACTTGCGCGCGGGATCGACGGGCAGGTTCGCGTTCACGAGCTCGACGAGCTCCTCGGTGATGTAGTCGTACATCTTGTAGTGGGGCGCCCACGGCGCCTGCGTCGCGTTGACGTAGAAGCCCGCGCCCGTGCCGACGTCGATCTGCGCGTCCTCGCCCGGAATGTTGACCCCGCGCGGGCTCGTGTCCGGGATGATCAGCGCGACGCCGAGCTCCGCGGCGTAGCGCTGCGCGCCGGACTTCACGCTGAAGTTCTCCTCGGTGCAGGTGAGGCCCGAAAGCCAGTAGACGCGCCGGGACGGGGCCTCGCTCCGCAGCGGGCGGCAAGTACGCGGCGAAGCGCATCGTGCACGCGCAAGCCTCGGAGCGGTGCTTGTAGGTGACTTGGCGGCCGTCGAAGCACCGCGATTCGCTGACGATTTCCAACGCTTGCATCGAAGATCTCGCTCTTGCTGCCGGCCGACCCGATCCGCGCGGGCCTGACCGTGAACCTTGCGCCGTCACCCCGTCGGGCGGTACAAACCGCCCACGCGAGGTGCTCATGACGCTTGAAGAATTGCGCAAACGCCTGTCCGACGTCGACCGCGAGCTGATCGGACTGGTGGCCGCCCGCCAACGCATCGTCGCCGAAATCGGCGCGCTCAAAATTCGCAACTCGGTACCGACGCGCGATTATGAGCGCGAGCGCGAAGTGTTGAAAAGCGCGCGACGAACACGCGCGAGGCCTGGGGCTCGAGGCGGGCGTCGCGGCGGAGGTCATGGCGCTGCTGATCCGCTTCTCGTTGGCGCACCAGGAGCAGACGCGCGTCGCGGCGCAGACGAGCGGCGCCGGCAAGCGCGCGCTGATCATCGGCGGCGCCGGCAAGATGGGCGCGTGGTTCGCGCAGTTCCTGGCGTCGCAGGGCTTCGCCGTGGAGATCGCGGACCCGAGCGAGGCGCCGAGCGCCGTTTCCGCGAGTCGCCGATTGGTCGAGCGAGCAGACTCGATCACGATCTCATCATCGTCGCGACGCCGATGAAGATCGCCGGCGGGATCTTGCTCGCGCTGGCCGAGCGCAAGCCCAGCGGCTTGATCATCGACATCGGCTCGCTCAAGAGCCCGCTGCGGGCCGGGCTCGAGCAGCTCGTCGCCGCCGGCTGCAAGGTGACGTCGATCCATCCGATGTTCGGACCGGACACGCGCCTGCTATCCGGGCGCCACGTCGTGTTCTGCGACGTCGGAGTGCCGGAGGCGACGCGCGAGGCGCGCGCGTTGTTTGCGTCGACGATGGCCGAGCAACTCGAGATGAGCATCGACGAGCACGACCGGCTCATGGCCTACGTGCTCGGCTTGTCGCACGCGTTGAACCTCGCGTTCTTCACGGCGCTCGCCGACAGCGGCGAGCTCGTGCCGCGACTGCAGAAGATGTCGAGCACGACCTTCGACGCGCAGCTGCAGAGTCGCGAGCCTCGTCGCGACCGACAATCCGCATCTGTATTTCGAGATTCAGGCGCTGAACGACTACGGCGGCGCGTCGTTGACGGCTCTGCGAGCCGCGATCGAGCGCATTCAGCAACTCGTGGAGAGCGGCGACGAGCGGGGCTTCGTCGAGCTCATGGTCGCCGGTCGCCGTTATCTCGAGAAGGTCGAGCCCTGTGAACGGCGTCCGATCGCCAAGTCGGTCACACAACCTGGGTCCGGGCGTCTTTTGGAGCGGATCGGCGGATATGAAAGAATCGGTTGGTCATGGACTTCATCGACGACTGAGGGTTTCCGCGCGAACGTCGGGATCATCCTGACCGACGGCGGCGGCCGCGTGCTGATCGCCGGGCCGGCGTGGACGCGGCGGCTGGCAATTTCCGCAGGGCGGGATCCGTCCCGAGGAGCAGGCCGAGAGCCGCGATGTTCCGCGAGCTGCACGAGGAGGTCGGACTCGAGCCGAGCGACGTCGACGTCGTCGGCTCGACCGAGGGCTGGCTGCGCTATCGGTTGCCCGAACGCTTCATCCGCCGCGAGCAGACGCCGCTCTGCATCGGCCAGAAACAGCGCTGGTTTCTGCTTGCATCATGACGTCCGACGCGCAGCGCGTGCGCTTCGATCTGCAGCGCCGAGCCCGAGTTCGATCGTTGTCGCTGGGTCGACTACTGGCGGCCGGTGAAAGAGGTCGTCTATTTCAAGCGGCCGGTCTACGTGCGCGCGCTGCAAGGAGCTTGCGCCGCTCGCGTTCCCGGACGTCGCGCCGCCACCTCCGCCGTCGTGGTGGCCGCGACGTTGGCAGCGCAGCGCTGAACGACGGCTGAGCACGATGAGCCGATCCTCCCGAGCCTGGCTAGCGTATGCTGTTGCGGCACGTTGTTGCTCGCCGGTGCCTATCTCTGCTTCGAGCTCGGCCGTTATCGACGCGGGCTATTCGATCATCGATCACCGGCGCGTCATCGCGGCGCTGGACGCAGCGAATCGACGAGAAGCGTGCGACGGCCGACGAGCTGCGCCGGCAGATCGCGATCTTCGAGACCTCGGGCGAGATCGACCGCGAGACGTACTCGCAAGTCGAGGCGAACCTCGACCGACCTCCAGGCGAAGATTCAGTCCCAGGAAGAGGAGCTCGTGTTCTATCGCGGCATCGTGTCGCCGCACGATGGCGTTGCGGGCTTACGGATCCAGAGCCTCGACGGTTGCTGCCGGCGGACGGCGAGCGCCACTACGTGGTCCGGCTCGTGCTGGTTCAGGCAATCGTTCACAGTCGGCAAGCGTCGCCGGGCACGGTAAAGTTGCAGCTCGAGGGCGTGCGGGATGGTCGAATGACGTCGTTCGACACGGCGGATCTCGTACCCGAGGCGATGGCGAGCTATGACATGGCGTATGAATTCCGCTACTTTCAGGGGCTCGAGTGCGAGCTTGATCCTACCGGTGGGATTCGAGCCGGGACGCTTCCATGTCGACATCGCGCCGAATGACCCTCACGCAGAGAAGGTCTATCAGAGCTTCGAATGGTCCGACTGTCGACGGAATGAGGAAGAGGGATTCGCCAATGCTCGGTAAGAAGTCGCGCAGTCAGGCCCCGATCGGAACGCTCGTCGGTGCCGATACTCGGGTTCACGGCGACATCGAGTTCGCCGGTGGCTTCCACGTCGATGGGTACGTCAAGGGCAACGTGAGGGCCGGCGACGCCGAGGCGGCGTGCTCAGCATCAGCGAGCGTGGGTGCGTCGAGGGCTCGGTCGTCGTGCCGCACGTGCATGCTGAACGGCACCGTAAAAGGCGACGTCCGGGCAACCGAGCGCGTCGTGCTTGGGCCGAAGGCCCGGGTGATCGGCAACGTACAATACAAGCTGATCGAGATGTCGATCGGCGCCGAAGTCAACGGTAAGCTGATCCACGAAAGCGAAGGCGGCGCAACGTTGGAAAATCGGCGAGCCGCCCCCAGATCGAGGCCGTTAGCGTCGGCGAGCGCACTAGATGACATGAGCAGCACGTAGCCGAAGCGCCACCGTTGAACTTCACGGATGCGGCGGCCCACAAGGTAGGCCAGCTGATCGAGCAGGAAGGCAATGCTGCGCTGAAGCTGCGTGTCTACGTTCAGGGCGGCGGCTGCTCCGGGTTCCAATACGGCTTCACGTTCGACGAAGAGATCCAAGAAGGGGACACCGAGATCGAGAACGGCGGGCGTCACGCTGCTCGTCGATCCGATGAGCGTTCAGTACCTCATGGGCGCCGAAATCGACTATCGCGAAGACCTGTCGGGCGCGCAGTTCATCATCCGTAATCCCGAACGCAAGCACCACCTGCGGCTGCGGTTCCTCGTTCTCCGTATAGAGCCGCAGTGCGCTGCGGACCGCGGCGTTGCCCGAACCGAAGCCGGCGGGCGTCAGTCGACCCCGCGGAGGTTCTGGCCGCGGTCGACCTCGGCTCCAACAGCTTCCACATGGTCGTCGCACGGGTCGATCAGGGCCACGTGCTGATCGTCGACCGTCTCCGCGAGATGGTGCGGCTCGCGTTCGGGCCTCGACGAGCACGGCGTACCTCGACACGCGAGTCAGGAGCGCGCGCTTGCCTGTCTGCGTCGCTTCGGACAGCGGTTGCGCGACATGCAGGCTCACCAGGTGCGCGTCGTCGGAACGAACACGCTTGCGTCGCGCGCGCAACGCCGAGGCTTTCTTGGCCGCGGCCGAAGCGGCGCTCGGTCACCCCGTCGAGGTCATCTCCGGAATCGAGGAGGCGCGTCTGATCTATCTCGGCGTGTCGCACTACACGACACGACCGAAGGCTCGAACCTCGTCGTCGACATCGGCGGCGGCAGCACGGAGCTGATCATCGGCGAGGGCTACGAGCCGAAGTACCTCGAGAGCCTGTCGATCGGCTGCGTCGGCCTGAGCCAGGAGCACTTCGAGGGAGGCAAGATCAGTCAGAAGCGCTTCGACCGCGCGCGGCTCGCGGTCCGCCTCGAGCTGCGACCCGTCGCCGCCGCGTTTCGCCGCCACGGTTGGAAGCGAGCGATCGGGTCGTCGGGCACCGTGCGCGCCGCGGGCGACATCGTGCACGAGCTCGGGCTCGTCGAGACGCGGCGTTACGCGCGGCGGCGCTCGAGACGGTCATCGCCGACCATGATCGAAGCGCAAGCGTGTCGAAGATCTAGAGCTGCCAGGGCTTGGCGCCGAGCGCGCACCCGTATTCGCGGGCGGCATGGCGATTCTCGCGGAGGTCATGAGCACGCTGAAGATCGAGCAAGCTCGCAGATCAGCAGCGGCGCGCTGCGCGAGGGTTTGTTGTACGACATGCTCGGCCGCCTGCATGACCAAGACGCGCGTGAGCGCTCGATCCAAGCGATGCAACGTCGCTACCACGTCGACACGATCAGGCACACGCGTCGAAGCCACGGCGGCGCTATTGCTCGAGCAGGTCGAAGCGGAGCTGGCAAGCTCGACGACGAGCGCTACCGGCAGTTGCTCGTTTGGGCTGCGCGCCTCCATGAGGTGGGCCTCGACATCGCGCACGCGCGCTATCACCACCACGGCGGCTATCTGCTCGCGAACGCGGACATGCCGGGGTTCGTGCGCCTCGAGCAGACGCTGCTGTCGGCGCTCGTGACATTCCACCGCCGCAAGCTCGACGACCCGTTCGTCGACGGCGTGCCGAACGCGTGGCGCGCGTCGCTGTTCAAGCTGATCGTGCTGCTGCGGCTCGCGGTGCTGCTGAACCGGACGCGCAGCCCCGTGGAGCTGCCGCCGATCGTGCTCGCGACGCGCGGCAGACGCGCTCGAGGTGCGGTTTCCCGAAGGCTGGCTCGATCGTCAATCCGCTGACCGTAGCGGATCTGGAGCAGGACGCGAGCTTGGTTGGCGGCGCGCGGGTTCGAGCTGCGTGTGATCGGCGCGCCCGGTACTTAAGACATCTCGGCGAGCTGCCGCAGCAGCGTCGGTCTGCGCCGCGGTTCGGCTCCTGATCGCGCTGGCGCGCGAACCGCTGCGTAGCTGCCGTCCGCGTGCAGCTCCCATGCCTGCACGTTGTCGGCGAGATATACCGCTAGGTCCGCCATCACGCGCGCCTTGAGGCCCTCGTCGAGGATCGGGAACATGAGCTCGATGCGGCGGAAGAAGTTGCGGTCCATCCAGTCGGCGCTCGCGCAATAGAGTCTCCTCGTCGCCGCCGTTGTGGAAGTAGTAGCACGCGGCTGTGCTCGAGGAACCGGCCGACGATCGAACGCACGCGAATGTTCTCGGAGACGCCCGGGCACGCCGGGGCGCAGGCAGCAGATGCCGCGCACGATCAGGTCGACGTACACGCCGGCGTTCGACGCCTCGTAGAGCGCGCGGATGATCTCCGGCTCCACGAGCGCGTTCATCTTCGCGATGATGTGCGCCGTCGTGCCGCCGCGCTCGCGTTGCGCGTCTCGCGCCGGATCAGTCGCGAGCAGGCGCTCGTGCAGGTTGAACGGCGACTGCGACAAGCAGATTGCAGCGGCGGCGTGCGCATGAGGCTCGTGAGCTGCATGAAGACTTGGTGCACGTCCTCGCCGAGCGCGCTCGTTCGCGGACAGCAATCCGTAGTCGGTGTACGCGCGCGCCGTGCGCGGATGGTAGTTGCCCGTGCCGAGGTGGACGTAGCGGCGCAGGCGGCCGCCCTCGCGGCGCACGACGAGCGCCATCTTGCAGTGCGTCTTGTAGCCGACGACGCCGTACACGACGTGCGCGCCGGCCTCCTGCAGCTTGCTCGCGAGCTCGATGTTGGCCGCCTCGTCGAAGCGCGCGCGCAGCTCGATCAGCACGGTGACTTCCTTGCCGGCCTGCGCGGCCGACACCAGGCTCTCCGCCAGCGGCGAGTCCGGCGTCGTGCGGTACAGCGTCTGCTTGATCGCGAGCACGTCGGGATCGTTGGCCGCGCGGTAGATGAAGTCGACGACCGGCGCGAACGACTCGTACGGATGGTGCAGCAGGATGTCGCGCTTCGCGATCGCCTCGAAGATGTTCGTGTTCACGAGGTGCTTCGGCACGCCGGGCGTGAACGGCGGGTACTTCAGGTCCGGCCGATCGACCAGATCGTAAACGGCGAGCAGCCGGTTCAGGTTCACCGGGCCCGGAACTCGATAGAGGTCCGCGGGCGTCAGCTGAAACTGCTCGAGCAGGTACTCCGCGAGCTCGTCCGGAGCAGTCGTGCGCGATCTTCGAGCCGCACGGCCGCGCCGTAGCGGCTCTCGAGCAGCTCGCCCTCGAGCGCGTGCATCAGGTCGTCGACTTCCTCGTCGTCGACGAACAGATCGCTGTTGCGCGTGACGCGGAACTGATAGCAGCCGTTGATCTCCATGCCCGCGAACAGCTGGTCGACGAACGCGTGGATCACCGACGACAGGAACACGAAGTCGGCCGTGCCGGTGCCTTCGACCGACGTCGGGAACGCGGATCAAGCGAGGCAACGAGCGCGGCGCCTGCACGATCGCGCGATGCTGCGGCGCGCCCGAACGCGTCGCGGCCGTCGAGGCTCACGATGAAGTTCAGGCTCTTGTTCAAGATCCGCGGGAACGGCCGCGTCGGGTCGAGCGTCGTCGGGCTCAGCACCGGCACGATCTCCGTCGCGGAAGTAGTGCTCGAGCCACGTCGCGCTGCGTCGCTGGTCCAGTCGTCGCGGCGGACGAAGCGGATTCCTTGCATCGCGCAGCGCGGGAATCAGCTCGTCGTTGAGCACGCGGTACTGCTCGGTCACGAGCATGCGCGCCTGCTCGGTGATCGTGCGCAGCGCTTCGGCGGAGCCCAGGTTGTCCGGTCCGAGCGGAGCGGCGCTCGCCTGCGAGCCGGTGCTTCAGGCCCGAGACGCGGATCTCGAAGAACTCGTCGAGGTTCGTCGACGAGATGCACAGGAACTTCAGCCGCTCGAGCAGCGGCAGGCTCGTGTCCTTCGCTTGCTCGAGCACGCGCACGTTGAACGCGAGCTGCGACAGCTCGCGGTTGATGTAATAGTCGGGCAGTTTGAGGTTCAGCGTATCCACGAGGCGCGGCGAAGGTGTCGGGCAGGAGCTTACGGCGCCGAACCCCAGTATACGCCGCCGAGTATCGCGGGACGGCGGGCACCGGTCACAGTCGGCACGTTGCCCGCGAGCTTGCAGGCGCGCGCGTGCGAGCCACGCGAACGCAGCGCCTTCGACCCAATCGGCTGGCAAGCCGAGAGAGTCCGTCGTCGTCGACGCGCGTTGCGGTGAGGCGGCCGAGCCGCGCCATCAGATCGTCGTTGTGGACGCCGCCGCCGCAGACGATCACCTCGCGGCAGCTCGGGTAGCTCGTTTCGTATCGCTCGCGGCGATCGTCGTCGCCGTGAGCTCCGCGAGCGTCGCCTGCACGTCGACGGCGGAGATTCCGGCGGTGCCACGCGCGAGGCGTGCGTCGAGCCACTCGCGGTTGAACAATTCGCGACCGGTCGACTTCGGTGGCCGCGCCCCGAAGAACGGCTCCGTGAGGCAAACGTCGAGCAGCGCGCGGTTGACGACGCCGCTTGCCGCCCATCGGCCGCCGTCGTCATAGGGCTGCTGCTTGCTCGCGCGAATCCAGACGATCGAGCAACGTGTTGCCGGGCCCCGTATCGAAGCCCGTCACCTCTCGGCCCGGTGCGAGCACGGTGATGTTGGCGATGCCGCCGATGTTCACGACGACGCGTTGCTCGCGTCGCGTGCCCGAAGCGCCATGCATGAAACGCGGGGACGAGCGGCGCGCCCTGGCCGCCGAGCGCGATGTCGAGCCGGCGAAAGTCTGCGACCGTCGTGGTGCCCGTCATCGCGGCGATCACGTTCGGATCGCCGATCTGCAGGCTGAACGGCTCGGCGCCGAGTCGGCTCGTGGTAGACCGTTTGCCCGTGACTGCCGATCGCCGCGACGTCTTTGGATCTCGACTCCTGCACGATGCGATGAGTCCGAGCGCGCACTCGGCGAAGAATCGCCCCACCGCGACGTCGAGAGCGCCGAGCTCGCGCAGCGAAGTCTGCGGCGTCTCGACGAGCTTGCGCAGACGCGTGTGCAGATCGGGCGGGAACGGCGTCGTAGTTCGCGTCGACGATTCGAAAATCGGTGTCCCCGATCTCGGCCAACACCGCATCGACGCCGTCGATGCTCGTTCCGGAGA
>CAWJDS010000010.1:0-160000 GCA_963841645.1 uncultured Gammaproteobacteria bacterium | reverse complement strand
GTGCTAACGTCCGTCGTGAAGAGGGAAACAACCCAGACCGTCAGCTAAGGTCCCAAAGTCATGGCTAAGTGGTAAACGATGTGGGAAGTCATAGACAGCCAGGAGGTTGGCTTAGAAGCAGCCATCCTTTAAAGAAAGCGTAACAGCTCACTGGTCAAGTCGGCCCGCGCGGAAGATTCAACGGGGCTCAAGCCATGTACCGAAGCTGCGGATGTGCACTTTCTTCGGATCGTGCACGTGGTAGAGGAGCGTTCTGTAAGCCTGCGAAGGTGTGCCGTGAGGCATGCTGGAGGTATCAGAAGTGCGAATGCTGACATGAGTAACGATAATGCGGGTGAAAAACCCGCACGCCGAAAACCCAAGGTTTCCTGCGCTACGTTAATCGGCGCAGGGTTAGTCGGCCCCTAAGGCGAGACCGAAAGGTGTAGTCGATGGGAAGCAGGTTAATATTCCTGCACCGCTTGTTACTGCGATGAGGGGACGGAGAAGGCTAGGCTAGCCGGGCGTTGGTTGTCCCGGTTTAAGCGAGTAGGAAGTGTTCTTAGGCAAATCCGGGAACACAATTCCGAGACGTGATGACGACGGCCCTTAGGGCCGGAAGTGGCTGATGCCAAGCTTCCAGGAAAAGCCTCTAAGCTTCAGGTAACAAGGACCGTACCGTAAACCGACACAGGTGGGTGAGGAGAAAATCCTAAGGCGCTTGAGAGAACTCGGGTGAAGGAACTCTGCAAAATTGTGCCGTAACTTCGGGAGAAGGTACGCCCTCTATGGTGAAGGACTTGCGTCCGGAGCTGCTGAGGGTCGCAGAAAAATGGTGGCTGCGACTGTTTATCAAAAACACAGCACTCTGCAAACACGTAAGTGGAAGTATAGGGTGTGACGCCTGCCCGGTGCCGGAAGGTTAATTGATGGGGTTAGCCGCAAGGCGAAGCTCTTGATCGAAGCCCCGGTAAACGGCGGCCGTAACTATAACGGTCCTAAGGTAGCGAAATTCCTTGTCGGGTAAGTTCCGACCTGCACGAATGGCGTAACGATGGCCACACTGTCTCCACCCGAGACTCAGTGAAGTTGAAATCGCTGTGAAGATGCAGTGTACCCGCGGCAAGACGGAAAGACCCCGTGAACCTTTACTATAACTTTGCACTGAATTTTGAGTTTGTCTGTGTAGGATAGGTGGGAGGCTATGAAGCGGTGACGCTAGTCGTCGTGGAGCCAACGTTGAAATACCACCCTGATAAATTCGGAGTTCTAACCTTGGCCCGTAATCCGGGTTGGGGACAGTGCATGGCGGGTAGTTTGACTGGGGCGGTCTCCTCCCAAAGAGTAACGGAGGAGCACAAAGGTACCCTCAGCGCGGTCGGACATCGCGCAGTGAGTGCATAGGCATAAGGGTGCTTGACTGCGAGACAGACAAGTCGAGCAGGGACGAAAGTCGGTCTAAGTGATCCGGTGGTTCTGTATGGAAGGGCCATCGCTCAACGGATAAAAGGTACTCCGGGGATAACAGGCTTATTCCTCCCAAGAGTCCACATCGACGGAGGAGTTTGGCACCTCGATGTCGGCTCATCACATCCTGGGGCTGTAGCAGGTCCCAAGGGTATGGCTGTTCGCCGATTAAAGTGGTACGCGAGCTGGGTTCAGAACGTCGTGAGACAGTTCGGTCCCTATCTGCCGTGGGCGTTGGAAACTTGAGGGGAGCTGCTCCTAGTACGAGAGGACCGGAGTGGACGTACCTCTGGTGTTCCGGTTGTCACGCCAGTGGCATTGCCGGGTAGCTATGTACGGAAGGGATAACCGCTGAAAGCATCTAAGCGGGAAGCCCACCCCAAGATTAGATTTCCCTGAGGACTCGATCCTCCTAAAGGGCCCTCGTAGACTACGAGGTTGATAGGCTGGATGTGGAAGCTCAGTAATGAGTGTAGCTAACCAGTACTAATTGCCCGTGAGGCTTGACCATATAACACCCAAACGGTTTGGGTTTCTCTCCGATCGATGCTGATCGACAGAGAGTGCGACGGGACGGATCATCCCAAATTGCGTGTCTGTCGCATTGCGATGAGAGACACATACCGGTTTGCCTGGCGGCAATAGCGGACGGGAACCACCCGATCCCATTCCGAACTCGGAAGTGAAAACGTCCCGCGCCGATGGTAGTGTGGCGCTATGCCACGCGAGAGTAGGTCATCGCCAGGCTCTTAATGCAAACCCCGGCGCGGAAAACGCGCCGGGGTTTTTCATTTTCGGCCGACCGGCTTCTTGTTCTTGAACGCTCGCGCGTTGTCGTACGGATCGAGGCCGTCTTGGCGCAGAGGCGTCTCGTCCTCGAGCGCCAAGCCCGGAACGCTGAGCTTCTGTAAGAAGTTATAGGTGCGCGCCAGGGGATCGTCCGCCTCCTGCTCGCTGGAGCGGCGGTGGTCGACTTTCCACTCCAGCACGGCGCCGCCCTCTCGCTTGATGGCCCAAGCTTTCCGCGGCTTCTTGCGGCGTTCAATCATCCCTGACGAATCTTCTTGTTCTGTATTCACGTGTCGCTTCCCAGAGACACTTGCGCGCAAGCGTAACAAATCGCTACGGGATTGGAATGCTGTTATGTCCAAACCCCGCCTCAGTACCCCGCGAGCTCCAAGTAGCCCTGGCCGTCGATCGGCGCTCCGCGTGCATTCCCGGAGACACGAACGGCTCCTTCCCAATATCGGACCGCGCGATCGATCTCCTGATCTTCGAGATAGGGCTGCACCGACAGCGCGAGGCCTTGCGTCGGTATCGCGATCCGCCATGCGAGCGGATAGGTCGCATGAGTTCGCTCGCTGGTCCAGTACGCGATTGGCTGCGATTCGACATCGTCGACGCGGAGTCTCGTAATCGTTCCGTCGCGTTCGATCAACGAGCCCGAGCTGTACCGATTGGCCGTGCCGTCCGCTTGCCGCAGTCGATAGAACATCAGCTCGCGCCCGTCGGACAGCTGGATCCCGAACCATGCCCAACCGAGCACTCCGGCACTCAGCGCGCTCGTGCTCCACTCGCGATCCATCCAAGCCGTCCCCGCGACGTCGACGGACGTTCCGTCCAAGTCGATCGAGCCGCGCGCCGATAGCCTCGGGAACGAGTAGTAGAACGACGCGTTGCCTTGCTCGGGACCCTTGACGTCGAAGCCGCGGTCACCGTGGGCCGCGACGGGCGCGGCGGATTCCAGCGCGAGCGATATGGCGAAGCGCTCATCGCTCGCGCGCAACGCGAGCTCGGCGCTTCGTGCGTCTGCATCGCCGGCGACGGACCAATCCTGCAACCAGACTCGAAACGGCGGCGCAGTGGCGCCGGCAAGCCCCATTGCGCCGCGCGCGAAACGTTCCGCGGAAAGAAAGCGACCGCCGTGAACATCCGTGATCGTGAAATTCGCCATCCAAACCTGGCTCGTCGCCCATGCCGACGCGCGCGGCTCGGTGCTCGCCGCGGCCAACGCGAGCCGGAAAAACGTGAGCTCGAATCCGAAGTGCCGACCGTCGGCGCTGTCGAGGTTGCCCGTGAAGTACCACCATTCGCTCTTGAACTCGTCGTGGCTCGCGTGATCGCGCGGGAAAGAGAGCTCCCGCGGCTCGCTCACGCGTGCAAAGCGCGAGTCCGCCGGTCCGCCGAGATACCGGAGGCCGGTCGAAGGTGGGGCCGATTCGATCGCGCGGCCACTCGTCGGCGGGCTCGTCGGCTGGCAACCCGCGAGCAGCACGAGCAAGACGATCGCGACGGGCTTCACTCTTCTCTCAGTGCGCCCGCGAGGCCGCCGCGTGCCGAGCGCAGTGCGGGATAGACTCCCGCGAGCAACGCGGCGCCGACGGCGAGCAGGAGGCCCGCCGCCGGCGCACCGGGTGAGAAGACGAAGTCCATAGTCCAGCCGAACGATCGGCGGTTGATGACGTGAACGAGCAGAGCCGCGAGCGCCGTGCCGATCGGAATCGCGGCCAATCCGGCGGCGGCGCCGAGAAGCCCGGTTTGCGCGAGCAGCGTCGTGGTGAGCTCGCGCGGCGTGAAGCCGAGCGTCCGCAATATCGCGAGCTCGCGGCTACGCTCGAGCTCTATCGATAGCAACGCGCTCAGCACGCCGAGAAACGCGACGATCGCGGCAAGAATCCTGAGCACCTCGGTGATCTGGAAGGTTCTGTCGAAGATCTCGAGAGACGTCTCGCGAATCGCGTCGGCCGAGCGAATGCGTGTCGGTTGCGGCGTGACGGCCCGGACGCGCGCCTCCACGGGCATCGTTGGCGAGCCGGCGCTCGACATAGACGCCGATGCCGGTGATCGACGAGTCTCGCCAATAGCGCCGAAACCAGTCGAGAGACACGACGACGGAATAGACGCCCGTATTGAAGTCGCGGAACTCGCCGACGATCGGCAGCTGCTGCTCGCCGGCCGGCGATGGAATGCCGAGCGTCTCTCCGACGTGCAGAGACCGCGCGAACGCGAGCCGCTCCGACACGACGACGCCGGTGCCGTCCGCAACCGCCGCGAGCGCCGCCGAAGGGTCGGCGCCGAGGATGTCGAGACCCCAGCCGTCGGGACCCGGTCGCATGCCGCGAACCGCGAACTCGCCCGACGGCGTCGGCACGAGCACGGAGCGCGTGAGACTCACGCCACGCACGTTATCGATGTGCTCGAGCGCGGCGAGTTGCTCGTCCGTGAGAGCTCGGCCGTCGCCGTCGAACGCCACATACAAGTCGGCGCTGAGTGTCGTGCCGAGCCAGTGGTCGAGACTCGTGCGGAAGCTCGAGATCATCAATCCAACGCCGTTCACCGTCGCGATCGCGATCGCGAGCGCGGCCGTCGCGACGCCGGTTCGGCTCAACGACGCGCCGACGCCGCGCATCGCCAACAAACTCGGCAGAGCGACGCCGCGCCGCGTCGCGGCCTCGAGCGCGCGCATGAGCAGCAGCGTAGCCGCCGGCACGAGCAGCGCGCACCCCGCCAATACGCCGAACAGCCCGGCAAACGCGTAGCGGAGACTGCTCGGGCCGAGAGCGGTGAGCAACAATCCGCCGGCGGCGAGCGGCACGGCCAACCAAACGGCGACGTGGGCGCCGTGTCGCGAGCGGCGCTCGAGATCCGCGCGCCGCAGCGCGAGCGCGGGCGCGGCGCGCGCGGCGTCGAGCGCGGGTTTGGCGCCGGCGAGCAGCGTGCCCGCAACGCCGAGCAGCGCGCCGCGAACGTAGATTTCCGGCGAGGGCGCGACTGCCGTCACCGCGGCGCCGAAGTAGAGATCGCCGATCGTGCGCAGCACGAGATCGACGAGGCTCGTCGCGAGCGCGTGGCCGAGCAGTAACCCCACGGCAGTCGCGCATGCCCCGAGCGCGAGAGCCTCGACGAGCACGTACGCGACCATGGCGCGCTGCGTGAGCCCGAGCGCGCGCAGGACGCCAAGCGTGAAGCGCCGTTGGACGACGGCAAACGACATCGTGCTGTAGATGAGGAACATCCCGACGATCAGCGCCAGGAGGCCGAGCGCGGTCAGATTCGTGCGAAATGCCGCGGCCAGCGCATTGAACGAGCTGTCGTCCGCCTCGACGGGTATCAGCACCGTGCCCGCCGGCGGATTCCGCGCGAGCTGCTCCGCTTGCTCGGGCGTGAGCGCGAGATCGATGCGGCTGATCCGGCCGTAGCTTCCGCTCAGCTCTTGCGCCGTCGCGATGTCCGTGACGATCGGCGGCTCGCTCGCCGTATCGCGCGCGACCGGCGGCAGCGTGCCGACGACCTCGACCGAGCGGTTGCGGCCGCGCAAGGTCAGCTCGACACGCTGCCCGCGGGCGACGCCGAGCTCGGCGGCGAGGGATTCGGGAAGCAGCACGGTGTTCGGCTCGGCGATCAACTGCTCGAGATTAGCGGCTGCCCGGTACGAAATCGGCGAAGCTCCGAACGCTCGCCTCCTCGAGCGGATCGATTCCGAGCAGCGGTACACGCGTTCCCGGGCCGATTCGGGATGCCGACGTCGAGCTCGACGACGGGCGCCGCGTGTGCGATTCCCCGGCGCACGACGAGCTCGGTGTAGACCTTCTCGTCGAGGTCGCCGCCCGCAGATAACAAGTGATGCGTCGTGCGGCCGCGGACGACCGAGGCCGAAAGATCGAAGGCTCGCGCGGCGCTGCTGCTCGCGAGATCGACACCGACGTAGACGCCGACGCCGAGGCTGATGCCCGTCAGAGCGAGCAGGAGCTGCCAAGGATGCCGGCCGTAGAACCGCCCGGTCGCCAAACCCAGCAGCCGAATCACGCCACGCCTTCCTCGATGCGCGCCGTCGCGGATCGACGAGCACACGGTCGGCGACACTCGCGGCTTCGCGGCTGTGCGTCGCCATGATCAGCGTCGTCTGCCGGCGGCGGCACGTCGCCTGCAGCAACGCGAGCACCTGCTGAGCGGTCTCGAGGTCGAGATTGCCGGTCGGCTCGTCCGCGAGCACAACCCTCGGCTCGTGCACGAGCGCGCGCGCGATCGCGACGCGTTGCTGCTCGCCGCCGGAGATCTCGTCCGGAAGCCGATCGGCGCAAGCCGCGACGTCGAGCTCAGCGAGCAGCGCGAGGCTGCGCCGGCGCGCGTCACGGCGGCCGACGCCGTTCAGCGCAAGCGGCAGCTCCACGTTCTCGGCCGCGGTCAGAGTCGGTATCAAGTTGAAGAATTGGAAGACGAAGCCGAGCGCCGCAGCGCCGCAATCTGGCCCGCGCCGTCTCGGTCAAGGCGGCGACGTCGCTGCCGTCGATCAGTACGTTGCCGCGATCGGGCGTCTCGAGACCGCCGATCAGCCGCAGCAGCGTCGACTTACCCGAGCCGCTGCGGCCGACCACCACGACGAGCTCGCCGCGTGCGATCGACATCGAGGCATCCGTGAGCACGCTCTGCCGACCGTAGACTTTCGTGACTCCGCGCAGCTCGATCGTGATGGGCGAGGATTGGCTCATGCTACGGATCATGATTGTCCCGCGGCGTGTTTCGCAACAAGGCCGGCGCGCGTAGACTCGCTGCGCTCGCGAACAAGAACAATGGGAGTCGAGTGTCTTTCTGGGCCGAGCTCAAGCGACGCAACGTCGTCCGCGTCGGCGCGGTGTATCTCGCGGCGGCCTGGTTCGGGCTCGTCGACTATTTTCACGACAGCGGCAATTGGGGCGATTACTGCCGGCCGATTTCCGGCGGCGCGGATTTCGAATGCAATTGAACGCTTGCCTGACGCGACGCGGCCCGCCCGACCCGCCGAATTTCGAACGGCCCGCTCGAGTCCGTGGCAGCAACTCATTATGTCAAGCGCGCCGCCGGGGCTCAGCAGCGCCTAAAGTTTCGTAGGCCCAGAGCCGATAGTTGGGCTCACGCGGCTCGTGCTCGCATGCCGACAAGGCGGGTCGTATTTGCGTTCCGTGGAGCACGCTGGAGCCGGCCTTGCTGACGCCCGAGCTAAGAAAGCAAATCGAAAGCTGCAATAACCTCCCGTCGCCGCCGGGGGTCGCGACCAAGATCATTCGACTCGCGAACGATCCCGACGCCGACATGGCTCGAATCGCCGAGGTGCTCGCGCTCGATCCGGCGATCACCGCGAAGATCCTGAGGATCGCAAACTCGCCGATGTACGCTCGCCAGCGCAAGACCGAAAACCTGCGTCAGGCTCTCATGGTCGTCGGGTTGAACGCGACGATCTCCCTCGCGCTGTCTTTTTCGTTGCTCAAGTCGTGGCAAAAGCACTCGGTCGCCGGCGGGCTCGACTATCCGCTTTACTGGCGCCGCGCGCTGCTGGCCGCAACCGCGAGCCACGTGCTCGCGCGCGCGATCGGAGTGAAGGATGGCGAGGAGCTGTTTCTCGCGTGTCTCATTCAGGACATCGGTCTCATGGCGCTCGATCACTCGGTGCCGGGCCTCTATGAAGGGCTCGGCCACGAGCAGATCCACCAGTCCTCGTTGATCGCGCGCGAGATCGAGAAGCTCGGCGTCGATCATGCGGCCGTGAGCGGGTGGCTGCTCGAGAAGTGGCAGTTCCCGGAGCGCACCCAGCAGGTCGTCGCGGCGAGCCACGATCCGGAGCGCTTGCCGAAGCAGAGCCCGAACGGCGTATTCGCGCGCTGCGTCGCGCTCGCGAGCTCGATCGCCGAGGTGTTCCTAGACAACAGCGAAGATCGCAGCTTCGCCGAGCTCGCCGAGCGCGCGCACGCCTTCTTCGCCATCGATAAGAGCGTGCTGGGAGAGCTCTTGGCCGAGATCGGCAAGATGATCCCGGACGCAGAGAGCATTTTCGATATCCAGATCCTGTCCGCGGCGGACTCCGATGAGATCCTCGAGCAGGCGCGCGACGCGCTGATGGTGCGCAACCTCCAGGCGATGCAGATCGTGGACAGCCTGAAGAGCGGCGACCGAGTCGCTCGAGCTCACGGACGCGACGGCTCGAGGAGTCGAACAAGCGCGACCCGCTCACGAACTTGTACAACCGCGCCTACCTCGATCAATTCATTCACGACGCGTTTCAAGACAGCGCAAAGGACGGCACGCCGCTCAGCGTCGCGTTCGCGGATCTCGATCGCTTCAAGACGGTCAACGACACGTTCGGCCACGCGACCGGCGATCAGGTCCTCGTGACGACCGCGAATATCCTCAAGGCCAACGTGCGCGCAGCGGACGTCGTCGCGCGCTATGGCGGAGAGGAATTCATGCTCGTGTTTCCGCACACCGATTACGGCCTGCTGAAGACGATCTGTGAGCGGATCGTGCGCGCATTTCAGGACACGCGGCACGACGTCGGGGTCAAGCGCGACTTGAACGTGACGGTCTCGATCGGGATGGCCACGCACAACGACGGCCGCCGATTTCGCAGCGTCGAGGAGCTGCTCAAGGCCGCGGACAAGGCGCTCTACACCGCGAAGCTTCAGGGCCGCAATCGCAGCGTGCCGTTCGATCTCGTCGCGAACAGCCAGCTCGCCTACATGTAGCGGATCAAGGCGGCACCGCGCGCTGCGCGTCGCCAGGGCTGATGATCTCCCACGTCGCGCGCGAGCGCGACTCTAGCCAAACCGGCATCGGGCGACACCGCGACGGGCTCGCTCACCGCTTCGAGCAGGAACAGGTCGTGGCGCGAGTCGCCGTATGCGGTCGCGCTCTCGAGCTCGCAGCCGATCTGCGCCGCGAGCTGCCGCGACAGGCCGAGTTTCGCGGCGCCGAACGGGTGCGTCTCGGGAGGCTGAGCGAGGTAGCGGCCGTTGCGCTCGCTGCACAGCGTCGCGCAGACGTAGCGCACGCCGAGCCGCCTCGCGAGCGCCTGCGCGATCGGGCTCGATCGTGCCGGTGAGCAGCACGACTGCGTCGCCGCGCAGCACGTGCTGGCGGAGCCGCTGCACGACCGCGCCGTTGAAGTCGCGGTACGAGCCGCGTCGCGACGAATTCTTCCGCGAGCGCAGCGACGTCGGCGCGCTCGAGCCCGCAGAGATACGCCTTGTTCTTCTTGAGCGTGTGGATGCCGCCGGTCGGCAGATAGCGGACGAGGAACAGGAGGCACGCCGCGATCTGGCGCGGACCTTGGCGGCCGCGCGCCGCGAGATAGCGCCAGAACAGCCGCTCCGAGCTGCCGCGAACGAGCGTGCCGTCGACGTCGAAGATCGCGAGCCTCATCGGCTCGCTCCGGGCCGTTTGAGGATCTCGTGCCGCTGCGCGTAGACGAACTCGGCGATGACCGGTGCGCCGCGCGCGATGCACAGAAGCACCGACGAGATAGACGCAGAGGTACGTGAGGCTCGTGATCGGCCAGCTCACGTACTGCCAAAGGTCGGGCAGCCACTGCTGGAACGGCTCGCGCAGCGCGAGCCCTGCGAACGCGATCGCCTTCACCACGGCGTAGAGCACGCGCATGAGCTTGCCCGCGACGATGAACTTGCCGACGGCGAGCGCATCAGCGCGAAAGGCTCGACACCGTGCGCGACCGCGTTGCTCGAGCGAATCGTGTCGACGATCACGCCGCGAGCGATGAAGACGAGCGGCACCCAGATCGACACGAGCGCGTTGTCGGCGAACACGATCCACAGAGTCAGCTCGACGATCCGATCGCCCGCGATGTCGAACAACGCGCCGAACAAGCTCGTCTCGCCGCGCTTGCGCGCGACGTACCCGTCGAGCGCGTCGGACACGAAGATCAGAATGATCAGGAAGAAGCTCGCGAACTGCCACGGAGTCGGCTGCTGGTACATGAGCCAGACGACGATGAAGAGCAGCAGCAGCCGGCTCAACGTGACGAGATTCGCCATCGGGGGATTATACGAATGGCTGCGTGACCCGAAACCGCGCGGCCGTCCCCCCAAGCGCCACATGTACACTGGCCCCGAATTCTCGAAGGAAATGGGCATGAAGTACTACGACTATCTAAACGCGCCGAGCCCTCGCAAAGTCAGGTTGTTCATCGCCGAGAAGGGCCTCGATATCCCCACGCAGCAAGTGAACCTGCGCTCGCGCGAGCAACTCCGCCCCGACTTCCTCGCCAAGAACCCGAGCGGCGGCGTGCCGCTGCTCGAGCTCGACGACGGCACCTGCCTGAGCGAGAGCCTCGCGATCTGCCACTACCTCGAGCAACGCTTCCCGCAGCCGAACCTCATGGGACTCGATGCGCGCGAGCAGGCGCTCGTGCTGATGTGGAACGACATCCAGACCTACGAGGGCTACCTCGGAATTCAAGAGGTGCTGCGCAACGGGCACGAGGCGTTCAAGGATCGCGCGCTCGGCGGGCCGGTGCCGTACGCGCAGATCCCGGAGCTGGCCGAACGCGGCCGAAAGCGTGCGGAGGTCTACTTCGACAGGCTCGAGGCCAGGCTCGAGGCGAGCGCGTTCATCGCCTCGGCTCGGTTCACGTATGCGGACATCGTGGGCTACGTATATCTAGGCTTCGCCGTCCGCTCGCTCGGTCACGACCCGGTCGCGAACAGGCCGGCGCTCAAGCGCTGGAGCGAGACCGTCGCAGCTCGGCCCGCGATCAAGGCGGCGGGGTGATCTACTCTGCGTCGTCTCAACGCGGCGTGAGTCGCCGCCACGGCAGGATCAACGGCTCGCCCTCGTGCGTCGTGACGAACGGCTCGACGCGATAGTGGCGCTCGAGCGCGCGCGCGTTCAATACGCGTTCCGGCTTGTCGTCGTCGACGACGGCGCCGGCGTCGAGCAGCAGCACGCGGGTGCAGAACCGCGCGACGAGGGACAAGTCGTGGAGCACCGCGACGACGAGCGCGCCGTCGCCGGCGTAGGCGCGCAGCATCGCCATCACTTGCAGCTGGTGATACGGGTCGAGCGCGGCGATCGGCTCGTCGACGAGCAGCACGGGGGCGCGCACCGCGAGCGCGCGCGCGAGCAGGACGCGCGCACGTTCACCGCTCGACAACCTGTCCACGGTCCGTTCGGCGAATGCGGTCGTCTCCGTTTGCTCGAGCGCCCATGCGGTCGCGGCGCGGTCGTCCTCGCTCGGCGCCGCGCCGAACGCGCGATGCGGAAGCCTGCCGAGCCCGACTAGATCGCGCGTCGTCATCGGCCAGTGCAGGCTCGCCGCTTGCGGCAGATACGCGATCAGACGCGCGCGCGCGCGCGAAGCGAGCGAATCGAGCGCGGCGCCGGACCAAGTCACGGTGCCGGCGTGCGGCAGCAGACCCGCGAGCGCCTTGAGCAAGCTCGTCTTGCCCGCGCCGTTCGGCCCGACGAGCGCGACGAGCTCGCCGCGCGCGAGCTCGACGGTGACGGGCTGCAACGCAATGCGGGAGCCGTATTGGACGCCGACATCGCGCGCCGCGAGCGTCATCGCGAGTCTCCGCTCATGCGCCACCCGCCGGCCGTGCGCGCACGATCAGGTGCAGGAAGAACGGCGCGCCGAGCAGCGCCGTCACGACGCCGAGCTTGAGCTCGGGGCCGGGCGGCATCAGCCGGATCGCGACTGTCGGCGACGGACGTGAGCACCGCGCCGCCGAGGAAGCTCGGCAGCAGCAACCGGCTCGGATGTTGGCCGACACGGCCGCGCAGCAGGTGCGGCACGACGAGACCGACGAAGCCGACGACGCCGGTCACCGCTACCGCGCCGCCGACCGCGAGTGCGGTGCCGCCGATCACGAGCCACTGCGTGCGGCGCGGATCCAGCCCCAAGCTCGCGGCCGTGTCCTCGCCGAGCGTGAGCGCGTCGAGTCCGCGCGCGGCCGCGATCACGAGCAACCAGCCGGGCACCATCAGCGGCAGCGCGAGCGCGACGTGCGCGAGGCTGCGGTCGGCGAGCGAGCCGAGCATCCAGAACAAGATCTCCAGAGCCGCGTACGGGCTCGGCGCGAAATTGAGCGCGAGCGACGTGAGCGCCGCCGCGAACGCGTTGATGGCGATGCCCGCGAGCACGACGGTCAGAAAGTCGCCGCGTCTTCCGGCGAGGCCATAGAGCGCCGCGAGCGCGAGGAGCGAGCCCGCGACGGCGCCGGCCGGCAGCATGAGCGAATCCGCGCCCGCGAGCCCGAAGTAGAACACGAGCACCGCGCCGAACGCGGCGCCGCTCGACGCCCCTAGCAGCCCGGGCTCCGCCAGTGGGTTCCGCAGCAATCCTTGCAGGGCCGCGCCGCAGAGCCCGAGCGTTCCGCCGACGAGTAGCGCGAGCAGCGTGCGCGGCACGCGGATCTCGGTCAGCACGATCGGCGCGAGATCGGGGCCGCCGAAACCGAAGGTCGGACCGCCGCTCGTGCGGCCGATCACGAGCGACGCGCCCGCGGCCGCGATGGCGAGCACGCCGAGCGCGGCCGAGAGTCGCCACTCGGCCCTCGCCTCGCGAACGCCGCTCGCGGATATCGGCGGGGCTGCCGTCACGGCGTTGCGGCCTGTTGCAGCAACGCGGCGGCGTCGAGGCTTTCGAGGCAGTCCGCAGTCCCAGTACGGCGCCGGTACCGTCGTGGTGCGCTGCGCTCGTACGCACGAGCCGCAACGCGGGATGCCCGAGGACCGCGTTCGCGAGCGACGGCTGCGACGCGCGATAGCCGGTCAGCACGATCAGGTCCGGTCTGCTCGCGAGCAGCGTTTCCATCGACAGACTGCCCCAGCGGTCGAGGCCTTGCTCGGCCGCGACGTTGCGCACGCCCGCAAGCTTCATGAGCTCGTCCGCGAGCGAGTGCTCGCCGACCGTGAAGCCGCCGGGCCTCACGACGACGGTCGCGGGCGCGCGGGCGGGGCGCGCGGCTGCGATTTGCCGCTCGCGAGCACGGAGCTCCGCGACGAGCGCGTTCCCACGCTCTTCCCGACCGATCGCCGCGGCGACGACGCGCACGTTGCGCTCGATGTCCGCGACGGAGTCCTCCGGCTCGAGCTCGATCACCCGGTAGCCGAGTCGTGCGAGCAGCGCGCGCGTGAACGCGTTCGTGTAAGCGCCCGCGATCACGACGTCGGGATGGAAGCGCAGCAGCTCCTCGGCCGAGCCGTAGTTGAGCGGGTAGCGGGCGGCCTGCGCGGCGAGCAGCGACTCCTCGGGATCGGCCGAGAGCCAGCTCACCGTGAGTACTTGCTCGGGTGCCGCGACACTCAGCACGAGCTGATCGGCGCACAGATTGATCGAAGCGACCGACGGCAGCGGCGCGGCGCGCGCGCCGGCGGCCGCGAAGAACAAGAAGAGCGCGCGCGCGAGCGGCGCGTGTCGACGACAGCTTCGAGATCGAGAGCGGCACGGGCTCCAACTCCTGTCCGAGAGTTGGAGCTCAACGACGCGGCGCCAACTCGCTTGAGAGTCGTCGCCACGACGGATTTCCGCACCGCGCGCTTTCCCGGCGGCGGAAGGACGACAGCGGCGGCAGGTCTCCTGGCTCACGGCTCGAGCGGCTTCGACGCGCCTTCCCGAGGCTCGGAGCCTCAGTGGCATTCGACGCGAAACCTCGCCGTCTACAGTTGCGGGAACAGCCGCAGCTTGAACTGCGTTCCCTCTTCGGCCCTCTCGGGCACCGCCTGCCGCGCACCTTAGGATCGGGCGCACGCGTTTGCAAGCGCGCGTGGAGCCGCAACGATCGGCGTCACGTCGCGAGCGCGACGCAGTGTGCGACAATGCGCCGGCCTGGACGTCCGCGGAGAACCGCCCTGATCAAGTATCGCGTCCGCATCGCGGATCTCGACCGTCACCTCTTCGAGATCGACTGCCGCATCGACGACCCGCACCCTGAGCAACGCTTCACGCTTCCGGCCTGGATTCCGGGCAGCTACCTGCTGCGCGAGTTCGCGCGTTTCGTGGTGAGCATCGAGGCGTCGTCGGGCGGCCGCGCCGTGCCGGTCGAAAAGACCGAGAGCAGCGCGTGGCTCGTGCGCGGCGCGCGCGCCGATCTCACGCTCACGATCAAGGTCTACGCGCTCGATCAGTCGGTGCGCGGCGCGTATCTCGACCGGCGGCGCGCGTACTTCAACGGCCCCTGCGTTTTCGTGTTGCCCGACGGCCGCGACGCGCAGCCGGTCGAGGTCACGCTCGAGCAACCCACGAATCCGCTCTGCGAAGGATGGCGCGTCGCGACCGCGCTCGAGCGCGTCGACGTCGGCGACGAAGGCTTCGGCGTCTATCGCGCGGCCGACTACGACGAGCTGCTCGATCACCCGGTCGAGATCGGCGACTTCGAGAGCGTCGAGTTCGAAGCCGCCGGCGTTCCGCATCATCTCGTCGTCGCCGGGCGTTTCGAGTCCGACCTCGACCGCATCGCCGCGGACCTGAAACAGCTCTGCGAGGCGCAGATCGGGTTCTTCGGCCGGCCGGCGCCGTTCGATCGCTACTGGTTCCTGTGTCTCACCACGGGCGGCGACGGCTGGGGCGGCCTCGAGCATCGCGCTTCGACGAGCCTGATCTTCGGCCGCGACGATCTGCCGAAAGCCGGCGAGGCCGGCGTGCCGCGCGACTACCAACGTTTCCTCGCGCTCGCGAGCCACGAGTACTTTCACACCTGGCACGTGAAGCGCACCAAGCCCGCGGCGTTCATGCCCTATCAGCTCGACCGCCGCGCGCACACGCGGCAGCTCTGGGTGTTCGAGGGAATCACGAGCTACTACCAAGAGGTGATGCTGCTGCGTAGCGGCGTGATCGGCGCGCCCGCGTTCCTCCAGCGGCTCGCCGAGATGATCACGCGCGTCTATCGCACGCCGGGCCGGCTCAAGCAAAGTCTCTCCGACTCGAGCTTCGACGCATGGGACATCCTGTACAAGCCCGAGGCGAATCACCCGAACTCGAGCATCAGCTACTACACGAAAGGCGCGCTCGTCGCGCTCGCGCTCGATCTCACGATGCGGCGCGCGAGCGGCGGCAAGAGAAGCCTCGACGACGTGATGCGCGAGCTGTGGCATCGCTACGGCGAGCGCGCAGTTGGCGTGCCCGAGAACGGATTCGAGCAGCTCGCGATCGAGCTCGGCGGCGCGGAGCTCGAGCGCTTCTTCGCGGCCGCGATCCGCGGCACCGAGGATTTGGCCATAGCGGAGCTCTTCGCCGCGTTCGGCGTCCGGCTCGAGTTTCGCGCTGCGGTCGGACCCGAGGACAAAGGCGGCACGCCGCGCTCGCCCAACGGCGAGCTGCTGTCTCTCGGAATCGGCTTCCGCGAGCATCCTGCCGGCGTCGAGCTCACTGCCGTCGTCGATGGCGGCCCGGCGCAGCGCGCGGGGCTGAACCCCGGCGACGTGCTGATCGCCGTCGATCGGCTCAAAGTCTCGGACCGCAACCTCAAACGGAGGCTCGCGCGCTTCGAGGCCGGCGAGCGGATCACGGCGAGCGTCTTCCGCGGCGACGAGCTCGTCGAGGTCGGTCTCGTGCTGCGTCCCGCGCCGCTCGACACGGCCTTCCTTGCGCTCGACGAGCAGGCCGCGCCCGAAGCCGCGCAGCGCCGCGGCGAATGGCTCGGCGGTTGATCGAGCCGTAGAATTCGGTCGCAGCCGCCGCCGCTCGCATGACGCGCGCGAACGCGGTCAGCTGAGGGTAGACGCGACCATGGTCGAGCTCGGGCTCAAGCTCACGCTGGCATACCTGATCGGCTCCGTGATCGGCAGCCTCGTCGTCGGTTACTTCCGGGGCGGCGTCGACATCCGCACCGTCGGCAGCGGTAACGCGGGCGGCACCAACGCGCTGCGCACGCAGGGCAAGGCGTTCGCGTTCTGGGTCATGGTCATCGACATCGGCAAAGGCATCCTCGCGGCCGCCGTCATTCCCGATCTCGACGTCCCGGGTGTCGGATTCGACCCCGAGATCGATCGCGGACTCGTGCTCTATGGCGTGGCGTTCGCCGCGATCGTGGGCCACGTGTTTCCGATCTGGTTCGGTTTTCGCGGCGGCAAGGGCGGCGCCACCGCCGCGGGCCTCGTGCTCTATCTCGCGCCGACCGTCGGCATCGCGGTGATCGGCGTCTGGCTCGTCGTGGTGCGCGCTGACCGGCTTCGTCGGTCTCGCGACGATCAGCGGCGGCCTCGCGGCCGTCGCCGTCGTCGGCCTCACGCTGCTGCCGGCGGAGCCCGGCCTGTTTGCGTTCGCGTGCTGCACCGCCGCGCTCCTTGTCTATACGCATCGCGGCAACATCCGCCGGATGTTGAACGGCACCGAGTCGCGCTTCTCGCGGCCCGTCGTCAGCCGCCTGCTCGGCGGCAAATGAATGCGCGTCGCGCCGGAAGCATTGCTCCGCGCGCTCGCCGACGGTGAGCCGCACTCGGGCGCTGAGCTCGCGCGCGAGCTTCGGTGTCACGCGCGCGGCGATCTGGAAGAGCATGCAGAAGCTCGCGCACTGGGGCCTCGACGTGAGCGCGGTGCCCGGCGTCGGCTACCGGCTCGCGCGGCCGATCGACTTGCTCGACGCGCGCGCGCTGCGCCGCACGCTCGCGCCGCAAACCGCTCGCAGGCTCGCGCGGCTCGAGGTGTTCACGGAGCTCGATTCGACGAATGGCCGGTTGCTTGCGAGCGAGCCGCCGCCGCGCGGCGAGCTCGCCGTGTGCCTCGCCGAATATCAGACCGCGGGCCGTGGCCGGCGCGGCCGCCGTTGGCTCGCTCCACTCGGCGCGGGGCTCTGCCTCTCGGTCGGGTGGCAGTTCGAGGGCGCGCCGCGCGATCTGTCGGCGCTCACGCTCGCGGTCGGCGTCGTCGCGCGCCGCGCGCTCGCGGACGCCGCGGCGGTCGACGTCGCGCTCAAGTGGCCGAACGATCTCGCGATCGACGAGCGGAAGCTCGGCGGAATCCTGCTCGAGCTCGCGGCGGAGGCGCAGGGCCGCTGCTACGTCGTCGCGGGAATCGGCATCAACGTCGCGCTGCCGCCCGAGTCCCTTGGCGTCCTCAGCGATTGGCCGCGCGGCGCGATCGATCTCGAGACCGCGATGCGCGGCGCGCCGCCGCCGCGCGCGCTGATCGCCGCGCGCTTGCTCGACGGTCTCGCCGATTTGTTCGCGTCTTACGCGGAGACGGGGTTCGCGCCGTATCGCGCCGAATGGCGCGCGGCGGATTACCTCAACGGCCGGCGCGTCAAGCTCGACGATCCGGCGGCGCCCGCGACGCGGCACCGCGCGCGGCATCGACGCCGACGGCGCGCTGCTCATCGAGACCGCGAGCGGCGCGCGCCGGCGCGTGATATCGGGCGACGTGAGCATGCGGAGCGCCTGATGCAGATTTTGGTCGACATCGGCAACACGCGGATCAAATGGGCGCAAGTCGAAGACGGGCGCTTAGCGAACATCGGCAACGCGGTGCATCGCGATTTGCGCGAGCGCGCGCTCGCGAGCTTTGCGGCCGCGCTCCCGCAGCGCGTCACGCGTGCGATCGTCGCGAACGTCGCGGGCGACGCGATCGGACGCGACCTCAAGGAGCTCCTCCGGATCCGCGCGCGAATCACGCCCGAGTTCGTCGTCGTGCGAGCGGAGCAGTTCGGCGTGCGCTGCGCGTACGCCGATCCCTCGCGGCTCGGCGTCGACCGCTGGATCGCGGTGCTCGCGGCGCACCATCTCGCGCCGGGCGCCGCGTGCGTGATCGACGCGGGCACGGCGGTGACGTTCGATGCGGTCGACGCGCACGGGATGCACCTCGGCGGCCTGATCCTGCCAGGGCCGCGCCTTGTCGCGTCCACGCTCGACAGCAACACGAACGCGATCGGCGCGACGCAGGCGCCCGGCGTGCGGCCGCAAGGTCTCGATCTGCTCGGCAAGAGCACGGACGCCGCCGTGGGTAACGGCGCGATGCTCGCGCTGACCGGCGCGCTCGAGCGCGCGATCGCCGCCGTCGAGAGCTCACTCAAGGAACGCCCGAAGGTCTACCTCACGGGCGGCGACGCCGGCGCGTTGCAAGGCTGGCTGGAATCCGACGTCGATTTACGGCGAGACTTGGTGCTCGAAGGGCTCGCGCTGTTCTCCGACGCGCCGGCCGGCGCGCATCTACAGCCGAAGGGCACGCATGCGTAACGTCTTCTTTCTGCTCGTGCTAGCGAACCTCGGCTTCGCCGCGTGGCACAGCTGGTACTCGCCGTCGCGCTTGCCGCATTCCGTCGACACCGACCTGCCGAAGCTCACGCTCGTGAGCGAGTTGCCGCCCGAGATCGCCGACCGGCGCAAGGCGAACGCCGCCGCGCCCGACGTGCATTTGCCCGAAGAGGCGGCTGTCGGCAGCGCTCAGCCGTCGCCCGAAGCGAAGGGCAGCGCGCCGCCGTCCGGTGCAGCAAGCGGTACCCTGGCGAGATCGGATGGGGGTAGCAGCGGTGCGCCGCCCCCGTCGAGTGCAGCGAGCGGCAGTTCGCCGCCGAGCGCAGCGTCGCCACAGAAGTCCGCCGCGTCCGCCCCCGCGCCCGGTGAGGCCGCCGCGACGCGTTGCACGAGCGTCGGGCCTTTCCGCGAGCTCGCGCAAGCCGCGACGGCGGCCGCAACGTTGCGCGGCGCCGGCTATCAGCCTACGCAGCGTGTCGCCGACGGCGAGATCTGGATTGGCTATTGGATCTACATCGACGCGATCCCGACCGAGGCTGAGGCGAACGCGATCCTCGCGAAGGTGCGCGGCCAGGGCATCACCGAGTCGTACGTCATTCCGAACAGCGACAGCGGCAACCTCGTCTCGCTCGGCGTGTTCGGGGAGATCGGCAACGTCACGCGGCGGCGCGAGCAGGTGCGCGCGCTCGGCTACGATCCGAAAGTCGTCGACCGGACGCGGCGCGCGACTGTCTATTGGGTCGACGTCGTGCTCGCCGGCGACCAGGCGGTCGATCTCGACAAGCTGCAGACGCCGGGCAAGATCCAGCGCCTCGAGCAGCGCGCCTGCGAGCCCCCGGCGCGCTGAGCAGCGCGCGGGCGCTTCCCGCTCGGAATTGAGCTTTCTTGAGACAACGGCTGCGTGAGCGTGCGGGTGCGCTGCCGCTAGAAGTAGTCCGCCCGCCACGTTGGCACTATTACGCGTTTCGGTTATGGTCTCGCGACCTCTATAACGAGACGCACGCTCCAGTGCGCGAGCCACAACACCAAACCGTCAAGGAGCTTCAGCTATGAGATTCGTTAAACAAACGTCGTGGGCGCTCGCGCTCTGCATGCTTGGGGGTGCACTGAGCTCGGTCGCAAACGCTCAGAACGAGCAGGTCACGCGGATGAAGGCGGCGCTCGCGTCGCCGGACCGATCCGCGAAAGACAAGGATCGCGACGCGGCGCGAAAGCCGATCGAGACGATTCAGTTCGCGGGCATCAAGACGGGCCAGACCGTGCTCGAAGTGATCGCGGTCGGCGGATGGTTCACCGAGGTGTTGTCGGCGGCCGTCGGCCCGACCGGCAAGGTGTACGCGCAGAACCCGACGTTCTTCACCGGCCGGCCCGGTTTCGCCGAGGCCGAGAAGGCGCAAGACGATCGCTTGAAGAACGTGACGCCGATCCACGGCGACCTGCCTGATGCGAGCCTCGCTGGCAAGGCGGACGCTGCGCTCACGGCCCTCAACCTGCACGACATCTACAACAGCGCCGGCGAGGCCGCGGCGGTCGCGCTTTGCAAAGGCGTCTACGACGACCTGAAGCCGGGCGGAACGTTCACCGTGATCGACCACGTCGGAATCGCGGGGCAGGACAACGCGATGTTCCATCGGATCCAGCTTGCGCAGGCGAAAGAGGTCCTCACGAAGGCCGGATTCAAGATCGACGCCGAGTCGGATCTGCTCAAGAACCCGAAGGACGACCACACGAAAGGTGTGCGCGATCCGTCGGTCGCGGGCCACACGGATCAGTTCCTGATCCGCGCGAAGAAGTAGCCGCACACGTTCGCTCAGAAAGGGGGTCGGCTCGTCCGGCCCCCTTTTCTTTTTATAATGCGCACCTCCGTGCCGGTGTAGCTCAGTTGGTAGAGCAGGGGTTTTGTAAACCTCAGGTCCCGGGTTCGATTCCTGGCGCCGGCACCATTGCCTCGTTGGTGTATTCCGGGCACATGGTTTACACCTTATTCCGAAGACATAGTTAACACTGTCTGGGGGCCAAAGGGATTGGGCGTATCGCTCGGCCAGCTCCCGCCGCACGTCGTCTGACACGACGCACGCGGCGACGATCCGGCACCGCAACGCGACAAGGCGGTATGTCGGCCGCCGCTTCGGCCGCGACATCCACGCGAGCACCTCAGCTACCGTGCGCACCTGATCGCCGCGCACGTCGAGATCGAGCACCCAGCCGAGCGGACGGGCGAACGGAATAACGTCACCCACAACGCACCTCCGGTGTACGGGGCGGCTCCTGCGGAGTGTGCCGCAGCGAATCGAGGTTGCTGCTTTCCGTTGCCAGCCTCGGAAACGTGACGCACGTCTCCGAAGACATTCGCCAGCTGTGCCTAGGATTTGGCCATGGAGCGGGCAGAGCCCAAGAGCTACAACGACACATGGGTCTTGCCGGAAGACGAGCTTGCGGCTCGCCGAACCGAGCGAATCCTCCTCGAAGATCAGCCGGACACGTTTGTGCAGCTGAGGGCAATTCCGGACGAGGACGCTGACGAAATACTGCACGCGCCGTCGAGTTGAAGGTCAACGCGGCGGTGCGCCTGCAGTAGGTCGTGCGCTCGACGGTCACGACGTTAGACACGGACGGTCAGCCCGTCGTCGACGAGCCCGGGCGTAGCGCCGATCGATCACGAGGCACCATTCCGCGCTCCGTGACGAGGAACATCGGCGTCGCTAGATAGTCGCGGGTCTTCAGCGTGCGCCGTTGCTCGGCGAAGAGTGATACTGTTTTCGGTCCGAACCTTGGAAGCGACTACATGGACAGCAAAGAAGAGAGAATCGTTGCCATGCTCCAGCGAGCGGCTGAACTCGTTGCCGAGTTCGTGAAGAAGCAGCCTGGGGGCGAGAAGAGCGGCACTCTCAAGGTTGCGCAGGAATATCCCGAGCTAGTCGCTGCGGCGTTTCATCAGCTGGTTGAGTGATCGGCTTGTCAGCTGGACGATAGAGCTACCTCCTAAGCGGCCGCACATTGTCCGGCGGCGGCTCTGGCCACGCGGCACGCCGCGCCGAGGCCTGACGCGTTCAGTCGTTGCGCGCGCCGGGGTTCGGAACACAGCTCGTCTGCGTCAGCGTCCAGCGGCGTTGGTCCGACGAACGAACGAGCTCACAGCGCGCATCGCGCAGCACGAGGCGAAACTGCTCCGGTGTCTCGAGCACGCGTCCGCCGGCCGGGTTCCCCTCGAGGCCGCGCGGCTCGCGGCGCTCGATCACGAGCACGCTGTCGTGCGTCAACGCGTCGTCCGCGATCGTCACGGGCCGGCCATAGAACGCGTCGCCGAGAATTCTCAGGAGTTCGGCTTTGCTCTGCTGCGTCGGCCGCTCGATCAGCGCGGGCCGCTCCTCGGCCACGAGCGTCGTGCACGCGAGCACGCCGAGCGCGGCCACCGGAAGCGAAACCGCGCGAGCGAATCTCACCGGGCCAACAGCACGCGATTCTGGAGCCACAGCGGCTTCATCACGACACCGTCGACGCCGGTCGGCTCGAACGACTCGCCGGGCTCCGTCGGCGCGAGCCCCGAGGGCGCGGGGCATCCCGGGCCGAGACGGTAGGCGAGCGCGGCCGCGAGGCGCGCCTCGGCGGGGTCGCCGAGCGCGTGCGTGAAGTCGTCGGCCACGGAGCAGCCCGGCACGCGAGTGCCGCCGAGGCCCGGCGCGTTGGTCGGCGCGAAGCCGTCCGTGTAGTCGCCGAAGCCGAGCGCGTTGACGCCCTTGAGCTGAATCGTGAAATAGGTCGTGCCGCAGTTGTCGGCCGGATAATAGCCGTACGGCTTGCCGCACGTCGCCGAACCGACCTGGATCACCTGAACGTTCACGCCGCGCAGGCTGTTGATGATCGATTCGCTCGCGGAGCACGTCGTCGGGCCCGTGAGCACGAAGACGCGAGTGAGGTTCAAGGTCGGTAGCTGCGACCCCGGCGGTCTGCTGAAACCGAGCGTCGTCGAGGCGAACGGCAACGGCGTGAGCGGCGCGCCGGTCACGGGATCGATCGAGGTGTGCTTGTCGTTGAACTGCAGGCGCTCGAACGTCTGGCCCGCAGTCTGCGCCGGGCCCGCGATCATGTATGCGAGCTCGCTCGCGATCCCGAGCAGACCGCCACCGTTGTAACGAACGTCGAGCACGAGGTCGTCGATGGGCGACTGGCGCAAGGTATCGATCGCGGTAACCAGCGCGTCCTCCGCGGTCGCGAGGTGATCGTTGAACTGCATGTAGCCGACGCGCCCGGTCGTCGTGACGATCGTCTTCAGGTTCTGTACGGGGAGCGAAGTCACGTTCTGCGCTTGCATCGTGACCGTGCGGGCGACCGACGTCAGCGGATTGCGGACCGTGAGCGTGTGCGTCTCGCCGGGCTGGTCCGGATAGAGACCCGCGACGAACGTGTCGATCTCGGCTTTCGTGTTGGAGTTTACGACGTCGACACCGTCCACCGTCTCGACGACGTCGCCGCGTTGCAGGTTGGCCGCCAGGGCCGGATTGGCTTCGACGTACGCCACGACGACTCGGCGCGGCGGCAAGTTCGCGACCACGGACCACTCGGCCCCATAGCCCACGCTCACGGCCGACTGCGAGAGCGCTCGCCACTGGGCCGTGTCGTAGGTGAAGTGGAATCGGTCCTTGGGCCTGCCCGACGCGGTCGTCGCCGAGGTCTTCAGGAGATCGAAATATGCCGCGCTGCTGACATAGTTACCCGGATCGCTATCGGGGATCTCCGCGTACCAAAGGTAGAGGTCGTTGCTCCAAGAACGCAGCCAGTTGTTTTGCGCGAGGACCGTGCCTTTCACGTCCAGGTACGGCTGACCGGTGGCCGGGTTGGTTCCCGAGCGCGGCGTGTCGCATTGCGCGGCAAAGCTCGCGGCCGGCAAGAAGCTGCCAGCGACCCAGCCGTTGCTGGGCGCCGGCGCCGGCGCCGCGCGCCGGCGCTGGTGCTGCCGCAGCCGCCGGCGCGCCGCCGCCTCCACCTCCGCCGCACGCGGCAAGCGTGAGCGCGGCGAGCGACCATACGAGCGCCTGCCGGCACTGCGGCCGCGGTCGGTTTCGGCCCGAGGGAACCGGGAGATCGGTAGCGCTGCCGGTCGCGCCGACTTCGAGCGTAAGAGTCGCGATGGCGATAGTTCTGAGATTCACGGTAATCCTCTTATCGGGATTTCCGCGCGGATTAGATCACATCCGGCCATGCGATAGGCAAGGATTTAACTCATCCTAGTCAGCGCCTCCGGGGTGCGCCGACTAGGCGGATACGAGCGGAATCTGCGCTCCGAGTAGCGCTGCTTCGCAATTCAACAGAGGCATTCGTTCGGCTAAGTATTTCATTATGGTCTCGCGCTCGAGCGCGCGCGCGTCGCGAGGCCGGAGACACCAGGCCGCAACGATCATCGTCGGTAATCGTCCTTCATCCGCATGTAGCGCCCTGATCCATTCATACAGCGGTCGAAGCTCCGGCCGTCGAATCCACCACGGAAGGGTGTCCGGCATCCACAGGCGAGCTTGGGCAACGTGCTGCGTGTGTCGGCGGCTCGGATTTGCTGTCTGGCCCACGTATCGAACGAGCCGCACGTCCCGCGGATCAGATAGCGTGTAGATCGCGAAGCCCGATGGTTCAACGCCCGAATTGTCGAAGCGCAGCGCAGGCAATCGGCGGCGGATCTCTCGATTCAACGTCGCTCTGTCGTACGGCGTCATGACCAGCGGGACGACGATTACTGGATAGGCCTCACATTCGAACGCGGCGGCTCCGGGTCTGATCGACTACGCACAGCCATGATCCGAGATTCAATCCCGGGCGGCCCGCTTCGTTGGCGCAAGATCGACCTCAGAGCGCACGAGCAAGTAGTCCAACCCGCCGACGCGGTACCAGCGGTAGCCGTAGCCCTCCAGCACAACACAGTGTCGGCCCTGCGCGTCCGCACGACTGTGATCGTCGGTCAGCAAGTTCACCAGGAGCTCGCCGCGGTCACCCACGCCTGCGTCGAATTGTAGTTCGAGCGGTTGCGCACTGAAGTTGTGCAGCGTGAGCACGGAGTTGTTCAGCCAGTCGTACCGCAGTCCCAGCACCGCCGGGTTGCCCGTGTCGACAACAGTGAAATCACCCCAGCCGATCTCCGGCACTTCCTTGCGCATGCGAATGATGCGCTCGGTCCAGTTCACCATTGAATTCGCATCTCGGCGCTGCTTCGCCACGTTGACATGCTCATACCCATACGGGCCGTCAGTGATCACGGGCTTGATGGGGCGCGGGGCCTTGGTAAATCCTGCATGCGGCTCGGCGGACCATTGCATAGGCGTGCGTGCGCATTCCCGCTCGGGCAAATCCAAGTCGTCACCCATGCCGATCTCGTCGCCATAACGAATGACCGGCGTGCCAGGCATCGTGAACAACATGCTGTATGCAAGCTCGAGCCGTCGACGGTCGCCTTTGAACATGGGTGCTAGCCGGCGGCGAATGCCACGGTCGTAGAGTTGCATGGACGGTTCCGGCGCGAAGGCGGCGAACACCGTTTTGCGCTGCGCGTCAGTGAGACGGCCGAGGTCGAGCTCGTCATGGTTGCGGAGGAATTGACCCCATTGCCCGGTCTGCGGTCTCGGCTTGGTCTTCATCAAAGCGCGCACGAGCGGACGCGTATCCGCAGATGCGAGCGCATAGAAGAGATTCTGGTTGACCTGGAAGTTGAACATCATGTGCATGCGATCGCCGTCCTCCCCGAAGTAATCAAGGTCTTCGTTGGGCTTGACGTTGGCCTCGGCAATGATGATCGATGCCCCTTCACGCCATTGCAGAAATTCCCGCAGCTCGCGCAGCATGTCGAATTGCGACACCGGCTTCTTCACGTTGCGACCTTTGGTTCCGATGAAGAAAGGCACGGCGTCCATGCGAAAGCCGTCAACTCCTAGCTGGATCCAGAATCCCATGATCTTGAGGATTTCGGCCTGTACCTCGGGATTGGAGGTATTAAGGTCGGGCTGGAAGTCGTAGAAGCGATGGAAGTACCACGCCTTTGCAATCTTGTCGTAGCTCCATGTCGATGACTGCACGCCGGGAAACACGACACCGTCCTTGCTATTGCGCGGCTTCGTGGCTGACCAGACATACCAGTCGCGATAACGCGAGCGGCGATCGGCGCGGGCGGCTTCGAACCACGCGTGTTTGTCGGACGTGTGGTTGACGACGAGATCGATGAGCACTCGGATGCCACGTTGCTTGGCACCGTGCGTGAAGTCCACGAAGTCACCGAATGTGCCGAACCGCGGATCGACCGCGTAGTAGTCGGAGACGTCATACCCGCCATCGCGTCTCGGCGAGGTTTGGAAGGGCATGAGCCACAGAGTCGTGATGCCGAGCCCGTGCAGGTAGTCCAGCCGTCGCGTGAGGCCGCGGAAATCACCGATCCCGTCGCCGTCCGAATCCATGTACGTTGCGACGTCGAGGCAATAGATGACGGCGTTCTTGTACCAAAGGTCCTTGATCATACAAACACCCAAAAAAGAAACCCCGCCGGAGCGGGGCCTCTGTTTACAGCGCCAGGAATCGAAACGCCCGCGTCCTACGATTACCTAGCTCGCGAGCTACGCTCGGCTGGCTACTTAGTTTTCTTCGATTGTTCGTCGATCTTGTCCTTGATGCCGCCGACGGTATTCTGCAGCTTGCCTTTCACTTGGTCCGCGCGCCCTTCGTTCTTCAGTTTCTCGTCTCCTAGCAATTTGCCGGCCGCCGTCTTGGCCTTGCCTTTGACGTTCTTCGCGGCGCCTTCGACTCTATCCTTGTCCATGATCAATCCCTCTTCGAGTGAGAACACACTCAGCGCTGCAAGAGCTGTGCCGTTCGCTGTCGCGGGCTTCCAGGAACGATCGAAAAATTCGACTTCGCCAAGCGCTCGGCCGCAGGGGCCGCTGCGGTGCGAGTTCGGTGTCGCGGACCGTATGCGTAATATGGCAACGGTCGATTCGGATTGTGCTTGGGCTGGGTGGAGAAATGGGGAGCGACGTCGACGCGCTATTCAAGTTGCCACTCGGCGAATTCACGTCGGCGCGCAATGCTCTCGTCTCGCGGCTCAAGAAGGCCGGCCAGCAGACCGAAGCGGCTGAAGCGAAGGCGCTAGCGAAGCCTTCGGTCTCTGCGTGGGTCGTCAATCAGCTGTATTGGCGTCATGGCTATCTGTTCGGTCGGCTCTTCGACGCTGGTGAACGCTTACGCCAGGCCCAAACGACTCAAACGACGAGCAACCCGTCGCGGGAGCTCGTCAACGCCAGGCGCGAGGTGGTGGCCGCGCTCGTCACGATCGCCGCAGATATCCTTCGCGAGGGCGGTTACGGCGACACGCGCGATCTCATGCGTCGCGTCACGAGCACGCTCGAGGCGCTTTCCGCGTACGGCTCTCTGCCTGGTACGCCATCCGCCGGCCGACTCACTGGCGACCTCGAGCCGCCGGGATTCGAGACATTAGCCGAGCTTCTCCCGCGGAAGGATGCAATCAAGCTCCGGCCGAGCGCGAGTCCGCCCTCCGTGCGGCCGCCGGGCGCCAAGGAATCGACGCGCGGTCGCGAGCAAAAGCGGCTGGTGGCAGCGGCGAAGAGCGCGGCGCTTAAGGCGGAGCGCGAGCTCAGCGTCGCTCGGAAGCAATCAGAACGCGCAGCAGCGAGGCTCAAGGCTGCTGCGACACACGCGAAAAAGAGTGAGGGGCAGCGGGCCAAGCTCGAAAAGCAACTCGCCGAGGCTGCAAAAGAAGCTGCCGCCGCAAACCAGAACGCGCGTGCGGCGGACGCGGAGGTCCGGGAAGCGTCTCTGGCGGCGGAGAGTGCGGAGCGGGAACTTCAGCTTGCGCGCAGTCGGCTGGAGCAGCTCGCGAGCAAGCAAGACTAGACGGAGCGGCAGGCGACGAAACAGACGGATCGCTGTGGTGAACGTTTCCTTCCACATGTCTGATGAAGCGCAGCCAGAGGTGCGCGACGCAATCCTCGGTCCGCTGGTCGCCTACAACGCTCAGAGAACGGGAACGAACGATTATCGGCCGCTCGTTCTCACTGTCCGTGACGAGAACGGCCATGTCGTCCTAGGGCGTTAGTGCATGACGACGTACACCGGTTCTTGCCATTGCGGCCGTGTGCGATTCGAGGTCGTCGCGGAAATCGATCACGTTCGGTTGTGTGACTGTTCAGTGTGCTCGAAGCGCGGAGCTCTAAATTTTCGCGTTCCGAAAGAGAACCTTCGCTTGCTGACGCCGTGGGACAGTCTGTCCCTGTACCAATGGGGCTCACGCACCGCGAAGGACTACTTTTGCAACACCTGTGGAATCCTGCCGTTTCGCCGTCCGAGTGATCCGACGCCCGGAGAGCTCGAGGAAGGGGTCAAGCCGTTCGATGGCTGGGCGGTCAACGTGCGGTGTCTAGAGGGCGTGGACTTGGAGCGTCTTCCCGTCGAGAAGATCCACGGAAGCCGTATCTGATGCAGCACCGCACGCGGTGTGCCAGCGGACAAAAGCAGCCGACGCGGCGCGAGGCGTGCGCTACCATTCGCGCCGGCACTGGTCCTAAGGGGAGCCGATGACGACCTTCGTTCTCGTGCACGGCGCATGGCACGGCAGCTGGTGCTGGAAGCGCGTGCGCAAAGCGCTTCAGTCCGCGGGCCACGATGTGTTCACACCGACTCTCACCGGCGTCGCTGACCGATCGCACCTCGCGTCGCCGAAAGTGGATCTCGAGACGCACGTCGCGGACGTCGCGAACTTGATTCGCTGGGAAGAGCTCGACGACATCGTGCTCTGCGGACACTCGTATGCCGGCTGCGTGATCACCGGCGTCGCCGATCGCTTGCCGGAGCGGCTGCGAGCGCTCGTATATCTCGACGCCTTCATCATCGAGAACGGTCAGAGCTTGCACGACACACTGCCGCCGCGCGCGCGAGCGGCGCAGGTCGAAGGCGCGAACAAAGACGGCGACGGTTGGCGAGTACCGCCGATTCCGGCGGAGTTCTTCAAGGTGAACGTGGCTGACCGAGCCTGGGTCGACGCGCAATGCACGCCGCAGTCGCTCGCGACATTCGCGCAGCCGCTGTCACTGCGCAACCGACTTTCCGGCCAAGAAGGTCACGCACGTGCTCGCGACCGGCTACGAGGAATCGCCTTTCCCGCCGTTTCACGAGATCGCGAAGAAGAAGGGTTGGCACACCGTGACGATCGACTGCGGCCACGACGTGATGCTCGATCGGCCGGACGATCTCGTCCGAATCTTGATCGACGCCGCGCAACGCTGAGCTCCGGCTAACACTTCGTAACAATTGCTTACGTTGCGTCGCGTGACGCGCTTCTAAATTCCCCTCCCGAGCGATTCGGCGCCTGCGCCGAAGCGCGAGTGCGCGCCAAAGACCGGTGCGCACTCGGGGCGCCAATCGCCGAGCTAACAACGCCAACGCGCTTGTCGCGCCGGCACAGGGAGGACGTATGCGTTACAGAGTCTCGTCGGTCTTGATCGGCGCTGCATTGGTCGGCCTCGCGCTCTCGGGTTGCAGCAAGTCTCACGGCAACGGCGACGGCAGCGTGAAACCGCTATTGGCCGCGTTCAATGCGGCGCCGGACATGCCCGACGTGACGTTCCTGCGCGTCGAAGAGGTTTGGTCGAGCATGGCGTTCGCCACCGGCACGGCGTTTCGCTCCGTCGATCCCGACACCTACACGCTCAACTACGACTCGCTGCTCCCGGGCGACGAAACGAGCACGTGCCAAGGCGACGTGAACAAGGACGGCGTGAAGAACGCGAACGAATGCACGCGCGTCGCGACGCAGTCGGTCAACGTCGTCAACGGCCACGAATACCTCGCCGCGTTGACCGGCAAGTACGGCGCGCTAGCGGTCCGCGTCTACGACGACACGCCGCACGTGTTCGACAACATCACGACCGACGGCAACGGGATCGACACCAACCTTCAGGTACAGATCTTCAATTGGTCGAGCGCGCTCGGCACGGTGGACGTCTATCTCGAGCCACCCGGCACGAATCTGTCAGTCACGCAGGTGAAGGCGACGCTCGAGCCGGGCGACGAGTTCAACGGGCTCGTCGACTCGGGCGACTACGTTCTGACGATCACGCCGGTCGGGAATCCGAGCGCGCCGGTCTACACGTCCGACAACGTGACTCTTTCGCAGCAGACTCGGGTCGGCTTCGCGCTGCTCGACGGCACGAGCGACACCACATCGAGCGTGCGCGTGACGCGGTTTCGAGATCAGGGCGGCGACTTGCTGGATCGGCGCCAGCCGACGCTGCTGCGTGCCGCGAACGTTTCACCCACCGTGGGCACGGTCGACGTCTACGCGCAAGAGGACTACACGCACGCGCTTTTCGCCGCTCTGCCGGTAAACCAAGAGACGCCGTACATCACGCTCGATCCTACTTGGCTAACACTCCTCGAGCTCGACATCACGCCAACCGGCAACGTCGGCGTGCTGCTCAAGCGCGATCAGCTCTCCTTCACCAAGGGCACACGCTCGACCTATTTCCTGGCGCAGACCTCGGTAAGCGCCTTCAACAGTCTCACAGGCGTTGACTTGACGCGCCGGCTCGCGCCGTACGCGCAGCTGCGAACCGTCAACAGCTTCGGATCGAGTCTCGACTTCTACATCATTCCGCACGGCAACAACGTGTTCACGTCGACCATCAACCAAACGCTGTCGACGGCGTCGGTTGGCGCGTCGCAGATGTTCGCACCAGGCAGCTTCGACATCATCATCGCGAAGAGCGGCACGGACACGTTCGTCTATGGCCCGCAGCAGGTTACGCTCGCCGGCGGCGGCATCTACACGATCGTCGCGGTGCCGACCGAGCAAGCGGCGCGTGCGAACGTGCTGATGCTCGACGACTTCGCCGCTCAATAGGCGCTTGGGATGCGGGACGTCGATCCGGCCAACTCGCTGTGCCACTCGGCTCGCAAGCTCGCTCCGGCGCGCCTGGCTCGAGCTCTGCGCGTGATGGGTGCAGTGCTCGCGCTCGCGGCGGTGCCCTGGACGGCTTGGTCCGCGGAGCCCGTATTGCCCTGGCGCGCGGCCCGCGGATACGAAGGTTCCGCTGATCTCGCGCTTCTACGGCGGCGTAGACGTCGCTTCCGTGCATTACGACGACAAGTACGCCGACATCGCGTTTGCCGGCTCGTCGATCGGGCTCGGGCTCTACACCGGCTTTCGCGTGAACGATCACCTATCCGTCGAGCTCGCGTACGACGCTACAGACGCGATCGACAAGCACAACGTCGCAGGCAGCGGCGTCGTCTATTTCAATGTCGACACCGAGGTGCGCGCGCTGTCGGCAAGCGTGCAGCGTCAATTCTCGCTTCGTGATCTGTTCAAGCTGCCGCGCGACTGGCGCGTATACGGGATGTTCGGCGTCTACGACAGCAAGCTCGATCGGACGGTGACCGATCTCGCTTCGTACGCGCAGAAAGACATTCACGAAGATAAGTCCGGCGCTCTCGCCGGCTTTGGAATCCTCTATGGTCTCCGCCGACTCGAGTTGCGCGGAGGCTTCCGTTTCTGGGGCGACGGGCGGGACCTCGGGATCGCCGCGCAGTTTCGGTTCTAGCCGTTCTCCGAACAGCTACGGCGGCCGCCGCGCCTGCCCGGTTGATGTCGCCATGTACGACACCGACGCAGACCGCTCGCTAGAATTCCGCCGGGGCGCACGCCAATGCGAACCCCTTGACCCTCACGCCGCGTCAGCCCCTAGAGTGTTCAACCGGTGCAATCACGACGCCACTATCAAGTGAAGGAAGTCGCGGAGCAGAGCGGTGTGTCGATTCGCGCGCTGCATCACTACGACGCGATCGGCCTGCTAGTTCCGAGCCTGCGCACGGCGGCCGGCTATCGGCTGTACTCGGCGGACGATCTGCTGCGCTTGCAGCAAATCTTGATCGGCCGCGAGATCGGCCTGTCGCTCGAGGAGATCCGCCGCTCGCTCGACGACCCGCGCGCACTCGCGACGGCTGCCTACGACGAGCTGCGCGCCGAGATCGTAACCTTCGACGCGCGTCGGCTCGGGCGCTCGTTTCGCGTGCCGATGTTCTTCTTCCAGGGCGAGCAAGACGCGTACTCGGTTACGGAAGCGGTTCGCGACTACGTCGCTTGGATCGACGCGCCGCGCAAGCTGCTGGCAGTCGTGCCGGGCGCCGGTCACTCGCTGATCTTCGCCGGCGAGCTACTGCTCGAACGCCTGCTCGCGGATGTGCGGCCCGTCGTGCTCGAGGCCGAGCGAGCGACTGGCGGCAACGATGCGCGACCGTAGCGGTCTATCTATAGGTACAAGGAGGGTCGTACGCACCGTTGAGGAGGACTTCTCATGAAACGCGCCATTGCGCTCTTGGTGCTCTCGTTTGTCGTCCCGTCCGTAGCTCATCCGGCCGACGCAGGGGATTGCAGAAATCTGCTGACCCTCGACGAGGTCGCAGTCGCCGTCGGCGGTGCCGCCGAGCTCACGTCCGCAAGCAAGAGGGGCGAGGTCGGGACCGGACCCGTCGAGAACCCGCGGCTACAGGTCTGCAGCTGGGCGGCGGCTTCGTTGCTCGGCGGCGGCGTCAACCTCGACGTCGTGCCGTCGCTCGAGCCGGCCGCCATGGCGCACGCGCTCGATGTCGTCGCATTCCCGTTGGCAGAACGGCGTGAACAGCACTGGACCGAGCAGCAGCAGAACTTCGGCGGCGTGCGCTGCAGCAGTCTCTCGCCCCCGAAGCCGAGCAACGTGCAGCCGCAAGTGACAGGCTGCGTTGGCGAAGTGAAAGGAGCGGCGTTGTATGTCGGCGTCGCGAGCCGGATGGGCCGCCCGACGTTCGATCTCGCGAAGCGTCTATTCGACGAGGCCGCGGCGCGCTTGTAGCTCCCGGCGCGCGTGCGCCTATTCGTCCGTAAAGCTGCGCGGCGCTGCGCCGCTCCGGTATCCTTCGCGCTGGCACCCCGCGAGACACCGATGAAATACCGCGTCGACATCGACGTCGCGAACGACACCAAGGCCGGCCTTGGGCAATTCATCGACGGCAAGGACCCGCGCGTGTTGAACCGCGTCGGCGCGTTCGCGTCGCTGTTCGCGCTCGACGTCGGCCGCTTCAAAGAGCCCGTGCTCGTGATGAAGACGGAGGAGCCCGGCAGCAAGCAGGTGCTCGCGGCGCAGCACGACCGGATCGAATCGGTCTGCTACGACATGATCAATCACTTGATCAACGACTGCGTCGTGATGGGCGCCGAGCCGCTCGCGGTCCAGGATCTGATCATCTGCGGCCGGATGGAGAAGTCGATCGTCACGCGAATCGTGTCCGCGTGCGCGGCCGCGTGCGCGGCGCAGGGCTGCGCGCTCACGGGTGGGGAGACCACGGAGCAGCCCGACGTCGTGCCGGTCGGCACGTACATCTTGGGCTCGAGCGTGATCGGCATCGTCGAGCGCGCGAAGATCGTCGACGGCTCGAAGATCGAGATCGGCGACGCGGTGATTGCGCTCGCCTCGTCGGGGCCGCACACGAACGGCTACACGCTGATCCGCGACCTGCTCAAGCGCGACGCGTCGCTCGCGAACGCCGACGTCGGCGGCCGCACGTTCCTCGACGCGGTGCTCGAGCCGCACCGCTGCTACTACGACGCGCTGAAAGGCCTGTTCGAGCGCGGGCTCGCGACTGGCCTCGCGCACATCACGGGCGGCGGTATTCGCGAGAACCTCGATCGGATCCTGCCGCCCGGCGTCGACGCGAGCATCGATCTCGGCGCGTACATGATCCCGCCGGTGTTCGACGCGAATTCGGCGGGCGGGCGACGTCGCGGACGCCGAGATGCTGCGCACGTTCAACCTCGGCGTCGGACTCGCATTGGTCTGTCGCGCGCGCGATGCGAGCGCGGTGCTCGCGCATCTGGAGCAGCACGGCGAGGACGCGTACCGGATCGGCGAGATCGTCGCGGGCTCAGGCGTCGTCGCGGTACGGGGCAAGCTGCCGTTCGGCAGAGGATGAGCGCCGCGGGCGGCGATCCGGACCTGCCTATCGGCGTCTTCGATTCCGGCGTCGGTGGCCTCACGGTGCTGCGCGCGATCCGCGCGGCGCTGCCGAACGAGTCGGCGGTGTATCTCGGCGACACAGCGCGAGTGCCGTACGGGACGAAGAGCCGCGACTCTGTGCTGCGCTACTCGCTCCAGGCGTCGCGTCAGCTCCTCGAGCGCGGCATTAAGCTGCTCGTCGTCGCATGCAACACCGCATCCGCGCTGTCGTTGCCGGAGCTGCGCGCGGAGCTGGCGCCGCTACCCGTGCTCGGCGTCGTCGAGCCCGGCGCGGAGGCCGCCGTCGCGGCCAGCGCGGCGCAGCGGCATCTGGTGCTCGCGACGGAGGCGACGGTAGGACAGCGCGCGTACACGCGCGCGATCCGCGCGTTCGCGCCGCGTGCAGAGGTCGAGGAGCTCGCGTGCTCGCTATTTGTGGCGCTCGCGGAAGAAGGGTGGACGCACGGAGAAGTCGCGGCGGCCGCGGCGCGCGCATATCTCGACACCGTCGTTACGCGGCCCGAGCGCGAGCGGCCGGATTCCGTGATCCTCGGCTGCACGCACTTCCCATTGCTCGCTGACGTGATCCGGGCTGAGCTCGGCCCACGGCCGAGCATCGTCGACTCTGCGACCGCGACAGCGCGCGCGGTCGGCGCGCTCCTCGAGGGCGACTCGCTCGCGACCAGCGCTCGAAGCTCGCGAGGTGATCTGCGCCTGCTTGTGACTGACGGCGCCGCGCGCTTCGCGCGTTTGGGCTCGCGGTTTCTCGGGGAGACGTTCGCGGTGTCCGACGTCGAGGTCGTCGACCTGTGAGAGGCACTTTCCCCGTACGCTAGCCGGCGTAGAGTGCGCGTTTCGCCTTCGAGGAGCGATCGATGTCACCGACAGCATCCTGGCTCGTGCTGATCGTCGCGGGGCTGTTCGAGGTCGGCTGGGCGATCGGTCTCAAGTACACCCAAGGGTTCACGCGGCTTTGGCCGACGGTGTGGACGGCGCTCGCTCTCGTCATCAGCATGGCGCTGCTCGGCGCGGCCGTGAAGGCGCTGCCGGTCGGCACGGCATACGCGGTATGGGTCGGCATCGGGGCGGTCGGCACCGCGGTGCTCGGAATCGTGTTGCTCGGCGAGGCCGCGAGCGTCGGCCGCGTCGCGAGCATCGCGCTGATCGTAGCGGGTATCGTCGGCCTCAAGCTCGCGACATCCGCGTGACTGTCACTAGCACGTACGCTCCGATCGCGAACCGAGCACGATGAAGTCTCGCGAGTTTCACATTCCGACGACTTGGCGCGTTCGCGGCGCAGCCGCACAAGTGTTCGATGTGCTCAGCAAGCCGCAGGGGTTCGTGCGCTGGTGGCCGCAGGTCTATCTCGCGGTGCGCGAAGCGAAAGCCGGTGACGCGAGCGGTCTAGGTCGCGTTGTCGATTTGCATACGAAGGGTTGGCTCCCTTACACGTTGACCTGGCAGGCCGAGGTCGTCGCGATCGACAAGCCGCGATCGATGTCGCTCCGCGCGCGCGGAGACCTTGCCGGCCGAGGCGAATGGCGTCTGAGGCAGGATGGCGACTGGACCGAAGCGCACTACGACTGGACCGTGCTCGTGACGCAACCGTGGATGGTCGCGTTCGCACCGCTGCTAAAGCCCGTGTTCGTCGCGAATCACCGCTGGGCGATGCAGCGCGGGCTCGAAGGTCTGCAGCGCGAGCTCGCGCAAGGCGACAGATGAGCGGGAACCCGGCCGCCGGCGGTCCGCGTCCCAAAGCCGCGCTGAGCGACGAGCTCAAGGAACGGATCGCCGAGCGAGTCAGGGCCTGGGGCGTGCGAGCGGAGCGTGCGATCGCCACGGGGACGTCAGCGCTCGTGTTCGGTACGCGCGACGGCCGGCCCGTCGTCGTCAAAGTCGCTCGCGGCTCGGGCGACGAATGGCGCAGCGGCGAGATCACGGCTGTGTTCGGAGGCCGTGGTGTCGTGCAGGTGCACGATCACGTCGACGGTGCCGCGCTGCTCGAACGGCTCGTGCCGGGCACGCCGCTCGTCTCGCTCGTGCTCGAGGGTCGGGACGACGAGGCGACCGAGGTGCTCGCCGCGCTGCTGCGGCGAATGTCGCCCGGTGATCCGCCCGTCGCGTGCGCGACGGTCGAGGCCTGGGGTCTCGGATTCGAGCGCTACCTCGCAACAAACGATACGCAAGTTCCGCGCGAGCTCGTCCAGCACGCGCAGCGCGTGTATTCGGAGCTCACGGCGGCACAGCGAGAGCCCGCGCTACTGCACGGCGACCTGCAGCATTACAACGTGCTGCATGACGAGCGGCGTGGCTGGGTCGCGATCGACGCGAAAGGGGTAATCGGCGAGCTCGAGTACGAGATCGGTGCCGCGCTGCGCAATCCCTACGAGCGGCCGGAGCTGCTCTCGTCGCCCGACGTGATCGAGCGACGGCTCGCGATCTTTTATGCCGCGCTCGGCATCGATGTCGATCGCGCGCGCGCATGGGCGTTCGCACAGGCCGTGCTCTCGGCGATCTGGAGCGTCGAGGACGGCCACGTCGTGGACGCAAGCAACGCGGCGCTGCGGCTCGCGATCGCGATCGCACAGTCGAGCGTGTTCCGTGCGGATTTCGGCGCGTGAGCGGCGTGCCGACGGCTGGGTCACCCACGCGCACTACGCAGTCGCGAGGCACTTCCCCATGAAAGCTATCGTGCACAATGAGTTCGGCCCGCCCGACGTTCTCAAGCTAACCGACGTCGATCCGCCGACTCCGAAAGAGCGGGAGATCTTGCTCAGGGTGCACGCCGCCGCCGTGAATCCGCTCGACTGGCATCTGATTCGCGGCGAGCCTTCGGTCATGCGCCTCGGTGGAAAGCCGAAGGCGCGAATCCCGGGCGCCGACGTCGCGGGCACGGTCGAGGCCGTCGGTCCCGGCGTGCAGCGATTTCGACGCGGGGACGAGGTGCTCGGGACCGTGCGCGGCTCGTTCGCGGAGTACGCGTGCGGCCACGAGGACCGCTTCGCGTTGAAACCGGCTCGAGTGAGCTTCGAGCATGCCGCGGCGATTCCGGTCGCGGGCTGCTCGGCGCTCGTCGCGCTCCGCAACTACGGACGAATCAAGGCCGGGCAGAGCGTGCTCGTGAACGGCGCCTCGGGCGGCGTTGGCACGTTCGCCGTGCAGCTTGCGACGGCGTTCGGCACGCGCGTCACGGGCGTGTGCAGCGCGCGGAACCTCGAGCTCGTTCGCTCGCTCGGCGCCGAACGAGTCATCGATTACGCGACCGAGGACTTCACGCGCCAGGCGACGCGCTACGACCTGATACTCAACGTCGCGGGCAACGCGAGCGTGTCCGACACGCGCCGCGCGGTCGCGCCGCACGGCGCGCTAGTCGTCGTCGGTGCAGGCGTCGGGCGGCAGACGGACGGCGGCATCACGCTGTCCGGAATGCTCTCGCTCGCCTTCGTCGCGCTCGCGTCGCGATTCGGGCAACAGAAGGTTTCGATGGTGCTCGGCAAGCCGGTGCAGAGCGACGACCTGGCGTTCATCGCGAAGCTCGTCGAGGACGGCAACGTCGCGCCGGTGATCGATCGCACGTACCCGCTCGCCGACGCAGCTGAAGCGGTCCGCTATCTCGAGGGCGGGCACGCGCGCGGCAAAGTCGTCGTGACGCTGGGGCCGGCGTAGGCGACCGCCTCCGGGCACCGGAGGGCTGTGCCGCCGACCGGTTTGGCGCCGCTTTCCCCGCGTCATCGGATTGGCCCGAGTGAACCATTCATAGGTGAATTGGGACCCATCGCTACCACCGCGATGGTGCTGCCATTCGACGCCAACGACGTGAGTCTGCCCGCCATCACTTCCGTGCCTCGTGACGAGATCGCGATTCGCAGCTATCGAAACGGCGACGAGCAGGCGCTCACCGCGCTGTTCGAAACCGTCTTCGGCAGGCGCATGAGCGAGCGCGAGTGGCGCTGGAAGCTCGCACCCACGTCCAAGGTGCCGAACGTATGGCTCGCAACCCATTCCGACCAGCCGATCTTTCAGTACGCCGCGATGCACACGCGATTCAAGCTCGACGAGCGCACGCACGATGTGATGGTCTCCGTCGATACGATGACGGCGCCCGCATTTAGGCGCCGAGGTCTGCTCACCGAAGTCGCCGCACGCGCCTACGATGCGTGGCGCGACGCAGGCATCGCATTCGTCATCGGGCTGCCGAATCAACAATGGGGTTCGCGAGCACGCGCGCTTGGCTGGCGCGAGCTGTTTCCCCTGCAGTGGCTGGTGCGACCGTTGCGGCCCGAGGCGCTGATCGCCAGACGGCTCGGACTGCCTGGTCTCGGCAGGGTCCACATGTTCGGCACCGTCTGGAATCGTTTCGCGAATCGCCGCCTACGTCGGCGCAGCGATATCGAAGTGACACAGGCTGAAAGTGCGGGCGCGGAGTTCGATGTCATCTGGGACCGATGTCGCACCGACACCGCATTCTCAGCCGTCCGCGATGCGGAGTGGATCGAGCGGCGATTCATGAGCTCGCCCGCGCGAAGCTATCAAGTGCTCGTGGCACGTCAGGGCAATCTTCCGACCGCATGGCTGACGTATAGCCTCAATCGCAACGAAGGCAGAACCACGGCGCAGCTCGTGGAGCTCTTCGCGGCGGAAGGCGACACTGAGAGCTCAGCGGCCCTGACGCTCGAGCTGCTGCGCCGCCTTGGCGAGCAGGCGGCTGATCTCGTGTACACGCTCGCCGTGCCCAGTAGCCCGCTCTTCGCATGGTTTCGGAGCATAGGGTTCATACGCGGTCCGTCGTTCGGCGTGCAGCTGGTACCGCTCGCAACGGACGTGCCACTCGAACGACTGCAGAGCCCGGCCGCATGGCGTCTCACGGGCGCCGACTTCGATGTCGCTTAGAGCACGCTTGCGCCCCGTCAAGCGCGCGATCTCGCGCGGAATGGGACGTTGCTGGGAGCTCGGCTTCGCCACGTTCGGTTCATTGATTCGCTCCGACGCGGCGCGCTGGAGCTCATCCGGGACCCGCCGTGTCGTCGTGCTCGCCCCGCACCCCGACGACGAAGCGATCGGTTGCGCGGGCAGTATCTTGAAGCACGTCGGTTGCGGCGATCGCGTCTCGATCGTGATCGCGACCGACGGGCGTCGGTCGCAGATGATCGCCGATCCGACGAAGATGTCCGAGCAACGACGCATGGAAGCGGCAGCCGCGGCGCGGCTTCTCGGCGACGTGCGCGTCGAGTGGCTCGGGCTTCGCGAGGGCGACTGGGACCTGCGCGAGTTGCAGTCGCGGCTCGAAACGTTGCTCGATGACATCGAACCGGATGTCATCTATGCGCCGTCACGTATCGACTTTCACCCCGAGCATCATCGCGTCGCGCACGCTCTAGCGCGGGCGCTCGACTCCCATGTGGGCGCTCGACCGCGGCCGCTCGATGTCCGGATCTACAGCGTGCAGGTACCGCTCACGCCCGCGCTCGCGAACCTCGTCGTCGACGTGTCGGATGTTTCCGAGCGCTGCCATGCCGTGCTGCGCAGCTATACGTCGCAGGCAGGCAGTATCGAGTGCAGTTATCGACAGCGCCGCTACGGCGCGCGGTTGCACCGTGTACGCGGCGAAGTGGAGGAGTTCTGGGAGCTTCCCGCCGCGCGCTATGCGTCGCTGCATCTCGATACACCCGAACAGTGGCCCGCCGCGTTTCGTGGCCTACGCAACTTCGCATTGAGCGATCCGTTTGCCTATCTAGTCGGGCAACGCGAGCGTCGGCGCCTCCGAAGCGCGGCAGCCGCGTCGAATGTTCATTAGCGATAGCCCGGCTTGCAGGCGTAGGGCTCCGGATCCCACGGGCTCCGTACATAGAGCTCTTTCTGCGTGACGGGTGACTTGAAGTAGGCGGGGTCGTCGATAGTCCACGTGATCTCGAGGTCGCCGGTCTCGCGGTTCACTTCGAGCCGCTCGGCGAGCTTCAGGTTTTCGGTATGCATCACGCCGGGAGCGCGCGGCTCGAGCGTCGCGGCCACGAAATGATCGGTCGACGCCACGAGCGTCTTGCCGTCGAAATGTCCGGTCGTGTAACCCATCGTGCTCCGCGGCACGGTCGCAGGTGCGGGCCGCCCGTCGAAATGCACTACGCGCGTCGCATCCATGAAGCGATGCACGATCAGCACGTCATCGCCATCGCGGCGAATCTCGAACGGCTCGTTCACGTTGATCCAGAAGCGGACGGGGCTCGCGGGGTCGCAGTAGATCGCGGGATCGTCCTTCACGGGGTCGAACGCCGCGCGCGCGTGTTCGCCCGCTTCCGTCAACTGGCCTTGGTAGTTCGAGACGGCGAAGCGCTTCATCGCCCAGATGCCGACTATCGACGTCGGGTCTGCCGGCGCGTCCGCGTCCGTCGAGCGTGTCGGCGCGAATAGCTCGGTGCTTTTCAGTACGCGTCCGTCGCGAAAGTACGCGACACGAAACGCGCAACCGGTCGGGTTGTGGCGCGCCGCGACGCCGTCGATCTTGATCGGCTCCCCGGGCTTGAACGAGTCGACGCCGAGCCCATTGCGCGTGAGCACGGTCCGCGACGCCATCTCGCAGCTCCAGGTCTGCTTCGTGCCGGCCGCGTCGGTGGTATCGACGTACAGGAACGAGTGCGGGTTCACGAACTCGAAGCGCGAGACGACGCCCTCGATCGTGACGGGCTTGCTCGTGTCGTAGTGCGGCGCTACTCCGTGATGCGCGTGCGCGGGCGAGCCAATGCTAAGCGCGACGGCGAGCGTCGCTGCAGACATGGTCTTCATCGTCCCCCTCCATCTGCGCACCAGTCCGATCGAGCTATAGGTCCGACCGGCGACGGCGCAGCCAGTGCTCAAGATACGCTTCGAACCCCCTTGCCGCCCAGGCTCTCGGTCCGCCGCCGGCGGCCTTCTCAGCTCCAACGACTGCCCGCAGCCGCGCCTGCCCGGCGCTCGTACGTTCGGCGCCCGCTTAGCGCTATGCTTGGTCGGCTGAAGAGCCAAGAGGCAACGAGGGGGAAACGAACATGATCGGACTATTTGCCACGGCGCTAGCCGCCGGGCTCAACATGCCGTGCGAGCAGCTCGCGAGCGTCAAGCTCGAGCGCGCATCGATCACGGCCGCGACGACCGTGGCCGAAGGCATCTTCACTCCTCCCCCGAGCGGCGGCCCGCCGCCTGCTGCGAACGCTCCGCCGCCGGAGCCCATACCCGAGCATTGCAAGGTCACGATGGTGCTCAAGCCGACGTCCGACTCGAACATCAACGTCGAGCTCTGGCTGCCGACGAAGAATTGGAACGGCAAGTTCCTCGCCGTCGGCAACGGCGGCTGGGCCGGCGCGATCCAGGGCTGGGGCGACATGCAAGTTGCGCTGCGCCGCGGCTATGCGACGGCCGGCACCGACACGGGTCACTCGGCAGCCGACGGCCCCGCGGGCATGTTTGCGCTCGGGCATCCCGAGAAGATCGTCGACTTCGCGTTCCGCGCGCTGCACGACATGACGGTGAAGTCGAAGTACCTGATCGACTCGTTCTATAGCGCGCCGCTCAACTACTCCTACTACAAAGGCTGCTCGACGGGCGGCCGCCAGGGCGTGATGGCCGCGCAGCGCTATCCGGGCGACTACGACGGCATCATCGCGGGTGCGCTCGCGAACCGGCACATCCACATGCACACGGCCGGCGCGTATCGGCAAATGCAGCTCGCGCTGCACCCGGATCAGGCGCTGCCCGAGGCGAAGGCGAAGCTCGTGAACGACGCGGTGCTCGCGCAGTGCGACACGCTGCACGAAGGTTTCCTCAACAATCCGCGCCAATGCTCGCTTCGATTACGCGTCGCTCGCGTGCAAGGCCGGCGGATCGACGGACACCTGCCTCACGCCGGGCGAGCTCAAGAGCGTGCAGACGTACTACGGCGGCACGAAGAACAGCAAAGGCGAGTTGATCTTCTCCGGCCAGGCGTACGGCGTGCCCGTGCCCGCGATGGCGAGCTCGCAGGACCCGCCGAACCCGTTCGCGTTCGACTCGATCCGAATTCTGGGCTTCCAGGACGCGAGCTACGACTGGCGCAAATTCGATCTCGACCGCGATATGCCGATCATCGACAAGAAGGTCGGCTTCGTCGACGCGGTGAATCCGGATCTGCGCGCGTACGAGGCGGCCGGCGGCAAGCTGTTGCTGTATGCCGGTTGGCGAGACAACGGCATCACTCCCGAGAACACGGTGCTCTACTACGAGAGCGTGCTCCGCGAGATGGGGCCGGAGCAGGATGACTGGATGCGGATGTTCCTCGTGCCCGGGATGATGCACTGCGGCGGCGGTCCGGGCCCGAACACGTTCGACTCGATCACGGCGCTCGAGCAGTGGCGCGAGAAGGGGCTAGCCCCGGCCGCGATGCTCGGCACGAACCGCGAGTCGGGCCTGAAGCGCCCGATTTGCGCGTTCCCCGAGTACGCGAAGTACAACGGCTCGGGCGATCTGAAGGACTCCGCGAACTGGGTGTGCACGAAGCCCTGAATACACCGAGCCGCCCGCGCGCTAAGCGGGGCGGCGGCACTCGGTGGTCGGCCGGCCGCCCGCGCGGCCCTTGAAAATCGGCGCCGCCGCCTCGATTGGCGTGGGCTTGGCGTAACATTGACGCAGGCGATTCGTAGCGCTTCCTAAGCCGAACCGCCAACCTGGTGCTCTCCCCCTGACGCGGAGAGCGCCCCATGGACATGAGGGTTGACCCGAAAAGGATCAGAGCCGAGCGCGAAAGGCGCGCCTGGAGCCAGGAGCACCTAGCGACGGTCTCAGGCCTAGGGCTGCGCACGATTCAGCGCATCGAGAAAACGGGCGCCGCGTCGTTCGAGTCCGTGCGCGCGCTCGCGGCCGTGCTCGAGGTCAGTGTCGCGGAATTGCGCGTCGTTCGTGACGACGCGCGCGCCGCGGACCGCGCAGAGCGACGACCACTCGGCGGGCACCGATCAGGCTCACCCCGTTTCACCCGACAGCCGGGCGAAGAGCCGGTTCCGGTTCCGCGCGCGGCCCGTGATCGGCGGCGCCGCGGCGGCGCTTACCGCAGCGGGCGCGCTCTTCGTCGCGACGAAAGGCTGGGCGGACGTGGTGATGCTCGACGTCGGCGTGTCGATGAACGACAGTCAGATCGAGCAACGGCAGCTCGTGACCGAGGCGAACGATCACGTCGCGCTACGCGCGATCGACGACATGCTGCGCGTCGTGATGGTACCGACGATCGAAAAGAACGGAATCATGCTCGCGACGGAGATCTACCTGTTCGAGGGCAACGGCTACGTGCTCGCTTCGTCGCCGAAGGTGCTCGTCGAGGACGGCAGGCAGGCGGAGATCGAGCTCACGACGAAGGACGGCACGTCGATCCACTTCTCGATCACGCCGCACAAGAACCCGCCGTACATTCCGCCGACGCTGCACGCGATCTAGCGCGTTGTCACTCGCGTAGGAGTGAGCCGACGCAGCAGCACGCCAACGCGCGCGTCGACGCGTCAATACGGCCCGAACGCCCCGCCCGGCATCACCGGATACGCCGTGCCCCAGCCCGGACCGAAGCCCGTGCCGTAGCTCAGGCTGAAGCTTACGTTCGGGTAGCGATCCCCGACGCTCTCGGTGGTCGGCTGCTCAGCGCGACGGCGCATGTTGACCTCGTCCACCGCCGCGACGACGTTCGGGTCGGCAGCCGCGCGCTCGTCGAGCTGGTAGAGGAACAGCGCGGCGCCGGTCGGATCGGCGATCAACGCGACTCGATTCGTGCCCGCGACGGGCTTGTCGATCTCGGCGGGCTCGCGCAATACCTTGCCGCCGTTCTGCCAGACGCGCACGAGAATGCCCTTCAGGTCCGTGACGCCGACGTACGGCATCCAGCGCGACGGGATCTCTTTCTGCTGGAGCTTCATGAGCCCCGCGCGGTGCTTGCCGTCCGTGTCGAACACGCTGTACGACTGGCCGCCCGGTTTCACTTCGGTCGGCTGGTAGCCGATCACCTTCGTGTAGAACGACTGCGCCTTCGCAGGGTCGTGCGTCCAGAGCTCCGCCCAACGCCAGCCGCTGTAGCCCATCGTGCCGCCGAGCGGGCGCTGCGGCTGCGCGATGATCAGAGGCGCGCCGTCCGGGTCCTGCAGTATCGCGAACTGACCCCAGCCCTTGATCTCGGTGACGTCGGTGCGGATCGCCGCGCCGGCCGCCTTAGCGGCTGCGACCGCCTTCTTCGCGTCGGCGACATTGATCGCGGCGAGCCAGGTCGATTCCGACACGTTCGGGATCTGGTCCTCGATCTGCGCGATGCTCGCGAACGGCGTGCCGTTGCGGCGCATCAGGAAGGCGCCGGTTGGACCGGTGTCGATCTCCCAGCCGAAGAGACCCGAGTAGAAGCGAATGGCGGCGACGGCGTCTTCGCTCTGGAGCTGGAACCAGTAGATCTCGCCCGCGGCTTGGCTTCGACCCGGCACGACGAGCGCCGCGGCAACAGCGGCGCAAGCTGCCAAGAACGATGCGCGCTGAGGGGGACGGCCCATGTCGCTTCTCCTTGTTCGTGGGCGGGTTCGGCGCGCGAGTATCTCATACCCCCGCTTTCAACCTGGCCAGAATCGGCCCGCTCGGCCGCCTCTTGCGTCGTCATACGATATATCGCACGATATGTCTCACAGATATAGCTACCGATCTATCGGAGGACGCCAGAAATGAGGCGCAAAGATTGGGACTTCGGGGAGTTCATCTCCGGTGGATTCGGACCGATGTTCCGCGGACCGCGTCATTTCAATCGCGGGCCGAGGGCACGGCGTTGGGGTCGCTGGTTCGAGCCTGGCGAGATGCGGCTCGTGATCCTTCGGCTCGATTCGCGAGAAGCCGATGCACGGCTACGAGATCATCAAGGCGCTCGAGGAGCAGCTTCCACGGCTGCTATACGCCGTCGGCCGGCAGCGTCTATCCGACGCTGCAGATGCTCGAGGACCAGGGCTACGTGCGGATCGTCGAAGAGGGCGGCAAGAAGATCTACCACATCACGCCCGAGGGCGAGGCGTTCCTCGACGACAACAAAGACCTGTTGTCCGAGATCGGCGAACGGATCCGCGACGCGATGCACGGCGTCGCGGGCGGCAACGTCGGCGAGGTGAACGCGGCGTTCGCGACGCTCGCGAAGCGCGTATTCAAGGACGCGTGGCGTAACGGTCCCGACAGCGAGCGGACGGCGAAGATCGCCGAGATCCTGCGCCGTGCGACCGCCGACATCGAGGCGCTCTGACGCGTCAACGCGTCGACGTCAAGAACCGCGCGCGATAGTCCGAGGGATTGATCCCGAACTGCTTCTCGAACGCGCGTCGAAACGCATCCGCGCTGCGGAAGCCGACGGATTCCGCGACGCGCTCGATTCCGCCCGCGCGCGCGTGGAGTCGCCGCCGCGCCTCGTCGAGCCTCAGACGGCGCACCAGGATCGCTGGTGAGCAGCCGAAGTTGACGTGGCACTGCCGGCTGAACTGGCGCGCCGACACCGCCATCCTGTCGGCTAGCGCCTCGACGCTTAGGTCGCGAGCGAGATTCGCCGTGATGTGCGCGGCGAGCTCGCCGAAGCGCTTGCGAGCGCCGGCCTGGAACCTCAACGGCTCGGAGAACTGCGCCTGACCGCCGTCGCGCTTCACGTAGACGACGAGCTCGCGCGCGACCGCGAGCGCGGCCGCGGAGCCGAGATCTTCCTCGATCAGCGCGAGCGCGAGATCGATGCCGGCCGTTACGCCCGCCGCCGTATAGAAGCGGTCGGATTTCACGAACAGCTCGTTCGGCGCAACCTCGAGCGTCGGAAATTTCGCGGCGACGTCGGCTGCGAAATTCCAGTGCGTCGTAACGCGGCGGCCGTCGAGCAGCCCCGTCGGCGCGAGGCCGTAGATTCCGGTGCAGACCGACGCGACGCGCCGGATCCGCGGCGCGGCGCGCGCTATCCACTCCGCCGCCTTGCGGTTGATCGCGGGGCGGCGCAGCCCGATCGCCGCCCGGCACGATCAGCGTATCGAGCGCCGGCGCGTCGGCGATCGTCGTGGCCGGTACCAGCGTGACGCCCGACTCGCTGACGCACGATCGGCGGCTCACACCGATCGTCACGACGTCGTAAGCCGGACGCGGCGTGCCGCGCTCGGCGGTAAGCCGCGCGCATGCGAACGCCTCGGCAGGGCCGGTGAGGTCGAGGGCCGTGACGCCGTCGAAAAGGAAAAAGCCAATGCGCTTTGGTTTGTTCATGAAGCGCATTTTGCCATCAGGCAGTTGTCCGAAAGGACAACATTCCGACGTTTTCGGACATCGACCGCCGACCGATCAGCGGCAAGCCGGATCGATCGCCTGCCGAGGAGCGGCTAGCTACTTCGCGGCGAAGCCGGTCGCGACGACCGTGAGCTCGCCGACCGGCGCGATGTGCGCCTCGAGTAAGTGGCCCGCCTTCGTCGTGCCGTCCGCGGAGCCTACGACCATGTGCACGTGCACATAGGGCTTGCCGTTCGGCGACGAGATATCGCCGATCAGCGAGACGATTTCCGTCTTGTCCTTGATCTCGATCCGCTTGAACGCGCCGACCTCGGGATCGCCCCAGCCGAGCAGCGCGCCCGGTGCGAGGCCGCCGATGCCGGTGATGTGGCCGGTCGTGATCTTGTTCTTCGCGACGAAGTCGTAGAGTCCCGTGAGGATCTCATCGCCCGTGCCGAAGCGAATCTCGAACACGCGCTCGGTGGAGGTCTTCTCCTCGAACGTCATCTTCGGAGCGAGGCCCGGTCTTCACGGGCGGCTGCGACACGAAGCCCTCGGGAAGAGGTCCTTTCGGCGTCGGGGGCTGAGCGTGCAGCATGCTCGACGACGACATGGCGAGCAGTGCCGTTGCTGACAATGTTGTAAGCCATCGGTGCTTGATGCTCGATATCATTTGCGCGTTCCTCGTGTCGCGGACGGGTCGGATGATGCTATCGCACGCGCGTCGTCCGGCTGGACCACGCTGTCGGAAGCAAGCGTAACTTAACCGCGCCTTTCCGCGCCGCACACCGCCTTTTCTCCGCGATCGACTCGCCGATTGCGGAGCAGCTCAAACAAAGGCGCTCGCGCGAGCATCGCGTCGAGTGTCGCAATCTTCTCGATGCGGCCTTTTTTTATCCGCTCGCGCGCGGTGACCGCCAGAGACGCGCCGACGCGCGCGCCGCGCCCTCGACGAGCGCGGCGAGCTTCTTGTACGCGATGCCGGGATCGACGCGGCTCACGCCCGCGAACGAGCCGAAGCCGCAATCCGTGCCCGCTAGCACCCGCTCGCGGCCGACGATGTCGGCGAATTGCACGAGCTGTTGCGCGATGAGCTCGGGGTGCTCGACGTAGTTCGATGTCGACGCGATGCAGCCCGGAACCAGAACCTTGTCCTCGGGCAGCTTCGCGTCACGCCACGCCGCCCATTCGTGCCGATGCCGAGGATTCGCGGCCTCGAACAGAATCGCCGCGGGCTTGGCCCTCAGGACAATGGGCAAGATCTTCTCGAGCGCGATGTCGTGATCGTGCGGCCCTTCGTAGTTGCCCCAGCAGATGTGCATCCGCATTGCGTCGGCCGGGATATCGCGCACCGCATAGTTCAGCGCTTCGACTTGATGGGTTGCGCGGCGTAGGAACTCCTTCTCGTCGAGCTCCTGGAAGCCCGTGTGCCTCGCCATCGCGAGGTCCGGGCAGTCGAGCTGTAGCACGAAGCCGGCCGCGGCGATCGCGTCGTACTCGGGCTTCATCGCAGCCGCGACCGCGTCGACATAGGCGTCGTGCGTCGGATAGTAATGGTTCGACTGGAATGCGGAGATCACCCCGGGCGACGCCGCGTTCATGAAGGCGCGAGGCACGGAATGGCGATCGAGCGCCGCGCTTAGATTCGCGATGTCCTTTTTCATCGCGGCGCGATCGATGAGCTCGACGGGACCGACGCAGCCCGCGCGCTTGAACGTCTGCTTGCCGATCATCCGCGCCATCGCGTCCCGAAATTCGGGATACGGCGCGACGTCGAGGTGCGGCGGCCGTGGGTAGTGACCGGCGAAGCCCGAGAGTCGGTCCTTGACGTAGGTCGCGTAGCCGACCTTGCCCATTTCGCCGTCGCTCACGACGTCGATGCCGATCTCGGCCTGCTTCGCGACGACCTCGTCCACCGCCGTCGCGATAGCGGCGTCGAATGCGCTCGTGGTCGTACGGCTCGCCGTCCTCCTTCTTATAGAGCAGCGCGACGAGCGCAGCGGAGCGCGGCAGGCTGCCGACGTGCGTCGTGAGAATTCGCTCGATGCTGCGTGTCATAGGTTCGCTTTCTGGTACGCCAAACGATGGGCGTCGCGGCCCATTGTCTCTCAGCAAGGCGACGGAATCCCCGGAATGGCGGCGCCGATATCGTGCTTGTGAATCGCGGCTGCGCGATTTGACGCCTTCGTTGCGGGCGTGGTCTATTGCCGAGGGGGAACGCGATCTTGGGGGCATCGATGCGCTTCGTCGAACACTGGCAAGGGTCCGCGCAATGACAGCGAGCGAATCGCTCTGGACGAAGGTCCAGCGGCTGTTCTTCGGTCCCGACCCAGGCGCGGGTCGGGCGCCCCAGAGCCGCGCGGGCGACGAGATGCCCTACGAGATCCTGCTCGAGGGGCGCGAGCCGATCGAAGCCTGGAGCGTCTGCACGGTGTGCATGAACGCGGATCGAACGGCATCGGTGCACCGTCCTCGCTGGCGCTGCGCGGACTGCGGCACGGTCGCCGAGCACCAACAGCCCATGCCGCAATATCTCGACGAGAACTCACTCGAGGTGCTCGAGCGAAACCTGCGCGTGTGGCTGGCGGTGAAGGGTATGCGGCCGGCCTACAAGTCGCTGAGGTCCGCGCGCTTCAAGTGCCTCATGACGCTGAGTCGGCGCAGGCTCCCCGCGCCGGCCGCGCCCTAGCGCAAGCGCAGAGTCTTGCGGATGCGCGCGCTCGCTGATCGACTCGACCATCTCGTGCTCACCGTGAGCGACATCGGTGAGAGCCTGCGGTTTTACGAACGCGCGCTCGGCTTCGAGCGCGAGCTCTTCCGCGGACCGGAAGGGCAGCCGCGATTTGCACTGAAGTTCGGACAGCAAAAGATCAATCTCCAGGATCGCAGCACTGAAACGCCGACGAAGGCGAAGCAGCCGACGCTCGGCGCCGGCGACTTCTGTGTGATCGCCGCGATCCCGCTCGATGAGGTGCTCGCGCATCTGCGCGTCATCGGTATCGAGATCGAGGCGGGCCCCGTCGCGCGTCGCGGCGCGCTCGGCGAGCTGCGGTCGATCTACTTCCGCGATCCGGACGGCAATCTCGTCGAGGTCGCCGAGTACGCCGCGCAAGCGCGGAGCCATCGAGCGTTCTAACGCGACCCGGCGCCGATCGGCTCGGCTTCGTTCAAGCGCTCGTGGGCCGTCGCCACCGCCGTGTGCGGTCGGGGAGTCTGCGCAGGGCCAATAACGCGAGCAGCGCCGACACGTCCCACCAGTCGATCGCGCCGCCACCGCCACCGCCGCCGCCGTCGCCGTAGCGCTCGTCGTGTTGCTGGTGCAGTCGCGTCTTGCACTTTCACCATGACCGTCGCGTTGGCGCTTCCTCCGGGACCGCTGCAGCTCAGGCTGAACGTGGACTGCGTTGCGAGCGGCGTCGTCAGCTCGTCGCCGGCCAGAGCCTTCTTGCCGTTCCAGCCGCCGGACGCGGCGCAGTCGTTCGCATCCTGAGTACTCCAGCTGAGCTTCGCCGCCGTGCCGGTCGTCACGGTGCCGGGCGTCGCATTCAGCGTGACGGTCGGCTCGGGGTAAACGACCGTGACGTCCACCGAAGCTTTTGACGTGCCACCGGGGCCCGTGCAGACGAGGTCGAAGGTCGTCGTGCCGGTGAGCGCGGAGGAGGTCTCCGTACCGGACGGCGGCCGACTGCCCGTCCACCCCTTCGACGCCGTGCACGCGGTCGCATCGGTGCTGGTCCATGAAAGGGCCGTCGTGCCGTTCGGCGCGACGCTGGTCGGACTTGCCGTCAAGGCTGCGGTCGGTACGGGCGGCGCGCCCACCGCAACGGTCACGGAGCTCGTCGCGTCGCCGCTGGGGCCGGAGCATTTCAACGCGAAGGTGCTCGAAGCAGTCAGCGCCGGCGTCGTCTCGGCGCCGGACGTGGCTCGGGTTCCGGTCCAAGCGCCGGACGCGGTGCAGGACGTCGCGTTCGTGCTGCTCCACGTGAGCTTCCCAGCGCTGCCGTACGCGAGCGTGGCCGAATCCACGCTGAGCTGAACGGTTGGCGCCGGAGGCGGAGGCGGGGCGGTGACGGTGACGGCGGCGCTCGCCGCGGCGGTGCCGCCGGTGCCCGTGCAAGTCAGCGTGAACGTCGCGTTCGCGGAAAGTGCGCTGCTCGGCGCGGTGCCGCTCGTGGACTGTTCACCCGACCAACCGCCCGACGCGGTGCACGACGTCGCATTCGTGCTCGTCCAAGAGAGTTGCGTGGTACTGCCACTCGCGACGCTTGTCGGCGTCGCGGTCAAGCTCACCGTGGGTGCTGGGACAACGGTGACGGTCTTCGAGTCGCTGGCCGTGCCGCCGGTGCCGGTGCAGCTCAGAGTGAACGTCGTGTTCGCCGAGAGCGCGCTGCTCATCATGTTCCCGCTCATGGACTGTCCACCCGACCAACCGCCCGACGCACTGCACGAGCTCGCGTTCGTGGTCGTCCACGACAGTTGCGTCTTGGCGCCCTTCGCAACGGTCGCCGGATTCAGCGCCAAGCTGACGGTGGGTGCCGGCACAACGGCGACGGTCTTCGAGTCACTGCCCGTGCCGCCGACGCCTGTGCAGGTCAGCGTAAATTTCGTGTTCGTCGAGAGCGCGCTGCTCGTCGCGCTACCGCTCGTGCCTTTGGAGCCCGACCAACCGTCCGACGCGCTGCACGAGCTCGCGTTGGTGCTTGTCCAGGAGAGTTGCGTCGTCGCGCCGCTCGCGACGCTCGCGGGACTCACGGTGAGGCTCACGGTCGGCGGCCCAACCACGGCCACGGACTTGGCGTCACTCGCCGTACCGCCCGGGCCAGTGCAAGTCAGCGTGAACGTTGTGTTCGTCGAGAGTGCGCTGCTGGTAGCGCTGCCGCTCGGCCCCTGTCCGCCGGCCCACCCACCCGACGCGCTGCACGAAGTCGCGTTCGTGCTCGTCCAAGAGAGTTGCGTGGTGCCGCCGATCGGAACGCTGCTCGGGTTCACCTGCAGCGACACGGTCGGGGGCGGCGTAGGTGCCGTCTGCGTCGTCGCGCTCGCGGGAGCCGACTGTGGCGATTCGTTGTGGTTCGGGCTCATGCGGTCGAATGCCGTCACCGTGTAGGTATACAGCGTGTTCGCCGCGAGGCCCGTGTCGGAATAGGCGATCGCGGTGATGCTGGCGATGGATCGCCCGTTCCGGAACACGCTGTAGCCGGCTAGCCCGGAGCCCGAGTCGCTTGCCGCACGCCAGTTGAGATCGATCCGGCTGCTCGACTGCGCCGCGGCCGTGAGCCCGGTTGGCGTGGTCGGGGGACCCGAATCGGCCGGCATCGGGATCTGCAGCTGCGGCAACAGAACCGGGCGGATGGCGGCCGTCCAGACTTGGTAGCCGAGCGTGGTGAGATGGACGCCATCGGAGATGAAGTAGTCGGGAATCGGCGTACCGCTGGAATTGACCAGACGCGACGCGGTGTCGATGTAGGTGTAGCGCGCGTCGGTCGCGCACAGAGCGGCCAGCAGCTGGTTGGCCGATGACTCCGCCGCGGCCCACTGAACGCGCGCCGGCGACGGTTTGATCGAGATCACATAGACGCGCGCATAGGGTAGTGCCGCTGAGATCCGCGCGAGGATCCCCGCGATCCGGTTCGCGACGTACGTCGGCGACTGGCCGTTGACGATGTCGTTGTCGCCTTCATAGATGACGACGGCGCGAGGCTTGTAGACCAATACGATGCGCTGGAGGTAGTAGTCGAGATCGTCCGCCGTGCTGCCACCGAACCCGCGCGGGATGATGTCGAGCGGCGCGAGGTCTGTTTGGATCGTCGTCCACCTCGCGATAGTGGAGCTGCCCGTGATGACGACCGAGCCGAGCGGCGGCGGACGCGCTCGGTCCGCCGCCTCGTAAGCCTGTATTTGGGATTCCCATTGGGTCTGCGCGAATGCAAAACGCGTCTGGAGCAGCGCGCCGACGAGCGCCGCAGTCACCAGCAGCAACGAGCGAACCCCCATCTGGATGCCCGATTACACCGTCGCCGGAAAATTTCGCCGGCGAGGAGCTACCGCTATTCTTGTTTGTTGAAGGGCACCGCAATCATATCGCTTGGCGCTGCGGATGCTAGTCCGAAATGCATACGCGCATCTGACCGTATAATTCGCACCTTTCCCCTTGGCGAACGAAATGGCAGACCCGCGGAATCTCCTGGCCGAGCGACTCGAAGGCTGCGGTCGTAGCCGCGTTCGGAGCCGAGCACGCGGGCGTCGACCCGATGGTGCGCCGCTCCGAGCGCGCCGATTACCAGGCCGATCTCGCGATGGGGCTCGGCAAGGCCCTCAAGCGGGCGCCGCGCGAAGTCGCCGCGGCCGTCGTTGCGAAGCTGGATCTGCACGGCGTCAGCGAGCGCGTCGAGATCGCAGGACCCGGCTTCATTAACATAACGCTGGGACGCGACTTTCTCGAGCGCGAGACGCTCGCCCTCGCCGGCGACCCGCGGCTCGGTGTGCCGCTTGCCGCGAAACGCGACAAGGTGATCCTCGACTACTCGGCGCCGAACGTCGCGAAGGAGATGCACGTCGGCCACCTGCGCTCGACGATCATCGGCGATGCGCTCGGCCGAATTCTCGAGGTACTCGGCCACGAGGTCGTGCGCCAAAACCACGTCGGCGATTGGGGCACGCCGTTCGGGATGCTGATCGAGCATCTCGTCGATCTTGGCCAGGGCGACAAAGGCGGCGCGGATTCCGACGTCGGAGAGCTCAGCGCGTTCTACCGCAACGCGCGCGTGAAGTTCGATCAGGATCCCAAGTTCGCGGAGCGCTCGCGCCGCCGCGTGGTTCTGCTCCAAGCCGGAGACGCTCACACGCTTGGGCTCTGGCGCGAGCTCATAGACATCTCGAAGAAGCACTTCAACGACAACTACGACCGACTCGGCGTGCTGCTCCGCGACGAGGACCTGCGTGGCGAAAGCTTCTACAACGCGATGCTGCCGGAGGTTGCGGCAGAGCTCGAGCAGCGCGGAATCGCGACGATCAACGACGGCGCGCTCTGCGTCTTCGTGCCGGGCTTCACGAACCGCGAGGGTGAGCCGCTGCCGCTGATCGTCCGTAAGCAGGACGGCGGTTACGGCTACGCCGCGACGGATCTCGCCGCTCTGCGTTACCGAACGCAGACGCTGCACGGCACGCGGCTGCTCTATGTCGTCGGCACGCCGCAGACGCAGCACTTCGCGATGGTATTCGCGGCCGGCGAGCTCGCGGGCTGGCTGAAGCCCCCGGCGCGCGCGGAGCACGTCGCGTTCGGATCGATTCTCGGCACCGACAAGAAGATGCTCAAGACGCGTGCGGGCGACACCGTCTCGCTTGCGGCGCTGCTCGCCGAAGCGATCGAGCGGGCCGACGCCGAGACCGCGAAGCGCGATCCGACGCTCGATGCGGCCGCGCGCCGCGCGCTGGCGCCGAAGATCGGCATCGGCGCAGTCAAGTACGCGGACCTCTCGAACGATCGGATCAAGGACTACGTCTTCGATTGGGACCGAATGCTCGCGGCCGAGGGCCGGACCGGGCCATACCTTCAATATGCGCACGCGCGAATCCATTCGATTTTTCGCAAGGCGCAGGAAGCGGGCGTCGCGGCTGCAACGGCACAGGCGCCCGTCGCGCTCGCCGAGCCGGCGGAGCGCGCGCTTGCGCTCGAGCTGCTCGGCTTCGGCGCCGCGGTGCACGAGTCCGCCGACACGCTGAAGCCCCACCGGCTTGCCGGTTACCTCTACGATCTCGCGACCGCGTTCACGGCGTTCTTCGAGAATTGCCCCGTGCTTCGCGCGCCCGACGACAAGGCGCGCGAGTCGCGGCTGAAGCTCTGCGCCTTGACCGCGAGCGTGCTCGCGCGCGGGCTCGGCCTGCTCGGCATCGAGGCGCCGGAGCGAATGTGAGCGCTCGCGCGCCGCAAGGCGGTCGCCGTAGTCGTCGGGCATCCTCGACGCACGGCGTCGGCTCGGCGGGGTGCGTCCAGAACCAAGAACGACAAGAAGCTCGCGAAGGTGACCGAGGTCTGCCTCGCATTGCCTGGCGCCGAGCGACGCTCAAGCGGCAGCCATGCGACGTACCTCGTCCGCAAGAAGGTGTTCGCGTATTTCCTCGACGACCATCACGGCGACGGGATCGTGTCCGTCTGCGTGAAGTCGGAGCTCGGCGAGAACGTGGATCGCGTGCGTCGGGATCCCGAGCGGTACTACTTGCCGGCGTACATCGGGCCGCGAGGTTGGTTCGGGCTGCGGCTCGACCGCGGCCGCGTCGATTGGCGCGAGGTAGCGAACGTCGTCGAGCGCAGCTACCGCCTCACGGCGCCGAAGACGCTCGTCGCCAAGCTCGACGCGGCCGCGAAGCCGCGCCGCGGCGCCTAAGGCGCGAGAGCGGCTCGGCCGTCGCGCGTTGAAAATGGCGCCACCGCAACCACTTGCTTGTGATGGAGGGGCGGCCACCGCGATAATCCCGCCCGCGAGAAGCCCCGGCGGTTCGCAGAAGAGGTGCAAACATGCAGTGGTGGACCTGGTTCGTGCTCGGCACGCTGTTGCTCGCCATCGAACTGTTTGCGATCGACGCGCAGTTCTTCCTGATCTTCATCGGCGCGGCCGCGATCGTGGTCGGCCTCATCGGCATGCTCGGGATCGATCTGCCGGTCTGGCTTCAATGGCTGCTGTTCGCGGCGCTGGCCGTCGCCGCCGTGGTCACGATGCGCAAACAGATCTACGGAAAGCTCAGGAACCGGCCCCACGGCAAGGTCGACAGTGACGTTGACCAGCTCGTGCGACTTCCTGAGGAGCTCGAGCCCGGGAAGTCGACCCGCGTCGAGTACCGCGGCGCGTCGTGGACCGCGCTGAACGTCGGCAAGAACGCGATCCCGGCAGGCGAGGAAGGCAGAATCGAATCGGTCGATGGGCTCACGCTGCACGTCCGCGCGCACTCACTAGCCATTCGGAGCATCCATGAACCAAGGTTTGTTGATCATCGGCGTCGCGGCGGCGCTGCTCGTCATTTTCGCTTTGCGCCGGACCCTGATCGTGGTCCCGCAGCAGAGCGCGTTCGTCGTCGAGCTCCTCGGCAAGTACAGCCGCACGCTGTCGGCCGGCTTCCATATCCTCGTCCCGTTCATGGAGAACATCGCCTACCGGCACAACCTGAAGGAACGTGCGATCGACATCCCCGAGCAGATCTGCATCACGAAGGACAACGTGCAGGTCGGTATCGACGGCGTGCTGTATCTGCAGGTGCTCGACGCAGCGCGCGCGTCGTACGGCATCTCGGATTACAACTTCGCCATCTCGCAGCTCGCGCAGACGACGTTGCGCAGCGAGATCGGCAAGATCGATCTCGACCGCACGTTCGAGGAGCGCGGGAAGATCAACGTGAACGTCGTGAGCGAGCTCGACAAAGCGACCGAGCCGTGGGGCGTAAAGGTGCTGCGCTACGAGATCAAGAACATCAACCCGCCGCACGACGTGCTCTCGGCGATGGAGAAGCAGATGCGCGCGGAGCGTGAGAAGCGCGCCGTGGTCTTGACGTCCGAGGGCGAGCGCGACGCGAAGATCAACCAGGCGGAGGGCGACAAGCAGCGCGTGATCAAGCAGTCCGAGGCCAACCGTCAGCAGCAGATCAACGAGGCGCAAGGCGAGGCCGAGGCGATCCTCGCGGTCGCGACGGCGACGGCCGAGGGTCTGCGCCGCGTGGCCGAGGCCGTAAGCGCGACGGGCGGTCGCGAGGCGATGCAGTTGCGCGTTGCGGAGGACTATATCCAACAGTTCGGCAACCTCGCGCAGAAGAGCAACACGCTCGTCGTGCCCGCCAACTTGAGCGACATTGCGGGCATGATCGCGCTTGCGACGAAGGTGTTCGATCAGACGCGCGCGAACGGCCCGCCGGCCGTGCCCGCGCGCTGACGCGCGGATCACGTCTTCGCTATCCGTGGCGGGGAAGGCGAAGGCGGGCGTCGCGAAGAAAGGCGCGAAGCCAAAGCCTAAGCCTAAACCCACGACACGGAAGTGACGGCATTTCGCCCCGCGCTCGTGGCGCGGCTGGCGCTCGCCTATTTCGCATCCGTCTTTTTCATCGGCTTCGTGCTCGGGGTCGCCCGCACGCTCTGGATCGCGCCCCGGCTCGGAGAGCGTGTCGCGGAGCTCGTCGAGATGCCTGTGATGGTTGCGGCCAGCTTTCTGGTTGCGCGCGTGCTGATAAGCCATGCAGCTGGCGTCGGAACCCGCGCGGCCGCGCTCGTCGGGCTCGCGGCGCTCGCGCTGCTGCTCGGCGCCGAGCTCGCGGTCGTCGCGTTCGTGCGCGGGCAACCGCTCGCTGACTACGTTGCGTCGCGAGATCCCGTGTCGAGCTCCGCGTACGCCATCGCGCTGTTGCTGTTCGCTGCGATGCCCGCGGTGATCTCTCATCGTGGCTCGCCGCGCTGAGGGCATGCCGGCTTCGTAGCGCGGGTCGCGCAACGCGCGATACGTACGTGGCTGACATAAGTCGTCGTTGCCGCCGCGCGCCGATGTGACGGTCTTCGCAGGCTGGGTCGCGAAGCGCCGTGTAGCCTGTCAGCGCCCGGGAGGCTAGCCGAAATGTCCGACGGAGTGCTCGCTGCGATCATCGCAGCGTCCGCCACTGTCTTTGCCGCGCTCCTTCATCTCAAGGCGTCGTTTACACACGCCGCCGCGCGTGCGCGTGCGAGCAACGTACGCGGCAAGAGCCGCTTACCGCAGCTCGTGATCGCCGCGATGCTCATCGGCGCCGGTGTGTGCGGTTTCGCGCTGGCGCAGTGGATCGCCGACCATCAACGCGCCGCGCAGGATCTCGTGACGGCCGAGCTGCGCGCGCGGATCGAGCAGATGAGCCGCACCGAGGGCCATCTCACCGGCGCCTACGGCGAGATCGAAACGAGCGTCCTGCGCAACATTGGACTGCAAGGCGTCGTCGTGATGGCGAGCTTGCCGCCGTGCAAGCCCGCGTCGGTCGCGACGGCGACGCTCGCCGAGAGCACGGCCAACGCGTCGGACGCGCCCGCCGCGCCGGCGATTTCGACGCTTTTGGGTGGTTGCACGGAGGCCGAAGCGAGCCCCGTGACCCTGTGCGCGACGATTCCAGCCGCCGCGACCGTCAACGACGTCGAGCTCTATGTTCGTCCCGCGGATTCCGAGGCGCCGTGGACCGCGAGCCGTGTGACGCCGGGGCAAGAGGCCGCGGAGGCTCGCTTCGGCGCGCAGCCGATCGAGGTCGCCGACGATGCCACCGCGAAGCAAGTGTGCGAACGTTTCGTGCAGTGGTCGACCGAGCACGGCCGCGTCGCGCGCGTGGTGGTTCGCTATACGCTCTAGCTGCGCTTTCGATGCCGCGACGCAACGGATTGAGCGTGAGCGAAGAGTCCTGAAAATCTTGCCTCCCTCGCGGCGTCTTCAAGCAGAGGCTCCCCGACATCGAGGGCGCCCTGAATGTGGAAGGCGGGCAGGGGCGGCGGTTGCGGGAAATCGTTCTGCCTTCGAGCAGTTGGGGATCGTCAGACAGTATCGTCGCGATTCTCGAGCGGCCGCTCGCCGGCTGACGGGTGATCGTTGCGGGGCGCGTCCCGGCTCAGCGCGTGTGCTGAGTCCTGAACGGCCTGCCGTGCGCGACTCGCTTGCCCTCGGGGGATTTGCCGGTGCCGCGCGGCTGGAAGCGCGGCACGAGCTGGTGCTTGCCGTTGCCGATCAAGTCCTCGCGGCCCATCCGCTTCAGCGCGGCGCGAAGCATCGGCCAGTTGTTCGCATCGTGGTAGCGCAAGAACGCCTTGTGCAGCCGCCGCACCTTGAGGCCCTTCGGCACGTGCACCTCTTCCGAGTCGCGCGTGACGCGGCGAAGCGGGTTCTTGCCCGAGTGATACATCGCGGTCGCGGTCGCCATCGGCCCCGGTAGAAACGCCTGCACCTGATCCGCGCGGTAGCCGTTCTGCTTGAGCCAGAGCGCGAGCTCGAGCATGTCCGCGATCCGTAGTGCCCGGATGTGCCGCGATGAAGTAGGGAATCAGGTACTGCTCCTTGCCGGCCGCCTGCGAGTAGCGATCGAACAGCTGCTTGAATCGGTAGTACGTGCCGACGCCGGGCTTCATCATCTTCGAGAGCGGGCCTTCGCCGATCGCCTCGGGCGCGATCTTGAGGTACCCGCCCGTGTGGTGCTGCGCGAGCTCCTTCACGTACTCGGGCGACTCGATCGCGAGGTCGTAGCGTACGCCCGACGCGATCAGCACCTTCTTGATGCCCGGCAGCTCGCGCGCCTTTTGATAAAGCTTGATCAGCGGGGCGTGATCGGTGTTCAGGTTCGGGCAGACGCCCGGATACACGCACGACGGGCGCCGGCACGCGGACTCGATCTCGCGGCTCTTGCACGCGAGCCGGTACATGTTCGCGGTCGGGCCGCCGAGATCCGAGATCACGCCCGTGAAGCCGGGCGCGTGGTCGCGGATCGTCTCGATCTCGCGCAGGATCGAGCCCTCGCTGCGGTTCTGGATGATCCGGCCCTCGTGCTCGGTGATCGAGCAGAACGTGCAGCCGCCGAAGCAGCCGCGCTGGATCGTGACGGAGAAGCGGATCATCTCGTAGGCCGGGATCTTCGCGTCGCCGTACGCGGGATGCGGCCGGCGCTGATACGGCAGCTCGTAGATTCGATCCATCTCGGGCGACGTGAGCGGAATCGGCGGCGGATTGAGCCAGACGTCCTCTGTCGCCGTGCCGCTGCGCGAGCGCGCGCGCGTTGCCCGGGTTCGACTCCATGTGCAGGATTCGCGACGCGTGCGCGTAGAGCACCGGGTCGTCGCGCACTTGCTCGTAGCTCGGCAGCCGGATGTAGCTGCGCTCGCGATCGGCCGTCGGCACGCGGCGCGTGAAGCGCACGACGTTCACGCCGGGCTCGTTCGCGGCCGCCTCGCGCGCGGCCGCCGCGATCTCCGCTTCCATCGCGTACGGGTCGGGATGCTTGTCGATGCGACCCGGCAAATCGAGATGCGTCGAGTCGATCTCGGTCCAGCCTTCGCCGGCCGCGCTGCCGAGCGAACGCCGTGCCGCGGACGTTGCGTGATCTCGGCCGGCTTCTCGCCGGCCGCGAGCCGATGCGCGATCTCGACGATCTGCCGCTCGCCGTTGCCGAACACGAGCAGGTCCGCGCGCGAGTCGAGCAGCGATCGAGCGGCGCACCTTCTCCTGCCAATAGTCGTAGTGCGCGATACGGCGCAGGCTCGACTTCGATGCCGCCGATCACGATCGGCGTTTCGGAAACGCCTCGCGCACGCGCTGCGAGTAGACGAGCACGCTGCGGTCGGGCCGCTTTCCGCCGACGCCGTCCGGCGTGTACGCGTCGTCGCGGCGCACGCGCCGGTCCGCCGTGTAGCGGTTCACCATCGAGTCCATGTTGCCGGCCGTGATCGCCGAAGAAGAGCTTCGGCGCGCCGAGCCGCTCGAAGTCGGCGGTCGAACGCCAGTCCGGCTGCGCGATGATCCCGACGCGGAAGCCCTGCGACTCGAGCACGCGGCCGACGATTGCCATGCCGAAGCTCGGGTGGTCGACGTACGCGTCGCCGGTCACGAGGATCACGTCGCACTGATCCCAGCCGAGCTCGTCCATTTCCTCGCGCGACATCGGCAGGAACGGCGCCGGCGTGAGCCGGTGCGCCCAATACTTCCGGTAGCCGAACAGCTCCGGCGCTCTGAGTGATGGTGAGGTTGCGGCAGACATCGCGTAAGCCGGATCGCGGGGTTGCGCGCACTCGTGTGCGGGCCGGCGTCCGAGCACGGCAGGGTACCACTTCGCGCCGAGCGCGGCCTCGTCTCGGGCGACTGTGGACGCGAGCCGAGCAGCTTTCGGAGTCAGGTAAATCAGACTTAGAGTAAAAGATATTTGACACCAAGTAACTCAAACGTTACTCTGCGTCGCGTAAAAATTACAACGACAGGCGCGGTTCGCGCTCCGAGATCAGGGTCCTCGCCGGCGATATTCGCTCGGCCCTTCCCCCCGAAGCCCGCCTGCGGCTTTCGGCCGGCGGTGGACCCGCTTGGGCGGTGCGAGCGCGCTGCGAGCCACAACGTCTTTGGGAGCGAACCACGATGTCATTCCGCGAGAAGAGTGCCTGGGTCTCCTTCGTCTGCTTGCTGTTGCTCACGTTCGGTGTCCTCCACAGCATGCACTTCCACACTCACGACGCGCAGGGCCACGACGTGATCGATCCGTTGCACCTAGCACTCGCGATCTTCGTCGGCTTCATCGTCCTGCAAGTCGTGCTGCACCTGATCATCGCGGCGCAGTCGCCGAAGGACGCGCGCACGCCGAAGGACGAGCGCGAGCGATTCATCGAGTTGCGTGCCGCGCGGATCGGTTTCTACTCGCTAGTCGTTGGCGAGCTCGATTGCGATGGCCGCGTTTCACGCGCACGGGCGCGTGGGCACGCTGATGTGGAGCGTGCTGCTCGCGATTCTCATCGCGTGGCTGATCAAGCTCGGCAGCGAGATCGTTTTCTATCGGAGGGGCTGAGATGACGACCCTACCGATCGACAACAACATCCGCCGCCTGCGGTTCGAGCACGGCGAGATGACGCAGCAGGCCCTCGCCGAGCAGGTCGGCGTCACGCGCCAGACGATCAACGCGATCGAGCTCGGCAAGTACTCGCCGTCGCTCGAGGTCGCGTTTCGGATCGCAGCCGCGTTCAACGTGCCGCTCGAGCAGGTGTTCCAGTACCGCAAAAGTGCGCCACCCAAGCACTGACCAAGCGCCGCTGGGCAGATCGCCATTGGCATGGCTCAGTGATTCTGACGCTTGCCCGCGTCTTTTTTTTGCTCAGACGATCCGCCGAGCCCTCGGGTACACTCGCCAAGGGCGAACCGAAGGCCTGGCTGCTAGGGAGACTGGACGGCCACCTTTTGTCCGCTCTGAGTGATTTGTGTCCGGGGGTAAACAGGGGGACAGACAATGCCAAGCCGTGCAAGGGCGCGGGCGCCGACCCGTGCCGCCATCCTTATCATCGTAGTCGGTGTCGCAGCGGGTGTCGCGGGCGTCGTACGCGCCCAACAACTCGAAGAGATCATCGTCACCGCCGAGCGGCGCGAGTTGTCGCTGCAAGAGACGCCGATCTCGGTCATGGCGTTTACGGGCGACGAGCTCGAGCTTCGCGGTGTCCGCGACATGTTCGAGCTCGCGACGATCACTCCGAATCTCGACATCAAGGGCTCGCGCGGCACGGGCAACACGTCGCCGACTTACGAGATTCGCGGGATCAGCGGCGGCGGCGGAGCGACCGGCGAGCGCAGCGTCGGCTTCTATATCGACAACGTCTTCATGCCACGCACGACAGGTCCTGTCATGCGGGTGCTCGACGTCGACAGGGTCGAGGTGCTGCGCGGTCCTCAGGGCACGCTGTTCGGTCGCAACAGCACCGGCGGGGCGATTCGGGTGTTTTCGAAACAACCGGTCGCAGAGCAGGACGCGTATCTGAAGCTCACCGCCGGCAACTTCGAGCACTACGACATCTCCGGCATGATCAACGTGCCGTTGTCCGACAAGCTGTTCTTGCGCGCACAGGGCGCCTATCTGACGGAGGACGGGTTCGTACAGCGGGGCCCGCAGATGCTAGGAAACTCCGACGATTCGATTGTGCGCTTGCAACTCGGTTGGCATCCGAGCGACGACCTCAGCGTGACATTCGGAATGATCTACACGGATTCGAAGTCCGACGGCAGCCCGACGGACATTACCGCCTTCAACATGGACCCCGTATGCCCGACGAATCCGAGCAATCCTTACGTTTGCTGGCAAGGCAACTACGCCGATTGGGTGTCCGACTTTCTCCAAGCCGCGGGTCAGGAACGCTTGCGCCAGAACGATCCGCGCGTCGTGCTCGACAACTACACGATGCCGAGCTGGTGCTTCCTCGACGACGGCAATCCCGACTGGGACGACAAGTGCCGACAGTGGAACAAGGCGACGTACAAGCAGTTCGACACCAACGTGACCTGGCAGATCTCGGATCGTGTGTCGATGGTGTCGACGACGGGCATCTCGAGCTTCGAGAGCAGCGGCGTCAGCGATTGGCAGCTGCTAGGCATGGAGTACCGGCCTTCCACGGTCGAGTCAGACGTCGTCTACCAGGAGTTCCAGTTCAACTTCACGCTGGCGAACGGCAAGGTCGATCTCGTGACCGGCGCGAACTATTTCAAAGAGGATTCGGGCAATCCGCGCGAGTGGCTGGAGAACGCGATCGGTTCGAGCACGTTCGCGGCGACTGGCCCGACTGCACCGACCGGCGGAGCCGCGAACGGCAACCTATGGGGCTGCAACGATTCGCTCGGAATTCCGTGCTCGGGCTCCGTCCGCAGGACGAGGATAACCGGCGACAACTCGACGGATCAGACGGCGACCGCGTACGGACTGTTCGCGAACGGCACGATTCACTTCAGCAAGCTCGTGAATCTCACGCTCGGCGTTCGCGAGTCGTACGACGAGAAGGACTTCTCGAACACGCTGTTCGCGAACGATTCCTTCATCCCGCAGAGCGGCGGCTCGACGACCGTCAGCGCGAGCGATCACTGGGATGCGACCGACTGGCGCGGAACGCTCGACTTCCAGATCACCAACGACCTGATGGTCTATCTGACTTCGTCGCAGGCGTTTCGCTCCGGCACGTTCACGTTGCCGCCGCCGGTCTGCGCGACGACTGTTCCGCCCGGCGCGCTCTGCAACACCTATTACTTGCGACCGCAGCCCGCGGCTGTGCCGCCCGAGACGCTGCACAACAAAGAAGTCGGTTTTCGCTCCGAATGGCTCGACGGCCGCTTCCGATTCAACGCGACCTACTACGACATGAACTACACGGACCGCCAGGGCGCGTCCGCGGTCGCGGATCCGACCTCGCCGACGGGCTTCACGATCCAGCTCGTGAATCAGGGAGACGTCCACCTCTGGGGCACCGAGATCGAGTCGATGTTCGCGGTGACGAAGCGATTCACGCTCGAGGCCGCAGCGGGAGAAGCGAACTACAGCATGGCAAACGCCTGCATCAACAACGGTCCGTTCTTGTTCCCGCCGCCGATGGAGCGCGAGTACACGCTCAGCCGCCCGTTACGACTTTTCTGGACAGCGCGGCCGTTACACGGCCGTGGTCGGCTACGCGGACACCGGGCCGATGCAAACGCATCCAGGCGGCTTCACGCCGGAAGAGAACGCTTACTACGGGTGCACCGCATTCGCCGCGAGCTTCATCGACTCGCGCTACGAGGTGCCGAGCTACGGACTCGTCAACGCGTCGGTTCGTTACGAGACGAAGAGCGGAAAGTGGGCGACGACCCTGTTCGTGAACAACCTGACCGACGAGGTCTACGCGAACAACGCGCAGGCGTTTGGGCGCGGCTTCTGGACGGTGGGAGGTCCGACCGGAACCGTCGGCCCATTCGCCGCGCCGCGCAACGCGCTCGCAGACTATCGCGCGCGGCCGCGCGAGGTCGGGCTTACGTTCCAGTACAACTTCCATTGAACGGGTGGCGGAAGGTCGGCTCTCAAAGTCGACCTTCCGCTGCTGGGCGTGAACCGATACGACTGGCAGAGCATCTGCCGCACCGAGGAGGCCGCGCTCGTCGGCTTCGCCGCGCACGCGTTTTGCGCGGACTGGAGCGGGAACGATCCGCGCCAAGCGCCGTCGCTCGAGGAGGCGCGCGCGTTCGTCGCGGACTACGAGCGCGCGCGAGACGCGTCGTTCGACCGCGAGGAGCGGAGCCTGTGCGGCGCTGCGTTCGCGTACTCGGTGGCTTACACGACTCGCTGCGGTCATGCGGGCGGTTTCGACGGCCGCGGCACGCCGGGCACCTTCCATCATTTGCTCGTCACGCATGGCGCCGAGCTCCTGAAACTCTGACCCCGACCACTCGAAACGACTCCGACCCTCGACGCTTGGGCACCCTCGGCCCGCCCGAAGGTCAAATCGACTTGCAGGCCGCGCCCACGCCGATTTAGGGTGCGCAGGTTTCGAGAACAACGAAGGGGATAGCGATGGACTTACCGGAGCGTGCGAAACGCGTCGGTGCGCTCGCGAGCGAGCACGCCGAATACGGAGACAAGAACGGCAAGCTCGCGGAGCCGGTCGTCGAGGCGCTACACAACGAAGGCCTGCTCGGCATGTGGACGCCGAAGGCGGTCGGCGGCGCCGAGCTCGACCCCGTGAGCTCGCTCGAGGTCATCGAGAACGTCGCGTACGGCGATCCCTCGGCGGGTTGGGTGCTGATGGCCGCAGCGCTCGCGATCGGCACGGGCGCCGCGTATCTCGGCGATTCGGCGGTCAAGCAACTCTTCTCGGGGAAGCGTTTGCCCGTGATCGCGGGCCAAGGCACGCGTCCCGGCACCGCCGTTCCAGAGAAAGACGGATTTCGGTTGAGCGGCTCGTGGAGCTTCGCGTCGGGCATCAAGCACGGCACCCACATCCACACGCTCGGCATCATCCAGGGCACCGGCGAGCCGAGGATCTTCGTGCTGCCGGTCGAGCAAGTGCAGCTGATCGACAACTGGGACGTGATGGGCCTGCGCGCGACCGGCAGCATCGACTACAAGATCGACAAAGCGTTCGTGCCGGACGCGTACACACATTTCGCGATCACCGAGACGCCGAAGCGCGGCGGCTCCCTCTACACGATGGGCATCATCGGCTTCGCGGCGATGTGTCACACGGGCTGGGCGTGCGGGATCGGCCGCAGGCTGCTCGACGAGCTCGCCGCGAACGTGCGCGCGCGCGGCGGACGAGCCGGCACGCAGAGCACGAGCGAGAGCTTCCTGGAAGGATACGCGGCGGCAGAGGGCACGTATCGCGCCGCGCGCGCGTTCGTCTACGAGACATGGCGCGACGTGCGCGACACGCTCGCGCGCGGTGAGCCGCTGTCGGTGCGGCAGAACACGCTGATCCGGCTCGGCATCGCACACGTCACCTGGGCGGGTCACGACGTCGCGTCGTTCGTTTACAAATCGGCGGGCACGACCGGACTGCGCGCGGGCACGATCCAACGCCTGTTCCGCGACATGAACGCGGGCACGCAGCACGTCATTGCTTCGCCCCCGGTGTTCCGCGCCCTGGGACGCGAGCTCGCCGGCTTGGCGGAAGGCCAGAAGTGGCGGTTCCTCGATCTCGTCGACGCTAAGGGCTGACGCGCGCTTGACCGTCTACGTCTCGATGCTCCGCGGCGTGAACGTCGGCGGGTCGAGCAGGCTCAAGATGGCCGCGCTCAAAGAGGCGTACGTCGCGATCGGCCTCGGCGACGTGCACACGCTGCTCCAAAGCGGCAACGTCATGTTCACGAGCCGCGCGAAGGATCGGGAGTCCCTCGCGAAACGAATCATGCAGGAGATCGAGCGGCGCTTCGATCTGCAAATCGAAGTGCTGATTCGCACGCTCGACGAAATTCGGACGCTCGTCGCGCGCGGCCCCACGACGCCCCGCGCGGATCCGAACAAGCTCCTCGTGATGTTCCTCGCGCGCGTTCCGGATGCGCGAGCTCAGAGCGCACTGCTCAAGGACTACAAGGGGCCCGAGATGATCGAGATCCGCGGCCCCGAGGTCTATCTCTATTATCCGAACGGCGTCGGCCGCTCCAAGCTCACGAACGCGTTCCTCGAGAACAGGCTCGACGCTGCGGGCACGGCGCGCAACTGGAACACCTTGAGGAAGCTCGTCGAGCTCGGCGCCACGCTAGAGCCGGCGTGAGCGCCGCAGACCGCTCGCGTGTTCTCGCCAATCAACGCCAGGCCGCGACGGCGACGCTTCGAAAACCGCGGCTCAGGTCGGCTTGCCCTGCGGCCACTCCGCGTCGAACGGGAACGGTCTCTGCTCCGTGTTGAACGTGAGGTAGCAGACGATCTGATACGTGTAGGTCGCGAGCGAAAGACCGAGGTCGCGCAGCGGCCGGTTCGTCTCGCCCGTGAACAGCACGTGGCAGAACTGCGCGACCACGACGACAACCGTCACGATCCGCGATACGCCGTAGAACAAGCCGAGCACGATCATGAAGAAGAGGCGCAGCCAGGTCGAACGCGATTTCAAGTGGCTTTCGAACGTGCGACCGTCGCCCGGGCTCTGTGGATTGTCGTAGGGTTCTTCCATGGGTTACTCCCGCCGTCGTTGAGATCGTTTAGAGACGCCGCGTCGCGTTCGACGCGATCCCGGAACCAGGTTTGCCAGAAAGGCGCTCACTTTTTTCGCGCTCACGCCTTGGTCGAGCAGCTTCCCGGTGAGCGTTTCGCGCGCCGGGTGAAACGCGGCGAGCGCCGCGCGGCCGTACGGTGCGAGCTGTCGCACGGCGTAAGTGACGACGCCCGTGCTCCGAATCTCTTGCAGCGCGTCGCGGTAGTGCGTCAGTAGCGCGTCGGCGACTACCGTGCCGCCGTGGCGAAGTGCGATCCCGGCCGAACGCGATAGCACCAGAGCGCGCTGAGGCAGCTCGCCGACCGCCGAGATCGCGAGCAGGGACGAGAGCACGAACACGCTGCGCTGCTGCGCCGCGGCCTCGGCGCGCAGCTCGCTCCAGACTCGGCGCACGCTTGCACGCGTCGGCAGCTGCGGCGCGGGGAGTTGCTTCACCTCGGTCACGAGCTTCGACCATTCGGCGCGCAGCTCCGCGACGTCGAGCGGCGGTACGTTGACCGTCTGCGCGAGCTGCGCGGCGCTGCGCTCGAGCCCGCCGAGGAGCTGCTCCATGGTCGCGAACGACCGGCCCTGATCGAGCAGCCCGGCTTTCTTGAGCTCCTCCGCGATTTCCGGAATCAGCTGGCGGCCGAACCCGCAGACGTCGGCAAGCGCGGCGAGCACCCAAACCGGCGACGCGCGGAACGTGAGGAGCCCCATGAGCTCGATTCCGTTGCCGGCCGCGCGCCGCGCCAAGAAGTTCTCCGCGAGCTCTTCGCGGCTCGGGCTGGTGGCTGAATCGACTTGCCCGATCTTCTCGATCAGGAACTGGAGCGTCACATCGACGAGGTTGCGATAGAGCCGCCCTCGGCGCACGCCGACCGGCAATACGACGGCTGCGGTCTCGCGAAATAGACCGCCAGCAAGCGCCGAGACCGAGCGCAGCGTGCGCTCGGGCAACGAAAGCACGTAGACGCCGCTGCGCCGTCCGAGCGAGCGCAGCTTGCTGGTTACGCTGTTGCGACGCCGAGCCATGAGATGTAGCGAGCTCATTCGAACCGTAGCACGGTCGCGGGATTCGCGCGCGCCGCTCGCCAGGCCTGGCTGCCGACGGCCGCCCACGCGATCCCGAGCACGATCGCAAGGCTTGCGACGAACGGCAGCGGCGTGATCGGTATCCGTTGTATGAACACGTGCAGATACGTCTGTGCGGCGAGATAGCCGAGCGGCCACGCGATCACGTTCGCAACCAGCACGGGCTTGGAGAAGTCGCGCAGCAGCATGAGCACGATCTGCGACTTCCGTGCGCCGACCGACTTGCGCACGCCGATCTCGTGAATGCGCCGCCCGGCGACCTGCACGGCCATGCCGAATAAGCCGATGATCGAGATGAAGAACGCGAATCCCGTGAGCCCGACGAATACTTGACTGAGCCTCGCGAACTTCTCGAAGTTCTCGTTGAACAGGTCGTCGACGAAGCGGCGCTGCAGCGGCGATTGCGGCGAGATCTTGCGCCAAGCCGCTTCGACCGCTGCGACGCCACCCGAGATGTCGTCCGCCGACAGGCGCACGACCACGCTCGTGAGCCCCGCGCCTTGCGCGAGCTGATAGATGTTCGAGGTCGCGCCGAGCCCGCGAAGATACAGCGGGTGGTTCTCGACGACGCCGATGATCTGGAACGGCTGCACCCGCTGGCCGAGGACGCCCGGGAAGTAGACCGTCTGGTCGACGGCCTCGGAAGGAGAGCCGAAGCCGAGCTGCCGGGCGAGCACGCGGTCGATCACGACGTTGATCGGCTGGGCCGGGCCGGGGGCGTTGCGGTCCCGATTCTGATTCTGCGGCGGCAGGTCGCTGTGCGCGCGGTCGAACACGCGGCCGGCGAGCACCGGGATATCGAACGTTGCGAAGAAGTCGTAGCCGACGTTGTTCTGGAACGCGGTGACCGGCGTCGTCGTCTCTTCGGGCGAGCGCGACAGCAAGTTCAAGTTCACGTTGTCGCCCCACGGCGTGGACGTCATCCCGGTTACGCTCTTCACCTGCGGCAAGCGCTCGAGCTCGCCGCGCAGCAGCTCGCCGTCGACGCCGGTCACCGGGGCGAAGTTGTCGATCACGAGCTGCTGGTCGCGCGTTGCGCCGAGCCCGGTGCGAGCAAGCGCCGCGTTCTGCGAGTACATCACGATCACGGCGATCAGCAAGAAGCTCGCAGCCGTGAATTGCGCGCCGACGAGCAGCGTCGACGCGAACCGCGGACCGAGCCGCACGCGGCCGACCCGCAGCGCCTCGATCGGGCGCGAGCGCGACAGAACGAATGCGGGATAAGCGCCGCCGAGCAGCGTCACGACGACGAGCAAGGCGGCGACGAACAGCCAGAATCCCGCATCTTCGAAAGTGCCGGTACGCATGTCGATGCCGATCGCGTCATAAACCGGCCGCGCGAGCACCGCGACGACGCCGATCGCGAGCGCGAGCGCCGCCGTGGTCAGCACGCCGGCTTCGAGCAGGTACTGCGCGACGAGCTGGCTGCGGCGCGCACCGATGACTTTACGCAAGCCGATCTCGCGCGCGCGGCGCGTCGCGCGTGCGGTCGCGAGATTCGCGTAGTTCACGCAGGCGACGAGAAGCACGAGGGATCCCAAGCCGAACAGCAGCGTCGTGATCGACATGGCTCCGCGCGAGCCGCCGAGAAGCTGCGCGTCGAGCTGCGTGACCATCATGCCGCTGAGCGGTACCGCGCCCGCCTGGACGCTCGCGAGCTTGAGCTGCTCGGGCGTCATGTGGTGCGTGACGAAGTCGCGCATCCGCTCGTCGATGGACGCGGCCGTTACGTGGCTGTCGCGCTTGAGCATCGCGTAGGTCGTGCAGCAGTAGCCGCCGAGCCAGTTCTCGTTCTGTTGCTGCGGCTGCGTCTCGGGCGGCGCGGCGTCCGGCGCGGCGGCGCCCGCGGTGCCCTTGTCGGCGGCCTTGTCGCCGGCGGGCGGCTTGGAGCCATCGGCTGCCGTCGGCGTCGCGGACGCGTCGGATGGCTTCGCGGCGGGCGGTGGAGTGGGGGGCGTGTTGAAGCTCTGCCGCAGCCGATCGTAGAGATCCCACGGCGCGATCATCTCGAAGTTCAGCGACGCAGAGCGCGCGCTGCCGAGGTGCGACGGCTCGGGGATCTTGCCGATCACGCCCTTCACGGTCGCGTCGATACGGTTGCCGCCGAGCGAGATCGTCTTGCCGAGCACGTCGCGCGTGCCGTACAGCCGGACCGCGGCGGCCTCGCTGAGCAGCACGCCGTCGGGTGTCGCGAGCGCGGTGTGCGGGTCGCCCGCGATGAACGGCAAATCGAAGATGTCGAGAAACTCGGGGTCCACCGCGACCGCGACCACGCGCGCGCGTCGGCCGTCGGCCGTCACCGACGAGGTCTTGCTCCACGGATTTGCGCGCACGATCGCCTCGAACTCCGGGAACTCGAGCCGCATGTACTTCTGATAGAGCTCGTTCGTCTGCGGCATGTTGCCGGTCGAAATGCTGCCGTCGCGCAGCGCGAGGCTCGCAGTGATCACGTAGGTGCGGGCCGCATTCGAGAAATGTCGGTCGCTGTGATTCCAATAGGCGACGACGGCGTAGGCCGCGACGAACGCGACGAGCCCGAGCGCGAGCGTCGCGACGTTGATCAATGCCGTGAACGGAGCGCGGCGCAGGTTGCGCAGCGCGATCGCGAGATAGTGGCCGAGCATGCTTTAGATCCTCGTCGCCGGCACGATGCGGCCGTCGCGCAAATGGACGATCCGTTCGGCGCGCGCCGCGCGGTCCTCCGAGTGCGTGACCATCAGCACGGTCGCGCCCTCGCGATGCAATGTCACGAGCATGTCGAGCACCTCGGCGTCGTTGCGGCCGTCGAGGCTGCCCGTCGGCTCGTCGGCGAGGATCAGAGACGGGTCGTTGACGAGCGCCCGCGCAATCGCGACGCGCTGCTGCTCACCGCCCGAGAGCTCGTCCGGGAAGTCCTTGCTGCGCGCATCGAGGCCCACGAGCTCGAGCACCTCGCGCACTCGCGTGCGCCATTGCGCGCGCGGAACGCGTTGATAGCGGAGCGGAAGCTCGACGTTCTCGTAGACATCGAGGTCGGCGATCAGGTGGAAGCTCTGAAAGATGAAGCCAACGTGCCGCCGGCGAAGCTCGGCAAGCTGATCGACCGAGCGATTCGACAGATCCTCGCCGCCGAACACGTACCGGCCGCTCGACGGCGTGTCGATGAGGCCGACGATGTTGAGCATCGTCGTCTTGCCGCTTCCCGACGGGCCCATGACCGCGACGAACTCGCCGCGCTCGATCGTGAGGTCGACGCGATCGAGTGCCGCCGCAAGCCGAGGCGCCACCGAGTAGTTTTTCGATACGTTTGCGAGCGTGATCATCGCCTCCCCTCGCTTCTCTCTCAGCGGCGACCGATCGAGCCACTAGCAGCTTTTGTGCCAGTCGCTCTCGCCGGTCCCAAGTGCTTGAACGCGCGTCGTTTATTCGTCGCCGACGGACAGTCTCGTCAGTGCCGGCGTCTGATCGTTCGCGCCACTCGTTGGCGAAAAAGGACGAGACGCGGTCGGGTGCGCCAATGTCGCGAGCGCGTCGTGCTCGGTCCGTTCCAATAGACGCTCGGGGCGAGAGCTTTGGTTGCACGTTCGGCGCGAAAGTGTCGACGCGAAACCGTGACGACGTGCACTTGCGTTTTGATGCGGCGTTAGGACACATTTAGGCCTGGTCCCACAACCCAAAGGAGGTGATCCCATGTCTAGTGAGATTCTTGGGGTTTCAGTGAGCTGTGAGTATTTCCGTCGTAACGACGAGGCGCTCAACAGCTAGACCCTCTGGGTTTTGAGACCCTGTTCTCACGAAGGGCCGCGCAAGCGGCCCTTTTTGATTCTTCGAGTACCGATCTCTAAAGCGCTTCACGCGCCGCGCACAGTCCGCGGATTCAGGTTGGGGTTTTTTTACGACGGTGGGATTTTTCCGCCAACAACTGGCGCGAATTCGCACACGTCGGCGGCGGCGGCCTCAGGGCCTTGGAGCAGATTGCGCTGCGCGATCAAGCGGTTGCGAGCGCGACGGCGGATGGCACGGAAGGTGCTAATGGTCCGCGTGGGTCCCCCGTCGGCACAGCTCGCAGCGGTCTGACCAGCCTTACGAGCCGATTGCTGTTCTTTCCTCCCCAAATGCCCGAACGGCAGCCCGGCGGGGGACCCTACACGGTTGGGGCGATGATATCGTGCGGGCGTGCGCACGGGAATCAGGGAGACTTTCAAATGAACATCGGTGCTTTCTTCGTGCCAGTGACGGCTCTGTTCTTCATCGCGTGGATCCTGAACACGTGGATCCGTGTGAAGCACGGCTATCCGCTTGGCGACGGCGCCGGCGGCCAGGTGCACAAGGGCGCGTCGCCCGACGCGATCGCGGACCAAGTGCGGCAAGCGCTTGCGAGCCGCGATGCGACGATCGCGCGACTCGAGGAGCGCGTGCGCGTGCTGGAGCGGATCGTGACGGATGAGCCGCGTCGAGTTGCGCACGAGATAGAGAGCCTGCGCTGACTGCGTTCGGATGGCCGCGGTCCGCGCGCCGCGATTTGCGGCGGAAGCCGAGATCAGATCGTCGGCTGATTGCCCGTAAGCGTTGCCAGCGGTGCGATCTGCACCAGCCAGGCGTCCCGTTCGCGGTCGCCGCCGCCGGTGCTCAACCAACCGAACACGACGCTGTGCCATAACACGCGCTGCACGTACTCGCGCGTCTCGTTGTACGGAATGTTCTCCGTCCAAATGTCGGCGTCGATTGGCTCCGTCGGGAGCCACCGCTCCACGGCGCGCTCGCCCGCGTTGTAGCCCGCCAGCGCCACGATCGTCTGCTGTCCGTAGCGGTTCATGAGGTCGCGCAGATGCGCGGCGCCGAGCGTGATGTTGACCGCGGGGTCGAGCAGTTCCCCTGCGGCCGGCACCGGTTGCTGCCATGCGCGCGCAATTTGGCGCGCAGTCCCGGGCAGCACCTGCGCCAAGCCGACGGCGCCCGCGGCCGATACGGCGTCCGCGCGGAACAGGCTCTCTTGACGGATCACGCTGTAGAGCAGCGTCGCCTCGATGTTCGTCAGCTTCGCCGCCTCTTGGACCTGCGCGTCGAACGGCTGCGGATAGAGCAGCGCGTAGTCGTAGAACACGTGCTCGCGCGCCGCGGTCGTAACGGACATGTCGTGCCACTGCCAGGCCGCGGCGAGGTGGGCGGCTTGTGCGCGCTGCGTCGGGTCGAGCGCGAGCGTCGCGGCTGTCCATTCCGAGGCGGCCGCGGACCGGAGCCCGCAGAGAAAGAGCTCGCGCGAACGCACGAAGCCGGATTGGGTTGCGAGTGACGCGACCGTGCCGGCGTTCACCGCGAGCCGTTGCGGATGGGGCTCGGGCTGACGCCCGAGCCGTATCGCGGCATTGGCCGCGTAATAGTTGTCGCTCGGCAGGACCGTCTGGTAGAGCGCCTCGGCGCGTGGGCCGTCATTGCGGGCGGCGGCCGAGCGCGCGGCCCAGTACTGCCAGCGGGACTGCGTCTGCTGCGCCGCCGACATTCCCTGGATCGAGCGATCGACTTGCTCCCAATCGCGCACCCAGAGCGCGGCGCGCGCTTGCCACGCGCGCGCATTGTCGTCGAGCCGCTGAGCCGGAAGCTTCGCGAACGCGGCGAGCGCCTCGGGCGCGCGCCGGTCCCACGCGAGGCCGAAGCGCGAGTGCGAGCGCATAGTCGTCGACGCGCTCCGGACCGACGAGCGCCGCGACTTGCTCGTAGCGCTCCCGCGCGTCGAGCGGCGCGCTGCGCGCGAGCTTCGTCCAACCGGCGAGCAACGCGGTGTCGCCGGCGCGCCGGTTCGCGGGGTCCTGGAGGAACGCGTCGATCGTCGACTCGGGCTTCTCGAGGAAATCGGCCCACTGCTGAAGCGGCGCCGCGCGATCCGCGGGCAAGTCGCGCGCGATCGTCCGCGCGAAGGCGGGCTGACCATTCGCGAGCAACGTGCGCACGCGTTGCTCGACGAGCTCGTCGGTGAGCGCTCCGTGCGTGCGCAACCAGTCGAACACGGCTTCGCACTCGGCCGGCAGCCGCTGCGGCGCGAGCCAAAGCTCGATCGCGGCGCGCGTGGCGTCGTCGGCATCGAGCGCGACCTTGGCTCGCGCGCGATCGCAGCGCAGCTCGGCGTCGGCGACCGACGGGTCGAAAGACGCCAAGAAAGTCTGCCACTGTTGGCGCGAGGCAAGGCTCGCGAGCCACGCGCGGCGAAGGTCGGTCGCGACCGGCTCGCCCGCGTGCTCCGCGAGGAAGGCGCGAACGTCGTCGTCGATCGCGCTCGAATCGGGCTGCGCTCGCCCGAGCGCGTGCGCGAGCCGGGCGCGCTCGAGGTAAGGGTAGAGCGGATAGTCGCGCAACGCTTCGGGGTCGATCGCGCTCGGCAGCGGCGCGCCGGCCTCCACGGCCGCATACGCGAGCAAGAACATCTGGCGCCCGCCGGCGAACGGATCGTCCGCGAGCGCGGACGATCCGACGAGGGCGAGCAGCAACGCTGCGAACCGGGCTGGCGTTCGGACGATCATAGCCGGGGAGCATAATGCATGACGGTCATCCCGAGGCGGCCCAAGGTCTTAGAGCGCCGGGTTACGGTAGGTTCCGAAGCGAAACGCGCCCGTGTGCGCCAGTCGGCAGCCGCGCGACTGGCAGCGGGGCACGATGGGGCTCGAAACCGCGAACTTGTTGGGGTTCGCGCGGTCCACTCAGGTGGCCAACGCGGCGTCTCAATTGGATTTTCGGTAGGGCCGCGCGCAGAATGACCTTTTTCCGGACGCCATCGGATAGGCGTTCGCACGGAGTGTGCCTTATGGGTCTTGCGATGAGCGTTCCGCAGCTGCTGATCATCCTCGTGATCGTGGCGCTGATCTTCGGCACGAAGCGGCTCAAGGAAGTCGGCGGCGATCTCGGCAGCGCGATCAAGAGCTTCCGCAAGGCGATGGCCACGACGGAGCAGGATGAGCCGGTCGATCAGAAGCAGCTCCCGCCCAACAACGCCACCCCTCAGCCCGAGAAGCGCGACCAGCAGGAGCGCCACCAGAGCTAGCTCTTCCGCCGCGCCGGACGGGTCCGTCGGTCCGCCCTAGCGCCGCGCGTACGACAACGGCAACGCGGTCGTGTCGACCGCCTTGCGTAGCACGAACGACGAGTGGACGCCGATCACGCCCTCGATCCGCGTGATCTTCCCAAGCAAGAAACGCTGGTACTCGTCCATGTTCGGCACCGTGATCTTGAGCTGATAGTCGGCTTCTTGGCCGGTGATCAGATAGCACTCCTGTACTTCCGGGTACGCGCGGACCGCAGCTTCGAATTGCTCGAATCGCTCGGGCGTGTGTCGGTCCATGCGAATGTGGATCAACGCCGTGAGCTCGAGGCCGAGCGATCGCGGCTCGAGCCGAACCACGCGTTCTCGAATCACGCCGGTTTCTTCGAGCTGACGAATGCGCCGCGAGCACGGTGAAGCGGACAGCCCCACTCGCTCGGCGACTTCCTGATTGCTCTGCGCGCCGTTTTTCTGAAGCTCGGTCAGGATCTTGAGGTCGAAAGAGTCGAGGTTCGCAGCCATCGCGGCACCGTCTGCCAAAGACAGGATAGATTTTAGAGCAAAATTGCGCCAAGAGCCCTATTCGAGCCTGAATTAGATCGACACTGCCGTTCGAACCCGCCTAGAATCCTTCCTTATGTCCAGCCGCGCGCGCCGCGCCCGCAAGGTGTCGAGATGACCTCTTTCGATTACAGCAAGTACCGCCGCTATCGGCCGCATCGACCTCGTCGATCGCCGCTGGCCGAGTCGAACGATCGAGCGGGCTCCCGACTGGTGCAGCGTCGACCTTCGGGACGGCAATCAGGCACTCGTCCAGCCGATGTCCGTGGCGAAAAAGCTCGAAATGTTCGCGCTGCTCGTCGAGCTCGGTTTCAAGGAGATCGAGATCGGCTTCCCGTCGGCGTCGCAGACGGAGTACGACTTCGCGCGGCGGCTTGATAGAGAAGGACCTGATCCCCGATTCGGTCACCGTGCAAGTGCTCACGCAGGCGCGTCGCGAGCTCATCGAGCGAACGTTCGAGGCGCTGCGCGGCGCGAAGCGCGCCGTCGTGCACGTCTACAACTCGACGTCGCCCGTGCAGCGCGAGCAAGTCTTCAAGGCGAGCAAGGAGGAGATCATCGGGATCGCCGTCAACGGCGCGCGCTTGCTCCAGGAAGGCGCCGCGCGTGCGCCGGGCGCGGACTGGACGTTCGAGTACTCGCCGGAGAGCTTCTCGGGCACCGAACCCGAGTACGCGGTCGACGTCTGCAACGCGGTGATCGACGTTTGGCAGCCGCAGCGTGGCCAGAAGGTCGTGATCAATCTGCCTGCGACGGTCGAGATGACGACGCCGAACGTGTTCGCGGATCAGATCGAATATTTCTGCCGCAACGTGGCGCAGCGCGAGCACATTCGTGTGAGCCTGCACACTCACAACGATCGCGGTTCTGCAGTCGCCGCCGCCGAGCTCGGCCTGCTCGCGGGCGCGGACCGAATCGAGGGCACGCTGTTCGGCAACGGCGAGCGCACCGGCAACATGGACATCGTCACGATGGCGATGAACCTCTATTCGCAGGGTATCGACCCGAAGCTCGACCTCGCGGACATGGCGCGGATCATCGAGGTCTACAAGCGCTGCACCGACATGCCGGTGCATCCGCGGCATCCTTGGGCCGGCGATCTCGTTTACGCGGCGTTCTCGGGCAGTCACCAAGACGCGATCCGCAAGTCGCTCGCGTTTCACCGCGAGCATGCGCTGCCGCATTGGACCGTCGCGTACCTGCCGATCGATCCGAAGGATCTCGGCCGCCGCTACGAGGAGGTCGTGCGCATCAACAGCCAATCCGGCAAGGGCGGAGTGGCGCTCGTGCTCGAGCGCGACCACGGCATCACGCTGCCGAAGTGGCTGCACCCCGCTGTGAGCCGCGTCGTGCAGGCGAAGGCGGATGCGACCGGCGAGGAGATCTCGTCGCGGCAAATCCTCTCGCTGTTCGAGAGCGAATTCTTAGCCGTGCCGGACGGCTGGCAGTTGCTCGGCTACGACCTGCACTCCGCGACGCAGCGCACCCATGGCCGCTTCCGCCTCGCCGCCAACGGCGCGGAGCTACAGCTCACCGGCGAAGGGCAGGGCCTGATCGAAGCGCTCGTCGACGCGGTGAGCCGGCGCTTCGGTGTCGCGATTGCGGTGGTCGAGTTCGACGAGCACGCGATGTCGCCGGGCACCGAAGCGAAGGCGCTCGCGTCCGTGACGATCGAGGCCGGCGGTCAACAAGCATCCGCGTGCTGCATCGACGAAGATACGTCGCTCGCTTCGCTCCAGGCCGTGCTCGCGGCGATCGGCCGCGGGCTCGCGGCGCGCGGGCAGCGTCAGGCGCAAGCGGTCTAGCACGTGACGGAGGCGGTGCCCGTCCCGGACGCGGCGGCCCGCGAGCGCTCGTATCTCGCGCCGCTCGTCGGCGCTCACGTCGTTGTTCTTCATGTGGGGTTTGATTACCTCGCTGAACGACATCCTGATCCCGCATCTCAAAGCGGCCTTCACGCTGAACTACACCGAGGCCACGCTGATTCAGCTCGCGTTCTTCGGCGCGTACTTCGTGATGTCGATGCCTTCGGGCTGGCTCGTCGAGCGGATCGGCTACAAGCGCGGCATCATCGTGGGGCTGCTCGTCGCGGCCGTCGGCTGCGTCGCGTTTTATCCTGCGGCGGCCGCTGCGCTCCTATGTGCTGTTCCTCGGCGCGCTGTTCGTGCTCGCGTCGGGAATCACGCTGTTGCAGGTGGCGGCGAATCCGTACGTCACGATCCTCGGCCCGGCGCGCACGGCGTCTAGCCGGCTCACGCTCACGCAGGCCTTCAACTCGCTTGGCACGACGATCGGGCCATACGTCGGCGCGACCCTGATCCTCGCGGCGCCCGCGCCGAGCGCGCCCGGCGCGGGCGCGGCGCCGGCGGCCGAGGCGGCGCTCGTGCAGACGCCGTACCTCGCGCTGGCGGCCGCGCTGTTCATCATCGCGATGCTGTTCTCCGTGCTACGCCTGCCTGCCGTCGGCGCAAGCGAGCCCGCCTTGGCTTCGAAGGACAGCACGCGCGAGACGCCGGTCTGGAGCCATCGACATCTCGTGCTCGGCGTCGTCGCGATCTTCGTCTACGTCGGCGGCGAGGTCGCGATCGGCAGCCTGCTCGTGAACTTCATGATGGATCCGTCGGTCGGCGGGGCTGCCGCAGCAAGCCGCGGGACAGCATCTGTCGTATTACTGGGGCGGCGCGATGGTGGGCCGCTTCGTCGGCGCGCTCGCAATGGTCTACTTGAAGCCGGGCCGGGTGCTCGCGTTCAACGCCACCGCGGCCGTCGTGCTGCTGCTCGTCGCCGTCGCGAGCGCCGGACACACGGCGATGTGGAGCGTGCTCGCGATCGGACTCTGCAACTCGATCATGTTCCCGACGATCTTCGCGCTCGCGCTCGTCGGCCTCGGCCGGCACACGGGCGAAGGCTCGGGTTTGCTCTGCATGGCGATCGTCGGCGGTGCGCTCGTACCGGTGATCCAGGGTTACTTCGCCGACCACGTCGGGATCCTGAATTCGTTCTTCGTGCCCGTCGTCTGCTATCTCTATATCGTGTTCTACGGGCTCTACGGACACCGCCCCGCGCGCGCTTGAGCGAAAAAAAAGCGCCGGGCCGTTGGCCGGGCGCTTTACAAGTAGAAACCGTCAGGGAGCAAAGAACTCCGAAACTTGGTTGCAGTATCTACCCAATTTTGGCACGTTCCCGTGAAGCTCGTCACACGGTCGCGTCCGAAGGCGTGACGAAGTATCGAAAACGGACGCTGCGCCGCAGTCATGCGCTATCCGCGGGACCGCGCGGGCGTAGCGAAGGGGCATGAGAAGAGTCGCCCCGATGGAGTGTGGAACCGAGGGACCGTATCCTCTCGTGCGGGGGTGGGGAATGATCAAGCCGGCGCTGATGTTTCTGGGGTTGTTGGCGCTCGGTGGCGCTGCCGCGCAACCGTCGGCGGACAAAGCCGCCGCCTGGAAGCCCACGCGTACGCCCGACGGCCAGCCCGATCTTCAGGGCACGTGGGTCAACTTCGACGGCACGCCGTTCGAGGCCGATACGTCGCTTGCGCAGTCGGACGTGAATCCACCGTCGCACTGGACCGATCACGACAGTCCGATGAGCCCGAAGCGCCGCTCGATGGTGGTCGATCCGCCCGATGGCCGTGTGCCGGTCATGAAGTGGGCTGAGGACAAACGCGACTTCGATCTTGCGCATCTCGAGGACGCGCCGTGGTACGAGACGCCGTGGGTACGCTGCATCACGCGCGGCGTGCCGGCCGGGATGTTCCCGGCGGGCTACAACAATGCGTACCAGATCATCCAGATCCCGGGCTATGTCGTGATCGCATCCGAAATGATTCACGACACGCGGATCATTCCGCTGGACGGGCGGCCGCACCTCGGCAGCAACATCCGCCAATGGAACGGCGATTCCCGCGGCCGCTTCGAGGGCAACACGCTTGGTCGTCGAGACGACGAACTTCAACGACAAGGGCTCGATCGCGACGAGCGCGGCGACCGGTCGCATACGCGGCATCCCGCAAAGCGAACAGTTGCACCTCGTCGAGCGCTTCACTCGCGTCGACGCGAGCACGATCAACTACTCGGTCACGATTACCGACCCTAAGGTCTACACGCAATCGTGGACGGTGGCGCTGCCGCTGAATCGCGACCCGCACTACCAGATGTTCGAGTACGCGTGCCACGAGGGCAACCTAGCGCTGCCGAACGCGTTGCGGGCCGGTCGTGCGCGCGAACGGGCGGCTGCGGGTTCGAACCCGCAGTGAGATCGTCGATCGCGACGCGTCGCGTGTCGACGAGACCGATCAATCGGTCGGATACGGGTGCGCGAGGCGGTACTGCGGATTCTTGGCGAGCCAAGACTCGACTCGGTCGCGGCTCGAGATAGCCGTCGGAATGAATTCGCAGCGCCTGCTTGAGCCGATCGTTCGGCTCGGCGCAGCTGAAGCGCAGGAAGCCGGCGCCGGCGTCGCCGAAGCACTCGCCGCCGAGGCACGCGACGCCGAAGCTGTCGTCGGCCCCTTCGAGCAGGTACAGCGCCAGGCCGTGGGAGGTGATGCCGAGCCGGTTGCAGATCGCGCGCGACGTTCGGGAAGACGTAGAACGTCGCCGGCGGGTCGAGCGCGCTGGAAGCCGTCGATCCGGTTCAGGCCCGCGGTCAGCAGCTCGACCTTCTCGCGGAACTTCAGCATCGACGTCGTCGCGCTCGGTCCGATCGTGCTTGAGCGCGGCCGTGCCGGCCAGCTGCACGATCGGCGGCGTGCACGACAGCGTCGTGTTGATCATCTTGCCGATCGCGTCGGCGATCTCGGCCGAGGCCACCGCGAAGCCGAGCCGCCAGCCGCTCATGCTGTACGACTTGCTGAAGGTGTAGGCGGCGACCGCACTGCGTCGAGCATGCCCGGCTGGCCAGGAGCGAGTGGTGCCGGCCCTTCCAGACCATGTGGCAGTAGGGCTCGTCGCTGAAGACCGCGACGTCGCGTGCCGCGGACGAGGTCGGCGATGTCGCTGCAGGTCCTCGCGCCGTCGCGACGCCGCCGGTCGGGTTGTGCGGCGAGTTGAGGAAGATCGCGCGCGGCGACGGCGTCGTCGGCGAGGAAGCGCTCGACGTCGGCGAGGTCGGGCCGGAACTCGTTCGCCTGGCGCAGCGGCGCGAGCACGGCGCGCGCGCCGCGGCGCTCGATGTTCGGCACGTAGGTCGGGAAGTGCGGGCTGAAGACGAGCACGCCGTCGCCGGGGTCGAGGAACGCCTCGCAGAAGAACTGCTCGAAGACCTTCGCGCCCGGGCCGACGACGATGTTCTCGGCCTCGGCCGGGATGCCGAACTCCGGTCGCGCACGAACTCGGCGGCGGCCTCGCGGAACTCCGGGAAGCCCGGGCGACGGGCAGTAGTGCGTCTGGTTGTTCTCGATCGCGTCGATGCCGGCCGCGCGCGCGGCGGCGGTGCTGGCGAACGGGCTGTCGCCGATCTCGAGCTCGACGACGTCCTTGCCCGCCGCTTTGAGCGTTCTCGCCATGGCGAGCACGGTGAACGCGGTTTCGACCGTCAGGGAACGGGCGAAATCACTCAGTTGCGCGGACACGAAAGCACCTTCATCGGTTGGCGTTGAAGAAATGGGCAGAGTTTCGGTCCGCCAGCTGGCGTTGTTGTCGTCGCTCCGCTCGTCGACGCGGAGCGCCCCGATCGGACCGGCCGGCAGCATAGCACGCGGGCCGGGGCGGGTTGGATGGCCGCTCGACGAGGCGGCGGAAGAAGGTTGGGGTAGCGGTCGAGCGCCGCTCCATTCGTCTCGCAGCGCGAGGCATAATTGGCGCCCCTCGAACCCCGCTAAGGAGAACAGGAAAATGATCGGGTACGTAACAGTCGGCACGAACGACATGGCACGCGCCGGGAAATTCTATGACGCGTTGCTCGCCGAGGTCGGCGGCAAACGCCAAATGGAGACGGAGCGCTTCATCTCATGGTCCGCCGGCGAGCACTCGCCCGGGTATCGGCGTGATCAAGCCGTTTGACGGTAAGGCCGCGACGGTCGGCAACGGCAACATGGTTGCGCTGATGTGCGATTCGCCCGAGAAGGTCAAGGCGGTCTACGACAAGGCCATGAAGCTCGGCGGGAAGGACGAAGGTCCGCCCGGCACGCGCTGGGGCAACTTCTACGTTGCCTACTTCCGCGATCTCGACGGCAACAAGCTGAACGCGTTCTGCATGTCTTGAGCGCGAGCCTCAAAAGCGGCGCGCCTGCGACGGACTCCGCCGCGGGCGCACCGCGCGCGCTCGCACCCGATCCCGCGCGCGGAGCGCGAGCGCCCGGTTCGGCTCCGAGAGGTCGACAGGCTCCGGTGCGGCTCGGCGTGATCTGCCGCACGCTCGGCGTGCTTTGCGTTCTGTTCTGCGCGACGCTGCTGCCCCCGATCGGCATCTCGCTGCTACTACGCGCGACGGCGAATCCGGTCGATTCGCCGCCGCGGGCAGCATCGCGCTGCTCGCGGGACTCGCTCTTCTGGCTGCCGTTCCGCCGCAAGCACGTCAACGTGCGCAGTCGCGACGGGTTCCTGATCGTCGGCGTGATGTGGACTGCGATGAGCGCGCTCGGTGCCGTGCCGTTCATGCTCTCGCTCGGTGTGAGCTTCGCGGACGCGTTCTTCGAGTCCGCGGCGGGCTACACGACCACGGCGGCGAGCGTGCTCGTCGGCCTCGACAGACTGCCGCCGTCGATCCTGTTCTATCGTCAGGAGATCCAATGGCTCGGCGGCCTCGGCGTGATCGTGCTCGCGATCGCGCTCCTGCCGATGCTCGGCATCGGCGGCATGCAGCTGTACAAGGCCGAGACGCCGGGACCGTTCAAGGACGAGCGGTTGACCCCGCGGATCACTCGCACGGCGCGCAACGTTTGCGGCCTCTACGTCCTGCTCACCGCTCTCTGTGCGCTCGCCTTCTGGCTCGCGGGCATGCGCGCGTTCGACGCGGTCGCGCATAGCTTCAGCACGTTGTCGACCGGAGGCTACTCGACGCACGACGCGAACCTCGCGTTCTTCGACAGCCCTGCGATCGAGGCAGTCGCCGATCGTGTTCATGCTGATCGGCGGCATCAGCTTCAACGCGCACTTCGTCGCGTGGCGCACGTTCCAACTGCATCGCTACGGACAGGACACGCAGACGCGCGCTTTCGTCATTACCGTGATCTGTGCGACGGCGGCTGCGACGGTCGTGCTCGCGAGCACGCGGACCTATGACACCGTCATCGAATCGCTGCGCTATGGTCTGTTCGAGGTCGCGAGCGTCCTCACGACGACCGGCTACTCGATCGCCGATTTCTCCGTTTGGCCGCTTGCGCTACCGGCGCTGATGATCTTCCTGAGCTTCGTCGGCGGCTGCGCGGGCTCGACCTCGGGCGGGCTCAAGATCGTGCGCTTCCTCGTGCTCGGCAAGCAGGCCGGCGTGCACATCCACAAGCTGATTCATCCGCAGGCCGTGCGGCGGATCAAGGTCGATGGGCAAGTCGTGCCGGACTCGGTCGTCGAGAGCGTCGGCGGCTTCCTCGTGCTCTACGTCGCGGTGTTCGCCGGTTTCATGATCATCGCGATGATGGACGGCATGGATCAGTCGACCGCGTTCGGCGCCGTCGCGACGACCATCAACAACACGGGCCTCGGCCTCGGCAGCGACGCGGCCACGTTCGCGACGCTCGGCGCGCACGGCAAGATCGTGTTCGCGTTCGCGATGCTGATCGGGCGCCTCGAGATCTTCACGTTCCTCGTGCTGCTGACGCCGGCGTTCTGGCGGCGCTGACGCGCTCCGGCGCGCCGAGCTCGGGCGAGCGCATCGCCGCGACCGCGAGCGCCGCAATCGCAAGTGGCAGCGCGAACAGGAAGAAGGTCCCCGTCATTCCGAGGCCGAACGCAACGAGGTAGCCGGCGATCCACGGGCCGAGGACGGCGCCGAGTCGCCCGAGCCCGGCGGCCCAGCCGATGCCCGTGACGCGATTCGCCGCGGGATAGATCTTCGCGCCGACGGCATAGAGCCCCAAGAAGCCGCCTTGCATGACGCCCACCGTGCCGAGGCCGATCAGCATCGGCGCGGTGCCCTGCAGATAGGAGAAGCACAGGAGGACGATCGCGCCTGCGCCGAGATACGTCGCGATCGAGCGGCGCAGCCCGAATCGATCGCCGAACCAGCCGACGGACGCGTTACCGACGAACAAGCCGAGATTCAGGATGGTGCCGGACAAGAACGCGAGCGAAGTCGGCAGGCCGGCGTTCGCCGTGAGCTGCGGCACCCAGCTCTGTAGGAAGTAGAGCGTCAGCAGCGACATCGGGAACGCGAGCCAGAGCAACAGAGTCGCTCGCAAGTAGCGCGGAGCGAGCAGACCGAGGAGCGCCGCGATGACTTGCTCGAGGCGGGGCCGCGTGTCGGCGGCCGCCTTGGGAGGGAGGGCCGCGAGCTCCGGTTGATGCAGCGCGGTCAGCGTCGAGTTGATGCGCTCGAGCGCGCGCGGCGGCTGCTTGCCGAGCAGGAACTCGAGCGATTCGGGCAGGAATAGCAGCACGAGCGGCAGTGCGATCACGGTGAGGATCCCGCCGAGCGTGAACAGCGACTGCCAGCCCCAGTGCGGCACCATCCAGAGCGCCGCGAGCCCCGTGAGCGCGGAGCCGAGCGAGTAGCCGGACGACACCGCGGTCACCGCGAACGCTCGGCTCCGGAGCGGCGACAGCTCGGCCGCGAACGTAGCCATCGTCGGCACGACGCCGCCGAGCCCGAGGCCCGTCACGAAGCGCAGCGCGAGCAGAGTCGGCAGCGAGCCCGCGAAGATCACGCCGAGCATCCCGATCGCGATCAAGGTGAGGGAGAGCGTGAGCAGCTTGCGCCGGCCGACCGCGTCGCCGAACGGAGCGATCAGCATCGAGCCCACCATCATTCCCGCGAGCGCCGCGGACGCCACGAGGCCGAACGTCTTCGCGTCGATGCCCCATTGGCTCGATAGCACCGGCCCCGCGAACGAGATCGACCCGACGTCGACCCCGTCGAGCACGTTCAGGAAGAAGCACAGCGAGACCGCGCGGAGCTGCAAGCGCGTGAACGGTCCGTTGTCGATGACCTCGCGAATGTCCACGCGCAATCCCCCGGAGCTCGAGTGCTGGCTGCGGCACAGTAGCACTCGTCGCCGAAGCTTGGCGAGCGCGCGAGTGCGCGCCGGAATTCAGTGCGGCAAAGGCGGCCGCGAGATTGGATCGAAGCGGCTGCGTCGGCGGGAAGAGGATGCTGCGGCTGTTCGGTTGAGTCGTGCGCGCTAGCCGGCTTCGGGCTGCCGCGGCGTGCGCTTGGTGCTGCGGCGCGGTGTCGGCGCGGCGATCAAGTCGCGTGCCGGCGCGGCGTCTTCGTCGTCGCCTTCCAGCGCCGCGATGCAGCGCCTCAAGCCGCTCTCGAGCGCCGCGGTTTCTGCGCGGTCGAGCGGCGCGAGCATTCGCTCGAAGATCGCGGCGCCGACGGTGCGCGCGTGCTCGAGCAGCTCGAGGCCCGTCGTCGGTCATCGTCCAGCTGTCGGCACGGCGGCTGTCGGGATGCGGGCGGCGCTCGATCCGGCCGTCCGCCTCGAGGCGCCGGAGCGCGGAATTCATGGTCTGCGCCGATACCATCGCGCGCCGTGCCAGCTTCGCGCCCGTGATGCCGGGTTCGCCGTAGATGCCGAACAGAGCGCCGAAATGTGCGAACGAAAGATCGACGCCCTTCTTGCGCATGGCCTCGTCCATCGATCTGGCGCAGGGTGTGGTGCAGCGACTTCAGCAGGAACCCGACGATGTGCTCGGGTTTGTCGAGCTTGAGCCAGCTGCCATAAGCTTCAGGTTTCTTGGGCATGTCAGGATTGCGAGTTATCAGATAGCTGATATCATATCAGCAAGCTGATACTTTGCAAGGACGACGTCCCATGAGGTTTGGTTCCGGCATTTTGCGGCCACGGTGGTTGGTCGCGCTCGGCGCCGTGCTCGTCGCGGGCGGCGTCATCGTCGCGCTGAACGGCCGTCCGTCCGATCGCCATGCGCAACGTTCCGCTCCGGCAGCGGGTGGCTCGCGCGAGGCCGTGCTCACGGTGACCGCGGCCGAGCTGCGCCCTGCTCGAAGTCGCAGCGCACGATCTCGATCAATGGCTCGGTCTTCGCGTGGCAGGAAGTGATCATCGCGCCCGAGGTCGGCGGCTATCGCGTCGCCGAGGTCAAGGTCGACGTCGGCGATCGCGTGAAGCGCGGCCAGACGCTCGTCGAGCTGTCGACAGCGCTGCTCGACGCCGAGGTCGCGACGAAGCAGAGCGACGTTCGCGCAGCGCGAGGCGCAGCTCGTCACGACGCGGCCGCGCTCGAGCGCGGCGATTCGCTCAAGAGCATGAATCTGATCTCGCAGGCCGACTACGACAAGCTCAAGTCGGCCGCGCTCGTGTCGCGCGCGGGCGTGGAATCCGCGAAGGCCGACGTCGACACGTCGCAGTTGCGCCTCAAGTTCACGAACGTGACGGCGCCCGACGACGGCGTGATCACCGCGCGCACCGTCACGGTGGGCCAGATCGCGCAAGCCGGCTCCGAAATGCTGCGCCTCCTGCGCAACGGCCGCATCGAATGGCGCGGCGAGGTGCCCGAGGCGCGGCTCTCCGAGCTCAAGCCTGGGCTAGCCCGTCTCGATCTCGACGGCCGACGGCGCCGTCGTCACGGGCACGATCCGCGTGGTCGCGCCGACGATCCAGGCCGGTAACCGCACCGGCCTCATCTACGTCGACCTGCCGCCGAACGAGCGGCTGCGTCCCGGCATGTTCGCGCGCGGCGAGATCGAGATCTCGCGCGCAATGGCATTCACGGTTCCGCTCCAGAGCGTCGTGAGCGCCGACGGCTACAGCTACGTGTTCGTGCTCAAGCACGACAATACGGTCGAGCGGCGCCGCGTCGAGACCGGCGGCGTGCACGACTCCGAGATCGAAGTCGTCGAACGGCCTCGAGGCGGGCGACATGGTGGTCGGCAAGGGCGCCGGCTTCTTGAAGGACGGCGACCTCGTCGACGTGAGCTCGGAGGCCGGCTCATGAACTTCGTCACCTGGTCGATTCGCAATCCTGTGCCGGTCATCATCCTGTTCATCGGGCTCACGATCGCGGGCCTGATCAGCTTCCCGAAGCTCGGCGTCCAGGATCGGCCCGACATCGAGTTCCCGGCCGTGATCGTCACGATCACGTATCCGGGCGTCGCGCCGACGCAGATGGAGTCCGAGATCACGCGCAAGGTCGAGGACGCGGTCGCGACGATCTCGGGCATCGAGCAGATGACCTCGACGGTCGACGAGGGCGCGTCGACGACGAGCATCGAATTCGCGTTCGGCACGGACCTGAGCCGCGCGCTCGACGACGTGCGCGACGCGGTGACCCGCATCCGCAGCGACCTGCCCCCCGACGCGAACGAGCCGATCGTGTCGCGCACGACGACGGCCGGCGGCTCGCTCGTCACCTGGAGCGTCGCGTCCGACACGATGTCCGACACCGAGCTGTCGTGGTTCGTCGACCTCGTCGTGTCGCGCGAGCTGAGCTCGGTCAAGGCATGGGCCGAGTCACGCGAGTCGGCGGAGTGGATCGCGAGATCCGCGTCGACCTCGACCCCGACCGCATGGCGGCGCTCGGGGCGACCGCGAGCGACGTGTCCCGCCAGCTGCGCAGGATCCAGGCCGAGTACCCGGGCGGCGAGGCGCGCCTCGGCGGCCTCGAGCAAACGGTGCGCACGACCGGCATCATCACGTCGGTTTACGACCTCGCCGGCCTGCCGATCTCCCTGCCCGACGGCCGCAGCGTGCGGCTCGACACGATCGCCGACGTGCGCGACCAGGCGAGCGAGCAGCGCGCGATCGCGCTCTTGAACGGCAAGCCCGTCATCGGCTTTCGAGATCGTGCGCGCCTGGGGCGCGAGCGCGCTCGACGTCGCGAAGGACGCGCGCAAGGTCGTCGACCAGCTCGCGAAGGACTACCCGCACGTCAAGTTCGCCGAGGCGAGCTCGACCGTCGGCTACATTCAGACGTCGTACGACTCGTCGATGGAGATGCTGGTCGAGGGCGCGATCCTCGCGATCTTCGTCGTCTGGCTGTTCCTGCGCGACTGGCGCGCGACGCTCGTGTCCGCGCTCGCGTTGCCGCTGTCGATCATCCCGACGTTCTGGGCTATCTGGGTGCTCGGCTTCACGCTTGAACATCCTGACGCTGCTCGCGCTGACGCTCGTCGTCGGCATCCTCGTCGACGACGCGATCGTCGAGGTCGAGAACATCGTGCGGCACCTGCGCAACGGCAAGAAGCCGCGCGAGGCCGCGATGGACGCCGCGATCGAGATCGGTCTCGCGGTCGTCGCGACGACGCTCACGATCTGCGCCGTGTTCATCCCGGTCGCGTTCATGGGCGGCATCGCGGGCGAGTTCTTCCGGCCGTTCGGCTTCACCGTCACGGTCGCCGTGCTGTTCTCGCTGCTCGTCGCGCGGACGCTCACGCCGATGATGGCCGCGTACATGCTTGAAGCCGCACGAGGAGCGTCGTGAAGCGACGCCGTCGGATCATGACGTGGTACCTCGGGCGCGTTCGCTGGTGCCTCGCGAACCGCTGGAAGACGCTCGGCGTCGCGACGGTCGTCGATCGGCAGCATGCTCGCGCTGTTCCCGCTGCTGCCGACGGGCTTCTCGCCGGCCGGCGACAACGGCTTCACGCGGCTCACGGTCGAGCTCGCGCCGGGCTCCTCGCTCGAGGACACGGTCGCCGTCGCCGAGACCGTGCGCAAGCGGCTCGCGACGCTGCCCGACTTCGAGCAGCTGCTACACCGCGATCGGCACGCAGGGCCGTAGCAGCGGATTCGGAGGGGGCGGCTCCGCCGGCACCGTGCGGCGCGCGAATCTCACGATCACGATCGAGAACAAGACGGGCACTCGCGGCGCGCAGCAGGCCTTCGAGCGCGAGCGTCACGGAGCTCCTGCGCGACATTCCGGGCGCGCGAATCCAATTCGACGGCAGCGACGCCGACCGGATGGGCATCACGCTCTCGGGCGACGACTCGGGCGCGCTCGCGCGCGCCGCGGCGAACGTCGAGCGCGAGATGCGGCAGCTGCCGGGGCTCGGCACGATCACGAGCAGCGCCTCGCTGCAGCAGCCCGAGATCGTGATCCGGCCGCTCGCCGACCGCGCGGCCGACCTCGGCGTCACGACCGAGACGCTGAGCCTCGTGACGCGCATCGCGACCAGCGGCGACGTCGACACGGGCCTCTGCGAAGTTCAATCTCGACAACCGCCAGATCCCGATCCGCGTGCGGCTCAACGACAAGTCGCGCACGAACCTCGAGCGCATCAAGCTGCTCGCCGTACCCGGGCGCCTGCGGTCCGGTGCCGCTGATGAACGTCGCCGACGTCTCGCTCGGCGTCGGGGCCGGCGCGAGATCACGCGTATCGACCGCAGCCGCAACATCACGCTGAACGCGACGCTTGACGGTGTCGCGCTCGGCGACGCGCTCAAGGCCGTCGACAACCTGCCGTCGATGAAGAACGCTGCCCGAGGGCGTGCGCTCGCTGCGCACCGGCAACGCGCGCTGGATCACGGAGATCTTCACCCAGTTCGCGCTTGCGATGGGCGATCGGCGTCGCGTCGCATCTACGCCGTGCTCGTGATGCTGTTCCACAAGTTCATCCAGCCGGTCACGATCCTGACCGCGCTGCCGCCGTCGGCCGCGGGTGCGATCGTCGCGCTGCTGATTTCGCGGCTACGCGCTCGCGATCAACTCGCTGATCGGGCTCCTGATGCTCATGGGCATCGTGACCAAGAACTCCATCCTGATCGTCGAGTACGCGATCATGGCGCAGCGCGACCAAGGCCTGTCGCGGTTCGACGCGTTGATCGACTCGTGCTCGAAGCGTGCGCGGCCGATCGTCATGACGACGATCGCGATGGGCGCCGGCATGATGCCGGTCGCTTTGGGCTGGGCCGGCGACCCGAGCTTCCGCGCGCCGATGGGCGTCGCGGTGATCGGCGGCATCATCGTGTCGACCGTGATGAGCCTGTTCATCGTGCCCGCGACGTTCACGGTGTTCGACGACTTCCAGCAGTGGCTCGCGACGACTCTTCCGACGCGCCACGCACGCCGACGCACCCGTCGGCCAAGGTCACGCGGACGCTGCGGGCGAGCTGCCGTCGACGAAGCCCGCGACCTGACGCGCGGGCTGCTTCGGTCTACTTCAGGCTGAAGCGAAGACGCAGATAGACGCGCCGTTCGTAGATCTGCCCGTCGCTGCGTGAACGGCTCGTACCGGTACTTCGCGACGGCCGCGAGCGCGGATTGCTCGAAGCGCCCCGGCGGGCTCGCCTGCCGCACTCTGAGGTCGCGCGGCAGCCCGGCTCGATCGACCACGTACTCGACCTCGACCCAGCCCTCGACTTGCCGAATCTGCGCGTCGGCCGGGTAGACGGCCGTCACGAAGCTCACGAGCGTGAGCTCGCTCGCGGGCGCAGCCGTAGCGAGATATTCCTCCTGAGCCCTCGCCGTCGCCATGTCGCGTGCGAGCGAGCTCGCGAGCGCCGGTGCATGACCCAGTGGCGACGAGTGCCGCGACATCGCTTTCGGCCGCCGGCCAGTCGGCGCGAGCGACCGCCGAGCGCACGCTGCTCGCGAGCGCGCCGACGAGCGCGTCGAACGCATCGCCGAGCCCTACCGTCTGCGGCGCATCTCGCTCGACGGCTGTCAGGATCGACAACGCGTTGTCTTCGGGCGGTGCGGTGAGAGCGCCGGTCTGAATGCGCGCGCGAGCCTTCGCGACCTGCGGCGCTAGACGCTGGGTCTGCTGCGTGACGCGCGCGGCCGCGATCTTCTGATCGAGCACGGACATGGCCCCGCCGTCGGCTCCAAGCGTGCGCGCGGCGTCGGCGAGCCGAACGCCGGAAGTCAAATCGCCGGCGTCGAGAGCGGTGCGCGCCGAAGCGATCAAGGCGGCCGTGAGCTCGCCGCGGAGCCGGACGACGCGCGGATCGTTGGCGGCGAGCTGCGTAGCCCGATCGAGGTTACGCAACGCGCCGTCGCCCGCGGGCTCGAGCAGCTCGCCGCGGCGCAGGCGGGTGTTGGCGGTGTCGAGCGCCTTCTCGAGCTCGGCCTGCGCGGCAGGGGAGTCGGCGGTCGCGGCGGGCGCGGCGGAGGCCGCTTTGTCGTTGCCGCGGGCCGCGGGCTTCGCGGCGTCCGCGCGCGAGCGCGCGAGCGCCGCGTCGAGAAACGCGAGCCGGCCGCTCGTCGGCGCCGTTTTCCGGATTGCATCGAGCGAGGTCGCTGCGGCGTCTAGCGAGCCCATGAGCAGCGCGTTCTCGGCCTGCGCGAACAGCGCGTCTACGACGGAAGCGAGGCCGTCGCGTGCCTTCTCGTGCGTGGGCTCGGCCGCGAGCACATTGAGGTAGTAGTCGAGCGCGTTGTCCCCCGGCGGATCGGCGAGGCGGCCCTGGCTGAACGCAAGCTCGGCGCTCGCGACCAAGTCCGCGAAACGGTCGATCGGCGCTGCAGCGCCGGCCGTGGCTTGGTCGGCTGCGGCCCCCGCGTTTCGGCTCGAACCGACGCGGTACGACGCGACGGCCAGCGCCACGGCAAGGCACAACACCGCGACGCCGGCCGCGATCAGCCAAGTCGGAATCCGTGCGCCCGCTTTCTTTGGTGCGCTGAGCACGGGTGGCGACGCGACGGCGGCGCTGCGCAGCTGTAGACAGCGGTTCGCGGCGGACTCGATCAGCAGGCGCGTGATGCCGGCCGCGGGCGGCTTGATCAACAGGCGATGGATCCTGCGCTCCGACAGGAAGCCGATCAGGCGCTGCGCTTCCTTGCGGTCGGCGGCGACGAGCGTCACGGCCTGCCGACCATTGTGCCCGAGGTCCGTGATGCACTTCTCGAGCCGCGCGCCGAGCAACGACGCTTCGATGACCGCGATATCGCAGCGCCGAGCGTCGATCGCGGCGAGCAGCGAGCTCCAGTCGTCTGCGACCGTGAACGCATAACGGTCGCCGCAGGCCCGCCGCACGCCTTCGCGCACCGCCGCGTCGGCCGCGAGCACATGGACCTGCAAACCCGCCGCGGCGACGAGATCGATAATCGGCGTCGGCGGCAGCGTGTCGTCTGGGCTGAGCACGGGTATGGGGTCTGCGTGCTGCACGCCATCCCGCGTCGTGACTTCGACGGGGGAGCCCGTCGAGCCGCTGATGGTTCGATATTCGAGAGCCATTTCGCTCGCTGTACTTGTACTTGGGTGCCGGCGCCCCCGCGCTGCGGCTCCTGCGGTTGAACCCGAGAGGGCGGCGCAACCTTCGTTGGGTAGTACGGGAACGACGAGACGCGATCTTCGCACAGTTTGCGACGGTTTGTCGCGGCGGCAGTCTGTCGCGGGAGCGCGACAGGGACAGAGGGTGTCAGGTTCGCCTGGTGTACGATTCTTGGCTCCGCCGTTCGTCGAGATTTGCTGGATGTCGCCGAAAGTTCGGCTCGCCGTCGTCCTGTCCGTCGTCTACATCGACATGCTCGGCATCGGGCTCGCGTTCCCGGTGTTGCCGCGGTTGATCGAGCAGTTCGAGGGCGGCGACATCTCGCTCGCGTCTTACATCTACGGCGGCCTCGCGGCCGCGTATTCGCCGATGCAGTTCTTGTGCGCGCCGCTGATCGGCGTGCTGTCGGATCGCTACGGCCGACGGCCGGTGATCCTGCTCGCGCTCGCCGGCATGGGCGTGAACTACGTCCTGCTCGCGTTCGCGCCGTCGCTGTGGCTGTTTGCGCTCGGCCGGATGATCGCGGGCGCGTTCGGCGCGACGTTCACGGCTGCCGGCGCCTATCTCGCGGACATCACGCCGCCGGAGAAGCGCGCGCAGAGCTTCGGGCTGATCGGCGCCGCGTTCGGCTTCGGCTTCATCACGGGGCCGGCGCTCGGCGGAGTGCTCGGCGGCGTCGACTTGCGGCTGCCGTTCGTCGTCGCGGCGTGCTTGAGCCTTGCCGACTTCGCGTTCGCGTTCTTCGCGCTGCCGGAGTCGCTCGCGCCCGAGAACCGCAAACCGCTGAACCTGAAGTTCGCGAACCCCGTCGGCGCGCTGCGAGAGGTAGGCCGCTACTCGCTCGGTCCTCGGCCTCATGGCGATCTTCGTGCTCGCGACGTTTGCGAATCGAGTCGCCGAGATGACGTGGGTGCTGTTCACGTCGTACCGCTTCCACTGGGGTCCGACCGAGACGGGATGGTCGCTCGCGGCGGTCGGCCTGATGTTCGTGGTCGGTCAGGGCGGCCTCGTGCGCGTGATCGTGCCGAGGATAGGCGAGCGCCGTGCAATCCTGCTCGGGCTGACGGTGAGTGTGATTACCGTGACGCTCTACGGAATCGTGCCGCGGGGCTGGATGGTCTTCCCCGTCATGGTCCTGGCCGTGTTCGGCTGGACGATCGCGCAACCCGCCGTGCAGGCGTTGATGTCGCGGTCGGTGCCCGCGAGCGAGCAGGGGCTCTTGCAGGGCGCGCTCTCGAGCATGATGAACCTCACGTCGATCGTGGGTCCGCCGATCTGGACCGGCCTATTCGCGTTCTTCGTGTCGGAGCAGGCGCCGGTCGTCGTGCCGGGCGCCGCGTTCTTCGGGGCCGCCGTCGTGTTCGCGATCGCGCTCGTGCTCGCGCGGCGTCGGTTCGCGGCGTCGCCGGTCGCCGCGCCGACCTGAGCCCGTTAGCGGCCGAGCATCCGGTCCGCCCAGGGGATGAAGTACTTCCAATTCGGCCCGTCGGTGTGGCCACCGTCGTGCTGCCGCCACGCGAGCTCGCCGTCGAGCAGCCCGACGTTCACGGCGGGGGGCTTCGCGCTCGCGTAGTCGGCAGAGACACCGAGGTCCCGCGCGCCGACCAGCCGGAACACGGGCTGCGCCGCGACCGCCGCCATGAAGCTGCCGCGCTGGTCGAGCCATTTCGCGTCGCCTTGCTCCGGTACGCCGTAACTGATGAAGGTCGGCCGCGGCGCGCAGAGCGCGATCAGCTCGTGCGCATCCACCGGCAGGTCGCCGGCATTCATCGAGCCGAAGTCGGCCGCCGCTGCGCCGTACTTCAAGAAGTTGCCCGCCATCCAGTGGTACTCGCCGCTCGCGGTGAGGTTCTCGACCTGCTCGCCCCAGCGCCTTCGATGCAGCTTCGCGCCGCCCTCGCCGGAGGAGCCGACGAGCACGACCGCGAAGCGCTGATCGAACGCCATCGCGATGAGCGCAGCTTTGCCGTAGCGCGATACGCCCTCGACGCCGATGCGGCGAGCGTCGACGCCCGGCTGCGTCGCGAGAAAATCGAGGCCCCGCGAAGCGCCCCAGGCCCATGCGCGGAGCGCGCCCCAGTCGTCGGGCGCGCGCCGCGCGCCTTTGTTTACGAGCCCGATGATCCCGCGCGTGAGTCCCGCGCCGTTGTCCGTCTGCACGCTCGTCGGGCTCAGCGACGCGAAGCCCCACCCCGCCGCGATCAACTGATCGGTCGCCGGCGCATCGGCGGGCGGCGCGTTCGCCGCTGGGCGCGGTGCGAAAGTCGGTCCACGCTTGCATGGCACGCGGCCGTCGCTCGCGGCGGGCTCGGGCCCGGCAACCTCGGGCAGCGCTCCGGCTCCGAGCATGATCATCACGGGCGCCGGTCCGCTCGATTCGGCCGGCAGCACGAGCGTCATGCAGATCTCGACCGACAGCTCAGGGTTCGCAGAGTTGTCGACCGTGCCGACCAGCTGACGGCCGACGACCTTGCGACCGCCGCTCGTCCACTCGCGCGTCGCGATCGTCGCCCAGGAGATGCGCGGCACATGCGCCGGCACGCGACCGACGACCTCGCGCTCGAAGTCTTCGACGATCTCGGGCCGCCGCCGGCTCCACCACGCGTCGGCCGTCGCGACCTTCGTGCCGTTCTTGAGCGTGAGCGGATCGGGCAGCACCGGGTACGGGTTGGCGAGAGCCTCGTCGTAGTTCGCGTGGTCGGGCTTCGACTCGTCGCCGCTCGGACCGGGTCGCAGCTCGCGAATCCCGAGCCGGGCGAGCATCGCGGCGTGATCGGCGGCGGTTTCCGCGCGCAGCGCATCGCGCTCCGCGCCCGTCGGTGGCTGAGCGAGCGCGGCGCCGATCGGCGGCACCGTTGCGATGAGGAACGCGAGGGCCGCCTGGCGCCCGGCGCTGCGCTTGCCGCTGCGAGCCACCGGTCTCGCGAGCGATGCCGGCCGCTCAGCCATCGCGGTGCTTCGCGATGAACTCGCCGAGCTCACGGAACTCGCGCGCGCGCGTGCTGCCGCGCCGCCACGCGAGCGCGATCGTCCGATAGCTCTTGTCCCCGAGCGGATACGTCTTGACCTGAGTGCCCTGCAGCAGCGCCGAGCCGACCGCCATCTCGGGCAGGAACGTGATGCCGAGATCCGCGTCGACCATCTCGATCAGCGTGAGCAGGCTCGAAGCCGAGACGGGGTTCGCCTTGCGAGCGTCGCGCAACTTGCACGCGTCGATCGCGTGCTCGCGCAGACAGTGTCCCTCACGCAGCAGGAGCACGCTGCCGGCGTGCAGCCTGTTGAAGCGATAGTGCTTCGGGTCGACGAGCGACGTGCTCGCCCGCGCAGCGAGCAGGAACTTGTCGTCGAACAGCTCGAGCGTCTCGACCCCCGCGAGGTCATATGGCAACGCCACCAGCATCGCGTCGAGCGTGCCCTCGGTGAGGTGCCGGTGCAGCTCGTCGGTAAGGTCCTCGTGCAAGAACAGCTTGAGGTTCCGATACGTCTTACGCAACACGGGCAGCACGCGCGGCAGCAGAAACGGCGCGATCGTCGGAATCACGCCGAGATGCAGCGGCCCTTCGAGCGCTCGGCTCGAGCCGTGCGCGACTTCGACGAGCCCCGCGAGATCGCGCAGGCAGAGTCGCGCGAGCACGGCGACCTCCTGGCCGACCGCCGTGATCGTCACGCGGCGGTTGGTGCGATCGACGAGGTTCGCGCGCAGCAGCGACTCGAGCTCCTGGATCGCGACGCTGAACGCGGACTGCGACACGAAACACTGCGCGGCCGCGCGGCCGAAGTGTTTGTGCTCCGCGAGCGCGACGAAGTAACGCAGCTGCTTGAAGGTGGGGTAGTGGGCGACCGGCGCCGGCTGCATGGCGCTCAGGGCTACTCTGCGGGCTTCGGTGCGGTGGCCGAAGCGCAGGCGGAAGAGATCGATGTACCCCATCCGCTGCATCTCGGGCGGCGCGAGCTGGCTGTCGAACGTGGTCGGATGCTCGGGATCGTAGAGCGGCAGCACCGTGAGATGCGCGTTGCCCTGCGCGTCCTCCTCGGCGGCTTGTTGGCGCGCGCGCCAGCGGCTGCCGAGATCGGGCAAGCGCGAGCTCGTGCCGATCACGACGATCTCGTCGATCGACGTCGTGTTCCCGCGCCCTTCGGTCCGCGGCGCGAGCACCGCGGCGTTCGGCGGCCGAGCCGGGGCGGCCGTGGCAGCGAGCTGAACGGCGGTCAGCGTGCTCGGATCCTTCGGTTTGTCCGAGAGATCCTTCGGACTGATCGTGAACACGGTTGGGGCGGGATCGAGGCGCGGCGGCGGCGGCACGTCCTTCAACTGCGCGAACGCGGACTGCGCGAGCAGCAGCACGGCCGCGCCGAGCGCGCTGCGCCCTACGCGCGCGGCGAGCTCAGCGCTGCGGCGCGCGCGGCGCATCGAGCCTATCCCTCCAACGCAGCGTCCTGAACCAGTAGTTCGTGGTCGTCGGCAGCCACGTGTCGGCCTCGCGCGCTACGATCCACGAGTTCAAGAACGCGAGAAAGTCGGGGTCTCCTTTGTTCACCGCAAAGCCCGCTTTGCTCACGAGCAGCGGGCGGTCGAGTGGCACGTCGATCTTCTCGGGATTCTCGAGCGCGAGGAAAGTCGGCACGGGCTCGTCCTCGAGATAGCCGTCGACCTTGCCCCCGATCAGCGCGGCGCTCGCCGCGTCCGCGTTCTCGAACGCTTGCAGCTTCGCGTGCGGCAGAAACTGACCCATGAATTCGGCGGCGACGGAGCCGCCGATCGCGGCGATCGTGTAGCGCGCGTTGTCGAGATCCGCGAGGTTCTTTACGTCGGCCGTGCTCTTCTTCTGGGCCGCGAGCGCGAGTCCGCTCTCGGCGTACGGTTGGCTGAAGTTCACGTGCAGCGCGCGGTCCGGCCTGATCGAGAGGCCCGCGGCGATCACGTCGATCTCTCCGGACTCGAGCGCTGGGATCAGCCGACCGATGTCGTAGGTCAGGATCTCGACTTTGAGGCCCATGTCGGCGGCAAGGCGCTTCGCGACGTCGACCTCGAAGCCGATCAAGTCGCCGCTCGCCGTGCGTGCGGCCCATGGTACGTAGAGCGCGACGCCGACTCGCAACGTGCCGCCGAGCAGCACCTGCTGCAGCGCGCGCGCCGAAGCGGGGTGCGGCGCCGTAGCTGCGAGCAGCGCCGCTAAACCTAAGCTTAAGATCGCCCTACGCATCGACGACGCCTTCCCGCTAACTGCTTGAGACATGTGAAATCTGCGGTTGGTTCGCCGTCCGGGGCCCTAAGCGTTGACACTTTTCGCCGGCGACGCCGACCCGCTTGCTTTGTCGAGCGCGCCGCCGCCGGGGAGGTATGATGGAGCGTACCGATTTTCGGGGCATCGTAACCGATCCTCCTGCTGGCCGTCGTACACGTGGAACGCAGTCGAACATGAGCGAGCATTCGGACCGCAAGGCTAACGACGCAGCCAAGCCGCCGCCGCCCACGCTTGCGCAGCGGCTAGCGGCTGCGGGGTTCTTGGGGGCGTTCGGTCTCACGATCCTCACCGTGCTGCTGACGGGGCTCAAAGTCGGAGCCCCGGCCGTGCGGCACGTGTTGCAGCCCGCGCCGGTCGTCGCGGGCTCGAGCGCGCCCGCACCGGTCGAGGCGAGCTCCGCGGCGTCGACCGCCGCGCCACCGGCGCCGGCCGCGCCAGCGCCCACCGTTGACGAGCCGAAGACGAGCGAAGATGCCGACGCGCGAGGACGCGGGACGCGATCGCGACGACGCGACGCGCAAAGCGTCGCGCAAAGACGCTCGGGATCGGTCCTCGAACGACGCGCGCTGACCGCGGCTAGTTCGAGCGCGCGACCTCGGCCCGGCTCCGGTCGCGAGGATCGACGGTCGCCGGTTGTCCACCGACGGAGCGCACCCAGTCACGCGCGTCTGCGATGCACGTCGAGTCTTGCTCGGTGCACGCGATCCACCAGTACTGGGAGTTCGGCGCGCGAATCACCGAGAAGCCGTCGGTGTACGTGAAGCTACGCACGCCGTTCCCGGTCCCGGCCGCGAAGCGCGTGCCGAGTCGCCGGTCGTTTGCCGGCACGAGCACGTTGCCTTCGCTGCTCGGAGTCGTTGCAGAGCCAACGGCCCTCGTAGCGGCCCGTGCCGTGCGCGCAGCCGAACACGAGGAGCGGGACGGAGCACGCATTGATCAAGCCGACGTCGACCGTATCGCCGTAGTTGTAGACGGCGTCCTCGCGCACGCACTGATTGCGCGGGCCGAGCGACGCGATGCCGCTGCGCCGATTCAGTGGCGTCGCGCGAGTCGAGCTTGAAGTCGACGCGCTTCGTGAGCGTCTGCGGTGCGCGGCTGTGCTCGGCCGGGAAGCGCCAGCGCGACACGGCCGCGACGGCGGCCGCGTCGAACGTGCCTTTCGGCTGGGACGCGGTGACGTGCGCGCCCTCGACCGTGCCGAGCGGGTTCACCGTGAACTCGACGTCGACGTAGCCTTCGACGTGACGCCGGCGTGCATCCGCCGGATATACCGGCACGCCGGCGATCAGCGGCTCGAGACCGCCCTTGTCAGGATCTGCACCCGCCTTGCTCGCGGGTTGCGCGGCCGCGCTGCTGGCGCTCGGTGCCGGCGCCGCGGAAGACCGCAGCCGCGGCACGGCGGCTTCGCCGTTGTCGCGGCAGACCTGGCAGCTCTGCACGATGATCTTCGGACTCGAGGTGCGCGCGAGCCAATCGCTGGCGGTCTTCTCCGTTCACCGACGACCGATACGAACGGCTGACCGTCGACGAAGTAGTCGACGCGCGCGCACTGTTTCGCATTCGTCTTGACGTCGAGGTAGCTGCCGTGTGCCTCGACGTTCGCGCTGCAAGTGTCGACGATGCTCGTGCAATCGCAGCGCAACGGCTGCGCGCCAATCGAGCCGGCCGATGCGAGCGCTAGCACCAGCGCCGCCGAAGAAAATGTCGCTGCGTTCATGGGATTCTCCGCAGTCTTCTTCGAGTGAGACTCTGCGTTGATCTTATCGCAACGAGTCGCGAACGGAATCGCCGGGTGTTATGTCCAATCGGACCAGCCGCGCCGAGAGGGCGGGCGAGTCGATGGACGTCGGCGCGGCGTCCGGCGGCCCACGGAGCGCGAGCGTGGAAGGCGCCGCGCGGCAGGGGTTACTGCGACGGAAGCGAATGCGCGTGTAGGAGCGCTGCGCGATCGGGCGGTTCATGAAGACGCGCGGCTCGAACTTCCACTGCTCGACAGCGGCCACCGCCTCGCGCCGGAAGTATTGGTCGTGCGACGCGTCGGTCACCGTCGACGTGGCTCGTCGAGCCGTCGGGCTCGACGGTGAACTCGAGATCGACCCAGCCCTGCGACGCCTCGCTCGAGCGCCCGAGGGGGATAGACCGGCTTCGCGTAGGACTTGACCTTCATCGCCGAGGCCGGGATCGGCTTCGCCGACTCGAGAGCGATCTGCAGATCGATTAGCTGCGTGCGCGCGGTGCGTACGGCCGTCGGATCCGCGCCGATGTGCTCCGCCTCGTCGATCCAGATGCCGGCGGCATCCGTGTCGTGCGCATCGAGCGACTGCGACGAGCGCGCGAGGAACTCGCGCGACAACCGATCGCGCGCACGCTCGCGTGAGATCGTGGCTCGCGATGCTTGGCGAGCATGACGCTCGACGTAGTGCTTCGCGCTTTGGTCCGACCGGCGTCAGCAACCGGCCGCGCCGTCATCGCGTCCTCGAACTTCTGATTCAGGTCGACCACGGATCGACGACCGGTTTGGCGGGCGCCTGCTTGGATTTGAACGGGCGCAACTTTCGGCGGCGGCGCCTGCACCGGCAATTCGGGCTTGAACGAGGACTCGGCGACGGCCGCGCGTCCGGACCCGGCGGGCCAGATCTTCTCGGCGAGTGCTTTTGCGCCCGGCGTGCGCGGGCAGCGCCGCGCGGATCCGCTCGACGACCGCGCGCGCGTCGTCGAAGCGGCCCTGCTCGAGCGCGGTCTCGCCGCGGCGCACGAGCTCGTCGGCAACCTTGTTGAGGCCCTGCACGGCGTCAGCGTTGCTCGGCTCCGCCTTGACGACGCCGCGGTACAGCGTCCACGCGCTGTACTCCTCGGGCTCGACGAGCATGCCGGCCTGGAAAGCGAGATCGGCCATGCGCAGCGGATTGTCGAGCGTAGCCGACGGCGCGCTCGGCGCGTCGTCGCTCGGGCGCGGGAGGCACGTCGGCCATCGCGACCGCTTGCGTCGGCGCGGGCTGCTCGGCCGGCGTCGGAGCATCGCTCGATCCCCACGGCTTCATGATCACGAGCCAAGTGACGCCGACGGCCGCGACGACCCCGCCCGCTACGCAGAGAAGCAGGTCGCCTTGTCGGCCCGAGTCTTTGCGTTTGCGTCATGGCTTATGCCCAAAGGCGTTTGATGCTCTTGAGCTTCGCGAGCACGCCGTCGACGACGCCGCCCGTGGTCTCGGGTGTCGCGTCCACTTCGTGGCGCTTCACGAGCTCTGGGTTCTTGAGACAGCATCCGATGATGCTGAAGCGCAGCCTGGAGGCTGATCGCGCAACGGCCGGCCGAAAGCGGCTTGCGCAGGAAGCGGAAGATCTGGCCGTGATTGATGAGCCAAACCATGTCGAGCACGTCGCGGTGCTGCGAGACGGCGATGGTCACGAGCTCGGGCAGGTGCTCCTTCAAGCGCGCGGTCATCGACTGGATCGTGGCCTTGTCCTCGGACACGTCGGTCACGAGCACGCCGGGACGATGCTCGGTCAAGATCTTGACGACGTGCACGACGTTGCCCGCGTTGTAGACGGGCAGGCGGCCGCGCACGGCTTGCTGGACCGTGTCGATCACTTCGCTGTCGCTCGAGAACACGACGATGCCGAGGCCGCCGTCGCGAGCTTCGGCCGCGTCGCGGTGTCGCAGCGATGCCGTCTGAGGTGCGAATTGCGGCGCCTGCATCCGAGCCGTGCTGTCGAGCCGTAGGCTCGCCGCCGGGGCTCTGCGTGGCGGAGCTCTCGTGCGCGCTCTGCGGAGCCGCCGACCTCCGTAACCGTGTCGGCCTCCATGATGATCTCGAGCGTGTCGTCGGGCGACAGCTCGGCCTTCGGCTCCGGCGCGGGCGTCTCGCGCGCGAGCTTCGCCGCGAGCTCGATCGTCTCGCGCAGCTGCTTCGGCGCGCACGGCTTCGTGAGGAAACGGAACACCTCGCTGTCGTTGATCGAGCCTTCGACGGCGTCGAGATCGGCGTAGCCGGTGAGCAGAATGCGGACCGTGCGCGGCGACATCGTGCGCACTTTGCTCAAGCACCTCGACGCCGGTCATCCTCGGCATGCGGTGATCGGCCACGATCACGTCGATGTTCTTGTCCTTGACGATGTCGAGCGCCTCGGCGCCGTGCGAGGCGAGGAACAAGTCGAACTGGCGGCGGAACATGATCCGCATCGAATTGAGCACGCGCTGCTCGTCGTCGACGAACAGCAGTCGCGCTCGTTCGCCGGGAGTTGCAGGCAGCTGCTCCGCCATCGTCATCCGCTACACCGCCTCCGCGAGCATGCTCGTCTCGCTCGGGCATTTCCGTTTCCGCCGGCTGGGCGTGCGCGGCCTGCTTGATCGGCAGCACCACCGTGAACACCGAGCCCTTGCCGACCTCCGACTCGACCAGCAGCTCGCCGTGATGGCTGCGGATGATCTCGTCGACGATCGAGAGTCCCAGGCCGGTGCCCGTGCCGACTTCCTTGGTCGTGAAGAACGGATCGCGAATCTTGCTCAGGTTCTCTTCCGGAATGCCGCAGCCCGTGTCGGAGATCTGAATCGCGACGCGATTCGCGTCATGCAGCCGTGTCGTGATCACGATCTCGCCCTGAGTCTCGATCGCCTGAGCGGCGTTCGTGATGATGTTGAGGAACACCTGGTTGATCTGCGACGGCGAGCACTGGATCTCCGGAATCTCGCCGTAGAACTTCCGAACCGTCGCCTTGTGCTTGACGATGTTCTTGGCGATCAGCAGCGTCTTGTCGAGACCGTTGTTGACGTCGAAATTCGCGATCGGCGCGCGATCGAGGCGGCTGAAGTCCTTCAAGCTCTGCGCCATCTCGGTGAGCTCGGCGAGACCCGCGATGCTGTCGCGCGTGAGATCCTCCGCTTCGGCCAAGCTCGCCTCGAGGTCGTCGTCGCGAAGCATCAGCTTCACGTCCTTGAGCGCGTGGACGAACCGCGCCTGGTACTCCGCGCGATCGGGGAAGTCTTCGGCTTTGATCGAGAACGCGCCGAGGCAGGTCGTGAGGAACCTCCGCATGAGCGCCGACGCGCTCCTGGATCAGCTCCGCGTTGTTCGCGAGATAGAGGAGCGGCGTGTTGATCTCGTGACTGATGCCGGCGACGAGCTGACCGAGCGACGACATCTTCTCCGCCTGGACTAGCTGCACCTGCGATTCTTTGAGGTCCGTGAGCGTGCCCGCGAGCTCGTTCGTGCGCTCGGTGACGCGCTGCTCGAGCGACTCGTTCAGCCTCGCGAGCTCGTCGTTCGCGCCGTTGATCTCGCGATAGCTGCCGTGCAAGCGGAACGCGACGAAGCCGACGGCTAGCAGCAGCACGACCGCGTACACGGCGAGCATGAGCCGAGCCTGGTCGACTCGCGCCACCGTCGCCTTGTAGAGATCCTGCGCGGCCGAGCCGAGATTCTTGCCGTTCACGACGACCGGAGCCGCGGCGAGCTGCTCGAGCTTGCTGCGAATCGAGTCGCGCTTCGTGACCACGGTCTCCATCGCGTTGCGCAGCCGGAGCGCATCGGCCGGCATGCCGTCGACGCGCTGATCACGGCCGAGCCCGACGAGCAGGCGGCGCAGCTCGGCCTCTTGGACCGTCGGCCGCGAGCCGGCGAAATCGAGCGTGCCGACGACGAGCTGAAACGTATCCGAAGCCGTGCGCTCGAAATGCTGATCGCGCATCTGCTGAATTACGCGACCGCCCGATTCGCGGATGAACGAGACCGCCGCGGCGTACTCCGATTGATCGTTGAGCAGCTCGGTCGCGAGCTTGACCGCGTCGTTGATCGTGCCGGTGTACGTGTCGAACGAGTTGCGGAGGCGATTTTCTTGGCTCCCGCTGCCGCGCATCTCGAACAGCGTTTGCGGGAGCTGCTGCGGCTGCGACTCGACGCGCGTGAGCAACGCGCGTGCGCCTTCGCCGGGCGGCTGCAGCGCCGTCCACGACGAGCTCAGTGTCGTGACGAGCGAACGAAAGTCATCGTTCATGCGCTCGAGGTCGGCACCGATGGTGTACTGAGCGACGTGCACTTCGACCGGCAGGGGGCGAGACTCGAGAGCGAGAGAAAACAGCAGCCCCAGAGCGGCCAGCGCTACTACGATCGCAAAGGCTGTGCGCTTCATGGTGAACCGATTTACGTAATCGAGTACGCCAACACTAGGCAAAAGGCCGAACCGCTTCAGTGATAGGATTCACACCCCGCGCGGCCGTCGCCACCTGGCGACGATGCGTTATGTGGAATGCGCTATCCTTCGCGGCGAAACCGCGACGCGCGGAATCGGAGACTCGAGAGCGCCGCCATGTCCACGTTACCGAGCGAATTGCCGCGCGCCGTGCCCGCTGCGGAGACCTTGAAGCCCGCGCCGGCTATAGCTTCGGCGCAGCCCACGGCCGGCGCGTCGGGCCGCTTCAAGAAGCTGCAGGCAGAGCTGCGCGGGCTCGTCGGCAAGGCGATCGGCGACTATCGGATGATCGCCGACGGCGACCGCGTGATGGTGTGCCTCTCCGGCGGCAAGGATTCCTACACGCTGCTCGACATGCTGCTGAGCCTCAAGCGCCGCGCGCCGATCAGCTTCGAGCTGATTGCCGTGAACCTCGATCAGAAGCAGCCCGGATTCCCAGAGCACGTGCTGCCGGCCTACCTCGATGGCGTCGGCGTGCCGTATCGGATCGTCGAGGAGGACACTTACTCGATTGTGAAGCGCGTGATCGAGCCCGGCAAAACGATGTGCGGTCTCTGCTCGCGGTTGCGGCGCGGGATCCTGTATCGGATCGCGAGCGAAGTCGGAGCGACGAAGATTGCGCTGGGTCATCACCGCGACGACATCGTCGAGACGCTGTTCTTGAACATGTTCTTCGGCGGGCGCTTGAAGGCGATGCCGCCGAAGCTCAAGAGTGACGACGGCAAGCATGTCGTGATCCGTCCGCTCGCATACTGCGCGGAGCGCGACATCGCGCGTTACGCGCGCGGCCGCGAGTTCCCGATCATTCCGTGCAAGCTCTGCGGCTCGCAGGACAATATGAAGCGCCGTGAAGTGAAGGCGATGCTCGCGAGCTGGGAGAAGGAAGATCCGGGTCGCACCGATCGGCTGTTCCGCAGCTTGCAGAACGTCACGGCGTCGCATCTCGCGGACCGCGCGCTGTTCGACTTCGAGAACGTCGGCGCCGACGACTAGCCCGCGAGCGCTTGCGGCTGGTCGTGCTCGGACGCCGTCGCCCGAATGCGCTCGATCTCTTCGATGAGCTCGCGCGCGTTCGCGAGCCGCGACGAAGCGTCCTTCGCGAGCAGGCGGTCGAGCAACGGCTGATTGGCGCTCAAGTGCGCCGCGAGCTTCGGCAGCGGCGCGTGGCTGTGCTGATCGAGGATCGCTTGCGTCGTGTCGCCGACGTAGAGCTTCTCGCCGGTGAGCATCTGGTAGAGGATCACGCCGAGCGCGTACAGGTCGGTGCGCTCGTCGGTCGGCTCGCCGCGCGCCTGCTCGGGACTCATGTAGTAGGGCGTGCCCGAGATCGAGGCGGGGCTCGAGTCTAAGCCTTGAGCCAGCTCGTCCTCGCGGCGCAGCCCGTGCGAGATTCCGAAATCGATCAACGCGACGCTGCCGTCGTCGCGCAGCATGACGTTGCCGGGCTTCAGGTCACGATGAACGATGCCCGCGGTGTGGATGATCGACAGCGCGTGCGCGATCTCGGCCGTGTAGCGCAACGCCTCGGGGATCGGCAGCGGCTGGGTCAGCCTGCCGCCGAGATGGCCGAGCGGAAAGTACTCCATCGCGATGTAGCAGTACTGGCTCGTGACGCGGAAGTCGTAGATCTCAGCGACCGCGAGATCGTTGAGGTCGTAGAGCATCTTGAACTCGTCGACGAAGCGGTCGAAGTTGTCGTCGCGCGACAACGAGCCGCGGCCGCGGTGCAAGACCTTGAGCACGACCTCCTTGCCACGCTCGGCGCTGAACGCGACGTGCACCGAAACGTTGTCGTGCGTCGCGAGGCAGCGGCGCATGTCGTAGCCGAAGAGACGCAGCACGCCGCGCACGTTGCCGTCGCGGCGGGCGAGGCCGCCTTTGCGAAGCATCGCGCGCTGAATCGCGCCGACGATCTGCTCGCGCCCGGCGACCTCCTTCGGGATGTAGTCGAATGCGCCCGACTTGATCGACTGAACCGCGGTGTACTCGCTCCCCTTGCGCGTCAGCAGGATCACGGCCGGGTTGGCGGGATCGGCCGCGATCGCGCGCAGCGCGCGCAGAGTCGCGTTGTCGGCGCTGCCGTCCTTCGAGAAATCGCATCCGACCAGGAGCACGTCGAAGCTTCGCAAGCGCGTCCGCGTCGCGCAAGACTTCCTCGAGGTCCGCGACCATCGATTGCACGGCCGCGCCTTGCCAGCCTTTGACGGCGAATCGCAGCAGCGTCGAGCGGAACTTCGGGTCGGGCTCGAGAATGAGGATGCGCGGGGCGGTGTCGGTGCTCGGTTCCACAACTCGAAACCGTAGCAAATACACGATGTTGCCGGAGTGATTCGGTTCACAACGGTCGCGGCCTCGCGGCGGGCCGGCCCGGCGCGCGCGAGCGCCGGCTCAGCGCGGCTTCTCTGCTCGGTCGCGGATGCCGGTCAGCATCTTCGGCACCTCGCGGCGCATCGTCGCACGCACGAGGAAACGGGGAATCGGCAGGCCGATGTCGATCCCGAGCTCGTTCACGAGCAGCACGCTGCCGTCGGTTTGGGGCACGAGCCACCAATTCCCATCGAGCACGTCGATTGGGCCGCTCACTCGATGCACGCCGATGTGCGTATACGGGTCGTAGCTCAAGCGGAACACGTGCTCGAACGCCGGCACGAAGAACGCGATCTTGATCATTTGCGCGAACAGCTCCGCGCGGCCGTCGTCGAGGATCTCGAGCGAGCGGCAGCTCACGATGTTCGGCGTGTACTCGGCCGAGCGCGGGCAGTCCTTGAGAACGTCCCATAGCGTCGGCACCGGCGCCGAGACCTTCACCGCGAAGCGCATGTGCACGACGCCATGCTCGATCTGATCGGGGTGCACCTGGACCTCGCCGCGATCGAGCAGCGCACGATCGAGCCAACTCAGGTCAGGCTCGCGCTCGGCGGCCCGCGCGGGACCTAGAAGAAGAGCGCCGAATGTCGCGAGGGTGGCGACGAGGAGGCGAGTGCCGCGGCGTGCGCGCAAGCCGTTGCGAGCGCCTCAGCGCGGCTTCGACCCCGGTGCGGGGGTCTCGTCCGCGATCGGGTTCCGCAGCACGCCTAGCTTCGAGATCTCGACCTCGACCGTGTCGCCGGCCTTCATCCATAGAGGCGGCTTGCGGCCGGCTCCAACGCCGCCGGGCGTGCCGGTGACGATTACGTCGCCGGGATCGAGCTCCGCCCACTTCGAGCAGTATTCGATCAGCTGCGCGACGTCGAAGCAGAGCTCGCCGACGCTCTCGTCTTGCACCACTTCGCCGTTCAACCGTGTCGAGAGGCGAAGCTTGCGCGGATCGGGCACCTCGTCGGCCGTCACGAGCCAGGGCCCGAACGAGCCGCTCGCGTGAAAGTTCTTGCCGGGCGTGAACTGCTGGGAGTGACGCTGGTAGTCGCGCACGCTGCCGTCGTTGAAGCACGCGTAGCCCGCGACGTAGTCGAGCGCTGCCGCGCGGCTCACGCGCCGCGCGCGGCGGCCGATCACGACCGCGAGCTCGCCTTCGTAGTCGAATTGCACCGAGTCGCTCGGCCGGATCATCGGCTGCCCGTGGCCGACGATGCTGTCGGCGAAGCGCACGAACACGACCGGATACTCGGGCCGCTCGCGACCCATTTCCTTCATGTGCGGCACATAGTTGATGCCGACGCAGAGCAGCTTCGCAGCCGAGTCCGCCGATGGGCGGCAGGAACTCGACGTCGCTCTAGCGCGAAAGTCGGGCTTCTCAGCTGGCGAGCCGGCGCAGCGCGGGCAGCGAGTCCGCGAGCAGCGCGTCGCGCAGAGTGCGCGCGGCTCCCTGCGAGCCGCCGGCCCGCGTCGATCGACGCCGTCGCCGGTTGCGATCGCCGAAGCTCTCGCGGCCCGTCCTTTTGAAGCTCATCAATCGCATGAGGCCTCTCCGCTCGCTGCTCGTTCACGACCGCGGCGCCGTCAGCTTGCGCCGCGGCGGCGCGCGCCGCGCGCCGCGCTCGGCGCTTCCGCGCGCAGCTGCTCGATCGCGGCCGCGAGCGGCAGGCTCCACTTGCTCCTGCTGGCCGAGGCGCCGGATCGCGACCGTGCTCTCCGCGACCTCGCGCTTGCCGACCGCGATCATCACGGGGATCTTCGCGAGGCTGTGCTCGCGCACCTTGTAGTTGATCTTCTCGTTGCGCAAGTCGGCCGTCGGCGCGCAGGCCCGCGGCGCGCAGGTGCTGCGACGACTTGCTCGGCGTAGCGGTCCGCGTCCGACGTGATCGTCGCGACGACGACCTGCTGCGGGCGAGAGCCAGAACGGCAGCGCGCCGGCGTAGTGCTCGAGCAGCATGCCGATGAAGCGCTCGAGCGAGCCGAAGATCGCGCGGTGCAGCAGCACCGGCGTGTGCCGGTTGCCGTCCTCGCCGATGTACGTCGCGCCGAGCCGCGTCGGCGAGGTTGAAGTCGACCTGCAGCGTGCCGCACTGCCAATCGCGGCCGATCGCGTCGCGCAGCACGAACTCGATCTTCGGGCCGTAGAACGCGCCCTCGCCCCTTGTTCAGGGTGTAGCGGCAGCCCGAGCGCGTCCATCGCGCGCGCGAGCGCGCCCTCGGCGCGGTCCCAGAGCGCGTCGTCGCCGACGCGCTTCGGCGGCCGATCGGCGAGCTTCATGACCACGTCCGTGAAGCCGAAGTCGCGGTAGATGTCGAGCAACAGCTTGCACACTCCGCCGGCCTCGGCCGTGATCTGGTCTTCGGTGCAGAAGATGTGCGCGTCGTCCTGCGTGAACGCGCGCACGCGCATCAGGCCGTGCAGTGCGCCGGACGGCTCGTAGCGATGCACCTTGCCGAACTCCGCCATTCGTACGGCAGGTCGCGATAGCTGCGCAGCTCGTTCTTGAAGACCTGGATGTGGCCCGGGCAGTTCATCGGCTTGACGCGAACACCTGCTCGTCCGCGGTCGTGGCTCGTGAACATGTTCTCGCCGAACGTCTCCCAGTGGCCCGATGCCTCCCAGAGCGAGCGCGATCATGAGCTCCGGCGTGTTGACCTCGCGTGTAGCCGGCCGCGATTTGCCGCACGCGCAGATAGTCGACGAGCGTGCGGAACAGCGTCCAGCCCTTCTGATGCCAGAACACGGCGCCGACCGCCTCGTCCTGGAAATGGAACAGGTCCATCGCTCGGCCGAGCTTGCGATGATCGCGGCGCTCGGCTTCCTCGAGACGGTCGAGATAGACTTTGAGCTCCTTCGCGTCGGCCCACGCGGTGCCGTAGATGCGCTGCAGCATCTCGTTGCGCGAATCGCCGCGCCAATAGGCGCCCGCGAGCTTCATGAGCTTGAAGCCCGCGCCGAGCCGGCCCGTCGATCGGCAGATGCGGGCCGCGGCAGAGGTCGATGAAGTTGCCCTGGCGGTACAGCGTGATCGGCTCGCCGGCCGGGATCGATGCGATGATCTCGGCTTTGTAGACGCTCGCCTTGCGCGCGGAAGAACTCGACGGCTGCGCTCGCGGTCCCAGACCTCGCGCACGATCTGTCTCGTCGCGCGCCACGATCTCGTGCATCCGCTTCTCGATCTTCTCGAGGTCCTCGGGCGTGAACGGCTTGCTTGCGCGCGAAGTCGTAGTAGAAGCCGTTCTCGATCGCGGGGCCGATCGTGACCTGGGTCTCGGGATAGAGCTCTTTGACGGCCTCGGCCATCACGTGCGCGGCGTCGTGGCGCAGCAGCTCGAGGCCGTCCGGCGTCGCTGCGCGTGACGATCTCGACGCGTCGCGTCGTGGTCGATCGGCCGCGTGAGGTCGCGGAGCTCGCCGTCGACGCGGATCGGCGACCGCGTCGCGCTCGAGACGCGCGCCGATGCTGAGCGCGACGGCGCGGCCGTCGACGGGATCGTTCGAAAGTCCTCGTGGACCCGTCCGGCAAGGTGATGATCGGCATAGGAATCGGATCTCAAGCTCGCGGCGCCGCAGTGCGCCGGCGCATTGTACGATAACCGTCGATGCCCGCATCGGAGGCGAGCCAGCATGAGCCCGATCGAGATCCATCAGTTCCCGTGCCTCCAGGACAACTACGGCTATCTCGTGCGCGACCGCGCAGGACACGTGACGGCCGCGATCGACACGCCCGACGCCACCGCGATCGTCGCCGCGCTCGAGGAGCGCGGCTGGACGCTCACGCATATCCTGAACACGCATCACCACGCCGATCACGCCGGCGGGAATCTCGAGCTGAAGCGGCTCACGGGTTGCCGGATCGTCGGACCGCGCGCGGACGCAGCGCGGATCCCGGGCATCGACGTCGAGGTCGGCGACGGCGACGCGTTCGAGCTTGGGCTCCACCGCGTCGAGGTGTTCGACACGCCGGGCCACACGCGCGGACACATCGTCTATTTCTTCCCGCAAGACGAGGTCGCGTTCGTCGGCGACACGTTGTTCTCGCTCGGCTGCGGGCGCCTCTTCGAGGGCACGCCCGCGCAGATGTGGTCGTCGCTCACGAAGATCATGAGCTGGCCGGAGCGCACGCGTCTCTATTGCGCCCACGAGTACACCCAGTCGAACGGGCGCTTTGCAGTGACCGTCGAGCCCGGCAACCGCGCGCTCGCCGAGCGCGTCGCGGCAGTGGCGAAGCTGCGCGCCGCGGGCAAGCCGACCGTGCCGTCGACGCTCGCCCTCGAGAAGGCGACGAATCCGTTCCTGCGGCCCGCGAGCCGCAACCTTCAAGAGACGATAGGGCTCGTCGGCGCGAGCGACGTCGAGGTTTTCGCGAAGACGCGCGCGCTCAAGGACGCGTTCTAGACACGCGTCGCAATGAGGCTCGCGGGTGAGCCGACTAGGCGCTCGGCCGCAGCTGCGTGCGTCCCTGCATCATCAAGCCCGCGCCGCGCTCCGAAACATGCGCGAGCACGGCCTTGCGGCGATGCAGACGGACGGTATCGCCGAGATTCACGGCGAAGACGAGATTCACGACGGTTCCGGCCGGCAACCCGAGAGATTTGATCTCGAGGAACACGCCCATCGCCGATAGGTTTCTCGCCCGACAACGATGCAAGCGGCCGCCCGGCACGGCCAAGTAAACCGTGGTCGCTACTTTGTTTCTTTCCAGCAGACGTCTTTCCACCTGCCAGTTCCTTTTCTTATTGTTCGACCAAGACGGTAACAAGCATGCCCGCGCGCGCGCGGAAATCAAGTCCCGGCAAGGCTCGCGAGCCGCGCAGTACGTTCCGTCGGGCGACGGTCCGAGCGGGCCCGAAAGCGATCGATTATGTTGCGGTGCCTAGCGCGTGCGACAGGACGAGTGTTCAAGTCGTCGCGAATGTAGGGAGAAGCCCTACTCGGCCTTATCCACGCGCCGGATGCTGAGCTCGGGCGGCGCCTCGATGCCCATCTTGACCCGGCGCCCGTTGCCGCCGAGCAGCTTGATCTCGATCGAGCCTTTCGCGAACAAGTCGTTCAGCGTCAGCGTGCCGTCGGCGCCGTCGGCCAGCTTGATCTCGATCGTCTCGTCCGCACGCCTGCTCACGACCAACATGCGACTGTCTCCGGTTGCTAGGCGGTGCCGAGCGGTCGCGCGCTGCGCGCCACGTGCTCGAGGCCGCTGGGATCGTAGAGCGCGGCTTCGGTGCCGCGCAGCGCGCGCAGCGCGATCCGCACTTGCTCGCTGCGCGCCTTCACGAGCGCGCCGTTGCGTTGGTTCTGGTGCTTGCACTCGGCAATCAGGTCGAGCAGCGCGCGCCATTCGGCCGGACGGTTCGCATCCGCAGACCTATCGCTCGCCGCAGCGAACGTGAGGCCGATCGCGTCGCTCAAGGATCGCCGCTCGTGCTCGAGCGAGTCGAGCGCCTCGACCAGCCGAGCCTTCTCGCGCGCCGGCCGCGTTGAGCGAATCCGCGTCGCCGTCCACGAGCGCCTGATTCTCGCGCCCGAGCGTCGCGAGCATCTCCTGCGCGCACGAGATCTGCTCGTTCAGGATTGCGACCAGGCTCGTGCTCATCTCGCTCATCGCGATCACACGAGCTCGCGGTCGAGCCGGATCATGTTGTCCGCGACCGACTGATCGTCGATCGCGTAGGTGCCCGCAGCGACCGCGTCCTTGATCGCGCCGACGCGCTGCCGAGTCGACGGCCGGCGTGCTGCGCACGACCTCCTCGAGCTTGGCGAGCAGGAGCGCGGAGCGCGTGATGTTGACGGTTTCGCCGACCTGCGGCGCGCTGGCCTCCGTGGCCGAAGCGCCTTGCCCGGCGCCCGCCTTGGCACCTTCGGTGCGCCGTGCGCCCGAAGTATCCACGGGTCTGAAACCCTGGCCGTTGATCCTTTCAGTCATGGCAACTCACTCCGGCGCCTTGGCGCCTCAACGTGCTTATCGGCGGCTCGGGCGCCAACTTTAGGTCGCCGCGCCAGCTTATGTCCCAACCTTGAACCTCGCCGGAGGCTTCGACGACGCCTTCGACGATCCGCCCGGACGGAGTCTTGACTCGGATCCGCCCCTTGAGGCGCGCGCCCTCGAGCGCGACACCCTCCGATTTAACGCGGACCCCGCCGCTCGCCTGCGACGAGCGTCACGAGCGCGCCGCGCTCGATGAGCTCCGGAGATTCCAGCGCCGCGCCGGCGAGCAGGGTGCCGGCCGGGATGGTGCGCCGGACCGTAAGCCCGATCGCTTGCGCGGGCTCCGAGAGATAGTCGAGCGGCAGCGAAGTCGAAGCCTGCGTGTGAGTCTCGAGATCGTCCGCGGAGAGCATCGCGCCGGCCGCGAGTGCGTGGCGCGCAACGACGACGCTGACTTGCTCGACGACGCGCACCCGCACGAACAGCCGCCACGGCGCCGTGCCCGTGCAGGCGATCGCTACCGTGCCCTGGCCGGCTGCGAACCTCGCGCTCGAGCCGCGCATCGAGGGGCCCCGCGCATGCGGCCAAACGCAAACGCTCGTCGATCGCCGCGGCCTCGATCGCCGCGTCCGGCTTGTTGATGCTCGCGCGCGTCGCGGCGACGGCCGCGGCCCTGATGTCGTCGATGGATTGCCACTGCGGATCGGCGCCGGCGCGCACGCAAGGCGTCAATGCACCGGCTACGAGCGTCAAAATGCCGACGAGCGCGACACGCCGCGAGCGGCGCGCCGCTAGCGATGGTGCGATCTTCCGAATCGTCGTGTTCATGCCGCGTGGGACGTTGCAATACGTGTGCCACGCGTTGCCGTACGCGCTTCCGTGCACGTCGCGTTGCGCGTGCGAGCGGCGCCGGCTCGGGCGGCAACGCGTCGCCGAAGCGAGCGCCGCGAGCGGCAAGGATCTGCCGGTCGACACGGCCGGCGGCGTGCGCGACCGCGGCGCGACGCGGCTTCGCAGAGCTGGCACGGTCGTTGCTTGAGTCGCTGCGAAGACGTGCGTTGTGCACGCAGGAACTCGCAACGATGGATTCGATTCTAGGCATACACGAAGCAGCGCTGACCTTTCGAGCGCAGCGCATGGAAGTGATCGCGGCCAACCTCGCGAACGCGGACACGCCGCATTACAACGCGCGCGACATCGAGTTCTCGCTCGGTGCTCGACGGCGCCGCGAACGCGGTGAAGATGAGCACGACGGACTCGCGCCATCTGTCGACGGCGCCGCGCGTCGCGCAGAGCGAGCTCAAGTACCGGATTCCGCATCAGCCCTCGCTCGACGGCAACACCGTCGAGACCGACCTCGAGCTCGCGCGCTACGCGGAGAACGCGGTCTCGTATCAGGCCAGCCTGATGTTCGCGAGCAATCGCATCAGCACGCTGCGCACGGCGCTCACGGGGTCACGCTGATGAGCACGTTCAGCACCTTCGACATCGCGGGCTCGGCGCTCAGCGCGCAGTCGCTGCGGCTCAACCTCACAGCGAGCAACCTCGCCAACATGCACGACATCGCGAGCAGCGCCGACGGCGTCTACAAGGCTCGGCAGGCGATGTTCCGCGCTGCGACGGATCCCTTCGGCAGCGCGCTCGCGGGCGTCGACGTGCTCGGCGTCACCGAGAGCACCGCGCCGGCGATCGAGCGTTACGACCCGGGCAACCCGCAGGCGAACCCGGACGGTCTCGTCTACGCCTCGAACGTCAACGCGATGGAGGAGATGGCGAACATGATCTCCGCGTCGCGCTCGTATCAGAGCAATCTCGAAGTCATCAACACCGCCAAGGAACTGCTGCTCAGAACCTTGTCGCTCGGTCAAGTCTAGGAGCGCTCATGACCACGCCCGTCAACGGCAGCTTCGATCTCTCGAGCCTCGGTCTCGGTGTGCCCGCAGGCCACCAAGAAGACCGACTTAGGCCAGACGGACTTCTTGAACCTGATGATGACGCAGCTCAAGAACCAAGACCCGACCAAGCCGCTCGACAGCGGCGCGTTCCTGGGTCAGCTCGCGCAGTTCGGCACCGTCTCGGGCCTGCAGGGCCTACAGACGAAGTTCGACGCGCTGTCGACGCTCGCTCGTCTCGAACCAGGCTCTACAGGCGGCGTCGCTCGTCGGTAAGGACGCGCTCGTCGAGAGCTCGAAGGCGCCGCTGTACCCGGGCGGCGTCGTCGACGGCGCCGTCGACGTGCCCGCCGCGACGAGCGGCGCGACCGTCGAAATTCGCGACGCGACGAACCAAGTGGTCGCACACATCGAGCTCGGCGCGCAGCCCGCGGGCCTCGCGCGCTTCGAGTGGAACGGCATCGCGGACGGCGGCGCACAGGCTCCGCCCGGCGTCTACAACATGGTCGGGTCGTATCTCGCGGGCACGAAGTCCACGGCCGGCGACGACTCTCGTCTACGCGCCCGTCGACAGCGTCGTGCTCGGCAAGGACGGCTTCACGCGTCGACGTGGCCGGCGTCGGCGAAGTGCCGTTCAGCCAAGTCCACGAGATCGGCAACTGAGCTCGCGCGGAACCGGTAACCCCATTTCGATCAACAGCTTCACCCCGAGGATCAAGCCATGCCATTTGCAGTTGCTTTGAGCGGTCTCAACGCCGCGTCGTCCGACCTCAACGTCACCGCGAACAACATCGCGAACGCGAACACCACGGGCTTCAAGGGATCGCGCGCGGAATTCGCGGACGTCTTCGCCGTGGGCGCGCAGCAGATCGGCAACGGCGTGCGCCTCTCGTCCGTGTCGCAAGAGTTCAAGCAGGGCGGCGTCGACTTCACCGACCGCGGCCTCGATCTCGCGATCAGCGGCGAAGGCTTCTTCACCGTGAGCGACGGCGGATCGTCAAGTACACGCGCGCCGGGTCGTTCGGCGTCGACCGCGACGGCTTCGTCGTGAACAACCAGAACGAACGCCTGCAGATCTTCCCGGTCACGACCAACGGCACGTTCAACACGGGCACGCTGTCGGACTTGCAGCTCGCGACGAACGACGCGGCGCCGCAGGCCACGACGACGGCGGAGTTCGGCATCAATCTGCCGGCCGACGCATCGCCGCCGCCGGTCGCCGTGTTCGATCCGAACAACGCGTCGACGTACAACCACTCGACCGCGATCACGATCTATGACTCGCTCGGCGCGACGCATACGGCCACGGCCTACTTCGTGAAGACCGCGACCCCGAACCAGTGGGACGCGCGCTTCTACATCGACGGCACGGCGGTCGGCGGCGCGAACACGATGACGTATTCGAACGCCGGCGCGCTCACGGCGCCGGCGACCGGCGCATTCGCGCTGCCGGCCTACACGCCGACGACGGGCGCCGCGCCGATCACGCTTGTCGGCCAACGTCCTGAGCTCGACGCAGTACGGCTCGACGTTCGGCGTCAACACGCTGAAGCAGGACGGCTTCACGTCCGGCCGGCTGTCGACGATCGACGTCGACACGAGCGGCGTCGTGTTCGCGCGTTACACCAACGGCCGCTCGCAACCGCTCGGCCAGGTCGCGCTGTCGAACTTCGCGAACCCGCAGGGCTTGCGCCAGCTCGGCGACACGACCTGGGGCGAGACGTTCACGTCGGGCGACCCGGTCCGCGGCTCCGCGGGCACGAGCAGCTTCGGCTTGATCCAAGCCGGCGCGCTCGAGTCGTCGAACGTCGATCTCACCGCGCAGCTCGTCAACATGATCACCGCGCAGCGCAACTTCCAGGCGAACGCGCAGATGATCTCGACCGCGGACCAGGTCACGCAGACGATCATCAACATCCGCTAACGCTGACGCACTGACGGACGACGCGTATGGACCGCCTACTGTATGTCGCGATGACCGGCGCCAAGCAGCTCATGCAGGCGCAGTCGCTGGTCGCTCACAACCTCGCGAACATCAGCACGACCGGTTTTCGCGCCGACCTCGCGCGCTTCGAGGCCGCGCCGGTCGAGGGCCCGGGTTATCCGAGCCGCATCAACACCGTCGCGGCCGGCGTCGGTTTCGACCACTCGCAGGGACCGCTGATCCAGACCGGCTCGCCTCTCGACGTCGCGGTCGAAGGCCCGGGCTGGATCGCTGTGCAGGCGAAGGACGGCACCGAGGCGTACACGCGCAGCGCGAGCCTGAACGTGAACGCGCTCGGGCTGCTCGCAAACCGATCGCGGCGAGCTCGTGCTCGGCGACAACGGCCCGGTGGCCGTGCCGCCGAACACGAGCGTGTCGCTCGCGAAGGACGGCACGATTTCGGTCGTGCCCGCAGGGGCAGGGACCCGAGACGCTCGCGCAGGTGAGCCGCATCAAGCTCGTGAACCCGGACCCGAGCACGCTCGAGAAGCGGCCGGACGGGCTCGTGCGCAGCACGACGGGCAAGCCGGCCGAGGCCGACGCGAAGGTTCAGCTCGCGTCGGGCGCGATCGAGAACAGCAACGTGAGCGCGGCCGGCACGATGGTCGACATGATCGAGTACGCGCGCCAGTTCGAAATCGCAGTGCGAATGATGCACGTCGCGGACGACAACGCCACACGCGCGTCGTCGCTCGCGAGCATGAACTAGGAGTAAGAGAGATGGAATCACTTTGGGTAGCGAAGACCGGCCTCGAGGCGCAGCAAACGCGCCTGTCCGTGATCTCGCAGAATCTCGCGAACATCAACACGACTGGCTACAAGCGCGGCCGCGCGATATTCGAGGACTTGCTCTATCAGAACGTCACGCAGCCCGGCGGGCTCACGTCGCAGCAGACCAACGCGCCGACGGGCCTGAACCTCGGCACCGGCGTGCGGATGGTCGCGACGGACAAGCAGTTCTCGCAGGGCAATCTCGTCGAGACGAACAATCCGCTCGATCTCGCGATCGAAGGCCGCGGCTTCTTCCAGATCCTGATGCCGGACGGCACGCAGGCGTATACGCGCGACGGCACGTTCCAGATCAACGAGCAGGGACAGGTCGTCAACTCGCACGGCTTCCAGCTGCAGCCGTCGGTCACGGTACCGAACGGCGCGCAGTCGGTGACGGTCGGCGTCGACGGCGTCGTCTCGGCCCTGCTGCCGGGTCAGAGCACGCCGGTGCAGGTCGGCACGGTGCAGCTCACCGACTTCGTGAATCCCGCCGGCCTCCAGGCGCGCGGCGAGAACCTGTACCTCGAGACCGTGTCGAGCGGCCCGCCGCAGGCCGGAACGCCGGGCTTGAACGGCCTCGGCAAGGTCGACCAGGGCTCGCTCGAGACCTCCAACGTGAACGTCGTCGAGGAGCTCGTGAGCATGATCGAGACGCAGCGCGCGTACGAAATGAACTCGCGCGCGATCGAGACCAGCGACCAGATGCTCCAACACCTGACGAACAGCCTCTAGGAGCCGCCACGTGATTCGCAACACTCTGTTCATCCTCACGGTCGCGGCGCTCGTCGGCGCGTGCGCGAGCGCGCAGGTCGAGCCCGATCCGACGGCGCACATCGACTTCCATCCGGTCTACGCGGACACGACGCTACAAGTCCGCCGCATCGGGCACGGTGTTCAATCCGGCCGGCAGCTTCGACTTGTTCATGGATCTGCGCGCGCGCGCGGTCGGCGACATCCTCACGATCGCGCTCGTCGAGAAGACCAACGCGCAGAAAGAGCAAAGCACCTCGACCGCGAAGAAGTCGAAGACCGACACGGGCACGCCGATCATCGCGGGCGGTCCGATCACGTACAACGGCAAGCAGATCTTGAGCAACAGCATCGCGGGCGACCGCGCGTTCGACGGCAAGGCCGACTCGAGCCAGAGCAACAGCCTCATCGGCAACATCACGGTGAGCGTCGCGGAGCGTCTGCCGAACGGCAACCTGCTCGTGCGCGGCGAGAAGCTGATCAACATCAACCAGGGCGAGGAATACATCCGACTGCAGGGCATCATCCGTCCGGTCGACATCGGGCCCGACAATGCCGTGGCTTCGACGAAGGTCGCCGACGCGAAGATCAGCTACAGCGCCAGGGGCGCGCTCGCCGATTCGAACAAGCAGGGTTGGCTGTCGCGGTTCTTCAACTCGCCGATATTCCCGTTCTGAGCTCGTTAGCTCACGGAGTCCACATGCTCGTACGTCGTCTCGGTGTCGCATCCCTCGCGTGTCTCGCCGTCGTCGCGCTCGCGCAGCCGGCGCGCGCCGAGCGAGTCAAGGATCTCGCGACGGTCGCGGGGGTGCGCGGCAACCAGCTCGTCGGCTACGGCCTCGTGGTCGGCCTCGACGGCACCGGCGACCAAACCAGCCAGACGCCGTTCACGATCCAGACGATCAAGAACATGCTCAAGCAGTTGGGCGTGCTCGTGCCCGACAACGTGAACCCGCAGCTGCGCAACGTCGCCGCGGTCACCGTGCAGGCCACGCTGCCGCCGTTCTCGAAGCCGGGGCAGACGATCGACATCACAGTCTCGTCGATCGGCAACGCGCAGAGCTTGCGCGGCGGCAGCCTGCTGATGACGCCGCTGCGCGGCGGCGACGGCGACATCTACGCGCTCGCGCAGGGCAACCTCATCGTCGGCGGCTTCGGCGTGAAGGGCGACGACGGCTCTCGCGTGACGGTCAACGTGCCGAGCACGGGCCGCGTGCCGAATGGCGCGACCGTCGAGAAGATCGTGCCGTCGACGCTCGGCACGCAGGACGCGTTCGTCCTGAACCTCAATACCCCCGATTTCACCACGGCCGCGCATCTCGCGGATTCGATCAACAAGGAGCTCGGCGGCGGCGTCGCGGAGACGCTCGACCCCGTCTCGGTGCGCGTGCGTGCGCCGACGGCGGAGTCCGAGCGCGTCGCGTACATCTCCCACATCGAGAACCTCGACGTCGAGGCCGCGCAACCGCCCGCGAGGGTCATCGTGAACTCGCGCACAGGCACGGTCGTGATCGGGTCGAACGTGCGGGTTAGCCCCGCGGCCGTCGCGCACGGCTCGCTCGTCGTGAAGATCACGGAGACGACGCTCGTGAGCCAGCCCCAACCGTTCGGCCAGGGCCGCACGGCGACGACGCAGCAGTCCGATATCAGCGTCGAGGAGCAAGGCGACCGCAGGATGTTCGTGTTCGAGCCCGGCACGACGCTCAACGAGATCGTCGAGGCCGTGAATCGAGTCGGCGCGGCGCCCGGCGACCTCGTCGCGATCCTCGAGGCGCTGCGCGAGGCCGGCGCGCTGCGCGCGCAGCTGATCGTGATCTAAGGACTTGAGGTAGATGGTACCCGCACCCGCCGCCGCGCCGGCCGCGACCGATCTGACCGGGCTCGAGCAGCTCCGGCACCGCGCCGCGAACGCCGACCCCGGTGCATTGAAAGAGGCCGCAGCTCAGTTCGACGCGTTGTTCATCGGCATGATGCTGAAGAGCGCGCGTGCCGCGAGCCTCGGCAAGGGCATCTTCGACAGCGAAGCCTCGAACCAGTACCTCGAGCTCATGGACGATCAAGTCGCGCTCGAGCTCGCGCGCAAGGGCGGCCTCGGCTTCGGCAAGCTGCTGCTCGAGCAGGTTTCGCCGCGCGGCGCCGAGCAAGGGAGCGCCCACGGCAGCGACGCCTCGCCGTACACGAGCTCGACGCAAACCGTCGCGAGCTTCGCAGCGCGCTTGCCCGCGATGCTGCGCGCGTTGTCATCGGGCGATGCGGTCGACCCGCTCGGCGCGGATGGCGACCCGGCTGCGACCGTCGCAACGGAAGCCGCGCCGCCCGGAGACGCCATCGAGCATTTCGTGCGCCGCTATTTGCCCGACGCGACCGCGGCCGCGCGCACGCTCGGGATCGACCCGCGCCTGCTGCTCGCGCAGGCCGCGCTCGAGACCGGCTGGGGCGCCGCGACGCCGCAACACCCCGATGGCCGCTCCGCGAACAACCTGTTCGGGATGAAGGCCGGCGACGGTTGGCAGGGCGGCCGCGTCGCGCATTGGACGATGGAGCACTTGGGCGGCGTCACGGCGCGCAAGCGCGACGTGTTCCGCGCCTACGACCACGCGGCAGACAGCTTCGCGGATTACGTCGACATGATCGGCGGCTCGCCGCGCTACGCGAAGGCGCTCGCGGGCTCGAGCGACCCCGAGGAGTACGCGCGCGCGATCAGTGAGGCCGGTTACGCAACCGACCCGGATTACGCGGACAAGTGGCTCTCGATCTACCGCGGCGAGCGGCTCGGCGACGCGCTGCGCGGGCTCAAGTCCGAGCCGCCCGAGCCGATATGGTGATGGCCATCAGCGCCCGCGCGACGCGGCCGCACTAGCAAGAACATAGGCAGCACATGGCGGACTTGTTCGGAATCGGCCTATCCGCGCTGCTCGCGCAGCAGCGTGCACTCGCGACGACGTCGAACAACGTCGCGAACGCGAGCACGCCCGGCTACAGCCGGCAGCGCACGGAGCTCAGCGAGCGGCCGACGGAGCAGTTGGGTCACGACTTCGTCGGCACGGGCGTCACGGCCGGTCTGAACCGGCGCATCACCGACGACCTCATGCTCGAGCAGGTCCGCACCGCGTCCGCCGGCTTCGAAGCGCGCCGACGCGCTCGCCGATCTCGCGACGACGCTCGACAACTTGCTCGGCAGCGACGACACCGGCTTGAACGCGACGCTCCAGTCGTTCACGAACGCGCTGCACGGCGTCGCGAACGATCCGTCGTCGCTCGCCGCGCGGCAGTCGCTGCTTGCCGAGTCGGGCAACACGGTCGCTCGGTTCCAGAGCCTCGATCAGCGGCTGAGCACGATCAACGACGAGCTTCGCTCGCGCGTGTCTGCCGACGCGGATCAGATCAGCGCGCTCGGCGCGAGCATCGCGGAGCTCAACAAGCAGGTGCTCGCGGCCGGGGCGAACCCGTCGCCGGATCTGCTCGACAAGCGCGACCAGATGCTCGAGGACCTGTCCGGGCTCGTGCAAGTCAGCGTGTCCACGCAGAGCGACGGCACGATCGGCGTGTTCATTGGCAGCGGTCAGGTGCTCGTGCTCGGCACGAGCGCGTCGAAGCTCGTGATGACGAGCGGCAACCTCGATCCGTCGCAGCCGCAGCTCGTGCTGCGTAGCGGCTCGGGCCCCGATGTCCCGATCACGCAATTCCTCACCGGCGGCGAGCTTGGCGGCCTTCTCGATTTCAACCGCGAGATGCTCGCGCCCACGCGCGCCGAAGTCGGCCGCATCGCGGTAGGGCTCGTGGACGCCGTCAATACGGCGAGCCGGAACGGCATGGACCTCGACGGTCAGCTCGGCGGCGATTTCTTCTCCGTCGGCGGGCCGCAGACCTTCGCGGCCGGCACGAACTCAGGCTCGGGCGCGATCACGGCGACGATCAGCAACGTCGCGGCGCTCGATACGGCGAATTATCAGTTGAGCTACAACGGCACGACGTACACGCTGCAGCGCACCGATACCGGCGCGGTCGTGCCGATGACCGGCACGGGCACCGCGGGCAATCCGTTCGTCGCGAACGGCATCAGCATCGTCGTGTCCGGCACGCCGGCCGCGGGCGATCAATTCCTGATCAAGCCTCTCGACCAGGCGCTCGGATCGCTGAAGGTCCTCGTTACGACGCCGGGCGATATCGCGGCCGCCGCGCCAACGCGCACGAGCGCCGATCTCGGCAACACCGGTAGCGGAGCGATTTCCGCCGGCAGCGTGATCGACGTGACGAACCCGAACCTGCTCGCGACCGCGACGATACAGTTCAGCAGCCCGACGACGTACAGCATCAACGGCGCCGGGGCGTTCGCGTACACACCCGGCGGCAACATCGACATCAACGGCACGCGCGTGCAGATCACGGGCGCGCCGGCGCAGGGCGACGTATTCGTAATCCAGTCGAACACCGGCGGCTCCGGCGACAATCGCAACGCGCTCGCGATGCTCGACAAGCTCGCCGGCAACGTCTTCAACGGCAACGTCACGCTCAAGGCGGCGTCGTCGACGCATCCTCGCGGACATCGGCGCCAAGACCGCGGCCGCGACGAGCCAGCAATCGGCGCAGAGCACCGTGCTCCAGCAGTCGCAGCAACGTCTCGACTCGCTGCGCGGTGTGAACCTCGACGAGGAGGCCGCGAACATGCTGCGCTACCAGCAGCTCTACCAGGCCGCGGCGCAAACGATCTCCGTCGCCGGCACGCTGTTCTCGACCCTGTTGGCCGCGTTGCAGAGGTAGCCGCAATGAGAGTCAGCAGCGATCTCCTGCGCACCGTGTTCCTGAACGCGCTCGGGGACGCGCAGCAGCGCTTCGCGAAGACGCAGACGCAGGTCTCGACGGGCCAGCGCGTGAATTCGCCGGCCGACGACCCCGCCGCGGCCGCGCGCATCGCGCAGCTGAATGCGACCCTGTCGCGGCTCGATCAGTTCAAGACGAACGCCGACTTCGCGCGCAATCAGCTCGGGCTCGAGGAGAACGCGCTCGGGTCGGTGGTCGACAACCTGCAGAAGATCCGCGAGCTCACGGTGCAGGCCAACAACGCGCCGCTGTCGGACAGCGACCGCGCCGCGATCGCGAGCGAGCTGCGCGAGCGGCTCGAGGCGTTGCGCTCGGTCGCGAACACCACCGACGTCGACGGGCGCCACTTGTTCGCGGGTTTCAACGAGTCCGCGGTACCGTTCACCGTTGGCCCGGGCGGCAACGTCGTCTACAACGGCGACCAGGGTCAACGCACCGTGCAGGTGAGCGAGACGCGCTTCGTCGCGCTCAACGACTCCGGCGCCGACGTCTTTCAGCGCATCCCGACCGGCAACGGCACGTTTACGCTGACAGCGGGGGCTGCGAATACCGGCAACGGCGTGCTCGGCGCGGGCACGGTCGTCGATCCGACGGCGTGGGACCCGGACAACTACACGATCACGTTCCTCACGCCGACGACCTACGAGGTTCGCGACAGCGCGGCCGCGCTCGTCGCCTCCGGCACGTACACGTCCGGCCAGGCGATCTCGTTCCGCGGCATCGCCGTGCCGATCGATGGTGCGCCGGCGGCCGGCGACACGTTCGTTGCCGCGCCGAGCTCGAGCCGCGACATCTTCACGACGGTGAGCTCGTTGATCACCGCGCTCGAGACCCCGGCGTCGTCGAACGTGGGACAGGCGAGCTTGCACAACAAGCTCGGCCAGCTGCTCGCGGACGTGGATCAAGCGACGAATCACGTGATCTCGAAGCGCTCCGACGTCGGCTCGCGCTCCAAGTCGCTCGACGACGAGACCTCGCTCGCGGACGACTTCAAGGTGCAGCTCAGCACGATGCTGTCGAGCATCCGCGACCTCGACTACGCCTCGGCGCTCACGCAGTTGTCGCAGCAGCAGCTCGGTCTCCAAGCCGCGCAGCAGGCCTTCGCGCAGACTCAGGGCCTCACGCTGTTCCGCTTCCTCTAATAGCGGGCCTATTTCGCGCCTCCCCAGAGCCGCGCCGGTCGCGGCGCGGGCGCCTTTTCCTTTAGCACCTCGAACTTCCCGAAAGACGCTAGCCAATCGTGATGCGTCTCTCAATTCCGGGTCTCAAGGGCTGGTCAGACCGTCCGATAGAACTGTCCAGGACGACAGAGCTTTTGCCAGACGGCGGCTCGGTCCGGTTATGGAAGGCCAATGACGGCCGTCTGGCTTCAACCACTTAGGAGACAACGACCATGGCTCAGGTTATCAACACCAACGTGCTGTCGCTCAACGCGCAGCGCAATCTGTCGACTTCACAGTCGCTGCTTGCGACCTCGCTGCAGCGTCTGTCGTCCGGCTTGCGCATCAACAGCGCGAAGGACGACGCGGCCGGCCTCGCGATCAGCGACCGGTTCACGACGCAGATCAACGGCTTGAATCAGGCGGTTCGCAACTCGAGCGACGGTATCTCGCTGGCCCAGACGGCCGAGAGCGCGCTCGGCGAGCTCACGAACAACCTGCAACGCGTCCGTGAGATCGCGGTCCAGGCGGCGAACGCCTCGAACAGCGCCTCGGATCGCGCGGCGCTCGACCAGGAAGTGCAGCAGCGCCTCGCGGAAGTTCAACGCATCGCCTCGCAGACCGCGTTCAACGGTCAGAAGGTGCTCAACGGCACGTTCGGCAACGCGACCTTCCAGGTCGGCGCGAACGTCGGCGAGACGATCACCGTCGGCCTGTCGACGAGCATGCTGACGACGCAGATTGGCAAGACGGCCGACTACGTCGGCGGCTCGGCGTACAACAGCGCGCTTGCAATCGGCCAGCAGGGCACGGGCGTCGTCGCGGCCAACGCGTTGAACAACAACGTCACGATCGCGGTCGGCACGGGCCAGGCCGTGAACGTCGGCGTGTCGGTCGTGGGCACCGCGGCCGGCCAGACGGCGGGCAGCGCCTACGCCAAGGCCGCGGCGATCAACGCCGCGAGCATCGGCGGCCTCACGGCGACGGCCGACACGACGGCCGAGTTCAACTACACGACGACCGCGACCAACGGCTACGCGCTTGTCGATCAACGGCATCGCGGTGCAAGCCGCGACGACCGCGGCGCTCACCGGCACGCAGCTCGCGACGAACATCAACGCGAACTCCGCGACGACGGGCGTGACGGCGTCATTCGCCGGCGGCATCCTGACGCTGAACGCGGTCGACGGTCGCAACATCCGGTCGCGCAGACGGCGACGGCGACGGAAGGCATCCAGGCGCACACCGCGAACAACAACTCGATCAACAACGTTCTGACGGGCGCGGCCGGTAACGCGACGTTCACGGCGGTGGGCTCGATCCGCCTGTCGGCGGCCGACACGATCACGCTCGCCGGTGCGGGCGTGCCGGACATCGGCTACACGGCGACCTCGCTGGCTCTCGGTAACTCGGCGTTGAACTCGGCCTCGGTGACCACGGTTGCGAACGCGAACACGACCATCGGTCGCGTCGACGCGGCGCTCGCGACGGTCAGCGGCTTCCGGAGCACCCTCGGTGCGATCCAGAACCGCTTCGAGTCGACGATCGCGAGCCTCCAAGCGGTGAGCGAGAACCTCCAGGCGTCGCGCAGCCGAATTCTCGACGCGGACTTCGCGACCGAGACGGCGAACCTGACGAAGGCCCAAATCCTTCAGCAGGCCGGCACCGCGATTCTCGCGCAGGCCAATGCTGCGCCGCAGAGCGTGCTCGCCCTCCTGAAGTAACTTGGGGAGAGCACTCGGAACGCGAGATGGAGCTCGCGCGATCATGAAGTGAAGTGAAAGGGGCGGCACGCTTTGCGTGCCGCCCCGGTCACATAGGGACTTTGGGTTCGAGGGCGACAACATGGGCGGGGACTTCGCAGCGATTGCAGCGGCGTTGACTCGAACGTCGGCACCCGATTCCAGCGGGTCCGCGGGAACGCGGCCCGCTCCGTCGAGCGGCAACGCCGCGGCGCAGAGCGGCCAACGTCTTGCCGGTCCATTCGCAGCCGCCCCCACCGCCGGTCGTCGACGTCGCGAAGGCCGTCGAACGGCTGAACGAGCTCATGGCGAGCCATCAGCGAAGCCTGCGCTTTTCGATCGACGCGAGCAGCGGCCGCACGGTGATTACCGTGATCAACGACGCGACCAACGAAATCGTGCGGCAAATTCCGGCGCCGGAGCTGCTCCAGATCGCACACAACCTCGTCGACTTGGGATCCTTGATCGACGATCGCGTCTAGCTGGCATGCAACTTGCTCTCGGTGGGTCAGGGACGATCGGGCGAAAGCCTCTAGAAACAAAAGGACGAGCGGTCACATGGCGACGACGGTCACGAGTGCAGCTACCGCGCCTCCTCTCCAAGGAACGATCACGAGCAACGGCACCGGCTCCGGGCTAGACGTCCAAGGCCTCGTGCAAAAGCTCGTGGCGGCCGAAGGCGCGCCGCAGTCGACGCGCCTCGACGCGGCCGAGGCCACTGCTCAGGCCAAGCTCTCGGCACTCGGCTCGCTGCGCTCCGCGCTGTCGAGCCTTCAAGACTCTCTCGCGAAGGTCAAAGACCTCACGACCTTCCAGGGTCGCAAGGTGGTGCTGTCGAGCGAGGAGTTCCTGTCGGCGACTGCGAGCTCGACGGCCGTGCCCGCGACCTACTCGGTCGAGGTCGAGCAGCTCGCGCAGGCGCAGAAGCTTCAGTCGACGTCCTTTGCGTCGAGCTCCGCCGTGGTCGGCACGGGCACGCTGACGATCACCTCCGGCGGCAAGACGTTCAACGTCGTCATCGATTCGACCAACAACACCGTGGCCAAGATCGCGGCCGCGATCAATTCGTCGGACGCCGGCACCAAGGTGGTCGCGACCGTGATCAACGGCGCGAACGGCACCGCGACTCTGACGCTCACGGCGCGCACCACCGGCACCGCGAACGCGCTCACGGTGAGCCAGACCGGCGGCGACGGCGGCCTCGCGGCGATCCAGTACCCGCAGAGCGGGGGCTCGGGCCTCACGCAGATCAGTCGAGCCGCTCGACGCGAAAGCAAAGATCGACGGCGTGGAAGTGACGAGCGCGACGAACACGATCACTGGAGCGATCGACGGTGTCCAAATCGATTTGCACAAGGCGAACGACCCGGGCGACACGTCGACCGTCACCGTCCAATACGATCAACCCGGGGCGCGCACGCTGATCGATTCGCTCGTGAAGAGCTACAACGGCGTCGTCGACGCGGTGAAGAGCGTCGCGAGCTACGACGCGAGCGCGCAGAAGGCCGGGCCGCTGTTCGGCGATCTCGGCGTCAACAACCTCGTCGACCAGTTGCGCCGCGTGCTCGGCTCGCCGGTTTCAGGCGTCGACTCGTCGGTGAACATGCTTGCGAAGATCGGCGTCACGTTCGATCTCGACGGACATCTCAGCGTCGACGGCGCGAAGCTCGACGCGGCGCTGACTGCGAACTTCAAGGACGTCGGCACGCTGTTCGCCGACAAGAACGTCGGCGTCGGGGCGCGCCTCGACAGCATGCTCGATCCGTATCTCGAGTCCGGCGGCGTATTCGACGGGCGCAACGACAGCCTGAAGGCGTCCATCTCCGACATCGGCGACCAACGCCAGCAGCTCAGCAACCGGCTCGACGCGCTACAGGCGCGCTACCTCAAGCAGTTCAATGCGCTCGATACGTTGCTCGCGCAGATGCAATCGACGAGCAACTTCCTGACTCAGCAGCTCTCGAACCTGCCGGGTTTCACGTTCTCGGACGGCAAGAAATCATAGTGATGGAGTAGACGATGGCTTCCGGCTTGGACAGTTACCGAAACGTTGGGGCATACGGCAATCTCGCGGACGCGAGCCCGTATCAGGTGATTCAGCTGATGCTCGACGCGCTTCTGTCGCGCATCGCGGAGGCAACCGGCCACATCGAGCGCGGCGAGGTCGCGGCGAAGGGCGAAAAGATCGGCAAGGCGCTCGGCATCATCGAAGGGTTGCTGCTCGGCTTGGACAAGGAGCGCGGCGGGGACATCGCGCTGAATCTCGAGCGGCTCTACGACTATGCGTCGCGCACGCTGCTCAAGGCGAATCTCGAAAATCGCGTCGATCTGCTGAAGGAAGTCAGCTCGTTGTTGCGCGAGATCAAGCTCGGCTGGGACGGCATCGCCGCCGAGGCGAGGGGCTGACGAGATGACGGTGCAGCTCACCGCAATTCTCGATCTCACCGAGCAGGTCCAGGCCGCGATCGACGGCGGCGATTGGCGGCGCGCGCTCGATCTCGAGGCCGCGCGGCGCGATGCGATCGTGCAGCTCGTCGCGGAACGCGCCGGCGACGCGAGCCTGCCGAGCACGCTCGCCGATCTCTACGCGCGTAATCAACGCATGCTCGGGGACGTCGATAGAGAGCGGCGCCGCCTGCTGCGAGACAGCGCGCTCGTGACGAAAGCGCAGGCGGCGGTCGCAGCGTACGCAGACGCGGGCTCCGAGCCGCAATAACAGCTAGATCAGTCTGGAGTTAGTCGTTTTCCCTAATTGATTAGTCTATCATTAGGGGATTATGGTAAGCCACTTTCCTCTTTAGCCGTATTTGCAGCGCTACCGGGCGGTCTCACACTGCGCTGCAACAAAAATCCTGTTAAATCAGTCTCTTATGTGACTTGGTTCGCTTTTTTTCGCACGAAAACGTGAAGGACTGCACGTTTTCGGAGCCAGCGGCGGCAATGAAGTCGCCGAGAGGAAGGCAATGACGGATTCGAGCTTGGCAGCCGAAACGTTCCCCGTCGGGACCTCGGCGGCCATCAGCAGCCTCGACGCCATGATGAAACGCGTCGCGCGCTACGAAAGCACGGTTCTGATCCAGGGCGAGTCTGGCTGCGGCAAGGAGCTGGTCGCGCGGCGCATTCACGAGCTCTCCGAGCGTCGCGGCGGGCCGTTCGTGCCGATCAACTGCGCGGCGATTCCGCGCGAGCTGCTCGAGTCCGAGCTCTTCGGTCACGAGAAGGGCTCCTTCACCGGCGCGCTTGCCACGCGCATCGGCCGCTTCGAGCTTGCCGCTCGCGGGACGTTGTTCCTCGACGAGATCGGCGACATGACCCTCGACATGCAGGTGAAGCTCCTGCGCGTGCTCCAGGAGAGGACTTTCGAACGAGTCGGTAGTGTCGAGTCGCGTCGCGCCGACGTGCGAATCCTCGCCGCGACGCATCGCGATCTCGAGGCGCGCGTGGCAGAGCGGCAGTTTCGCGAAGACCTGTTCTTCCGTCTGAATGTCGTGCCGATCCGCGTGCCGCCGCTGCGCGAGCGGATCGAGGATCTACCTGCGTTGATCGCGGATCTCGTGAAGCGCGGCGTCGCCGACGGACGGCCTCCGATCGAGCTCAGCGAAGTCGCGCTCGCGTGCATGCGCACGTATCCGTGGCCCGGCAACGTGCGCGAGCTCCAGAATCTCATCGAGCGCTTGTCGATCATGTGCGGCGGCCGGCGCGTCGAGCGCGAGGATTTGCCGCAAGCGATCGGCGAGCGCCGGCACCGCGCGCAGCAGCTCGCCGAGACGTTCATCCCGAGCGACGGGCTCGATTTGCGCGAGCACTTGGGGTCGATCGAGAAACATCTGATCCGCACGGCCCTCGAGCAGACTGACGGCACCGTCGCGCACGCCGCACGTCTTTTGAAGCTGCGTCGCACGACGCTCGTCGAGAAGCTGCGCAAGTACGATCTTCAAGCGAGTTGAATTCCTGGCGCTTTGCCTTCGCGTGCGTCAACGATTTGACGCCCCGCGGTCCGCCCCGCTCGTAAATCCGCGTATTTCCTAGCTTCCAGGCCCGGGCACGGATCTTGCTCAGCGCCGTCTTCGAGGTACGCCGATGCCCGAAGACACAACCCGCGAGCAAACGGAACGTGGCGAGCTCGAACGAGCGTTCGACACGTTCAATCTGCTTTCGAGCCAGCTACAGCACACCTATCACGCGCTCGAGCAGCGCGTCGCGAAGCTCAGCAGCGAGCTCGAGGACGCGCGTCGCGCTCGCGAGCGCGCCGCCGCGACGGCGGAACGCACGGCCGAGCGGCTGCGCTCGCTGCTCGGCACGCTGCCCGCGGGCGTCGTCGTCGTCGACGAGAACGGCTGCATCCAAGAGACGAATCGAATCGCGCAGGAGATCCTCGGCGGCGACGTCGCCGGTAAGCCGTGGCAGGCGGTCGCGCGCGGCATGCTCGCGAATCCGCGCGAGGCCGGCGGCGACTGGATTACCCGCGACGGCCGGCGCGTGACGCTCGCAGCGAGCTCGGCGCCGCAGGAGGCCGCGAAGATCATCCTGCTGACGGACGTCACCGAGACGCGCGCGCTCCAGGAGCTCGTCACGCGCAATCAGCGCTTGAGCGCGATCGGCAAGATGGCCGCAAGCCTCGCGCACCAAATTCGCACGCCGCTCGCGGGCGCACTGCTGTACTTCTCGCAGTGCCGCACGCGCCGCGACGACGAGCAGCGCTCGGCGCTGCTCGAGAAGGGAATCGATCGGCTGCGCCACCTCGAACGGCTGATCCAAGACATGCTCGTGTTCGCGCGCGGCAAGGGACCCGGCGAGCGAGTGCGCGTCGCGGACCTCTTTCGCGCCGTGCACGACGCGGTGCTCGCCGTGAAGCCGCCGAACGCGCACCTGATCATCCAAGGCGACGACGCGTTCGTCGAGCTCGACGGCAACCTCACCGCGCTGACGGCCGCGCTCACGAATTTGATCAACAACGCATTCGAGTCCTCGCCGAACGTCGTCGTCACGCTCTGCGCGCAGACTCGCGGCGAGCGCGTCGAGCTCTGCGTGCACGACAACGGGCCCGGCATCGCGCCGAGCATCCAGTCGCGCGTGTTCGAGCCGTTCTTCTCGACGCGTCCCGCCGGCACGGGCCTCGGCCTCGCGGTCGTGAAGACCGTGGCCGAGGCGCACGGCGGCGCGCTCGCGCTCGACTCGGCGCAGGGTCGCGGCACGCGGATCGAGCTCGATCTGCCGCGCCGCGCTGAGACGCCGACTCCGCTCGACGCAGCCGTCGTTTCCGAATCCGCCCGCAAGAGAGGTCGCATGAGCGAGCCCGCCACCATCCTCGTCGTCGAGGACGATCGCCCGCTGCAAGACGCGCTCGTGAGCACGCTCGTGACCGCGGGCTACAAAGTGCTCGCGGCCGCGGACGGCGGCGAGGCGCTCAAGGTGCTCGCGGACTCGGCGGTCGATCTCGTCGTGAGCGACGTGCAGATGCAGCCCGTCGACGGCTCGCGAGCTGCTTGCGGCGCTTGCGGCAAAGACAATCGGCTCCTCCGGTTCTCCTGATGACCGCGTACGGCGCGATCGATCAGGCCGTCGCGGCGATGCGCGACGGCGCCGTCGACTATCTCGTCAAGCCATTCGAGGCCGAGGAGCTCGAGCGGCGCGTCGCGCGGTTCGCGCGACCCGCGCCGAGCGTCGCGGCTCGCTTGGGCCAGGAGCCGATCGCGGAAGATCCGCGCAGCCGCGCGCTGCTCGAGCTCGCGGCGCGCGTCGCGCAAAGCGACGTGACCGTTCTGCTCACGGGCGAGAGCGGCACGGGCAAGGAAGTCTACGCGCGCTTCATCCATGCGCACTCGAAGCGCAACGCGGGGCCGTTCATCGCGGTGAACTGCGCCGCAATCCCCGACCAGATGCTCGAGGCGCTGCTGTTCGGCCACGAGAAGGGCGCATTCACGGGCGCGCAAGCGCGCAGCACCGGCAAGTTCGTGCAGGCGAACGGCGGCACGATCCTGCTCGACGAGATCACCGAGATGGACCTGAGCCTCCAGGCGAAGTTGCTCCGAGTCTTGCAGGAGCGCGAGGTCGAGCCGCTCGGCGCGAGCAAGCCCATCGCTCTCGACGTGCGCGTTCTCGCGACCAGCAACCGCGACCTCGAGCAGACGGTGCGCGACGGCGAGTTCCGCGAAGACCTCTACTACCGGCTCAGCGTGTTCCCGCTCCAGATTCCGCCGCTGCGCGAGCGGCCCGGCGACGTCGTCGCGCTCGCGCGCCGCTTCGTCGCGGCTCGCGGCGGCGCCAATTCGCTTTCCGACGCCGCGCTCTCGCGGCTCGTGTCGTACGCGTGGCCCGGCAACGTCCGCGAGCTCGAGAACGCAATGCAACGAGCGCTGTTGCTCTGCGACGCGACCGGTGTGATCGAGCCGCGGCATCTCGTGCTCGACGAGCGCGCGCGGGTCGCGGGCAACGGCTCGACGTCGCTCGGCGCCCTGGGGCCGCTCGCGACCGACGCCGCAGCTACGCCGGCCGGCTTCGGCGCGACGCCAGGCGGGCTCGCCGACGGGCTCTGGGAAGAGGAGACGCGCCGGATCGTGACCGCGCTCGCGATCGAGCCGGGGCCGCGAGCAGGCCGCAGAGCTGCTCGGCATCAGCGGCCGCACGCTGCGCTACAAGCTCCAGAAGATGCGCAAGGCCGGCATCCACGTGCCGGGCGATCGCGCCTGAATACGAGCGGAGACGAACGATGACCGTCGGAATCTCGATGACCCACCTGCTCGCGGAGATGCAGCGGCTCGCGGCGACGGCCGACAGGCGTCCGCCGACGGCCGAGCCGCTCGAGCCGCAGCAAGGCTTCGCGGAGCTCTTGAAGAGCTCGATCGACGCGGTGAACCAGGCGCAGACGACCGCCTACAACATGGCGGCGGCGCTCGAGCGCGGCGACAAGTCGGTCGCACTGCCCGAGGTGATGATCGCGCTGCAGAAGGCGAACCTCTCGTTCCAAGCGATGACGGAGATCCGTAACCGGCTCGTCAGCGCGTACCAAGAAGTCATGAACATGCCGATCTAGCGGCATGCCGACGCACCTTAACCATGAATGAGCCCACGCCCGAAATGACTCGCCGAGGAATCTCATGGCCGACGTAGATCAACCCGCGCGCTCGACACCGCTCTACGCGCTGCTGCCGCCCGCGGTGAAACAGATCCTGCTGCTCGTCGGGCTCGCGGCGGCCGTCGCGGCCGGCGTGGCGCTCGTGCTCTGGTCGCAAGGCGGCAACTACACGCCGCTCTATTCCGGCTTGAGCGAGCGCGACGTCGGCGAGATCACCGCGCAGCTCGACGGCGCGGGAGTGAAGTACAAGCTCGATCCCTCGAGCGGCGGTTTGCTCGTGCCGTCCGACAAGAAGTACGAGGTGCGGATGCAGCTCGCGAGCTCGGGCCTGCCCCACGGCACGGGCTTCGGCGTCGAGGACATGCCGAACAAGAGCACGTTCGGCCAGACGCCGTTCATGGAGAACGCGCTCTACGTGCGCGCGGTCGAGACCGAGCTCGCGCGCACGATCGGCGCCATGCAGCCCGTCGAGAACGCGCGCGTGCATCTTGCGCTGCCGCCGCAATCGGTGTTCCTGCGCCAAAAGCGCGAGCCGAGCGCCTCGGTGATGCTCAAGCTCTACTCGGGACGGCGACTCGACGAGGGCCAAGTGCAGGCCGTCGTGCATCTCGTCGCCGCGAGCGTGCCCGAGCTATTGCCGTCGCACGTGACGGTCGTCGATCAGGCCGGCACGCTGCTCACGGGCGCGTCGTCCGACGATGCCGCGAGCCTCTCGAGCTCGCAGTTCGAATACCGCAAGCAGATCGAGCAGGAGTACTCGCGTCGCATCGAGGGTCTGCTCGGCTCGATCGTCGGCGCAGAGCGCGTGCGCTCGAGCGTGTCGGCGGAGCTCGACTTCACGGTCACGGAGCAGACGCGCGAGAGCTTCGATCCCGGCCGTTCAAGTCGTGCGCAGCGAGCAGACGAACGAGGACTCGCACCGCGGCGAAGGCGTGCAAGGCGTGCCCGGTGCGCTGAGCAACCAGCCGCCTCAAGTCGCGCCGCAAACGCGCGCTCAGAACGCCGCGGCCAATGCCGCCGCGGCTGCTGCTCCGGCGGAGCCACAAAGCGTGTCGCGCTCCGCGACTCGCAACTTCGAGCTCGACAAGACCGTGAGCCACACGCGCCAGGCCGTCGGCGTGATCAAGCGCCTGTCGATCGGCGTGCTGGTCGACAACAAGCCGGCGGCCAACGGTCGCGGCGCCGGTACGCCGCTCGCCGAGCAGGAGCTCGCATCGCTCACGGAGCTCGTGAAGAAGGCCGTCGGATTCGACGAGATGCGCGGCGACACGATTTCGGTCTTGAACTCCGCGTTCCAGCAGGCCGCCGCGGTCCAGAATCCGCCGGCGCCGAGCTTCTGGGAGCGCCCGCAGTTCTGGACGATCGCGCGCCAAGTGACTCGGCGCGGTGCTCGTGATCTTGCTCGCGTGGTTCGTGCTGCGGCCGATGATGCAGGTGCTCACGCGGCCGCAGCCGATCGCGGCCGCCTCGCCCGCGGCCGTCGAGTACGCGGCGCAAATGTATCCCGCGATGGCCGGCGGGCGGCCGATGGGTCTGCCCGTGAGCTACGACGATCGGATGGCCGCGGCGCGCAGCGTCGCCGGCCAGGATCCGCGTCAAGTCGCACAAGTCGTCAGGAGCTGGGTGTCGGAAGAAAATGGCTGAAGTAAACACGATCAAAGGCACGGAGCGGGCCGCGATTCTGCTCCTCACCCTCGGCGAGCAGACCGCGGCATCGGTGCTGCGGCACATGGAAGTCGAGGAAGTTCAGAAGCTCGGCTCCGCGATGGCGGGCTTGAGCGACGTGCCGCGCGAGCGCGTGAGCGACGTGCTCGGCGCGCTGCTCGTCGCAGTACAGGGCAAGACGTCGATCGGCTTCGGCACGGCCGAGTATCTGCGCAAGGTGCTCACCGAATCGCTCGGCGAGCGCCGCGCGAGCACGCTGCTCGGGCGGATCTTGAAGGGCCGCGATTCGACCGGAATCGACGCGCTCAAGTGGATGGACCCGCGCACGGTCTCGGACGTGATCAAGAACGAGCATCCGCAGATCATCGCGACGATCCTCGCGCATCTCCCGAGCCAGCAGGCCGCGGACGTGCTCAGGCGTTTCGAGCCCGCGGTGCAGGCCGAGGTCGCGGTGCGCATCGCGCGCCTCGACGAGGTGCCCGAGACCGCGCTCCAGGAGCTCGACGCGATCGTCGAGCGCCAGACGAAGGAAGCGACGCAGCTCAAGACCGCTCGGCTCGGCGGCGTGAAGGCCGCGGCCGACATGATCAACCTGCTCGGCGCGAGCGGCCAGACGTCGATGATCGACGCGATCAAGGCGCAGGACCCGGAGCTCGGCGAGCAGATCAAGGACGCGTTGTTCGTGTTCGAGAACCTGCTCAAGGTCGACGACCGCGGCGTCCAATCGATCCTGCGCGAGGTGCAGGCCGACGTGCTGTCGGTCGCGCTCAAGGCCGCCGACGAGGAGATCAAGGAGAAGATCTTCAAGAACATGTCGAAGCGCGCGGTCGAGATCTTGAAAGACGACATCTCGGCGAAGGGTCCGGTGCGGCTCTCCGACGTCGAAGCCGCGCAGAAGGAAATCCTCGCGCGTCGCGTTGCGGCTCGCGGAGGAGGGCACCATCACGCTCGCCGCAGGCGGGGATGAGTTCGTTTGATGCGCTCGCGGATCATCGACAAGGAGCAAGCCGGCGAGGTCGACCGCTGGGACGTTCCGTCCGTGGATGCGACCGCGGCCGATGCGCTGCGCGGCGCACAGAAGGTCAGCGCGCACCTGCTCACGGCCGGTCAGCTCGACGCGCTCCAAAAGCAGGTTCACGACGAGGCGTTCAAGCGCGGCTTCGACGAGGGGCTCGCGGCCGGCAAGGCCGAGCTCGCGTCGCGTGTCGCGCGGCTAGCGGCGCTCGCCGAATCGTTCAGCCAGCCATTCCAGAGCCTCGAGCGTTCGGTCGAGGAGGAGCTCGTGAACCTGTCGGTCGAGCTCGCGAGCCATCTCGTGCGTCACGAGATCGCGCACGATCCGGCGCTCTTGCATTCGGCGATCAACGACTGCCTCGGGGTGCTCGCGAGCACCGTGCGCGAGGTCACGCTGCACCTGAATCCCGAAGACGCGGCGCTCATCCGCGCGGAGATCCAGGCGCGGCACCGAGACGCGTTTCGCGGTCGCAGAAGACGCCGCGCTGCAGCGCGGCGATCTCGCGATCACGAGCGGCAGCGCCCTCGTCGACGGCCGACTCTCGGCGCGCTGCGCGGAGATCATCGCGCGTCGCGACGGGCGGCGCTGCAATGAGCTGGCGCGATCGAAGATCGCCGGCCGTAGCACCCGAGCTCGTCAGGCGCATCCAGGCGCTGCGCCGGTATCCGCATCGCACGCGCGGATTCGTCGCGCACGGCGTGCTGCGGCGCGCGGCGGGGATGACGCTCGAGGCGTCGGGATGCGAGGCGCCGGTCGGCAGCCGCTGCCTCGTCGTCGATCATGACGGCCGCATGGCCGAGACCGAGGTCGTCGGCTTTTCCGGCGGCTCGCTGCTGCTGGTCGCGACCGGCGAGCTCGACGGCGTGATGCCGGGTGCGCGCGTGATTCCGACGCGCCGCGTGTTCGAGGCGCGCGCGGGCTCGGGCCTGCTCGGCCGCGTGCTCGACGGCGCGGGCGATCCGCTCGACGGCGCGGGCCCGCTACGCTGCGACGATCGCATTCGACTCACGCCGCGCACGACGAACCCGCTCGACCGCCGGCCGATACGCGAGCCGCTCGACGTCGGCGTGCGCTCGATCAACGCGCTGCTGACCGTCGGCCGCGGCCAACGGTTGGGTCTCTTCGCCGGCAGCGGCGTCGGCAAGAGCGTGCTGCTCGGCATGATGACGCGGTTCACGAACGCCGACGTGATCGTCGTCGGTCTGATCGGCGAGCGCGGCCGCGAAGTGCAGGATTTCGTGACGCAATACTTGACGGCCGAAACGCGGCGGCGCGCGGTGATCATCGCGACGCCGGCCGATCGTCCCCCGCTCGTGCGCGTGCACAGCGCGTACCTCGCGACGAGCATCGCGGAATATTTCCGAGATCAGGGCAAAAACGTGCTGCTGCTCATGGATTCGCTCACGCGCGTGGCGCAAGCTCAACGCGAAATCGCGCTCGCTGTCGGCGAGCCGCCGGTGACTAAGGGTTATCCCGTCTCGACGTTTGCGAAATTGCCGCAACTCGTCGAACGAGCAGGCAACGGCGGACCGCGCGGCGGATCGATCACGGCGTTCTACACGGTGTTGACCGAAGGCGACGACCCGAACGATCCAATCGCGGACGCGGCGCGCGCGGTGCTCGACGGCCATATCGTGCTGTCGCGCGACCTGGCGGAGTCGGGGCTCTACCCCGCGATCGACATCGAGGCGTCGATCAGCCGGTTGATGCCGCTCGTGACGACGCCCGAGCACCAACAGATGATTCGGAGGTTTCGGCAATTGAACGCGACGTACGCGCAGAACCGCGACCTGATCACGATCGGCGCGTACGCGAAGGGTAGCGACCCTCGCGTCGACGAGGCGATCCAGCATTGGCCCAGCATCCTGCGTTTCCTCCAACAGGACGCGAACGCGCGCATTCCGTTCGCGCAGAGCATCGCGGAGCTCCAGGCTCTGTTCCCGGCCGCCGCGCGGCGTGAGGGTGCGAAATGAGCAAGCCGACGCGCCTCGCGCCGATCGCGGAGATCGCGACGATGCGCGAGAACGAGGCCGCTCAGCGGCTTGCCGCGAGCTCGGCGCAGCTCTCGGCGAAAGAGAGAGAGGTCGAGCAGCTCCGCGGCTATCTCGCGGAGTACCGGCAGCGCGCGTTCAACGAATCCACCGACAGCACGCGCCTACAGAACACGCGCGCTTTCCTCTCGCGCTTGAGCGACGCGGTCGCGTTCCATGAGGCCGAGCTGCAGAAGGCGGTCGATCGCCATCGGGTCGAGCTCGAGCGCTGGCGAGACTCGCACCAACGAGCGCAGGCGCTCGACAAATACATCGAGCGCTCGCAGCGTGAAGAGCTCGACGCGGTACAGCGCCGCGACCAAGCCGAAGTCGACGAGCGTGCGGCGCGCCTCGGCACGCGCGGATAGGGCTATAGGCTCAAGACGATTGCTCTTGCTGAGCCGACTGCGCGTCGATGATCTTCATGTAATTCTCGGCGATGTTGCGTTGTTTCGCCGACTGCTGCGCGCGCGCGAACCAGGTCCTCGCCTCACCGAGCTTCTTCTCGTTGAACAACACGATGCCCATCAGCAGCTGCGCAGCCCCCGTGTCCTTGAGCTTGCCCTTGTTGATGCCGCGCTCGATCGACGCTTTCGCGGCGTCCCAATCCTGACGCTGGGCATGCACCTCGCCGAGGCGCACGAGCAAGTCACCCGAGCTGGCGAGGTCTCCCCCTTTCTGTAGAGGCTCGACCGCCTTATCGAGCTCGCCCGAGGCGATCCAGCAATCCGCGAGCTTCTCGTACGTCTTCTCGTTGGCTTGCAGCTTGTTGTCTTTGATCGCCTGCTCGAGAACCTGGCCACCGCGATACGGCACCTCGTTGAACACCAGCAGATCGGCGAGCCGCTGGAACTCCGACTCTTCGGTGAGGAGTCCCGCGCCGTATGCGAGCTGCATTACCGCGAGCGCGTTCTTGAAGTCCTCGACCTGACCGTAAACCGCCGAAAGCTGCATCCAATACGTCTTCTTGTCGGGCGTTGTCTCGACGAGCTTCGTGAGCAGCGGTATCGCGTCGGTGTATTGGTCCTTCTGCAGGTAAAGCGCGAGGAGCAACTGCAGCCAACTCTCTTGAGGCTTGTCGGTCAGCTCGATCGCTTTCTTCGCGTTCGGCAGCGCACGGGTGTAGTCCTGGAGCTGGTAGTACGCGACCGCGAGCAGATAGTAGGCGGCGGAGTTCGGATTCTCGGCGGTCTTGAACCATTCTTCGAGCGCCGCCGCGCCCTCTTTCCACTTTTCCTGCGTGAGATAGAGCTGCGCCGATTGGTACCTCGCCTGTGCGACCTCTTGCTCGTTCAAGCCGCCCGCGTCGATCGACTTCTGGAGATGGGCGCGAGCCTCGTCGTACTTCTCTTGGGCGTACGCGATGTTGAACAGGATTTGCTCGACCTTGCTGTGCTCGTATGGGCTCAGCTTGTCGAGCTTCAGAGTGTCGATCGCGGCTTGCGCTTCGGCGTATTTCTCCATGTTGAGCGCTTCGATCGCCGTATTGAGGGCCTTCGCCGTCACGGCGTCGATGGCGCCTTGGGAGCCGCCGCCCTCGTTCTGGTTTTGACTTTGACCTTGGCGCGCGCGGCTGGACGATGACTCGCCCTGGGCGTACGCCGGCCCCGCAAGCAATGACGATCCGACCGCGGCGATTGCAAGGACTGCAAAAAATGGATGATTCATTGGCATATCCATTGCCTCTCGTATGGGTTTCCGTTCAATCCACGGCCGCGCGACGGCGGTCCGGAGCTCTGCACCAATCCTGCAAGAGCCGTACCACTCTCTAGCCGCGTTGAGTGAGGGGTCGCGAGTCGCGGGGATCGCTCGCCGTACAGGGTGGGCTTTGGACGCATGCGAATGCGCGCGAGCCCGCGACAGCGTGCGCGGCTGCGACGCTGGTGACGATCGCGAAGCGGTTTGTTCTCGCGCCGACTTACCGGCGCGATCGTTGCGTCACTTCTTCGGCTGCGACGCGCTCTGAATCTGCGCGTCCGTCTGGTCCGTCGCGCAGTTGAGCGACAGCAGCGTGTCGAACGGCGCGAGCTTCAAGCTCTGCTTCGGCACCGTCCACGGGCCCGTGAGCACTTTCGGGTCCTCGACCGTCGCCTCGATCTCGAGCGTGTTCGCGTCGACGCGCCGGTAGCGCTCGACGATGTGCAGCGCGTCGGAATGGAACGAGACGCGGCCCTCGGCCCACATCCAAGTGTCGTCCGTGAAGTTATTGACGTCGACGACCAACGTGTCGCCGTCCCAGTGGCCGACCGCGTCGCCGCGTAGTGTCGGTGGCTGATCGTCGCGATGTTTGCGCCCGTCCGTCGGCACGAGCTGGTAGTCGTGGAACGTCTCGGACAACAGCACGACGAGCTTCGGCGTCGCGACGATCTGGCCGACCGCGCCGACGTTCCAGAGTCGGACGTTCAGCGTGCCGAACGCGACCGGGTTGCAGTGCAGTGTCGGGTCGTCCTTGTCGCTAAGCGTCTTCGCGCGCTCGGCGGCCTGCGGTTTATATAGGCTCGTGAAGGTCAGCGGGCGGCGCTCCACCGCCGGCGGGCGGCCCGCCACCGGGCCGGAAACCCCGCCCGCCGACGTCGCCTCCGCCCCACCAGACGCCCGAAAGGTCCGGATGACCATCGGCCATCTTCGGCGCCGGCCCGGCCTTCTTCTCCGCGCTCGGCGCTGCGCTGCTTTGCGCGGCCGCCGTATCGAGCGCGCCGGCTGCGAGCCAAGCGACAGCGGTTGCGGCAGCGGCCGCGGAAACGGTCTTCATCGTTGCGCGTGTCATCGTCGAGCTCCCCCGTTGCTGCAGCGTCAGCGTTGCTGCGCTTCGCGCTGCTCTTGTGCGCCGAACAAGCCGTACGTCGTGCCGTCGGCCGTCTTGAGCTCTTTCAACATGCCCATGTTCTGCGCGTCGTCGCGCGCGTGGAACGCGGTGATCGTGACTTCGTCCCCGGTCTTGACCTCGTTCGGCTTGAAGCCGTTGCGGATCATGCCGCTCGGCGTACCAGCCTCGAATGCCCAACGCTGGACCTCGCCCTTGTCGTTCTTCACATCGAGGTAGAACCACGAGTGCGGGTTCGTGAGCTTCACCTGCGCGATCGTGCCGTGCACCGTAACGGGCTTGTTCAAGTCGTAGATCGCCGCGAACGAGTGGTGCGCGGCTGCTGGACCGGCGGCGCCTAGAGCAAGCAGGCCGCCGGTGAGGAGTGCAAATACTGGTCGCTGCATGGCGAGTCTCCTGATCGCGGCATCGATGTGCCGCTTCGAATTGCAGATGGTACTGTCTCGCGGCCCGCCTGGCGACATGGGCGGGTCTTGGGCCGCGTTGACGCGCCGCTCCTGCCGGACCGAGAATCGAACCGCGGTTAGGGGGATGTTATGCCAACGCGTCGACTCGTGGTCCTGGCCGCGCTGGCCGTTGCCGGCAGCGCTGCGGCCCAGTCTGTGTACAAGCCGCCGCGCACGTCGTGGGGCGACCCCGATCTGCACGGCGTTTACGCGAACGACAACGAGTACGCGACCCCGCTCGAGCGGCCGGACGAGTTCAAGGGCAAGACCCTTGCGGACATCACGCCCGCGGAGATCGCCGAGGTTCGGCGCCAGGCGACCGAGAAAATGATCGCGGCGCTCGCCCCGGGCCCGCGCGGCCCCGATCAGTGGTGGCTCGAGAACCTCGACCTCACGAAGCGCAACCAGCCGTGGCTCGTCGTCGATCCCGCCGACGGCAAGATCCCCGCGCTCACGGCCGAGGCGAAGACTCGAGTGGGCGCGCGCGTGCGGAGCAGCTTCGTCGGCGGTCCGTTCGACAGTCCGCTGGACTTCAACCCGCTCGAGCGCTGCATCAGCCGCGGCCTCCCAGGGTCGATGATCCCGGTGATGTACGGCAACGTCTATCAGATCTCGCAGTCGCCGGGTTACGTCGTGATCACGTACGAAATCGTCCATGAGGCGCGCGTGATTCCGCTCAACGGGCGCGCACACGTCGGCGCCGCGATTCACGAGCACATGGGCGACGCACGCGGCCACTTCGAAGGCAACACGCTCGTCGTCGAGACGACGAACTTCACGACGCTGACGGTGTATCGAAACGCGAACCCCGAGCGGCTGAAGATCACGGAGCGTTTCACGCCCGTCGCGCGCGATCGCATCGCTTGGACCGCCACGATGGACGACCCGACGACGTGGGCCGCGCCGTGGACGATCGCGATGCCGCTCACGCTCGACCCGCAACCCGCGATGGCGTTCGAGTGCCACGAGGGGAACTACGGCCTGCGCAACATCCTGAGCGCCGCGCGCGCGGCCGAGCAGAAGCGCTGACGGCTCGACTTGTACCACCCCGAAGTTGTGGTCGACGCAATCCGACGGTGGTAGCGTGAGGCGCGGGCCGTCTGTCGGCGTGCGACTCGCACGCCACCGCTGCTACTCCAACGCCCCAGCGCCGACACGGGATGATGTAATCATGATCCACGAAGTCGAAGGCGACATCCTGCTGACCGGGGCCGACGCGATCGCGCACGGTGTCGCGGCGAACGATCCGATGAGCCAAGGCCTGGCCAAAGCGCTGCACGAGCGCTATCCCGCGATGCACAAGGACTTCCATCATTGGTGCAGGCAGCAGCATCCGAAGCTCGGCAGCGCATGGATCTGGAGCGGCGCAGGCGGCGTGCACGTGATCAACTTGCTAACGCAAGAGGGCGGTTACGAGCACGGCAGCAAGCCGAGCGGGGCGAGCGAGAGCAGCGTCAACCACGCGCTGCATGCGCTGAAGAAGGTGATCGCCGACGAGGGCCTCTCGTCGGTCGCATTGCCGCGGCTCGCGACGGGCGTCGGCGGGCTCGACTGGAAGGTCGTGCGGCCGCTGATCCAGAGCCAGCTCGGTGACGTCGACGCGACGGTCTACGTGTATTCGCGCTTCGTCCCGGGCAAGAAGGCCGCCGAACCGAAGCCCTGACGGCGTCGCCCGTGCGGCCGGGGCGGCAAGTCGACCGCGTGCCCCGTTTTGATCCCGCCGCTATCGGCGCGTGCACGGCTATCGCGCACGCGGACCCGGCCTCGTAGCCCGTCAGGCCCTCTCGATGCCCCGCGTTCGTGCGCGCGAGCCCGCGCACTCCGTGGCATAGTCCTTGCTCCGGCTACGCGGACCCGGCCCGGCCTGCGTAGCGCAAGACGCTCGAACGCCGGCGGCATTCATTAATAAGAGCGACCTCGGCCGGAACGTGTGTTGACCGATGGACTGGACGAATTACCGGAGCATCGCGTTTGACGAGCTGATCGGCGCCGACGGCGGACCGCGGCCCGCAGCCGGGCAGCTCGTGGCCTATTTGTCCAAGCTCTCGGACCGCGACGTCGCCGCGCGCCAAGTCGCGGCGAGCGCGATTGCGCGCGTGTCGGGCATCACGTTCACGGTGTATTCCGACGGCCGCAACGTCGACCGACCCTTGCCGTTCGACTTGATCCCGCGCGTGCTTGCGCGCAGCGAATGGGAGCGCACGGAGGCCGGGCTCAAGCAGCGGATCCGCGCGCTCAACCTATTCATCAGCGACGTCTACGGCGAGCAGCGGATATTCAAAGACAAGGTCGTGCCGGCCGAGCTACTCGCGAACTCGGTGAACTTCCGGCGCGAGTGCATCGGCGTGAAACCGCCGCTCGGCGTCTGGGCGCACGTCTGCGGCTCGGATCTCGTGCGCGACGCGGACGGTAAGCTCTACGCGCTCGAGGACAACCTGCGAATTCCGAGCGGCGTGTCGTACATGCTCGAGAACCGGATCGTCGCGAAGCGCGTGTTCCCCGAGCTGTTCGAGACCTGCACGATCCTGCCCGTCGACGAGTACCCGATGCAGCTCTACGAGACGCTTGCGGCGCTGTCGCCGCGGCCCGGCGAGCAGCCGGTGATCGCGCTGCTCACGCCGGGCGTCTTCAACAGCGCGTATTTCGAGCACACGTATCTCGCGCAGGCGATGGGCATCGAGCTCGTCGAGGGCAGCGACCTCTTCGTCGGCGAGGACGACTGCACGTACATGCGGACCGTGTACGGCCCGCAGCGCGTCGACGTGATCTACCGGCGCGTCGACGACCTGTTCCTCGATCCCGAGGTGTTCCGGCCCGATTCGACGCTCGGCGTGCGCGGCCTGATGCGCAGCTGGCGCGCCGGCAAAGTCGCGCTCGCGAACGCGCCGGGCTCCGGCGTCGCGGACGACAAGGTCGTGTTCGCGTACGTGCCGAAGATGATCGAGTACTACTTGGGCGAGGAGGCGCTGCTGCCGAACGTGCCGAGCTATCTCTGCACCGACGACGGCGAGCGCAGCTACGTGCTCGCTCACCTCGGCGAGCTCGTCGTGAAGCCGGCGAACGAGTCGGGCGGCTACGGCATGCTGATCGGTCCCCGCTCGACGAAGAAGCAGCGCGACAAGTTCAAGAAGCTCGTCGTCGCCGATCCGCGCAACTACATCGCGCAGCCGACGCTGTCGCTGTCGACGGTGCCGATCGTGACGCCGCGCGGCCCGTCGCCGCGCCACGTCGATCTGCGGCCGTTCATCCTGTCGAGCTCGAACGTCTACGTGACGACCGGCGGCCTCACGCGCGTGGCGATGAAGAGCGGCTCGCTCGTCGTGAACTCGTCGCAGGGCGGCGGCGCGAAAGACACCTGGGTCGTCGATCTCGAGGATCCGAGCTGATGCTGTCGCGCGTCGCCGAGAATCTCTATTGGTTCGCGCGCTACGTGCGCCGCGCCGAGAACATGGCGCGGCTCGTCGGCGTCGGCAGCCAGCTCCAGCTCGACTTGCCGCGGTCCGTGAAGTTCATGTGGCAGCCGATGATCGATACGGTCGGCGGCGCGGCGCTGTTCAAGGAGCGCCACCCGGACGCCTCCGGCGCGCCTACCGACGTCGACGTGATGCGGTTCTTGCTGCTCGACGAAGACAATCCGTCGTCGCTGCGCTGCTCGATCGACACGTCGCGCGAGGTGATGCGCAGCATCCGGGACGCGTTGCCGCCGCAGATCTGGGAAGTGGTGACGGACTTGCACATGTTCCTCGGCGGCGATGCCGAGGGGCTCGTCACGCGCCGTCATCGCGTCGACCTCATCAGCCGAATCGTCGACGGGTGCCTCAAGATTTCCGGGCTCGTGACGGCGACCGTGAGCCGCGACATCGGCTTTCAGTTCATGCAATTCGGCACGGCGATCGAGCAGGCCGACATGACGACGCGAATCATCGACGCGGGCGCGTCGGGTCTCGTCGCTCCGCGCAAGGAAGAGGATCGGGAAACCTTCCGCAACCTCCAGTGGATGGCGGTGCTGTCGTCGCTCGCGGCGGATCAGACCTACCGCCGCTACGTGCGCCGGCGAGTCACGGGCGAGCATGCGTTGCAGTTCCTGCTGCAGAGCGACACGTTCCCGCGCAGCGTGTACTTCTGCCTCACGCGGATGCAGCGGATGCTCGGCGCGATGCCGCCGCGGCCCGACGTCAAAGCGAAGCTCGTTTCGCTCGTCGAATCGATTCGAAGCGCGGATCCAGGCGCGCTCGTGCGCAAGAATCCCGCGTCGTTCATGGACGAGATCCAGGTGGAGCTCACTGGGCTGCACGGCGCGGTCGCGGGCGGATACTTCAATGTCGCCGCCGCCTGAGCCACCGGCGCCCACGGAGCGCGACCCGGCGCCGCTTTCGTTTTCGCCGCGGCGTGGCGGTCCGGCGCAGGACGAGGGCGCGCAGCAGCAGTAAGGGCAGCGCTGGCACGCCGATTGCTATCTCCATGGCATGGACGCTTTCTCGCCGGTTACCTAAATGGACGTCGCCGCCGCGCCGCCGCCCGAGCTCGCGACGGTTGCCGCGTCGCAAAGCCGCGGCCCGCCTAGTGCCGTGCGGCCTCCGGGCCAGCGAGACCCGGGCGGATCGCCGACTCTCGCGCCGTTCGATCTCCTATTGCAGCTGCTCGGGAACGCCTTGCCGGCCGGCCAAAGCTTGCCGGTCGGCGGCAGCGGCTTGCCCGCAAGCGCCGACGCAACGGGGGCAGTCACCGCCCCGGGCGCTTGCGCAATCGCGGACGGGCAGAGCGCAGCCGGCACGCAAGCTTCATCGGCCACCCTTGCGGATTGGCTGCGCCTCGAGCTCGCGCGGGCGGGCGGCAAGCCGGCCACCGATGGCTCTTCGCCGGTCGACCCCGCCGCGCCGGCCGGCGCGCCGACGAGCCCGAGTGGCGCGCTCGCTACCGCGTCAGCGTCGACCGACGCGAGGCCGATCGATCTGCAGGCGCTCCTCGGCGCGAACGCCGACGCTGAGCCCCAGGCTCAGCCGCTCGCCGCGCTCGCCACCGCGCTGCGCGAGCGAGTCGCGGGCGGGGACGCGCAACGCCGAGCGCCGGCGAGCTTCACGCAGCTGACCGGCGCAGCTGCACCGGCGGCGACCAGCGATCTCAAGCCGATCGACCCGAGCGCGCTGCACGCGGATCTTCCGGTGCCAGTCGCGGTGACACAGATTCCCGCCGCCCTCGAGAAGACGCTCCGGCTCGACGACGACGCATTGCCGCTCGTCACGCCGACGACGGGCGCCGACTCGGTCTCGGCGCCCGCGGTGCCGCTGCTGCACGCATCGACCGCCACGCATGCGACGACGGCGGGCGCCGCGGCCGCGCAATCCGCGCTTCCGCAGAGCGCCGGCGACGCGATCGACACGAACGCCGCGCGTTGGCACGACGCGCTCGCGAGTCGGATCCAATGGCTCGTCGATCACGACGTCGGCGAGGCGAAGATCAAGCTCAACCCGCCCGAGCTCGGCGCGCTCGACGTGAAGATCGCGCTGCAAGACGACAAGACGTACGTTCAGATGGTCGCGCACAGCGCGAGCGCGCGCGACGAGCTCGCACAGAGTCTGCCGCGCTTGCGTGAGCTCTTGAGCGCGGGCGGTCTCGAGCTCGGCGGCGCGACGGTGAGCGGCGGTCACGACGATCGCGGAGCCTTCGGCTCTGCGTCGCCGCAGCCCATCACGCGCGTGGCCGCGTTCGCGTCCGACGACGTGCTGCCCGATATTCCGCGCGCTCGGCTCGGAGCCGGCGCCGCGGTGATCGACACGTTCGCGTAGCGCAAAGCGGCGGCCGACCGTCACCGAGCCTAAGCTAGCGCCAATTTTCCGACGCGTTCGCCGGCGACCACCGGACGTCGGCCGAAGCTAACCTGCTGATCCGCAAGTCTATTCAGACTTCTTACTCCCGTGGCATGGAACTTGGACTTGCCCAGCGGGAGATTTCTGCGGGAGCAGACGCTGATGGCGGCCAAAGACAAAGTTGCGGGCGACGCGCCCGGTGGCGACGACAAAGACGCGCCGAAAGAGAAGGTAAAGAAAGAGTCGGGGCCGATGAAGCTCGTGATCGTCGGCGCCGTGGCTCTGTTCCTCGCGGTGCTCGGCGCGCAAGTCGCAGCGCCGATCCTGACCAAGATGATCGCCGGCGACCCGAGCGCGGCGAAGAAGGCTGCCGATGCGCGAGTCCGGCGACGAGCAGCAGCTCGCGCTCGCCGACACGCCGCCGCCGGCGGACGAGAAAGCCGACGCGAAGCCGGTCGAGCCTGCGATCTATGTGCCGCTCGACCCGCCGTTCGTCGTGAGCTTCGCCGAGAAGGGCGGTGACACGCGGTTCGTGCAGCTCACGCTCCAGGCGATGGCGCGCAACGAGAAGACGATCGACGCGATCAAGATGCACGCTCCCGCGATCCGCAACGCGTTCCTGTTCGTGATCTCCGCCCACAAGGTCGAGGACCTCGAGACGCTCGAAGGCAAGGAGAAGCTCCGCGCCGACATGCTCAAGTCCGCGAACGACATCATGGAGAAGAACACGGGCAAGGCCGACGCGATCGAAGAGCTCTACTTCACGAGCCTCGTGATCCAGTAGCGATGGCTCAAGAACCCAACCAGACACCGCCCGCCGCCGGCCCGATCGCTGCGGCCGGCGCGCGCTCCGACATCACGAGCGCGGAAGTCGACGCGCTGCTCGAAAAGAAGGATGCGGCCGTGCCGGCGGGCACTGCCGCAGCCCTACGATCTCGTCGCGCGCGACAAGATCGTGCGCGGCCGGATGCCGGTGCTCGACCGGCTCAACGAGCGCTGGGTCAGCGATTTCCAACGCAAGCTCACGGACCTGATCCGCCAGCCCGTCGAGGTCTCGCTCCAGCAGGTGCAGCTCGCGCCGTACGGCGACTGGCTCGCGGGCCAGCCGATGCCGACGAGCCTGAACCTCTGCACCGTGAAGCCTTGGCCGCGCAGCGCGCTCGTCGCGGTGGAAGGCAAGCTGCTGTTCGCGCTCGTCGAGAAGTACTACGGCGGCGGAGCGGCGAAGCCGGCGGGGGCCAAGCAGGCCGCGCCCACGGCGCGCGAGACGCTGACGCCGAGCGAGCAGCGGCTCAACAAGATCCTCGTCGATCTGCTCACCGATCAATTCCGCCGCGCGTTCGCGCCGGTCGCGACGCTCGAGTTCCAGCACGCGCAGACCGGAGATCAATCCGAACTACGTCAACATGGCGACGCCGAGCGAGACGATGGTCGTCACGCGCGTCGAGATCACGCTCGGCCAGACCGGCGGCGGCGTCACGCTCGTGCTGCCGCTGTCGTCGTTCGAGCCCGTCCGCGACAAGCTCGCGGAAGGATTGAAGACCGTGTCTCCCGAGAGCCGCCAGCGCTGGCACAAGAGCCTGCGCTCGCAGCTCGAGAACGCGCAGCTCGAGCTCACGAGCGTGTTCGTCGAAACCGAGATCACGCTCCGCGAGCTGCTGCAGATGAAGCCGGGCGACGTGCTGCCGATCGAGATGCCGAAGACCGCCACCTTGCGCGCCGGTCCGCGGCCGCTCCTGCGCGGCAAGTTCGGCCGCTCCCGCGGCTACAACGCGGTGAGCGTGCTCGAGGCGGTGAAGAGCTTAGGTCCCAACATTGAGGAGTCCTCCCGATGAGTGCTGATCCTTCCGCTGCGGGCAAAGCCTCGCAGGCCGAGTTTGCGGAGCTACCGCGCGGCGCCGCGGGCGGCAACGGTCAACTGAATCTCGACCTGATCATGGACGTGCGCCTCGCGCTGACGCTCGAAGTCGGCCGCGCGCGGATCAGCGTGCGGAACCTGCTCGGGCTGACGCAGGGCTCGGTCGTCGAGCTCGACAAGCTCGCGGGTGAGCCGCTCGACGTGCTCGTGAACGGCACGCTCGTCGCGCACGGCGAGGTCGTAGTCGTGAACGAGAAGTTCGGAATCCGGCTGCTCGACGTCGTGAGCCCGGAGAAGCGCGTGGAGTCGTTGAAGGAATGACCGCGCGTTCCACAATCTCCATCGTCGTCATCGCGGCTGTCACTGCGGCCGCGCTCTGCACGTCGACCTGCGCCGGCGCCGCGCCGTCGGTGCCGGGGCTCGAGGTGAGCGGGTTGTCGACGATGATCATGAGCCTCGCGCTCGTGATCGGATTCATTTTCGCGGCGGCGTTCGTCGCGAAGCGGATGCCGTTCGGCCTCGGCGCGCGTGGCAACAACGGCGCGCTGAAGGTGCTCGCCGCATTGCCGCTCGGCCCGAAGGAGCGGCTCCTGCTCGTGCAGGCGAAGGGCGAGGAGCTGTTGATCGCCGTGAGCCCGGCCGGCGTGTTCAACGTCGGTGTGCAAGCCGCTCCAGGCACCCCGCCGAGCGCGCCTCGTGCGGCGGATCCCGCGCCGACGTTCGTGATGCGAGACGAGCCGTGAGCAAGACGCCCATCAAGAAGACCTTGGCCGTCGCGCTGCGGATCTTCGCGCTGCTCGCGCTCTTCGGCGTCGCAGGCGACGCGCTCGCGCAGTCCGCGCTGCCCGCGATCACGGTCGGCAACGTGAACGGCCAACAGACCTATTCGCTCAGCATCCAAGTGCTCGCGCTGATGACGGCGCTCACGGTGCTGCCGGCGCTGCTGCTCTCGATGACCGCGTTCACGCGGATCGTGATCGTGCTCGCGATCCTGCGTCAGGCGCTCGGCACGCCGCAGACGCCGCCGAACCAGGTGCTCGTCGGGCTGTCGTTGTTCCTCACGCTGTTCGTGATGATGCCGGTGTTCTCGAAGGCTTATGACGACGCCGTCGTGCCGTACATGGCCGGCGAGCAGGACGCGATCGTGGCCGCGCACAACGCGGTCGCGCCGCTGCGTCAGTTCATGCTCGACCAGGTCCGCGAGAGCGACCTCGCGCTCTTCACCGAGCTCTCGGGGCACGAGCCGTATGCGGGACCGGAGGAGGTGCCGCTCGCGGTGCTGATTCCGACGTTCATAACGAGCGAGCTCAAGACCGCGTTTCAGATCGGCTTCCTGATCTTCATCCCGTTCCTCGTGATCGACCTCGTCGTCGCGAGCGTGCTGATGTCGATGGGCATGATGATGCTGTCGCCGATGCTGATCTCGTTGCCGTTCAAGATCATGTTGTTCGTGCTCGTGGACGGCTGGTCGCTCCTGATCGGCACGCTCGCGTCGAGCTTCTACAAGTGAGTGTGCGATGACACCCGAGACGATCATCTCCGTAGGCCAGCAGGCGCTCGTGATCACGGCGCTGCTCGCTGCGCCGATGTTGCTCGCCGCGCTCGCGGCCGGCCTCCTGATCGGCATGTTCCAGGCCGCGACGCAGATCAACGAGATGACGCTGTCGTTCATCCCGAAGCTGCTCGTGCTCGCGGGCGCGCTGTACTTCGGCGGCGGCTGGATGCTCCGGGTTCTCGTCGGCTACTCCGAGAACTTGATCAAGAGCATTCCTTCTCTGATCGGCTGAGAAACGCGAGCACACCTTAGAGTCATGCAAATCCCGCTCGACATGCTCGAAGCCCTGTTCTCGCGCGAGCTCGCGGTCAACGTCTGGCCGTTCTTTCGGATCGCGGGCGTCGTGATGGTCGCGCCGGTGTTCGGCGCGCGGCTCGTGCCGATGCGCACGCGGCTCGCGTTCGCGGTGGCGGCGACGTACGTGCTGTCGCCGCTCGTGCCGTTGACGCCGCCGTTCGAGATCTCGCTTCGCGCCGGATTCATCGTGGCGCAAGAGGTGCTGATCGGCGCCGCGATGGGCTTTTGTCTACAGATGATCTTCGACGCGCTGATCACGGCCGGCCAAACGATCGCGATGAGCATGGGTCTCGGTCTCGCGACGATGATCGATCCGCAGCGCGGCGTGTCGGTGCCCGTGATCAGCCAGTTCTTCTTGATCTTGGGCACGCTGATCTTCCTCTCGCTCGGCGGCCATCTCGCGACGATCCGGCTCGCTCTCCGACAGCTTCACGCTGCTGCCGGTCGGCGAGCCGCTCGGCGCGCGAAGGTCTCTGGATGGTCGCGAGCTGGGGCGGGCGGATGCTCGCGGGCGCGGTGCAAATCGCGCTGCCGGCCGCGACGGCGCTGCTCGTCGCGAACATCGCGTTCGGCGTCATGAGCCGCGCGGCGCCGACCCTGAACCTGTTCGCGGTCGGCCTGCCGGCCGGCCTCCTGCTCGGCTTCGTGATCCTGCTCTTGAACATCGGCCACTTGAGCGCGCTGCTCGCGCAGATGCTTCAGGACGACGCTCGAGATGCTCACCGCGGCGCTCCAGGCCTAGAGACGAACCATGGCCGACAACGACACATCCAGTCACGACCGCACAGAGCAGCCGACAGCGAAACGGCTCGACGACGCGCGCCAGCAGGGCCAGGTCGCGCGCTCGCGCGAGCTCTCGATGACCGCGGTCACGCTCGCGGGCGCGGCCGTGCTCTGGGGCGGCCAGTCGTACTTCTCGCAGGGCATGCGCGCGCTGCTCGCGCGCGGGCTCGAGCTGCCGCGCGCGACGCTGCTCGATCCGGGCTCGATGACGAAGCTGCTCGGCGACGGCATCTACGCCGGGCTGCAAATGACGGGTCCGCTCTTGATCGCGGCGCTCGTCGCGAGCGTCGTCGGCTCGATCGCGCTCGGCGGCTTCACGTTCAGCTTCGAGGCGCTCGTGCCGAAGTTCGAGCGGCTCGATCCGGTCGCGGGCTTCAAGCGCGTGTTCGGGATCCACGGCCTCACCGAGCTCGCGAAGGCGCTCGTGAAGTTCGCGGTCGTCGCGATCGCGGCGGCGCTGATCCTCAAGCATCTCGCGCACGACTTCCTCGAGCTCGGCACGCTCACGCTGCAGGCGGCGCTCGGCCGCTCGGCCGGCCTCGCCGCGGCGAGTCTCGTCGGGCTCTCCGCGACGCTCGTGCTGATCGCGGCCGCCGACGTGCCGCTCCAGTACTGGCAGCACCGCCGCGCCCTCAAGATGACGAAGCAAGAGGCGAAGGACGAGCAGAAGGAGACGGAAGGCCGTCCCGAGGTCCGCTCGCGCCTGCGCCAACTGCAACGCGCGATCGCGAGCCGCCGGATGATGGCGGACGTGCCGAAGGCCGACCTCGTCGCGGTGAACCCGACGCACTATGCGGTCGCGTTGCGCTACGACCCGTCCAAGATGAGGGCGCCGCGCGTCGTCGCGAAGGGCGCGGACCTGATGGCGTTCAACATTCGCCGCGTCGCCGAAGCGCACAAGGTGCCGATCTTCGAGCATCCGCAGTTCACGCGCGCGCTGTTCTACACGAGCGAGATCGGCGAGGAGATCTCCCCACGGCTCTACGTCGCCGTCGCGCAAGTGCTGACGTACATCTATCAGCTCACGGGCCGCACGGTCGCCGGCGCGCAAGCGCGCCGCGGCCGCCGCAAGCCGCGAAGCGCTCGAAGAAGCCCGAGATCGCGATCGACGCCGATTTGCTCGAGCCGCAGCGCGGCCGCGTCAAGAAGCCGGAGGTTAGAGCGTGAACGCCGCGACGCTCACCGATCGGCTCATGAACGTCGGCAAGCTCGGCCTCGGCGTGCCGCTGCTCATCGTCGCGCTGCTCGCGATGGTGGTCGTGCCGCTGCCGCCGATCCTGCTCGACGCGTTCTTCACGTTCAACATCACGCTGTCGCTGATCATCATGCTCGCGGTGATCTACGTTCAGCGGCCGCTCGATTTCGCGGTGTTCCCGACGGTGCTGCTCGGCGTCACGCTGCTCGGCTCGCGCTCAACGTCGCGTCGACCCGCGTCGTGCTGCTCCACGGCCACACGGGCCCCGGCGCGGCCGGGCACGTGATCGAGGCGTTCGGCAATTTCGTGGTCGGCGGCAACTACGCCGTCGGCATCGTCGTGTTCGTGATCCTCGTCGTCATCAACTTCGTCGTCGTGACGAAGGGCGCGGGCCGCGTGTCGGAAGTCAGCGCGCGCTTCACGTTGGACGCGATGCCCGGCAAGCAGATGGCGATCGACGCCGACTTGAACGCCGGCCTCATCACGCAGCAGCAGGCCATCGACGCGCCGCGCCGAGGTCGTGCAAGAGGCGGACTTCTACGGCGCGATGGACGGCGCGAGCAAGTTCGTGCGCGGCGACGCGGTCGCCGGCATCCTGATGCTCGCGATCAACATCGTCGGCGGCCTCGTGATCGGCACGCTCGATCACGGCCTGTCGATCGCGCGACGCGGGCCGCGTCTACACGCTGCTCACGATCGGCGACGGCCTCGTCGCGCAGATTCCCGCGCTGCTCGCGTCGACCGCGGTCGCCGTGATCGTCACGCGCATGTCGCGCGCCGCGACGCTGTCCGAGCAGGTCGTGAAGCAGCTCGTTGCAGCATCCGCGCACGCTCACGATCGCGGGCGGAGTCGTCGGCGTGCTCGGCCTCCTGCCCGGCATGCCGAACGTCGCGTTCCTCACGCTCGCCGCGGTTACGATCGGCGCCGGCTACTGGTTCGAGAAGCGCGCGAAAGCCTCCGCGCGGCCGGCCGCCGAGGCGAAGCCGGCCGAGCCGGTCGTGGTACCGCCGCCGCAGGCCGACAAGGAGCTTGGTTGGGACGACGTGAGCCCGGTCGACCTGATCGGTCTCGAGGTCGGCTACCGGCTGATCCCGCTCGTCGACCGCAACCAATCCGGCCCGCTGCTCGGCCGCATCAAGGCCGTGCGCCGCAAGCTGTCCGAGGAGCTCGGCTTCCTGATCCAGGCCGTGCACATCCGCGACAACTTGGAGCTCAAGCCGAACGCGTACCGGATCGCCGTGCTCGGCGTGCCGGTCGGCGAGGGCGAGATCCACGGCGAGCGCGACCTCGCGATCAACCCGGGCGGCGTCACCGCGCAGATCGTCGGCATCAAGACGAAGGACCCGGCGTTCGGCCTCGACGCGTATTGGATCGAGCCCGCGGGCAAGGAGCACGCGCTGTCGCTCGGCTTCACGGTCGTCGACGCGAGCACCGTCGTCGCGACGCATTTGAGCGAGCTCCTGAAGCGCCACGCTCATCAGCTGCTCGGTCACGAAGAGGTGCAGCAGCTGCTCGACCGGCTCGCGAAGAGCGCGCCGAAGCTCGTCGAGAACCTCACGCCGGGCGCGCTCACGCTCGGCGTCGTCGTCAAGGTCATGCAAGACCTGCTCGTCGATCGCGTGCCGGTGCGCAACATCCGCACGATCGCCGAGACGCTCGCCGAGAACGCGGCGCGCTCTCAGGATCCGACCGTGTTGCTCGCGCACGTGCGCGAGGCGCTCGGCAGCTCGATCGTGCAGGGCATCTATGGGCTTCGCGACGAGCTGCCCGTGATCACGCTCGACCCGACGCTCGAGCAGATGCTGCGCGACGGGCTCAAGTCCGGCGCCGAGGCGGGCCCGAGCTTCGAGCCGGGTCTCGCGGACCGGCTGCACGGCGCGCTCGCCGACGCCGCGCAGCAGCAAGAGCTGCGCAGCCGAGCCCGCCGTGCTGCTCGTGCCGACCGTTCTGCAGGCCGTGGCTCGCGCGTTTCACGCGCCACGGCCTACCGAATCTCGCGGTGCTCGCCTATGGCGAGATCCCGAACAACAAGTCGCTGCGCGTGGTCGCGAGCGTCGGCAGTGCGGCCGGCGTGAACCGCGCGTGCCGCGGCGCGTGCTGCTTAGTCGAGGAGTGTAGTCATGAACATCAGACGATTCGTCGCTGCGGACATGCGCGAGGCTCTCGCCGCGATCCGCGCCGAGCTCGGCGCGGACGCCGTGATGCTGTCGACGCGTAAGGTGCCGACCGGCGTCGAGGTGATCGCGGCGATCGACTACGACGAAGGCTTGTGGGAGGCGCAGCAAGAGCGCGCCGCTGCGGCAGCGGCTCCGGCCGTCGCCGCCGCGCCCGCCCCCGCTCCGGCTCCGGCCCCGGCACGCGCCCACGACCTTGGCGCCGACGGCCCGCGCTCTGCCTCAGGCCGCGAGCGCGGCGCTTGCCGACGCCGACGACGACATCGCCGAATCCGGCGCGGACGATCTCGAAGAGTACGAGCGCGCGGCCGCGGCCATCCGCAACGCCGCAGTCCAGCGCGCGGTGCTCCAGGCCGCCGTGTCGCAGAGCGCGGCCGCTGCCACCTCGCAAGATGCCACGAACGCCGCGGCGCGTGCGACCGCGCTCAGCGCGCCGCCGAGTCAGGCCGCAGAGCCCGCGAGCGCCGGCGTCGCCGACGAGATCAAGGACCTGCGCCGCCTGCTCGAGACGCAGCTCGCGAGCCTCGCGTGGAACGACTTGAATCGCGACGCGCCGGTGCGCGCGCGGCTGCTGCGCGAGATGGCGAAGTTCGGCGTCGACGCGAACCTCGCCCAGAAGCTCGCGGCCGAGATCGCGCCCGACCTCGGCGCGCAGGAGGCGCTGCGCGCGCTCGTGCGCCGCTTCGGCGACGCGCTGCCGCTCGTGCAGACCGACATCACGGATCGCGGTGGCATCTTCGCGTTCCTCGGGCCAACCGGCGTCGGCAAGACGACGACGATCGCGAAGATTGCGGCGCGCTTCGTGCTGCGCCACGGCGTCGACGCGCTCGGGCTCGTGAGCACGGACACGTACCGCATCGGTGCGCGCCAGCAGCTTTCGAACTACGCGCGGATCTTGCGCGCGCCGCTGCACGTCGCCGAGACGTCGGCAGGAGCTGCGCCGCATCCTCGACGGATTCCAGAGCAAGAAGCTCGTGCTGATCGACACGGCCGGCATGAGCCAGCGCGACGTGCGGCTCGCGAATCAGTTCGCGACGCTGCGAGTCGAAGGTCATCGCGTCGAGCCCGTGCTCGTGCTTTCGGCGGGCGCCGATCGCGGCTGCCTCGCCGAGGCGCTGCGCGTGTTCCAGTCCGCGAATCCCGAGTCGCTCGTGATCACGAAGCTCGACGAGGCTGCCGCGCTCGGCGGCGTGCTGTCGCTCGCGATCCGCGCCGGCTTGCCGATCTCGTATCTCTCGGACGGCCAGCGCGTGCCCGAGGACCTGCACCTCGCGGCGCCGAAGCGCTTCTGGCTCATGCACAACGCGGTGAAGCTCACGCAGGGCGCGCCGCCGCTCGACGAGAACGAGCTCGCGGTGAATTTCGGCGAGATGGAGTTGACGACGCATGCGTGAGACGACGATCGATCAGGCGGCCGGCTTGCGCCGACTCGGCACACCGCAGCCCGTCAACGTGATTGCGATCACGGGCGGCAAGGGCGGCGTCGGCAAGACCGTCGTCGCGGTGAATCTCGGCGCCGCGCTCGCGGCCCAAGGCCGGAGCACGATGCTGCTCGATGCGGACTTGGGTCTCGCGAACGTCGACGTGCTGCTCGGCCTCAACGCGCGCTTGAACCTCGAGCACGTCGTCAACGGCGAGTGCGCGCTCGACGACGTGATCCTGACCGCGCCATGCGGCTTGCGCGTCGTGCCTGCTGCATCGGGCAGCGTCGGCATGGCGTCGCTCAACCGCGCCCAGCATGCGGGGCTCGTGCACGCATTCAGCCGGCTGCTCGAGCCGCTCGACGTGCTGCTCGTCGACACCGGCGGCCGGCGTCGGCGACGCCGTGATCACGTTCAGCGAGGCGGCGCAGCGCGTCGTGGTCGTCGTCTGCGACGAGCCCGCGTCGCTCACCGATGCGTACGGGTTGATCAAGGCGCTCTCGCGCCGCCAGTCCGGCTGCCGCTTCGAGATCGTGGCGAACATGGTCGACAACGCGGCGCAGGGCCGCGTTCTCTACGAGAAGCTGCTGCGCGTTTGCGATCGCTTCCTCGGGATCACGCCGAGCTACTTCGGCTACGTGCCGTACGACGAGTACTTGCGCCGCGCGATTCGCGGCCAGACGACCGTCGTCGAGGCGTTCCCGAGCAGCCCGTCGGCGCGCGAGCTCGCGCGACTCGCCACGGCCGCCGCGAGCTGGAGCCCGAAGGCCGGCGCGCGCGGCGGGATCGAGTTCTTCATGGAACGCATGCTGCGGCCGCAAGCGCCGCTCGCGGAGACCGCTGCGGGATGAACGCCGGTTATCCAATTCAAACCGCGGAGGACTTGCCTCCGATCGACGAGCTCGTGCTCAAGCACGGCGAGCTCGTGAAGCGGATCGCGTATCACGTCGTGAGCCGCTTGCCGCGGCACATCGAGGTCGACGACCTGATTCAAGCCGGCATGATCGGTTTGCTCAACGCGGCGCAGAACTTCACGTCGACGAAGGGCGCGAATTTCGAGACGTACGCAGGAATCCGGATTCGCGGCGCGATGCTCGACGAGGCGCGCAAGGCGAATTGGACGCCGCGCTCGACGTTCCGGAACGCGAAGCAGGTGTCGCAGGCGATGCGCGCGGTCGAGAGCCGCACGGGGCGCGACGCACGAGGCCAGGAGATCGCCGAGACGCTCGGCGTCTCGCTCGACGAGTACCACCGGATGGTCGAAAGCGCGGCCTCGGCACGGGTGCTGAGCTACGAGCAGCTCGCGGGCGATCCCGAGCGCGCGGGGCTCTTGCCCGACGCGCCCGAGGACGGCCCCGAGACGATGCTCGAGGGAGACCAGTTCCGAGAGGCAGTCGCGCGTGCGATCGCGACCTTGCCCGAGCGCGAGCGGCTCGTGCTTTCGCTCTACTACGACGAGGAGCTGAACTTGCGCGAGATCGGCGAGGTGCTCGAGGTGAGCGAGTCGCGCGTTTGTCAGATCCACGGCCAAGCGGTGCTGCGCGTGCGCGCGCGGCTAGCCGAGTGGTTCAACGAAGAGAAGGAATAGCGCCGCGAAGAGCGGCGTCGCGAAAAGGAGAGATCGCTTCTAGGAGACGACGATGGCAGACCTCGAGCGCATAAAGCCTCCGGTCCCGACGCTGCCGACACCGGTCGGCCGCACGGTGTCGAATCGCCGTCGTCAGCAGGAGCCTAGGCGCAAGCGAGATCCCGACCCCGAGTCCGTATCGAATCCCAAACCCGAGTCCGACCACATAGACGAGTACGCATGATGATCATCGAAAACCTGCCTTGGCCCCCGATCCTGCTCGGCCTCGCGGCCGCGCTTTCGATCCTCGTGATTTACGACCTCGCGTACGTGTATCCGCTCTCGCGGAGATGGAGCGCGGTCGCCGAGCGCTGCCGTTTGCTCGAGCAGATGTTCTGCGATCTGCCGTCGCTCACGGCGCAGATCGAGCTGCTCGCGAACAAGGGTCGCTCCGATCTCTCGCAGATCGGCGAGCGGCTCGGCCAGATCGAGCTCTCGACCGAGGCGCACTCCTACGAGCAGGCGATCACGGGCGCCGCGCGCGGCGAGGACGCCGCGCGGCTGATCTCGTGCTTCGGCTTGACCGAAGGCGAGGCGAAGCTCGTGACGCTGCTGCATGGGCAGCGGAAGATCGGGGAGCGTCGCGCGGCGTAAATGCGAAGCGTGCCGCCACGCGATCGACCGCGCGGCGGAGTTCCTTCCTGCTAGGTTATGTTTCGGGCCTGAACGGTTCTCCGCGGCCGGCGCGCGCGCGTCGCGTGTGTCGATTGACGCTCAATTCCGCCCGTGATCTATTGGGGAAGATCGCCTATACGGGATAAATGCGTGAGCTACGTGGATTCGGCGCGATTCGTTTGTGGCGCCAGGGCGCCTACTTGTTGCTAGACGGTCATGGATAGTGCGTGGAGGCACATGATTGGATCAGGGCGCTTCGGCTTCTGTATGTTTCTCCTCGCCGTGAGCGCGGGAATTCAGGCGCAGCCTGTGGACGCAAGTCGTGTTAGAGACCTCAGCGGGCTCGTGATGATGATGGGCCCACTTCAGACGATGCGTGACGCGTGTGCGAATCTGTTTCCGGCGCAGGCGACTGTCATTCGCGGCCTCTACGACGCTTCGGCGGTACCGGCGTACGCGAAACTGTTCGGCTACGAGGTGAAGTCGCCGCCACCTTTGGATCGCGATAGAGAGCTCGAGTCCCTTGGAATGTCTGAGAGCGAAGCTTCGGACTGGTGCTTCACGGATTTCCCCACAACGCTCGATCAGTTCGAGCGAACAGTACGGAAATCGGGTTCAGGAGATGAAGGAGGCGTTGGATGGTGTCGAGAAGGCGCTAACAGCGAAACCGTCGACGCGCGCCGCAACCCAAGCCATCGCCGCAGCCTGCAGAGCTCTCAACAGCCTGTTCGCGCGAATCGTCGAAGCATCGAATCGTGCATACGAGACCGGCGATTGGTCGGTTTTCGCCGATCTTTACGAGCCGGGGACATTCGATTGTTGGGATCGGGTTCGCGACGCGCGCCAGTTCGCCTTTTTGTCGATTGCACCGCTCTCAGCCAAGGCGACGTTCAAGGTCACCAAGTTCACCACATATCTGATAGGCGGGCGGTTCGATTTTACGAATCGGCACACCGAACTCATCTTATGGAGGTCCGGACGAATTCAGCAGCCCGGGCGGGCGTTGCGGCTTGGAAGCGAGGCAGCGATGGCCGCGTCACCATTTCTATCTAGTGCAGCGAGGCAGCGAATTTTCCCTCACGCACTTCTGCCCGTCGAAGGAGGATGTCGAGGCGGGAACCGTGATCCTGGGCCGTCCGCTCAGCGCCGCTCAAGCGGCGGCGAACGTCGCTGAGATTACGGACGCCGAGTGGAAGTCGATTCCAGAAGATCTCAAAAAGGATCGATATGCCTCGCCCGATGACCGGCTTCGACGGGAGCACGGCTTCAATTACGAAGAGGCCTACTCCGTGGTCGATTACGTGTGCAACCCATCAAACACGCATTGAGCGGACGGAGACATGCCGGAGGCGTTGTGTACGAGTAGCGTGTGCCGCCTAACCAGCAGTTGCAGCGGACGGTGAGAGATACAGTGCCAAGGTCACCTAGGTCAGCGCGCCGCCGCTGAACTGCGGCGTTAGGCGCTATCCGATGAAGGCCGTCACATCTCCTGGTCGGCGTAGTTAGCGTATTGGTGTTCCTCGCGACGGGGCTCTACATGCGAGCGAACTTCCCGGCGCTTTACGCGGACAATGAGGCGCTGAGGTATATGTACCGAGCGAATCATGTTTACTTGCTTTTGGCGAGCTTGGTGAACATCGCGTTGGGTGTCTATCTCGTGGCGCCCAAGAGCGGTTGGAGAGCCTTGCTTAGTCGAGTGGGATCGGGCCTGGTGCTGCTGGCGCCTTTCGTCCTCTGTTATGCCTTTTTCGTGGAGGCGCCCAAAGCGTCTCCGGATCGCCTGTTTACCGCGCTCGGTGTTGTTCTTGTCTCGCTCGGCGTCGTTGCGCAATTGCCTTGCTATCGCGTGTCCCGAGCACTTTCATAGCGGCATCAATCCAGTGTTATGCCAAGGGGCATTCCCACGTGGCTTCGGCGGAACGAACAGTCCAGTACGTCTGCGACCAGACGGGCCTCGGTCGTCGTCTTACGTTCAAGAAAATGTTCGGCGAGTACGCGCTGTACTTGGACGGAAAAGTCACTGCTTTGGTTTGTGATGATCAGTTGTTCTTGAAACCAACGTCAGAGGGTCGGGTGTACTTAGGCAAGGTTCGGGAAGCGGCGCCCTATCCGGGAGCCAAGAAGCACTTTCTTCTGACGCATGAGCTCGATGATCCGGAGCGACTCGGAGAGTTGTTTCAGATAACTGCGCTTGCGTTGCCTGAACCTCGACCCAAGCGGCGCGCGACCTCCCGGCGGCCCACGAAAAAAGAGAGCTCGCGGAGAAAAACGTGAGCGGTCCGGGAGCGTGGTCCCGCGAGGTTGATATGACACGAGCGGCGTACGCGATTGCCCTGATGCTGTTTCCCTTCGTGGCCGGCGCCCACCATTCGGTCGCCGAGTTCGACACGAGCGACACCGTGGAAATCGAAGGCCAGGTCGTGGCCGTGAATTGGCAGAACCCTCACGTCACGTTGACGCTGCGCAGCTCGGATACCACATGGGGGTTGGAAGCGCAGGACGTCAACTCTTTAGGGAGGCGTGGTCTAACAGCCGACCTGCTTGCGGTAGGCGATACGGTGAGAGTCGCGGGGTTTCCGTCGCGACGGCGTCAAAACACACTGTTCGTGACGAACGTCCTGCTCCCCACGGGCACAGAAATCAGAACTCGCGGAGACACAAAGCCGCGGTGGTCAACGAGGACCATCGGGTTCGATGAGCCGAACATCGCGGATATCCAAGCGCGCGCCCCTCGGGCCAAGGGACTCTTTCGCGTCTGGATGCCGATCGAAGATGGCGCGCTCCCGCCAGACTTACCGCTAACGCAACCCGCGAGAGCTGCGCGCGCATCGTGGGATCCCGCGGAGAACTTAGTACTCAAGTGCATCGGGAGCGGGATGCCCGCCGCCATGGTCATCTCGAGGTATCACCCAATCGGGTTCGCGGAAAGCGGTGGCGACATCATCCTTAGCATCGAGGTCTTTGACGCCGTGCGCACGATCCACATGCAGCCTTCGGCCGGTTCCAAGCAACCGCGAAGTGCAATGGGCTACTCCGTGGGCCATTGGGAGGGTGACACGCTGGTGGTACACACAACGGACGTGAGTTGGCCCCATTTTGATGCTGCCGGCAGCATCCCTCAAAGTGAAGCGGTTGAGATTACGGAGCGCTTCACGGTGAACGACAAACAAAACCAACTCGTATACGACCGCGAGGTTCACGATCCGGCAACGTTCACTGCGGCGGTCTCGCAGAGAGCAGTGCTCACGTGGCGCCCGGACCTGAGGGTCGAGCCGTTTGAGTGCGTGCCAAATCGCTGACGCCGCAGTCCTAACTCGTTAAGGAAGGCATGAAAATGACACGCGTCCGAGTTGAGGGCTTTACCATCTCGCTTGACGGATACGGAGCTGGTCCGAATCAGGACATCAGGAATCCGCTCGGCGTGGGCGGGACAGATTTGCACCAGTGGTTAGTCCCGACACGCACGTTCCAACGGACCCTATTTGGCGCCGACGGTGGCACAACGGGGATCGATGACGACTTCGCTGCGCGGGGCTTCAAGAATGTTGGCGCCTGGATTCTCGGAAGAAACATGTTCGGACCGATTCGCGGTTCCTGGCCCGACATGAACTGGAAAGGCTGGTGGGGGGACAACCCACCCTATCACGTTCCAACTTTCATCTTGACTCATCACGCGCGCCCGCCCATCCAGATGGAAGGCGGAACGACATTCTACTTCGTCACGGGCGGTATTCACGAGGCGCTTGACCGGGCGCGCGACGCAGCCAACGGAATGGATGTGCGCATTGGCGGCGGACCTAACACTATCCAGCAATATCTTCGTACGGGCCTCATCGATGAGCTGCACGTCGCTATCTCGCCGGTCCTGCTGGGCGGGGGAGAGCGACTGTTCGAGGGGATTGACGTGCGCGCTCTGGGATACGAATGCGTTCAGTTCGTTGCGTCGGAGAAAGCCACCCATGTTGTACTCCGGCGCCAAGGCCCATGAAGCCCAGTCCTGCACAGGTCCGTGCCGTCGCCTTAGCTGGGCGCACTGTGCTTTTGCACTGCTC
>CAWJDS010000009.1:0-68603 GCA_963841645.1 uncultured Gammaproteobacteria bacterium | reverse complement strand
GTTCGGGTCGAGGTCGAGCGCCTTGATTCGATCGCGAATCGCCGGCCATTCCTCGCGCAGGAAGCGGCGCTGCTCGCGCTTCAGCAGGAGCTCGCGCACGCCTTCCTTGACGATGAGGCCGATGCCGCGTCGCGTCTCGGTGTACTCCTCGAGCTCGCGGTAGGCGCGTGCGGCCGTAAGCGGATTCACGACGAAGTCGCTCGCGAGCTGGCGAACGGACGGCAGCATCTCGCCCTCGCGATACGTATTGTCCAGAATCCGCGCGATGACCTGCTCCATGAGCTGGCGGTAGATCGGTCGATCCTGATGCCAGGTTTGTGCGTTGTCGGTCATTCCGAGCTGGTTCCTTGCGACCTTTAGCGGCGCTGGAGCATCGTCTATCGGCGGATATTCGCTTGACAGCGATAATACTAGTACAGTACTACTGTATTGCCTAGGTAATACAGCTCGCGATGCCAATTATCCTTAAGAAGAACGAGGAAGGGGTCGAGCCGCGCAAGACCACCGACGACGTCGTCGTTCTGTCGTCGATGGACAAGCGCATCGAGCGCAAGCTCGTCACGCCGCAGCGGATCGCGATCGCTGTCGGCGCGGTGCTGCTAGTCGCCGTGACGATCTACGCGTACGTCCATTACGGGCTCACGCGCACGCTCACGGTCGGCTCGGAGCGGCTCACGGTGTCGAAGGTGAGCTACGGCACGTTCCGCGAATACATCCCGGTCACGGGCAACGTCGTGCCGCGCACGACGATCTATCTCGACGCGATCAGCGGCGGCCAGGTGACCGAGGTGCACACGGAAGAGGGCGCGTTCGTCAAGGCCGGCGAGCCGATCGTCACGTTCAAGAACACGGACCTGCAGCTGCGCGTAATCACAACCGAGTCGCAGACGAGCGAGCAGCTCTCGCAGCTCGCGACCCTGCGCCTGCAGTACGACAACACGCACTTGAACAACCTGCGGACCATGACCGAGACCGTGTATCAGATCGACCGGCTCGAGCGCGACTTGAAGCGCAAGCGGCCGCTGCTTGCGACGGGCGGCACCACGCAAGGCGCGATCGACGACCTCGAGGCGGAGCTTGCGCGCGACCGAGCGAATCTCGAGACGGCCCAAGAAGCTCTGCGGATCGACGAGGAGTTCAGGAAGACGCAGATCGATAGAATGAACACGGCGCAAGAAGCGATGAAGCAGAATCTCGAGATCGCGCGCGAGAACCTCGACAACCTCGTGATCGTCGCGCCGATCTCGGGCCAGCTCACGCTGCTCGAGGCGAACGTCGGCGAATCGAAAGCGTCGGGGCAACGGATCGGCCAGGTCGACGAGGTCGGCGCGTTCAAGGTCAACGCGTTCATCGACGAGTTCTACATCTCGCGCGTCACGATCGGCCAAACGGCGACCGTCGAGATCGACGGCAAGAGCTACGAGCTCGCGGTCAGCAAGGTCTATCCGGAGGTCACGAATCGTCAGTTCGAGGTCGATCTGCTGTTCTCGGGCGACCCGCCGGCCGCGATCCGGCGCGGTCAGACGGTGCGGATGCGGCTCGAGATCGGCCAGCCGGCGGACACGCTCGTGCTCGCGAACGGCGCGTTCTTCGACGACACGGGCGGGCAGTGGGTGTTCGTCGTGGATCCATCCGGTGACTTCGCGGAGCGCCGCCCGGTGCGCTTCGGCCGGCGTAACCCGGAAGGTGTCGAGGTGCTCGGCGGCCTGAAGCAGGGCGAGGAAGTGATCACGTCGAGCTACGAGAGTTTCATGACCTTCGATCGGATTCAGTTTCGCCAAGACCATTCCTAGCGGCGAACCACACGCAGCAGCGAGCGAGCTCGCCAGTCGAGCAGGGGGAAACAAGTGATCAAGCTATCGCAAGTCACGAAGCGCTATCGCACGACCGAGCTCGAGACGACGGCGCTCGACGGCATCGACTTCGAGCTCGGCAAGGGCGAGTTCGTCGCGGTGATGGGCCCATCCGGCTGCGGCAAGTCGACGCTGCTCAACATCGTCGGTTTGATCGACGCGCCGACGAGCGGCCAGTACATCTTCGGCGAGACCGACGTGTCGAAGTACTCCGAGAACAAGCTCGCCGACATGCGCAAGGGCAACGTCGGCTTCATCTTCCAGAGCTTCAACCTGATCGACGAGCTCAACGTCTACGAGAACGTCGAGCTGCCCTTGCTCTACCAGAATGTCGCGAAGGGGCAGCGCAAGAACCTCGTGCGCGAGGCGCTCGAGCTCGTCGGCTTGAGTGCGCGCGCAAAGCACAAGCCCGAGCAGCTCTCGGGCGGTCAGCAGCAGCGCGTGGCGGTCGCGCGTGCGGTCGTCGGCAATCCGAAGCTGATTCTCGCGGACGAGCCCACGGGCAACCTCGACACGAAGAACGGCGAGGAAGTCATGAACATGCTCAACACGCTGAACGAGCAAGGCACGACGATCATGATGGTCACGCACTCGCCGAGCCATGCAGCGCGCGCGCATCGGATCGTGAACCTGCTCGACGGCCGCGTGGTGGCGGCGAACCAAGTCGCGATCTAGCGCCGCTGCTATCAGCGCGGGACCGCGGCAGCGGACGGCCGCGACGCCGGCGATTAAACTCGCACTATTTCGCGAGTGGCGTTCAACCCAAGCAATGGTCAATGTCCGCCGTCTGCGGCCGGCCCGCCTCGCCCTGCGCTGCGTCGCTTTCGCGCTCGTCGCGTGGCTCGTGCTCAGCGTCGGTGCGGTTCTCGCGCTGCGCTTCGTGCCGCCGCCGTTCACTGCAATGATGCTCGAGCAGCCGCGGCCGATCCGCGACATCCAGTACGAGTGGCGCGACCGGCGGGAGCTCGCGCCGACGATCGCGCGCGCGGTGATCGCGTCCGAAGATCAGCGCTTCCTCGCGCACCACGGCTTCGACTTCGACCAGCTGCAGATTGCGCTCGATGAGTATCGGCAGGGCGACGAGCTGAGAGGCGCATCGACGATCAGTCAGCAGGTCGCAAAGAACGTCTTCCTTTGGTCCGGGCGCAGCTTCGTGCGCAAGGGGCTCGAAGCGTACTTCACCGTTCTGATCGAGGTGTGTTGGCCGAAGCAGCGGATCCTAGAGGTCTATCTCAACGTCGTCGAGCTCGGCGACGGGGTGTTCGGCGTCGAGGCCGCGGCGCGGCGCTACTTCGGCGTGAACGCGAACGTGCTGACTGCCGAGCAGGCCGCGCTGCTCGCCGCGGTGCTGCCGAATCCCCACAAGCTGCGCGTGGACAGGCCGAGCAGCTATGTGCGCAGCCGCCAGGCGTGGATACTCGGACAGATGCAGCTGCTCGAGACGCGAGGTCACTACCGAGGGCTCGGCTGGTGAACGCCGTGCCGAGAGGAGGGCTGTCCGTCGGGTTCTCGCCGATCGTCGGCGGGCGCCCGCGCGTTCTCGTTCTCGGAAGTTTGCCAGGACGAAAATCGCTCGAAATGGGGCAATATTACGCGCAGCCCCAAAACGGCTTCTGGAGGATCATGGGCGCCATCTTCGGTGCCGGGCCGTCGCTGCCTTATCCCGAGCGCCTCGAGCAACTCATCGCGAATCGTGTCGCCGTGTGGGACGTGCTTGCCGCCGGCGAGCGCAACGGCAGCCTCGATTCCGCGATCGTCGCGTCGAGCATCGTCGTGAACGACTTCGGCTCATTCTTCGCGCGCCATGGAGACGTCGGTTTGATCTGCTTCAACGGAACGAAGGCCGCGGAGCTCTATCGCCGCCGCGTGTTACCGGCTCTCGCGCCGAAATTCGCTTCTTTACCTGCACGAGTGCTTCCGTCTACGAGTCCCGCGAACGCGTCGGTGCCGTTTACCGCCAAGCTCGCGAGCTGGTCGGCCGGGCTCGGCGACCGATAAAGGCCGCGGTCATTGGCGTCCCGCTACAGCGTTCGCCCGCATAGAGGCGCCAACCAGTTTCTCTCAGCCACTCGCGACTGGCTTCTCGAAAGGGAGGCCGAGAACAACGTCGTGCTCTCGGTCGCGCATCTACTGACGACCGCCGATCATCCGTTCCGCGAGCCTGTCTATCTCGCGTCTATCACGGAGCGGGGCAAGCTGATCGGGTGCGCCGTGGCCGCGCCTCCCGACGGCCTCGAGCTCACCGAGCTGCCCGAGGGGGCGGCGGCCGAGCTCGTGCCGGGTGTCGCCCGTGTGCGCCCCGATCTGCCGTGGGTCGGGGCTGCTCGGACCCGTGGCGCTCGAGTTCGCGCGCGCGTGGGTGGCCAAGGTTGGCGGGATCTGGCACCTGCGGCACGACTGGATGGAGTTCCGTCTCGACGAGGTCGTCGCGCCGCGAGCGGCGCCGGGCAAATTGCGGCTGGCCGGGGTCGCCGATTGGCCCTTGCTGCGGACCTGGGCGCCGGGCTACGCCGAGGACACGAATACGCCTTTCGATGTCTCGGGATTCCTCGAACGACGCTTGCGCCGGCGTGAGCTGCACGTCTGGGACCACGACGGCCCGAAGAGCTTCGTCACGATGTCCGGGAACACACCGAACGGCGTGCAAATCTCGAGTGTGTACACGCCGCGCGAATTCCGGGGCAACGGCTATGCGAGCAACGCGGTCGCAGCAGCGAGCGGCGGCGCCCTCGCGGCAGGCGCGGCGTTCTGCGTGCTGTTCGCAGACCCCGAGCCGGCGCAGCCCGCGCGCATCTATCGTTCGATCGGCTACCGGCCGATTCGCGACCACCTCGTGATCGTGTTCTCGCGCTGAGCCGCGCGATCTCCCGTGGTGCAGGTCGGCGTGCGATTTGCGCGCTCGCAGTGCACCCATCGCCGGATCTCCGCGCGCGCCGTCGCAGCGCCGCGGTTCTGCGTCGGTGGCGCGGTTCTTGCAAAACTCCGGCGTCCAAATTCGTGAGGGATGCCGGTGCGCCAGACCTCCGTGAGAGGGCTGCGAACATTTTGCGTCGCGGCTCGTTGTTTGAGCTTCAAGGCGGCGGCCGAGCAGCTATGCGTGACGCCGTCTGCGGTGAGCCATCAGATCAAGGGGCTCGAGCAGCAGTTGCAGACTTTGCTGTTCGAGCGCCGAACGCGCGAGATCGCGCTGACCGAGCATGGGCTGCAGCTGTTCGCGCAAGTCGAGCCGCTGCTTTCCGAGCTCGATCGCGTGACGCGACGATTCGTGCAGCAGAGCGGGCAGCGGCGCACGCTACGGATCGCGCTGCTCCCGTTCTTCGCGAGCGAGATGTTCGTGCCGCGGCTGCGCGCGTTCTCGGATAAGCACCGAACGGTCGATATTCGAGTCGAGACCACGGAGGCGGGCTGCCTGCACCCCTCTGCCACCGACGCTTCGATCTTGCTGCTCGCGAGCCGGCCGACGGACATGTGCTCGCATGCGCTGTTCTCATTGCGCCTGGCGCCGGCGTGCTCGCCGCAGCTTGCGCGCGAGCTCGCGCTCGGCGATCCGCGAGGCTTGATCGGTGCGACGCTGATCGTCAACAAAGCCCGGCCGCACGCGTGGCAGGACTGGTTCGCGAGCATGTCGATCGCGCTCGACAAGCCGCCGAAGGTCATTCAGCTCGACAGCATGTTCGCAGTCGCGCGCGCGGCCGAACGCGGTCTCGGCGTCGCGCTCGTGCCCGTCGCGCTCAGCAGCACTTGGTTTAACTCGGGCGCGTTGGTGCGTCCGTGCATCGGCGAGCTCGAGACCGACGGAGCGCTACTACTTCGTCTATCGCGCGGAGGCCGCCCAAAACCCTGACGTACGTGCATTGCGCGACTGGGTGGTCGCGACGTTCGCGCAGAGTGCGGATGAGGCGATGTCAGCCGTCGCCTAACAATATTGCGTTTGTAGAGAGATATCTAGACTGATACTGTATCGGCCTGGGACAGCAGAGAGCCAGGGACGGCTCGCAACGTATCGGCTCCGGTGTTCGGTGATGCGCAGGGCAGAAGCATCGGCAGGATTCGCTATTCCCCCCGGCGACTGCTGATCGACACACGGTTTCTGCACTGTCGCCCTGGCCCGGCCTCCCTCGCGAGAGGTCGGGCCTTTTCTCGACAGGTTTCCGGAAACTCGGTGCGCGGCTAGGGCCGCGGGGCGCCGCTCGCGATACGCGTGAGCGGCGCTGTCAGCACGCGCTGCGTCGTGGACCGGACCAGCGCCGGGATCTCGATCGTGACGGCGAGACCGGGCGCGTTGTCGCGCGAGCGACAGTCGGCCGTGGTGCTGCGTCGTCACTGCGTTCACGAGCGCAAGACCGAGGCCGTTACCGGGTTGGGAGCGCGCCTGGTCGAGGCGCGTGAAGCGTTGGAGCACGCGGTCGCGATCCGCGGCCGGCACCCCGGGGCCCGAGTCGGCGACGCGGATGCGCGCGACATCCTCGGTGCGCTCGAGCGTGACGACGATCCGGCCGCCGGTGGGCGTGTACTTGACCGCGTTGTCGAGCAGGTTCGTGAGCGCTTGAGCGAGCAGCTCCCGATCACCGAACACCTCGACGGCCGCGCGTGCCGTGCAGACGAGCTCGATCTGCCGCTCGTCGGCCGCCGCCTGGTACAGCTCGCAGACGTCGCGCACGATGCGCTCGAGGTCGAGCGCCGCGAACGCGCTGCGATGCGCGCCCGATTCGACGCGCGCTATGCGCAGGAGCGCATTGAACGTGTCGAGCACGTGCTCGCACTTGCTCGTACGCACTCGACGAGATCCTCTCGCCGCGGCTGCTCGGCCGCGGCCAGCGTCTCGAGCCGGTTGCGCAGGCGCGTGAGCGGACCGCGCAAGTCGTGCGCGACGCTGTCGCCGACATGGCGCATGCCCTCGAGCAGCCCCTGGATCTGGTCGAGCATCGCGTTGATGTTTCTTGCCAGCTCGTCGTGCTCGTCGCCCGAGCCGCGCAGCGGTGCGCGGCGGCTCAAGTCGCCGGCGATGATCTGCCGCGTCGTCCTGTTCAGATCCGCGAGCCGGCGCCGCGCGCTGAACGCCATCAGCACGCCGCCGGCGATCGCGAGCGCCATCGTGAGCGTGAGCCCATAGATCGAAGCGCGCGCGAACAACTGACGGATCTGCGCGAGCTCGCGAATGTCGCGGCCGACGAGAAGACGCAGGCCGGGGCCGACGCGGATCAATCCCGCGCGCACCGGCGTGTTCGCGCCGCCTCCGTCGCGGTTTGACGAAGTCGAGCCACTGGCCGGTCAGTGCGTCGAACTGCTGGGGCAGATAGGGCAGGTTGCCCGCGAGCGGCCGGCCGATCGCGTCCGCGAGCAGATAGACGGAGCGGTTCTCGTCGTCGCGCGCGGACGCGTTCTGCGATGACGTCGGCGAGGCCGCTCGCACCGCGGCGCTCGTATTGCTCGAGCAGACCGTCGATCTCGACCTGGATCGTCTCGTTCGTCTGTCGCTCGAGGTAGCCGAGCGTCGACCAGTAGATCGAGGTAGAACAGCGCGAGCACCGACACGCCGAACAACGCGACGTAGACCAACGTGAGCTGGAGCACGCTGGTGTGCAGGAGCGTACGCAGGCGCATCGGATCGCGGAGGACCTTTAGCCGTCCAGCCGGTACCCTACACCGCGCACCGTGTGCAGCAAAGGCCGGTCGAACCCACGATCGATCTTCGAGCGCAGCCGGCTGATGTGCACGTCGATCACGTTGGTTTGCGGATCGAAGTGATAGTCCCAGACGCCTTCGAGCAACATCGTGCGCGTGACGACTTGGCCCGCGTGGCGAAGCAGGAACTCGAGCAGCTGGAACTCGCGCGGCTGCAGGTCGATCGCCTCGCCGTTGCGGCGCACGTCGCGGCGCAGCAGATCCATCTCGAGATCGGCGGCGCGCAGCATCGTCGTCGGCGCGTCGCTGCCGGATTTGGTGCGCCGCATCGAGCGCTTCGAGCCGCGCGAGCAGCTCGCTGAACGCGAACGGCTTCACGAGGTAGTCGTCGCCGCCGGCCTTGAGTCCCTTGACGCGATCGTCGACCTCGCCGAGCGCGCTCAAGATCAGCACGGGCGTCGTGTTCTTCGACGCGCGCAGCGTGCGGATCAGCGTGAGGCCGTCGACGCCGGGCAGCATCCGGTCGACGACGAGCGCGTCATAGGCTTCGGTGGTCGCAAGAAACAGGCCGTCCTTGCCGTTGGCGGCATGGTCGACGTTGCAGCCCGCCTGCGCGAGTCCGTTGCGAATGAACGAGGCGACGTCCTTGTCGTCCTCGATGACCAAGATTCGCACGTGCGAATTACATCCCTCGGAACGAGTCGTGACAATTCTGCGTCAACCCGACGCGGAATTCTCGGCTTCGCCCTTTGGCTCGGTTACCGCGGGCGGCTTCGGTTGCGTCGCCTCGGGTTTGCGGCTCGTCAAGTTCCGGGCTTCTTCGCGCGTGAGCTTGTAGATGCTAGCGATCGGATAGCGGAACCCGCGAATCTGGAGCGCGTCGAACTTCGCGTACACGCGGCTCGTCGACTGACGTGACGCCGATGCTCTGGACGTACCGCATGTCGTGGCTCGGATAGGCGATCCGCACGAGATACGCCTCGAACGGCGTCGGCCAGAGGACGACGGTCTGGTCGTCGATCGGGCTCCAGCTGTAGGGGTGATTCCACATCACGAAGCTGTCCACCTGCTCGTAAGCGGGGGTCTGATCCGCGGCGCTACTGTTGGCGCTTTCATTCGACGCCGCGCGCGCACTCGCCTCGCTGCTCGCGCTTAGCGCCCCGAGCGTCAAGAGGGCCGCGGCCGCGACACTGATCAACTTGTTTGGGTGAGCCATCTTCGTCTCCTCATGCCGCCGTCCAACCGGCGATCAGTCCTTATGTAGTAAGCATATGAGAGTGGAGCTGAACGCAGTATTAACAAGCGTGGCCAGGGATTACAAAACCGTAGGGAACTCGTGAGTCATGGGTAAGGGTCTACGGCGTAGCTTTGCCTCATCGAAACCTTTAGCAACGTCCGAAGGAGAGTTGCGATGACAACGCAAACACCGACAGACCGAGTGCGTACCGGCTGGCTCGCAGGCGTCGCCGCCGGCGCAGCGCTCGCGCTCACGATTGCCTCCATCAACTTCACGCCTGCCGCGCACTCGGCGCCCAACCCGCCGAGCGTGACGAGCGGTTCGTTCGCCGACGTGTTCGAGCAGGTGAGCCCCGCGGTCGTGAACATCATCGTCACGCAAACCGAATCGCAGCCGACCGGGGGCGTGTACCGCTTCAACTCGCCGCAGGGCGAAGGGCGAGGCGATCGCGGCGATCGCGGCGACAGCCAAGATCAGCTCGAGCAGTTCTTCGGTCGCTTCTTCGACGCGCCGCAGCAGGTTCCGCAGCAGCGCCGCGTGCAGGGCCAGGGCTCGGGCTTCTTGATCGATCCCTCCGGCTACATCGTGACCAATAATCACGTCGTCGATCGGGCGACGAAGATCGTCGTGACGACGAACGACGGCCGTAAGCTCGATGCGACGCTCGTCGGCCACGACCCGAAGACGGACCTCGCGTTGATCAAGGTCAACGGACACGAATCTGCCGCACGTCGCGTTCGCCGATTCCGACGCGGCGCGCGTCGGCGATTGGGTGCTAGCGATCGGCAATCCGTTCGGCCTCGGCGGCACGGCGACGGCCGGCATCATCTCGGCCCGCGGCCGGCACATCGAGACCGGTCCGTACGACGACTACCTGCAGATCGACGCGCCGATCAACTTCGGCAACTCGGGTGGTCCCGTTGTTCAACGTCTCGGGCCAAGTGATCGGCATCAATACCGCGATCTTCTCCCCGAACGGCGGCAACATCGGCATCGGCTTCGCGATCCCGGCGACCCAGGCCAAGAACGTGATCAAGCAGCTGCGCGACAACGGCAGCGTGCAACGCGGTTGGCTCGGCGTGCAGATCCAGGATCTCGACGAAGAGCTCGCGACGTCGGTCGGTCTCGAAGACGGCAAGGGTGCGCTCGTCGCCGACGTCGTGAAGGACAGCCCGGCGGCGCACGCGGGCTTGCTGGCCGGTGACGTGATCACACGCTTCAACGACCACGAGATCGACTCGGCGCGCGCGCTGAGCCTCGCGGTCGCGGACGTGAGCCCCTCGGCGAGCGCGAAGGTCACCGTGTGGCGCGATGGTAAGAGCCGTGATCTGTCGGTGAAGCTCGGCGAGGCGTCGAAGGCCGAGGAGGTCGCTTCGAACGGCCCGGCCGGCAACGATGCCGCCACCGCCGATTTGCTCGGCCTCACGCTGCGCGGCCTCACCGACCAAGACCGGGCGCAGTCTCGGCGTGCCGTCGGACGTGAACGGTGCGCTGGTCGTGGCCGTGGAACCGGACAGCGCCGCGGCTGACAAAGGCCTAGAGCCCGGCGACTTGATCACCCGCGTGAATCAGAAGCCTGTCACCTCCGCGAATGCGGCGGTTGCGGCGCTGAAGACGGCGAAGAAGGACAAGTCCAACGCGCTGCTTCTCGTGCGGCGCGGCGACAGTCAGCGGTTCGTCGCATTGAGCTTCTCGTGAGCATTGCGGCTTCGGGCGCCTGACTCAGGCGCACTAAGCGGCAACCTAAGGGCCCCGGCATTCCTCCCCCCCAAGGCCGGGGCCCTTTTTTTCGCGCTACCATACCGGGCCTTCGACAACACTGAAGAACGCTCCGGCGCCCGAGACTCGCACCTTCTCGCTGCCGCGAGGCGTCGAGGTCTCGCGGCAGCGATGCGCAAATTTCTCAAGGACCCGCTGGTCCACTTCCTGCTAATCGGCGCGAGCTTGTTCGCGCTCTCCGCGTGGCGCGGCGAGTCGATACGCGGTGGTCGCGAGCGGATCGTGATCAGCGCGGACCAGGTCGCCCAGGTCCGCGACGCGGCCGAGGTCCTGCAAGGGCCGCGCTCCGACCGACGCGGAGGTTGCCGCGCTGATCGAGCCGACGATCCGCGACGAAGTTCTCTATCGCGAAGCGCTCGCGCTCAAGCTCGACGTGAACGACGACGAAGTTCGTCGCCGGCTCGTCGACAAGATGAATTACCTCACGCAGGACACGGCGGATCCGGCGCCGAGCTCCGACGCCGAGCTCCGCAAGTTCTACGACGAATCGCCCGCACGGTTCGAGATGCCGCGAGCTCGCGACGTTCGATCAGGTGTTCTTCAGCCCCGCCGAACGAGGCGACTCGGTCGAGGCCGTTGCAAAGGCCGGCATCGCGGCGCTGCGCGCGGGCCAATCGCCGGACGAGGTCGGCGACCACACGCCGCTGCGCGGCGCCTACGAGAACGCGCCGCGCGATCAAGTCGACGTGCTCTTCGGCGATGCGATCGCCGAGGCGTTGTTCACGCTGCCGCCCGGCGACTGGACGGGGCCCTTCAAGTCCGACTTCGGCTTGCACGCGGTGCGGCTGCATGCGCGCACCGCGCGCCGGCTGCCGCCGTTCGACGAGATTCGGGACCAGGTCGCGGCCGAGTTCGGCGCCGAGCGTAGGCGCGAGCGCAACGAAGCCGAGTATCGGCGGATGCGCGCGCGCTACGACGTGGTGATCGAGAAGCCGGCGGCGAGGTCGGCGAATTGATTCGCGTCCGCGCCGCGTCACTCGGCGTCGCCGCGCTTGCGGCCGGCGCTGCTCGTTTGGCCGGCGCTAGCGCACCGGCTCAGCCCCGCGTTCTTCGGGCTCACCGAGACCGCGCCGGGCATCTACGCGGTGCAGTGGAAGGTGTCGATCTCGGGCGGTCTCGCCTCGGCGCTCGAGCCCAAGGTGCCGCAAGGTTGCTCGCTGACCGGTGACGTGCGTACGTATGTCGTGAACGAGGACGTGCGTTTTCAGCACGGCACGATGTCGTGCGCCGGCGGGATCGGCGGCCGCGAGCTCAGGATCGACGGGCTCGAGCTCACGCAGACCGACGTGCTGCTGCGCGTCGACTATCTCGACGGCAGCGCGTCGAATCAGCGTCTCACGCCGGCCGCGCCGAGCGTCGTGATTCCGGAGCGGCCGAGCGCGCTCGACGTGATCCGCACGTACACGGTGCTCGGCATCGGGCACATTCTCGGCGGCGTCGATCACCTCCTGTTCGTGCTCGCGCTGCTGCTGCTCGTGCGCGGCATCGGCCGGCTCGTCGCGACGGTGACCGCGTTCACGCTCGCGCACAGCGTCACGCTCGCGGCCGCGACGCTCGGCTTCGTGCACGTGCCGCCCGCACCGGTCGAGGCGACGATCGCGCTCAGCATCTTGTTCCTCGCGTCGGAGCTCGCGCGCCAGGGCACGGCGACCCGCACCGATCTCACGACCCGCTTCCCATGGCTCGTCGCGTTCTCGTTCGGCCTGTTGCACGGCTTCGGCTTCGCGGGCGCGCTGAGCGAGGTCGGCGTGCCACAGAAGGCCGTGCCGCTCGCGCTGCTCTTCTTCAACGTCGGCGTCGAGATCGGGCAGCTCGCTTTCATTGCGGCCGTTCTCGCTATCGGTTGGTCGCTGCGCCGCGCCGCAATTCGCGCGCCGGTTTGGTGGCCGCGTGCGGCCGCTTACGGGATCGGCTCGGTCGCGGCGTTCTGGGTCGTGCAGCGCACGGCCGCGATCTTCTGAAGCGAGCGAGCGTGGGTACAGGAGACAGCGCCGCCCTCGACGCTGCCGCGCCCGTGTTGGGCCGGGGCTTAAGCTCGCGTCACGTCGCGATGATCTCGATCGGCGGGATCATCGGCGCGGGCCTCTTCGTCGGCAGCAGCGCGGGTATCGCGACGGTCGGGCCCGCCATCCTATTGAGCTATTTGCTCGCCGGCGGCGTCGTGCTGGTCGTCATGCGGATGCTCGCCGAGATGGCGACGGCCACGCCAGGACTCGGCGCATTCACGGAGTACATCCGGCTCGGCTTGGGTCCCTGGGCGGGATTCGTGAGCGGCTGGCTCTACTGGTATTTCTGGGTCGTCGTCGTCGCGATCGAGGCGATCGCGGGCGCCGCGCTGCTGCACGCGTGGATCGCGCTGCCGGTCTGGGCGATCGTGCTCGTGCTGATGCTCGCTCTCACGGCCGTGAACCTGATGTCGTCGCGCAGCTACGGCGAATTCGAGTTCTGGTTCGCGTCGATCAAGGTCGGCGCGATCGTCGCCTTCATCTTGATCGCGGGCGCGTATGCGCTCGGCCTCACGTCGCCGGCGGGGCCCACGTTTGCGAACCTCTACTCCGACGGCGGTTTTGCGCCGTTCGGCTGGGCCGCTGCGCTCGCCGGCGCGACGACGATCGTGTTCTCGCTCTGCGGCGCAGAGATCGCGACCGTCGCGGCGGCCGAGTCGAACGAGGAGGCCGGCGCGATCTCGAAGCTCACGGGCACGCTCGCGCTGCGGATACTCCTGTTCTACGTGCTGTCGATCCTGCTGATCGTCACGGTCGTGCCGTGGCGCGACGTCGCGCCGGGCAGCTCGCCGTTCGCGCTCGCTCTCGCGCGCACCGGCATCCCGGGCGCCGCCACGATCATGAACTTGATCGTGTTGACGGCGGTGTTGTCGTGCCTGAACTCCGGGCTCTACGTAACCTCGCGTGTGCTGTTCACGCTCGCGGCGCGCAACGACGCGCCGCAATCCCTCATAGCGCTAAGCTCGCGGCGCGTTCCGTGGCGCGCGATCTTGATCGGCAGCTCGTTCGGCTATCTCGCGGTGCTGCTATCGGTGCTCTCACCCGAGAAGGCGTTCGCGTTCTTGGTCAACGCGTCGGGTGCGCTGATGATCGTGATCTACTTGCTCGCGTGCTTCGCGCATTTACGTCTCCGGACGCGGATGGAGCGCTTGAGCCCCGAGCGCCTCACGATCAAGGTGTGGCTGTTCCCGTGGTTGAGTTGGCTCACGATTGCGGCGATGCTCGGCGTGCTCGTCGCGATGGCCCTCGCGTCCGAGCTCGCGGCGGAGCTCGAGGCGAGCCTCGTTGCCGTCGCAGTCGTGCTGCTCGCGTACGGCATCGTGCGCAGCCGTCGGCGAAGTTTGCGGGAGGGGTGAAATGACGAGCGATGTTTTCGGGCGCCGCGAGGTGCTTGGCCTCGTGGGCGTAGGGCTCGCGGCCGGAGTGGTCGCGGGCTGCGGTCGGCGCGGCGAGCCCGCCAATGCCGGAGCCGCCGCGGGTGCGGCGGCTACACAGCCGGCGGACGGCGCAGCGCGCGGCGGCGCGGTATCGGAACGCGCCAGTGGAGCCCCGGGACCTACCGGTGCCGCGGTGGGCGCTGCGGCGGGCGCCGGGGTACCACGGTCCGGCGATCTCAACTTCATGACGGCGACGGAGCTTGTCGGGCTCCTGCGCAGCCGTGCCGTGTCGGCACGCGAGGTGATGGCCGCGCATCTCGAGCGGATTTCGCGCGTCAACCCGAAGCTCAACGCGATCGTCGCGAAGCTCGACGACGAGCGTTGTCTTCAGCTCGCGGACGAGGCGGACAAACGCGCGGCGAGCGGCGCGCCGCTGCCGCCGCTGCACGGCTTGCCGACGGCGTTCAAGGATCTCCAGTCGGCCGTCGGTTTTCCGTACACGCGCGGCTCGCTCGCCTACAAGGACGCGATGCCGACCGAGGACTCGCTATTCGTCGCGCGAATGCGCGCGGCGGGCGTCATCCCGATCGGCAAGACGAACGTGCCCGAGTTCGGCATGGGCTCGCACACGTTCAACAAGGTCTACGGGACCACGGTGAATCCGTACGACACGACGAAGAGCGCGGGCGGCTCGAGCGGTGGCGCGGCCGCGTCGCTCGCGAGCGGCATGCTGCCGATCGCGGACGGCAGCGACAACGGCGGCTCGCTCAGAAACCCCGGCAACTTCAACAACATCGTGGGCTTCAGGCCGACGTTCGGGCTCGTGCCGACCGCGCCGAACGCTCTGCCGTTTCTCGGCGTCTCGGTGAATGGCCCGCTCGCGCGGACCGTCGACGACGTCGCACTCCTGATGAGCGTGATGGCGGGGCCCGATCCGCGCGACGCGGCTTGCTATCCGTCCGATCCTGCCGTCTTTCGCGGCCCGCTCGAGCGCGACTTCCGCGGCGTGCGCGTCGCGTGGTGCCCGGACCTCGGCGGCTTGCCGCTCGATCCGCGCGTGCACGACGTGCTCGCCGCGCAGCGCGCGACATTCGAGTCGTTGGGCTGCATCGTCGAGGACGTCGCGCCCGACTTGAAGGACGCGGAGTACGCGTTCATCACGATCCGCTCGTTCCGCAGCGCGGCGACGTATGGGCCGGTGCTCGACCAGCATCGCGACCTGCTGAAAAAAGACGCGATCGAAGAGATCGAAGGGGGCCGAGCGCTCACGACGGCCGAGGTCGCGCGCGCGATGCTGATGCACGCGCAGCTGATGGAACGCATGCGCATGTTCCAAGAGACGTACGCCTTCACGCTGTGCGCGGTGAATCAGGTGCCGCCGTTCGACGCGAAGATCGACTGGCCGCACGAGATCGCGGGCGTGCGGATGGAGCACTACATCGCGTGGCAGAAGACCTGCTATTGGATCAGCGCGACGCAGCGCCCTGCGATCTCGGTGCCCGCCGGATTCACGCCGGACGGCCTGCCCGTCGGAATCCAGATCGTGGGCCGGCACCGCGAGGATCGCTCCGTGCTCGAGCTCGCGCGCGCGTTCGAGCAGGCGACCAAGTTCGGCGACCGGCGGCCGCCGATCTAAGCCGCTAGTGCGGTAGCTCCATGCCCTTCGCGGCGTAGGTGTTCAAGGTCGCCGGCGCGCGCAGCGCCGCGACGACGCGATCCGCGGCCGCTCGAGCGTGCGTGCTCGCGCCCGCGGCACCTGCGAACGACACATAGCCGTTGTAGGGGGCGGGGAAGGCGCCCGCGTACTTCAATCCGGGCGCAGGCAGGATCTCGCTCGCGAGCATCACGGTGAGGTCGGACTTGCCGTCGGCGACGCGATCGACCCCTTCCTCGACGCTCTGCACGAGCGCTAGCTTCGCAGTCACCGCGTCGCTGATTCCGAGCGCGGCGAGCATCTTGTCGACTTGCGCGCGAGCCGCGCCGGCGCCGACCCAGGTCACGGACTTCGCGTCGAGGAACGCCTTCTTCACGCCGTCGGCCGTTTCGAGGTCCGGCAGCGTGGCCCCCGCGCGCACACCGACGCCGACGGGCGAGCGCCCGAGTGCGCCGATCGAGTCAGGCGCGACCTTGCCGCCCTTCGCGAGCGCGTCGATCACTTCGACCGTGAGCACCGCGACGTCGAACTCGGCGCCCGATTCGATCTTCTGGCGGACGCCGGCCGAAGTGCCGTACTCGATCGACAGCGGTTGCCCCGCGGTCCGCTCGAGCTGCGGCTTGAGCTCCTCGACGACCGCGCGCATGCCGTTCGAGCACAGCACGCGGAGCGCATTGGTCTGCGCGTGTGCGAGCAAGGGCGAAATGATCAGGGCTGTCAGCGCGCCGAGCGCAAGCAGTCGTTTCATGGTCGTACCTGCGGAGAGCGGTTATGTGAGTCGGGCTCACGATAGCGGTGCAAATTTTTCTTGTAAACCGCGCCGGGAATCTATCGGAGCGCGGTCGGACTAAATCATGGTTGGCTTGTCTGTGGACACGGACGAAAACGGAAACCCAAGGAGGTGCGAGATGGGTCGATATGTGGACGGCTATGTGGTGCCCGTGCCGAAAAACAACCTCGCGGCCTATCGGCGAATGGCCGAAGAGACCGGGAAGGTCTGGCGCGAGTACGGCGCTCTCGAATTCGTCGAATGCCTTGCCGATGACGTGAAGCCGGGCGAGGTCACGTCGTTCCCGCAGAGCGTCAAGCTCAAGCCCGACGAGACCGTCGTCATGAGCTACATCGTCTACGCGTCGAAGGCGGACCGCGATCGGATCAACGAGAAGGTGATGAAGGATCCGCGCATCAAGGAGAGCATGGATCCGAAAAAGATGCCGTTCGACGGCAAGCGGATGTTCTACGGAGGGTTCGACGAGATCGTGAAGATCTGATCTCGCGACGCGACCGCCGGCGCCACGAGCGCCGGCGGCGCGCTTTCTCATTTAGGTCGTCTTTCGCATCGAACGCCGGATCAATAGGGCTCCCGCGATCAGCACGACAGCGGCCAACGCCACCCAGCCGATCGTCGCCGAGCGAGCTTGTCGGCGGCGGCGCGGGCGCTTGAACCGGCGCGGGTGTAGGACGCGGTGCGGGCGCGGGCGCTGCTTGCGCGGGCGCGCGGCGCCGGCGCCTGCGCTGCCTGCGGTGCGGGCGCTGCTTGCGCGGGCGGCGGCGCCTGCGCTGGCTTGCGGCGCGGGCGCTGCTGCCACGGGCTCCGGCGGCGGTGGAGTCGGCTCGATCGGGAGCTCTTGCACGGCCGCTGTCGCGGCGTCGCCATCGAAGACGTCGAGAACCGTGAGGCGGTCCTGCGGTATGTAGAAGCTCAGCTGGTCTCCGCGCCGCAGATCGCGTACCCGGGTCCGCTGCTTGTTGATCGATACGTTGATGTTCTCGGGCGCGCTCACCGTGAAGACGCCGCCGCCTTTGAAGTCGATGGTCAATTTCCGACCAGCGTCTGCGACGGTCACGACTTCGCCCGTGAATTTCACGTAGGACTTGCCGTCGCGCTGCAAGACGTCCTGGCAGGCCGCGCCGATCGTCGGATACTTCTGTAACGCGTCCTGGGACCAAGTCACCGTGCTGCAAGTGTTGCCCGTCGCGGTGAACGGCCGATCCGATCCGCCCTGTCCAAAGGCCGGCAGCGAAAAGGCAAGGGCAATGGCGGCGACACCGCAAATTCTTTTAAGGTTCATAACGTTGCTCCCCCCGGGTTCGTTTTTGTTTCGTCTCTCTCTTCACGATGACCTGTTATCGCGACCTAAAAGCGGAACGAGACCGCTACGCTCGCGAACAACGGGTCGACTTTGATCTTTTGCGGCAGACCTGCGTCGATGCTCGCCTCGATGTAGCGCAGCCCAAATTGGATGCCGAAGGTCTGGCCTAGCCCGATGACGAGGCCCGTCGATACGCCGTACGTCGTTTGGCTATCGACCGGCAACTTAACGCCGTTGTTGAGCTTGAGGTCGCTCCAAGAAATGTAGGACAACGTCGGTCCGATATACCAATTGAAAATATTCGCATCGATGATGTGGAAGTTCAGCGTGAAGTCCCATGGACGCATCGTGATGTCGCCGACTTTGCCCGTAACAGCCTTGATATCGGAGTTCGCATCGAGATAGGCGATCTCGAAGCCGAAGCGGTCCGTCCCTTTCCATTCGACGCCGATTTCGTAGCCAACCTCGCTCGAGGCCTTGACCGAGGTTCCGAGGCTGGTGACATCGGTCTTGCTGAGCGGGGCGACATAGGAACCGCCGAGGAACAGCTTCCAGTCGTAGTCGCCCTTATCCTCTTCCGCCTGTGCGATCGAGGGTGCGAATACGATACCGGCGATTGCGAACATGGCGAAGGCAAGCGCCGTTCGCTTGATCGCGCAGCACCCGACAACGTGCGGTAGATACTCTAGAAGTGAATTCTTCCGTTCCATGGCTGTCACCTCGTGTAAAAAAGATCAATAGAAACGACTATCGCTCGACGTTATTTCTTGGTTGTCGCGCCGGCCGGAGCGAGCAGTGCGCCGGCTTCATCGCAGCGCCTTGCCACACGAGTCACCTTCCGCCGTCGCGCGGTCGGCGAGCCCGCGCACCAGCAGCGAGATGCCACCCGTCAGCACCGCCGCACCTCCCGCCAAGATCGTGCCCTTCGCGTTCAGGCTCAGGCCGGGCTGCGCCAGCGTCCCGGTCACCTTCACGAACGGCGTGACGAACATGTCGGCCGTCACCCCAACTCCCGTGCGCGGCTTCGTGTTGAATTCGATGTCGAGCTTTTCGGAGCGGAGGTCGAGCGTTCCGGCGCCGACGATCAGCAATTTCTTCTCTTGCGCGAGCATCGGCTCGAGCTTGCCCACGCCATCGGTGAGCTTGAGCCCCACGACCGTGCATTCCCAGCTCGAGTATTGCTCTTCCTTCGCAAGCGGATTCAGGGCAGTGAAGAGTTGCGAGAGGATGTCGCCGGACGCAAGGCCGACCGCGGCGTTCTCGATTCGCCCGGCACCTTGCGTCAGCACGACGCGGCCGTTCGCCGCCGATGCGAGCGCTCGGGGCGAGCCGCCTTTGGAGCGTAGGCTCGCCGACAAGCCGATGGGCGGGATCTGGCTTGGATCGTCGACGTCTCCCGAAGCGACGTTCAAGCGCAGATCGCGCGCGTTGAAATCGACGCTGAGCTCCGCGCTGCTTCCTTGCGTGGCAAGCAGCACGTTGCCTTCTGCCGAGCCACCCTGCTCCACGTCGAAACTCGTCTTGAGTTGCAGCATTCCGCGCTCGTTTTTCAAAGCGAGCGCGACATCGTGAATCCGGGCGTCCCGGCTCCGCACCTCGTCCACGGCGAGCTCGGCGTCGACGGACAAAGCGGCCAAGCGGTCGAACGGCAGTGGCTCCTCGCCCAAGACCCACTTGCTCGCCGGCGCATCCTTGGCGGGCGCGGCGGCGGCGCCGGCGTGAGGACCGCTTGCCTCGGCCGCGCTCGCGTCGGCCGGTCGCAGCAGGCTGTTGAACCGGCGTGAAGTCGAGGAGCTTCGACTTGCCCTTGAGGACGACCGACATCGGGTCGCGGAGAGCCACGCGCAGCGACCCCGAATAATCGCTTTCGCCGACCTTGATCTCGAACGGATCGAGCGAGATCTCGTCCGCTGAAAGGCGTGCGGTCGCCGCAGAGCTCAGCGCGAGCATCGGCAGCTCGGCCCGGATCTCCTTGAGATTCGGCGCGTTGATCGAAATCTCGAGGTCGATCGGCGCATCGCCGCTGCGAGGCACGCGTGCATTGACGCGAGACTCCACGTCCAGCAGCTTTGCCGATCCGTCGCGTAGCTCGTAGCGGTCGGCGCCGAGGATCAACGTTCCGGCTAGACCGAGGTCCGCGGCTGGCAACCCCTCTATCGCAAACAACTGCCCAAGCTTGCTCAGCGGCGAGACGGAGCCGTCGAACTTGACTTGCTTCGGGCTCAGGAGCGCATTGGCACGCAGCGTCGCTTCGGCGACCGACGCGTCGATACCGACGCGGGCCCCGGCCTGTCCTTCGACCGCGATCGTGCCGTCGACCGTGAACGGAAGCTCGCCGGCAGAGCCGCTTCCGCTTGCGACGAGGACGCCGCGCTCGTCGGTTCGCAGCGCGATCGCTGCGTGAACGGGAAAATCATCGCGCTCGGGTCTGCGCAACGAGACGTCGACGTTTTCAAGCGATGCGAGCTCGATGACGACTGGTAGACGCATGCCGCCCGATTCGGCCGTCGCTTTGGGTTGGGTGCCGGCGCCGAAAGCCCAGTTCGCCTTGCCCGCCGCGTTCTGCTCGAGCAGGATGGAGACGTCCCGCAGCTCGAGCCATTTGATCCTGATCGGCCCCGAGACGAGCGACCAAAGGTCGACCTCGGCGGATACCCTCCCGATCGCGACCATAGGCGTCGGCGCACCCCACTCGGCGTTCGCCAGCGTCACGCCTTCTGCGACGACCGAAGGGTTCGGCAGGGCCTTGAGCTTGAGCTCGCCCATGATCCGGAAGTCGCGGCCGAGGGTAGACGAGACCAGTGCCTCGACTTGGGGCCGGTAGGGGCTCAGATCGGCAAACGATAGATAGAGAAGGGCGGCAGCTACGAAGATGAGCAGCAACCCGCCGATGAACATGAGCGCGCGCGTCATATTTGAGCGGCCCACTCGCTTATTCGTTTTTGAGGCGACGAACCTTATGGAGGTTCTTGTGGAACGGGGAGAATATCTCTTATTGGGAAACGAAAGACATTATGTACCTTTCGCCAGGTCCCTGCGCGGCATTGCTGACTGGCGTACCCCGAAGCCGGTCTCGAGCCGCGTCTTAAAGGGCCCAGACGGTGCTGGTAAAGTCGGCGTCAACGGCCCAGACCCGCGCGGAAGCGGCACAACGAAGGGATGCTGAAGACACTCCTGACCTCGGTCGTCGGCAGCTATCCGCAGCCCGACTGGCTCGTCGATCGCGCGCTGCTCACGAAGATGATGGCGCCGCGCGTGCGCGCGCGCGAGATCTGGCGCATTCCGCCGGAGCGGCTCGAGGAGGCGCAGGACGACGCGACCGTCGTCGCGATCCGCGAGCAGGAGCGCGCCGGCATCGACATCATCACGGACGGCGAGATCCGGCGCGAGAGCTACTCGAACAAGTTCGCGAACGCGCTCGAAGGCATCGCGCGTGAGCGCATCGGCGAGGTGGTCGGCCGCACCGGCGTCAAGATCCCGGTGCCGATCGTCGACGGGCCGATCAAGCGACGCGGCCCGGTCGAGACGCGCGACGTGCGCTTCCTGCGCGAGCACACCGGCAAGACGATCAAGATCACGCTGCCGGGGCCGTTCACGCTCACGCAGCAGGTCGTCAACGAGCATTACAAGGACGACGAGAGTCTCGCGCTCGCGTACGCCGACGCGGTCAACGAGGAGATCCGCGACCTCTTTGCCGCGGGCGCGGACATCGTGCAGCTCGACGAGCCGTGGCTCCAGGCGCGCGCCGAGAACGCGCGCCGCTACGGAGTGAAGGCGATCAACCGCGCGCTCGCGGGCGTGCACGGCACGACGGTGCTGCATCTGTGCTTCGGCTATGCGGCGCTCGTGAAGGACAAGCCCGCGAGCGGCTACTCGTTCCTCGCGGAGCTCGCGGACTCGGCTGCGCATCAGATCTCGATCGAGGCGGCGCAGCCGAAGCTCGATCTTTCGGCCCTGCGCGCGCTGAAGGACAAGACCGTGCTCGTCGGTGTGCTCGATCTCGCCGATTCGAAAGTCGAGACGGCAGAGGAGGTCGCGACGCGGATCCGTGCCGCACTCGACGTCGTGCCGGCCGAGCGGCTGATCGTGACGCCGGATTGCGGGATGAAATACCTGCCGCGCGCGACCGCGTACGGCAAGCTCGCTGCGCTCGCGGCCGGCGCGCGAATCGTGCGCGCGGAGCTCTGAAGAATCTACCTCGCCGCGACGCGGTGCGATTCCTCGATCCAATGCAGCGCGTCGTCGACGTCCACGATCACCTTGTCGAGTGCGCCGCCGAAGCGGTGACCGCTCGACTCGACTTCGTAAAGCCGTAGCGTCGGCGTGTCAGGGCCGAGCAGCTGGCGCGCCTCGGCCGACGCAACGTACGGGTCCTTCGTCGATTGAATGATCGCGACCGGCGTCGTGCCTAAGAACTTGAGCGCCGGATAGATCTGGATCCGGCCTTTGTCGTCGACCTGGACATCCGGCGCGCGCTCGGCCGGCGGCGCGCGCAAGTAGTCCGCTTCGCGGGTGAGCGCGAGCGCGATCGCGCCGCGAACCTGGCTACGAAGCTCCGGGTGCAGGGCCGAGAACGCGACCAGCGTCGCGCCGCGCGAGAACCCGACCACGATCACCGGCGTCGACGCGGCTAGACCGAACGCCTTCTTCGCCTGCGCGAACGACGCGTTCACGCGCTCCGCCGCCTGCGCCGTGCTCATCTTCTCGCCCGCGCGCTTCACGGGCTTGACCGCGTCGGGAGAGTTGATGCCGGCGCACATGTACCCGAGCGCGGCGAGATGATCGAAGACCTCGAGGCTCACGCTGCGCCAGCCGCCGTCGCCGGTCGCGAACACGACGAGGTAGTCCGGATGCTTCACTGTCGCAGGGCGTGCGTAGATCAGCGGGATCCTGCGCGGCCCTTCTTTGATGGAATCCTTCGAGATCTCGTAGACGCCGGGCTTCGATTGCAGCCCTGCGCACGCGCTGCAAGCGATCGCGATGACCGAGAGAAGGAGAATGTTCTTGATGAGCATGATGCCGCCGAAGTTACAGCGCGGAACGACGCGAAGGAGCATACGCGAATCGCCGCTCGAAGCGAGTTACGGAGCGAGCTGGGGGATGTCGGCTGTCGGGCGAGGACCCGCCAGCGAGCGCAGGAACGCGTGGATGTCCGCGACCTGCTGGTCGCTCAGCACTTCCTTCGCGTACGCCGGCATGTCGTTCACGCCGATGCGCAGGAACGCGCGCAACGCCTCGACGGGCCATTGAATCTTCGCGAGCACGGGCGTCACATAGTTGAAGTTGCCGCCCTGGCCCGCGCGGCCGTGGCACGTGAAGCACCCGACCGCGACATAGACCTTCGCGCCGTTCGCCGCGTCGCCGGCGCGGCTCCTGCGCGCCGATCGCGGTCGCGAACCCGCCGAGCAGGAGCGCGGCAGCCAAGCATTGCGATGATCTTCATCCCGGGGCTCCCTCAGCGCGGATCCGTCACGACGTCGACGAGCGCAGGCTCGCCGCGGCGTACTACCGCGAGTGCGCGCGACAGCGCTCCCGCGAGCTCGCGCGGGTCCGTGACCGGCCCTTCGCCGTGGACGCCGAAGCCGCGTCGCGACGGTCGCGTAGTCGACGTTCGGGTCCGTGATCGTCGTGCCGATGTGCGCGCGGTCGATGCCGCGCGCGTGCCGCGCCGCCATCGCCTGCAGGTACATGTATTCCTGGTGATACGCGCGGTTGTTGTGCACGACATAGAGCAGGGGAATCCGGTGATGCGCGACGGTCCACAGCGTGCTCGGCACGAACATCAGGTCGCCGTCGCCCTGGAACGCGACGCTGAGCCGGCCCTTACCTCTTGTTCGCGAGCGCGCCGCCTGCCGAGGCGGGAGCGTTGTAGCCGATGCCCGCGCCGCCCGACGTGCCGGTCCACTGATACGGCTTGTCGAAGTTCCAGAGCTGCAGAGGCCAGTTCATCCGCAACGCATTACCGACGAGCGACCAATCGTCGTTCTTGATCTGCGCGTGGACTTCCGCCGCGAGCCGCGCAGTCGTGATAGGGCTCGAGTCCCAGCCGATCGTCGCCTGCGTGCGGAGCTGCTCGAACGCGGTGTCGTGCGCCTGCTTGAGCTTCTTGCCGCGCTCGGCGAGCGCCGACTTGCGGCCCGAGCGGAGCTGCGACTTCACCCGCTCAGCGAGCAGCGGCAGGCTCGTCTCGCCGTCGCCCGCGACCGCGAGGTCGACGTCGGTGAAGCGCGCGAAGTCTTGGTAGTTCGACTTCATGTACAAGTCGCGAGTACCGAGCGTGATCACCTTCGCGCCGCTCCGTACCACTTGCCGCGGCGCGCGCACGATCCGGTCGCTCAATATATTCAACGAGCCCCAGAGGTCGTTCATCTCGATCGCGAGCACGACGTCGGCTTGCGCGAACACTGCGTTGCGCCGCCAGCTCTGGTTCAGCGGATGTTGCGACGGGAAGTTCAGACGCCCGGCCTGGTCGACGACTGCGCATTGGAGCGCCTCGGCGAGGTCGACGAGCGCATGGATGCCGGCCGCGCTGCGCGACATCCGGTCCGCGACGATCACGGGGTTCTCGGCCGCGACGAGCAGCTTCGCGACCTCGTCGAGCACGGCCGGGTCGGCGACCGGCGGCGACACGGCAGTGATCTTTGGCACATGCAGCGCGTCGCGCCGCTCGATCGGATTCTCTTGCAGCTCTTGGTCCAGCGACAAGAGCACCGGGCCCATCGGCGGCGTCGTCGCGATCCGGTACGCGCGCACCGCGGACTCGGCGAAGTGCTGGAGCGACGCGGGCTGGTCGTCCCATTTCACGAAGTCGCGCACGAGCGCGGCCGGATCGATCGCGGAATGCACCCACTCGGCGCCGGCCATGCGCTTGTCGGCCTCGATGATGTTGCCGATCATCGCGTATACCGGGATCCGGTCGCACCACGCGTTGTAGATCGCCATCGTCGCGTGCTGCAAACCGACCGTGCCGTGGCAAATCATGGCCATCGGCTTGCCCGACACCTTCGCGTAGCCGTGCGCCATCGCGACCGCGATCTCCTCGTGCGGGCAGGTCAGGATCTCGGGTTTGTTGTCCGTGTGATTGAGGATCGCCTCGTGCAGGCCGCGGAAGCTCGACGCGCAGTTGATCGCGAGATAGTCGAGCTTGAGCGCGTTCAGCGTCTCGGCCATGAAATCGCCGCCGCTCGAAGTCTGCGTCACGGGATCGGCGGGCGGCGGCTGCGTCTCGGCGCGCAGGTTCGGCTGCGGCACGCGCGCGGGCTCGGTCGCATCGGCGGTGGTCTGCGCGGCGGCCGGCAGAAGAGGAGCGCCGAGCGCGGCGGCGCCCGTCAATGTGGCTCCGGTCAGGAATTTGCGCCGGCCGACGGTAGCCGACTGGTCTCGCTTCGACATCGTGGATTCTCCGCGCCCGCGTGTTTGGTTGGCGGTTGAGGTGGATCGCCGGCCCCGGACCGCTCGTCGCGCGAGTGTGCGGCGCAGTGGATTCGGTGGCAAGTCGGCCCGCGACGCGTGGCACGGTCCTTGCTCCGTCAGACGATCGGACAACTCGAGGAGTCCACCGCGATGCACGAAATACCGCGCCCCTCCGATCCACAGACGCCCATCGAGGAGCCGCCCCAGACGCCCGAGCACGTGCCGGAGCTGCCGCCGCTACGCGATCCGGATCCGCAGCAAGAACAGAGTTGAAGCGCGGCACGTGTCTTGCAGAACTCTACTGCGGCGCTAAGCCGTCATCACCGAAATGGAGTACAGCATGGGAAATCAGGACGATCGCAATCAAACGAAACCCCAACAACCGGGCGGCAGCCCGCAGCGCAGCGGCACCACCGAGCGCAGCAATCCGCAACGCACGAGTGAGCAGCGCGACAGCGAGCAGCGCGACCGCGACAGCAATCCGCAGCGCAGCGATCCGCAGCGCGATCAGGAAGAAGAGAGCGAGTAGTCGGGCCCCGACGCTACGCGCCGGCCGCGGGTGCCCTCGGGCGCTCGCGGCCGGTGCGTAGCATTGCGAATTTCCAACGCAGGCCTACTCGCGGGGTGCGTCCACCGGTGCGCGAGCGGTCCGATCCCGAAGACGCTGCCATGACGCCGCGCTTCGCCGGCTTGTCGCCGTCGAGCTCGAGCAATAATTCCTGCTTGCGCTGCTCGAGCTGCGCGCCGAGCTCCGCGAGGTCCATCTTCGACTGCTTCGCTTCGGCGAACATCCCACCACGCTGCTCTTCTTCGTTCACGTGGTGCTTGATCATCTCCGACAAGACCGTCACCTTCGCGTCGTAGTATTCGTCGCTGGGATCACTCGCCTCGATCTCCGCGATCAGGTTCTTGGCGCCCGCGTGCTCGACTTCGGCTTCGTGATGCGTGCCTTTGTCGCCTGTCGCCTCGAGGAATGCGGGGTAGAAGATTTCTTCCTCGATCGTGGCGTGGGCTCTCAGCGCATTACAGATTTTGTCGGCGAGATCCTTTTTCTTGGATTCCGACCGCGCCTTCTCGAATTGCGTGAACAAGCCTTCCACCTCGCGGTGGTCGCTCTTCAGCAGCGTGATTGCGTCGCGGCCGCTGTTGCGCTTTGCGTCCGCTCGGCCGCGCGCCGGGCTGCGCGAGCTCTGTGCTTTCCGTGCTGACCGTGCCATTTCGTGTCCCTCCTGTTGATTCGGTGATTGGGCGGTCCGACGCTGCATGACGCATGCCACGCGCGACAGGCGTCGCGCGATCGAAACTTCCCGTTGTACAGTACGGGCGGTTGGCCTCGGGGGACTTCAGGTGAGAATAGAACTAACGGCGCTCAGCGCCGGAGCGCTGTGCGGAGTTCTCTGCCTCGCGGCGTGTGGACGCGCGCCCGAAGAGCGCGGTGCGGCGCCGCAGCCTGCGGCGGCGAACGTGCCGCCGGCGAGCGGGCCAGCCGCGTCCGCGAACGTCGAGTGGCGGTATTACGCCGGCAACCTCTCATCACAACGCTACTCGCCGCTCGACCAGATCAACCGCGATAACGTCGGCAAGCTCGAGATCGCGTGGCGGTTCCAAACCGGCAACTACGGGCCCAAGCCTGAGGCGCGCAACGAGGCGACGCCGCTGATGATCGGCGGCGTGCTGTACACGACCGTCGGCGTCACGCGGAATGTGATTGCGATCGATCCGAAGTCCGGTGAGACGCTCTGGGCCTATCGACCGAACGACGGTGAGGACCGCTACAAGGCGGCGCCGCGTAAGACGTCGGGACGCGGGCTCTCGTATTGGACCGATCACGCGGGCAACGAGCGACTGTTCGTCGTGACGCCGGGCTTCTATCTGGTCGCGCTCGATCCGAGCACCGGACGCCAGGCGCCTGGCTTCGGCGAGAACGGCGTCGTGGATCTCATGGTCGGCGTGCGCGGAGAGGTCACCGACAAGACGAGCATCGGCAACAGCTCGCCCTCGCTCGTGATCGGCGACGTCGTGATCGTCGGTCCCGCGCACGACGTCGGCATGCGGCCACCCGCGAAGAAGAACCTGAAGGGCGACGTGCGCGGCTTCGACGTGCACAGCGGCAAGCTGCTGTGGACGTTCCACACGATTCCCGCGAAGGGCGAAAAGGGCTACGAGACCTGGCTCGACGGCTCGGCCGAAACCGGGAGCAACGCGGGTGTCTGGGCGCCGATGTCGGCCGATCCAGACCTCGGCTACGTTTACTTGCCCGTCGAAGCGCCGCTCGCGGATACCTACGGCGGACATCGTCCCGGCAACAATCTCTATGGCAACAGCCTCGTCTGCCTCGATGCGAAGACCGGCGAGGTCGTCTGGTACTACCAGCTGATCCATCACGACATTTGGGATTGGGACAATCCGACGGCGCCCGTGCTGATGAACCTCGTCGTCGACGGCAAGCCGATCAAGGCGGTCGCGCAGATCACGAAGCAGGCGTTCGTCTACACGTTCGATCGTACGAACGGCAAGCCCGTCTGGCCGATCGAGGAACGCCCCGTGGGCAAGTCCGACGTGCCGGGGGAGATCACGTCGCCGACGCAGCCGTTCCCGACGAAGCCGCCCGCTTTCGATCGCCAAGGCTTCGTCGACGACGACCTGATCGACTTCACGCCCGCGCTGCACGCGGAAGCCGTCGAAGGCACGAAAGTGTTCCGCAAGGGTCCGATCTTCACGCCGGGCTCGCTCGCGGACGCTGCGGACGGAACGAGCGGCACGCTCGTGCTGCCGAGCTTCACGGGCGGCGCGAACTGGGAGGGTGGCTCGTTCGATCCCGAGACGAGCGTGCTGTACATCGGCTCGTACACACAGCCGAGCGTCGCCGCGCTGCGCCCCGAGCCCGACTTCTCGAACATGCCGTACATCGCGGGCGGCGGCGCGGCGCTACCGCTCCTAAACGGCCTTCCGGTCGTAAAGCCGCCTTACGGCCGGATCACGGCGATCGACATGAGCAAAGGTCGAATTCCGCTGGCAGATCCCGAACGGTCCGACGCCGAAGGACATCGCGGAGAACCCGGCGCTCAAGGGCGTCACGATTCCGGCGACTGGCCGAGCGACGCGGGCCGTCGTGCTCGCCACGAAGACTCTGTTGTTCGCGGCCGAAGGTTGGGGCGGAGCGCCCGTGCTGCGTGCGCACGACAAGGCGACCGGCGAAGTGCTTGCGGAGATCAAGCTGCCGGGCGCCGTCGGCGACGTGCCGATGAGCTATGCGATCGCGGGCAAGCAGTACATTGCGCTGTCCGTAGCCGGCGAACGCGGCGCGGAGGTCGTCGCGCTGTCGCTGCCGTAGCGGAGCCGCTCAGCCGCGAGCCTCGATCATCTTCCAGCCATTGCCCGACGGATCGCGGAAGCCGGCATCCACGGTGCCGAAGCGGTCCACCGGCTCCTGCGTGAACTCGACGCCACGCGCGCGGAGTCGGTCGTACGCGGCTCGACAGTCGTCCACGATCAACACGAGAGGCGGCATCGCGCCTTTGGCGACGATCGCATTCAGCTGCTCTGCCGTTGCCGCGTCGTGAACGGGCGGCCCCGGTTTGAACAAGCCGACCTGCAGCGACGGTTGGTCAGCGTACTGGACGGTGAGCCAACGATAGTCACCGTTTCGCACGTCCGTGTGGACGCGAAATCCGAGCTTCTCGTAGAACGCGAGCGCTTCGTCCTGATCTCGCACGTAAAGGCCGATCGTTCCGACGCCTTGAGTCATGATGCCTCCTCTCTTGCTCGGATCGATTTATAGCCGCGCTGTCTCGGTCTCGCTTCTCCGAAACTGCGCTCGTGAGATTCGGGCGGTGCGCCGCGCTGAGAACACAGGCCGGCACGCTCGCGAGCGAGCGCGACAGGGTCCTCTGGCGCGACCGAATCACGCCCGGGCTCTCGCCGACGACGTCGCGGAAGGTGCGCCCGAACGTGCCGAGGCTCTCCCATCCGGTATGAAAGGCGATCTCGGTGATCGGAAGGTCGGTATCACGGAGCAACGCCGTCGCTCGCTCGATCCGCCGACTCAGGAGGTATCGATGCGGCGGGACGCCGAACGCTCGTTTGAAGGATCGCGCGAAGTGGGCTTCGGACACGCCGCTCACGCGCGCGAGCCGCCGTACCGGCCATTGCTCGTGTGACGCGGCGTCCATCCGGTCCTTCGCACGCAGCAGACGGCGCAACAGCTTGGCGTCCTGATTCGCGGTGCCTGCCTTCACGCGATCATTCTACGGTCGAGCGAGGACTGCGACGCATTGAACTCGCCGAACCGTCCCGATTGCGGCGGTTCCGTTCGAGTCGTGAGCTGGAGCGTTCCGCCGCCGAGTTCGGCAGCGCGTCGACCTACATTTTGTCAATCGATTGCAGCCTAGCTTCGGTCTCGGAGCGCAGAGAAGAAGCGGCTCCGGGCACAGTGCGTTCTGCGGCGGCCGAGCGCTCGCTACACTCCGCGCCACTTCATGGAAGAAGAAGAGCAAGAAGATATGCGCGACGCGACACCGGACGATGGACCGACACAGTCGCTGGTCGCGCTGCGCGAAGCGATCGATTCTCCCCTGAACGGCACGAGCGTCGTTGCCGACGCGTATCATACCTGCCGATTCTCCGAGCTTCATGCCTCTATCGCCGGCATCCAGTCGTATCTCGCGGAACTCGACGTCCAACCTGACGACTGCGTTGCGCTCGAGCTTGCCAACGCCGTGCCGTCCGCGCTCTTGGCGCTCTCGTGTCTCGACGCCGGCACGAGCGTCCTGCTCGCGCCGATGGAGGGCCTCGGTTCGCGAGGTCGCCGGCAGCAGCTTCACGCGCCGCGGTTTTGTCGATTCGTTGCAACGGTGCGTGACGGGCTCCGGCCCGGTCAACAGCGTCTCGACGCCCCGGAGAGCCTACGTCGTCGTGCGCCGCAACCCGCAGCTACGACCCTGCGAGCGCGCGGCTCGCGCGCGCGGCCGACTGTACTTGCGGACGTCGGGCAGCCTCGGTGTACCGAAGCTCGTGCGTCTGGTCGGTCGAGAGCTTCTTGACGAACGTCTCGCCACGCACGCGAGCGGCTTGGGTTCCATCGAGCGCACCGCGTTGCGTTGCCCGTGCCGATCTTTCACGGTTTCGGTTTCGGCGCCGCGTTCTTGAGCTGCATGTTCGGCGGTGCGTCGGTCGATCTACAGGATCGGTCCAATCTGCTGCGCTATCTCGAGAGAGAGCGGCAGTTCGATCCCAACGTCGCATTCGTGACGCCTTCGTTCTGCGAGATCCTGCACGCGCGGTCGGCGCGGGCCGCGACGGTACGAATTCATGCTCACGGGCGGTGATCGGATCGGTCAATCGGCTTTCCTTCGGTCGGAGGAGATCCATGGGCCGATGATCAGCGCATACGGCTGCAGCGAGATGGGTTTCGTGTTTTGCGGCGATCTCGGGTTGTCCGTCGACGTGCGGTCCCGCACGGTCGGCCGCCCGTTGCCGTTCGTCGCAATTCCGTGTCGTGACGGGACGACGCGAGCTCCGACGACGCGCTCGGCACGCTGCAGATTCGGTATCGCTATCGCTCGGAAGGCTACGTGGACTTCGGCGGCTCGGCGCTCGGCTACGACGGCACGCCACGGTCGATGACGGCTGGTATTCCTCCGCGGACCTTGCCCGGCCCGGGCCCGACGGCACCGTAGAGGTGCATCGGCCGACAGATCTCAGCGTGAAGAAGACACAGCATGCTGCTGCCGTTCGCGGATCTCGAAGCCGCGCTGCGCGACCTCGACGGCGTCGAGGATGCGGGCGTCGCCGCCGGACCCGAAGGGATTCGCGGCCAGATGCTCGTCGGATATTGCGCGGTCAGGCGCGGCCGCGGAGCAGTCCGAGGCGAAACTGCGCGCCGAGCTCGCGAATCGGGTTCCCCCGTTCGCCGTGCCGGAGCGGATCCGCGCCGTGCTGGCGCTGCCGCGCCTGCCTAACGGCAAGATCGACCGGAGGACGCTCGCGAGCTGGGCGCTGTCCGAAACGTTCCCGGTCGTCGGAGCCGCCTGAAGCGCTATTTCAGATGCTTGTTGATGTCGCCGACGGGAAACGCGTTGACGAGGTCGCCCAAGCCGGCCAACGCCTCGTCGGGCGTATGGAAGTCGGGGCACGTGAAGCCGAGGAACGAGCCGTCGTCGAGCGTGACCATGATGGAGCCGTCGGGCTGCACGGACCCCGGTAGGCCCGCCACTTTGATCTGCTTGCCGCTCGACTTGATACCGAACTTTGCGATGCCGCTGAGCAAGCCGCCGACGTTATTCGCGCCCTTGCCGCCGCCGGTCAGCGAGACCTGAGCGGTGTGATTGTTCTTCATGTAGGTCGTCGACACGTTATTGACGCCGAGCGCTTGGTTCTGCTCGACCTTGCCGCGCTTCCAACCCGCGACGTCGGCTGGGAACGCATTGCCGGCGGCGGCCGCTAGCTCATTGTTCAGCTCGTCGATGCACGCCTGCGCTTTGTTGCGGGCCTCGCCGAGGTTGCCGGCTTTACGCAACGACTCGATCTGGCCGCAGTCGTTCCCGCTGCTGGTGACCTCGAGCTGCGCGTGCGCGCTGCCCATCATGCCCAACACAACGATGCCGAAGAGCCGGCTCGAAACCGAGATCTTCATTTCTCGTTCTCCTCGTGAACAGCTGATGTTTGGATGATTCTCGAATGCTCGTCACGCTTCGTCGTCGCGCATCGAATAGTAGCCTCGGAGCGGCGAAACGAACACGGGGCTGGCCCGCGGCCGCGGCGCGTGCCTTGGGTGTTCTTGAGGTTTTTGCGACTGAACGCTGCCCAACCGGGACGGCGCGGCCGCTACAATAATCGCTGGGACCTCACAGCTAGCGGCCGCCGCGCCGCTCGGGCACGAAAACGAGCATGAACGGATCGTTCGGTAGGCTCGCCATCATTACGGCATGCGCGCTGCTCGGCGCGGCCTGCGGCCGCTCGCGCGACCAGCAGGCCGAGCAGTTTTCCGCCGTGGTTCAGCGCTACTGCCTCGACTGCCATGACGCCGCGGGCGAGGAAGCGGGTCTTTCGCTCGAGCATGCGGACTTGAAGGACATCGGCCCGCACGCCGAGGTTTGGGAGAAGGTCGCGCGCAAGCTCCACGGCCGCATGATGCCCCCGGCGGGTGAGGCGCATCCCGACGAAACGACCTATGACGGCTTCGTCGCGTACCTCGAGAAGAACCTCGACGCGGCCGCGAAGCGACATCCGAATCCCGGTCACGCGTCGATCCGCCGGCTGAACCGCACCGAATACGGCAACTCCGTGCGGGAGCTGCTCGCGCTCGACGTCGACGCTTCCGAGCTGCTGCCCGCCGACGACGAGGGCTACGGCTTCGACAACATCGCGGACATCCTGCGCGTGTCGCCGTCGTTGCTCGAACAGTACCTTGCGGCGTCGGCGAAGGTCGCGGCGCTAGCCGTCGGGGACCCCGACACTCACGCGATCACGGCGGTTTATCGCGCGCCGCCGGATCTTGCACAGGCCGAGCACATCGAGGGACTGCCACTCGGCACGCGGGGCGGCATCTTGATCCATCACAACTTCCCGCTCGATGGCGAGTATGCGTTCGACGCTTTCCTCGTGCGCAACATCGTCGGCTACATGACCGGCCTCGAGTGGCCGCACGACGTCGAGATCGCGATCGACGGCGAGCGTGTGTTCCTCGCGAGCGTCGGCGGCAAGGAAGACAACGCGCTGTCGGACGCCAACATGTCGGCCGCCGCCAACGCAATCGACGAGCGCCTGCGGACGCGCGTGTTCGTTCCAGCCGGGCCTCACGACGTGACGGTCACGTTCATCGCGAAGAGCGAGGCCGAGACGCACGAGCCGCTCGAGCTGCACACGCGCAATCTCGACCTGCAAGACATGAACGGCTTGCCCGTGCTCGACTACGTGAATATCCGCGGGCCGTTCGACGCGAAGGGCTCCGGGTCGACGCCGAGCCGGGAGCGGATCTTCTCCTGCCGCCCGAGAGCCCCGGCCGACGAGATCCCGTGCGCGACCGACATCTTGTCGACGCTCGCACATCGCGCGTACCGCCGCCCGGTGGCGGAGCAGGATATCGCGCTGTTGCTGCGCTTCTTCAGCGACGGCCGTAAGCGCGGCACATTCGACGCCGGCGTCGAGAGCGCGCTCCGGTTGATCCTCACGAGCCCGAGCTTCCTGTTCCGCGACGAGAAGGATCCGACCGGCGTCGCGCCGGGCACCCTCTACGCGGTGGACGACGTGTCGCTCGCTTCGCGCCTCTCGTTCTTCCTGTGGAGCGGGCCGCCCGACGACGAGCTGCTCGCGCTCGCGGAGAAGGGCAAGCTGCACGAGGACGGCGTTTACCGCGCGCAGGTGAAGCGCATGCTCGCCGACCCGCGCGCGAACGCGCTCGTCGATAACTTCGCGGCCCAGTGGCTGTATCTGCGCAACCTGAAGAGCGTCCATCCGGACGTCGAGCAATTTCCGGACTTCGACGACAACCTCCGCACGGCAATGCGCCGCGAGACGGAGCTCCTGTTCGAGCACGTGATGCGCGCGGACCGGCCCGTCGGCGAGCTGCTCACGGCGAACTATACGTTCGTCAACGAGCGCCTCGCTAAGCATTACGGCATCCCGGACATCTACGGCAGCCAGTTCCGCGAGGTCGCGCTCACCGATCCGAACCGTTTCGGCCTGCTCGGCCAAGCGAGCATCCTCACGGTCACGTCGCAGCCGAACCGCACGTCGCCGGTGCTGCGCGGCAAGTGGGTGCTCGAGAACGTGCTCGGCACGCCACCGCCGTCGCCGCCGGCGAATGTGCCGCCGTTCCCCGAGAACGAGGCCGGCAAGGTGCAGCGCTCCGTTCGCGAGCGGCTCGAGGCGCATCGCAAGAATCCGCCCTGCTCGACGTGTCACTCGATCATGGACCCGATCGGCCTCGGCTTGGAGAACTTCGATGCGGTTGGGCGCTGGCGTACGCGCGAGCCCGGCGGCGAGGTCGACGCGAGCGGACAGATGGCGAACGGCAAAGTGATCAACGGCCCGGTCTCGCTGCGCGAGGCCGTGACGGCGGACCCCGAGCAGTTCGTTCGCGTGTTCACGGAAAAGCTGATGACCTACGCGCTCGGCCGCGGGCTCGAGTACTACGACATGCCGACCGTGCGCGGAATCGTCGACGCGTCGGCCCGGGACGACCACAAGTTTTCGAGCGTGGTCTTAGGAATTGTCGAGAGCGTGCCGTTCCGCGAGCGGGTCGCGCAACCGCGTGCGCCGGCCGCCGCTCCTCGCGCGCAGCCCGATTCGGACGCCACGGCGAACGCCACTGCGCGCCTGAACTAGCGCGCGAATCGTAGTTCTACGTATGCCGCGAGCGCGTCGCGGTCCCTACCGTGTCATGAGCGAACACGGCTCTTCGAGGTTTTAATGACTCGCTTCATCGCACCGCTTGTCGCATCGCTCGTGATTCTTGCGCTCGCGCTCTCGGCCTGCGGCGACCGTGGGTCTTCGGCACCGCAGGGCTCCGCCGTCATGGCCGCGCTCGAGCATGCGAGCGCAGTCTCGCAGCCGCCCGGCTGGGATGAGGATCTCAAGATCGCGCCCGCGCAAGATCTCAATCCGGACCCGCACGTGCTCGAGGTGAATCTCGAGGCGAAGCCCGTCGAGCTCGAGATCCTGCCCGGCAAGAAGACGACGGTCTGGACGTACAACGGCCAGCTGCCGGGCCCGTTGCTGCGCGCGCAAGTCGGCGACCGCGTCATCGTACACTTCAAGAACTCGCTGCCCGTGGCGACCACGATCCATTGGCACGGCCTGCGCGTGTCGAACGAGATGGACGGCGCGCCCGGCGTAACGCAGCCGCCGATCGAGCCCGGCGCAGAGTTCCGCTACGAGTTCGTGCTGAAGGACGCGGGCACGTACTGGTATCACCCCCACGTCGATTCGGCCGTGGAAGTGGGGCGCGGACTCTACGGTCCGATCGTCGTCGAGGATCCGAACGACCCGAATGCGTTTGGCGACGACCTCGTGCTAGTGCTCTCGGACATGAGCCTCGACGAAGACGGCCAACCGCTGCCCGACGACAACGGCGGCGCAATTCGGCGACTTGTTCGGCCGAGAAGGCTCGACGCTGCTCGTGAACGGTAAGGTGCGGCCGCACCTGAAGGTCCGCACGGGCAAGCAGCAGCGCTGGCGCGTGATCGACGCGGCGCGCGCGCGCTACTTCAACCTACGGCTGCCCGACCACCGCTTCGTGCGGCTCGGCGGCGACAACGGGCTCGCGGCGCGCGCCGAGGATGTCTACTCGATCGTCGTCGCGCCGGGCGAGCGGACCGATGCGGTATTCACTCCGGCCGACGCGCCCGGCAGCCACAAGGTCTTGCAATGGGTGCCGGTCGATCGCGGCTACGGCAGCACGTTCAATCGGCCGCGCGAGGACTTGCTCGCGATCGACACCGTCGACGCGCCGCCGGTTGCGCCCGAGCCGATCCCGGAAACGCTGCGCAACATCGAGCCGATCGACGTCTCGGGTGCGACGCAGCAGAAGCTCGCGTTCACGATCGCGCTCGACGGCCACAGCGTCGTGATGGGCTTCAACGGCGTCCCGTACGAGCGCGCGCAGCCGCTCGAGGCGCGGCTCGGCGAGACGCAGGTCTGGAATCTCGTGAACGACACCGACTTCGCGCATCCGTTCCACCTGCACGGCTATTTCTTCCAGGTGCTCGACGCGGCGCGGGTGCCGGAATGGAAGGACACGATCAGCGTGCCGTCGAAGTCCGAGCTCACGATCGCCGTGAAGTTCGACGAGCGCCCCGGCATGTGGATGTACCACTGTCACATCCTCGATCATGCCGACGATCGGCATGATGGGGCATCTGCACGTGATCGATCCGGCCGCGCCACGCTCCGCGCTTCCGCGTCGCACGCACATGCACATGCCCACGCACGTGCCGCCCGCCGTAGCAGTCCGACGCCGGACAACGATCCGATTTCGCAGGGCTACTTCGCGGGCTCGATCCTGAAGCATCGCGCCCCCGGTCTCGTCGGTCAGAACGTAGACGAGGCCGTCGGGCCCCACGCGCACGTCGCGCAGCCGCTGGCCGAGCTCGGTCAGCATTTTCTCCTGACCCGTCGGCTTGCCGCTCTTGTCGAAGGTCGCGCGTACGAGCGAGCGCGTCATCGTGGCCATCAGCATGTTGCCGCGCCAGTCGGGGAACTTCTTGGCCTCGTAGAACGCGAGGTTGCCGGGATTGATCGACGGCACCCAGAAGAGCACCGGATCGACCATGCCCGGGGCGCCGTGCTTGCCGAGCTTCGTCGGCTCGCCGTTGTAGTGCTCGCCCTCGGTCACGAGGATCCAGCCGTAATTCTTGCCCTTCTCGATCTTGTTCACCTCGTCGCCGCCGCGCGGCCCGAACTCGCTCTCCCAGAGCTCGCCCGTCACCGGATGAATCGTGAGGCCGAGCGGGTTGCGATGGCCGATCGTCCAGAGGTCCGGCTTGTAGCCCTCCTTGCCGACGAACGGGTTGTCCTTCGGTACGGAGCCGTCGTCGCGGACGCGCACGATCTTGCCCAAGTGCGAAGACGGGTCCTGCGCCTTTTCGCCCCAGTTGCGGTCGCCGATCGTGATGAAGAGGTAGCCGTTCTTGTCGAAGACGATCCGCGAGCCGTAGCTGCCGTCTGCGGGCCCCTGTCCGCAGCAACGGTTGTTCTTGCCCGCCATCTCGCCGCTGTACCATGAGTCCGCGACGAAGATGTCCTTGACCTCGGTCAGCGTCGAACCGCCATCCCACTTGCCGCGGGCGACCGCCGTCGTTGCGAGCGCCTCGTTCTGCGCGTCGGGCTTCGAGTACGAGAAGTAGACGAGCCGATTGCGCGCAAACTGCGGGTGCAGCGCGACGTCGAGCAAGCCGCCGATCACCGCGGCGCGGATCTTCGGTAGGCCGCCGATCGGCGTCGGCTCGAGCTTACCGTCCTTGCGCACGACTCGGAGGCGCCCGGGGCGCTCGGTCACGAGCATGTCGCCGTTCGGCAAGAACGCCATGCCCCAAGGGTGGTCGAGCCCTTTCGTCACGACGCTCACGTGAATCTTCGCGCGCTCGGTCTGAAAGTCCCACGGCCCGTCGCCTAGCGGCTGCGAGGCGCGCGGGCCGCCACCACCCTGCGGAGCCGCGCCCGCCGGGCGTGCACCTTGCGGCGCGGCCCCTTGGCCCGCGGCAGGGCCGGGCTGCTGTCCGCCGGCGGGTACGGCCGCGAGCGAAGCGACGAGCGCTACGAGCAGGGTCGATTTCGCAATGTGCAAAGTGTTCATGGACCTCATGGCCTCCCTGAGCATGCGGCGCGATGCCCGTGAGAGCATCGCGCCGCGTCGAGAGCGAAGAAACCGTCTGCGGCTAGTCTTTCGCGGGCGGCGCAGCGCCGAGCGGCGGTATCGACCGCAAGTACGCGACGATCGCGTCGAGGTCGCTCTCCTGCGCGAGCGAGTAGAGCCCGTACGGCATGAAGGCGAGCAGCTTGCGGCCGTCGCGGCTGTAACCCGTGGTGATCGCCGTCTTGATCTCGTCGTCCGTCCACTTGCCGAGGCCCGCGGCCGGATCTGGCGTGAGGTTGGCCGAGACGGCCGCCCATTCGTATCCGAACGGCTTGTTGTAGACGTTGCCGCCGTGACCGAGCTGCTTCATGTCGATCACGCCCATCACGTAAGTCGTGTGACAGTCCATGCAGTGGCCGAGCGGGCCCGCGAGATATTCGCCGTACTTCACCTTGTCGGTCTTCGGCACGTCGGGCACGCTCGTGACCATCGGGCCGTAGCCGTTCAACGGAATTTGGTACGTGCTCGGCGGCACCTCGTTGTGGATCGGCTTGACGGTGCGCAGGTACGCGACGATTGCGCGCACGTCGGTGTCCGACATCCGCTTGTACCAGCCGAACGACATCGGCGGACCGTAGAACGTGCCGTCGCGCTTCTGGCCGTTGCGGATCGCGTTTATGATCTGATCGTCCGTCCACGAGCCGATGCCGGTCTCCTTGTCGGGCGTGATGTTGCGCGCGTAGGCCTCGAACACCGGCTCCTTGATCACGAACGCGCCGGAAAACGCTTTCTCCGGGTCGAGCGAGCCGTCCGGCAAGTGCGGCGTGTGGCAGTTGCCGCAGCCCGCGATCGTCTCGACGAGGTAATGGCCGTGCGTGAGCGGATCCGTGCCGTCGGCGATACGCTCGACGGTAGGACGAGGCGGCTGCGTCGTCGCCGCGGCGGGCGCGGGCTGAGCGGCCGGCGCGGGCGCCTTCGCGGCTGGAGCCGGAGGCGGCGGCGATTGGCCGCACGCAGCGATCACAAGCATTCCGATGAGCGCCCCAAAAGTGCTGGCGCGGCGAACTCCCCCAATGCCGATCATGAGTCTTGTTCTCCCGTGGTGGCATACGACGACGCCGCACAGCATACCGAAGAAATACGGCGTCGAAGTAGTCGCTCCGTCGATCCGATGCGTGCTCGACGGCGTCCTTCGTTGTGAGTCGCGCGTGCCCAAAGCCGAGACTCGACCGAACCTGCCGGTGGGTCGTCGCGCGATGGTTCGCCATCGCTGCGAGAACGAAACTTCCGATCGGATCCAGCGCCGGGGCGCGGCGTACGCGCCACGCTCGCTCCATTCTTCTTTGGAAACTTGGACTTAGAAGCGGTTTATTAACCGTTAAAGATCGGCTACCGTGTGCACTCTCCGAGCCCCTTGAGCCGTACCCGCCGAATCGATGAACGAGGAACTCGACCTCCTGCGCGAGCAAGCTCGCAAAATTGAAAAGAGCGGCGCGCTCGGCCGCTCGCGCTCGTACGCACGCTTGCTCGAGTTCTTGATCGATTCTTCGCAGGCCGGTCGCGTCCCGAAAGAGCTCGAGATCGCGATGGGCGTATTCGGCAAGGGCGCCGACTTCGATCCGAGCCAGGACTCGATGGTGCGGGTCTACGCGCACAACCTTCGCCAGAAGCTCGAGCACTTCTATGCGACCGACGGCCGGGCCGAGCCGCGGCGACTCACGCTCGCGCGCGGCGAGTACCGCGTGTCGTTGTCGGCCCCGAGCACCGCGACGAACGGCGAGGCGGCAGTCGCGCCGGTTTCGCCCGCGACTCCGCAGACGCCGGTGCCGTTGGCGGTAACAACCCCGATCGACACGAGCCCCACGGCGCGGGCGTCGGCGCCGCCCGCCGGGTCGGATACGGCTCGCGAGGTCGCGTCGAGCCGCGGTTTGCTCGGCCGCCGCCTCGCGGCCGCGTTCGCGCTGCTCGCGATCGGCGCGCTCGTCGGATTCTTCGCGGCCGGGGCCGCGCCAGCCCGCGCCGTCGTCGGCGCAGGTCGTCGCGGCGGCGCCGATCTGGGCCGGCGTCCTCGCGGACGATATGCCGATCCTCGTCGTCATCGGCGACTACTACATCTTCGGCGAGGTCGATAAGCGCGACGGCGACATCAAGCGCTTGATCCGCGACTTCACCGTGAACTCGAACAAGGATCTCGACGAGCTCGTGATGTACCACCCGGACATGCTGGGTCGTTACATGGACCTCGATCTCACATATCTGCCGCGCGGCAGCGCGCTCGCGCTGTTGAACGTGTTGCGGGTCCTATACACGACGAACAAGCCGGTGCGCGTCGTGTCGATGTCCGAGCTCAGCATCGCCGACCTGAAGTCGAACCACGTCGTCTACATCGGCTACCTGAGCGCGCTCGACAAGCTCGAGGACTTCGTGTTCGCGTCGTCATCGCTCGACGATCGGCTCGACCTACGACGAGCTGCGCAACATCGAGAGCGGAGAGACGTATACGAGCGAGGCCGGGATGCCCGAGACGCATCGCAGCTACCGAGACTACGGCTTCATCTCGACGTTCCCGGGGCCGAACGGCAACCAGTTCGTGATCATCGCGGGCACGCGCGATCCGGGCATGGTCGAGGCCGCGCACGTGCTCTCGGATCCGGTGCTCGTGAAGAGCCTCGAGAGCGCCCGGCCCGACAAGGCGGGCTCGGGTCCGCCGGCGTTCGAGATGCTCTACGAGGTCGCGGGCACGGCGCGCACGAATCTCGACGCGATGCTCGTGCATTCCGCGAAGCTCGACTACGGGCAGATCTGGGGCGGTAACTTCCTGCACGCCGAAGCCACCGAGCCTTAGGCCCTCAAGCCCGCGGCAGCGCGACCTCCGCGAGCATGCAGCGCACGCTGCCGCCGCCATGCGTCTCGATCGTGCCGACGTCGGCCACGACGAGCTCGCCCTGCGCCTCGAGCGCCCTGCGTTGCGGCCCTCGCAAAGACCCGAGCGCCGTCTTGGACAGCGCGATCACGGGCGCGGCAGCGCGCGCGCAACTCGAGCAGATTGCCCGCGAACGAATGGAGCTGCTCGAAGCTCAGCTCGATCACCTCGCGCGACTCGGCCAGACGCTCGATCAGCTGCCGACGCTCGGCCTCGTCGCGCAACGCGCTCGAGCACAGCACGGCGAAGCGCGTGCCGATCGAAAGCAGCACGTTCGTGTGATAGATCGGGTGACCGTCGCGGTCCATCGCGTCGAACGCGTGCGTCTCGTAGCCGAGCACGCGGCCGAGCTCAGTGAGCGCCAAGTCGTGCGTGCGTGGCGATCGGCAGGCGTACGCGATGCGGTTGACTCGATCGAGCACGAGGCTGCCGGTGCCCTCGAGATACTGCGCCGCGCGCTCGAGCGCTGTGAGGTCGACGACGCGCGCGATCCGATAGCCATGCTCGTCGCGCAGCGCGTCGATGAGCTCCCGGCGGCGCTCGCGGCGCCGATTCGGCGCGAGCAGCGGATAGAGCACCGCCGTGCCGTCCTCGTGAAAGCTCACCCAGTTGTTCGGGAACACCTCGTCCGGCAAGTCCGCGTCGCGCGCGCCCGCGAACGCATGCACGCGAACGCCCGCCGCGGCGAGCGCCACGGCGAGACCGTCGAACTCGCGGGCAGCGCGTGCCGCGACGTCTCGATCGGCGGGCGCCGCGCGGCCTGAAAGCGGTTCGAGCCCGCGGTCTCGGGGTTCGCGGCGAAGCGGGCGGGCCGGATCATCAGCACGGCATCGGCCGTCTGGTTTTCGGGCGACGCTCTGCTCGACATCGCGAGGCTCAACGGCGCGTGCGCCCTCGCGCACGCGTCGTCGTCAATCGGCCCACCAGGCCGCAAACTCGCCGAAGTCGATCTTGCCGTCGTGATTGGTGTCGATGTCTCGAAAGCCCGCGCGCGTTTCGGCATCCGACATGTCCGCCTCGAGATCGTCGAGCATGTCCGCGAACTCCTCGAGATCGATCAGGCCGTCCTCGTCGCGATCGTTGTAGTCGAACGCTTCGCGCACTTCGTCGAGCTCTTCCTCGTTCAGTTTCTTCTCGGTCACCGTTGCTCCTCGTCGTCGTCGCCGGATTGCGGAATCCGGCCGATGAAGTCGTAAATCAGCCCAAGCATCGCATTGAAACCCGTTGACGCGCATCACGAGCGCGGGCGCCGACAACGTCCGCCGCGGCTTGCGGAATTCCCGCACGCGGCGCGCGAGCAGCGTTGCGAGGATCGCTCGCGTGACGCCCGAAAGCGCGAAGAGGTAGAGCAGGTTGCTGAGCACGCCGGTTGCGCCGAACAGCACGCTGCGCGGCGGCAGCCAAATGCTCGAGCGAAGCGCCGAGCATCGCGCCGGCGAATACGCCCGCGGCAGTGCCGACGTTGTGGAATGCGACATACGCCGCGCGCCGGGTGCGCGGCACGAGCTCGTAGAGCAGGTTGCCGGAGCTCAGCGTGAAGCCGGACCAGCTCAAGCCCGACAGCACTTGGAAAACGAGCAGCCACCAGAAGTTATCCGAGAGCAGCCAGAGCAGCGGGATCACGGGCAGCGACACGCTCGTCACGATCAGGATCAGGCGGTTGCCGTAGACGTCGGCAAGCCGGCCCCAGGTGCTCAGCATCAGATACTGCGCGAACACGCTCGCGCCCGACAGCGCCGTGAACTCGAGATAGCTGAGCTTCAGATCGCGCAGCATGTAAACGGTGAAGAACGGGGACGAGATGCCGACGGCCGCGTTCATCAGTGCGAAGTACACCGAGAAGCCGATCGCGCCGGTGGACAACAGGCTCCGCCACCAGTGCTCGATGTGCATGTCGGGCGTCGCGCCGTGCTGCGCGGGCTCGTAGAGGAACGTGAGGTGATAGACCGAGACCGCGCGCGCCACGAACGCGACGGCGAAGATCAGCGCGAATCCCAAGTAGGTTGCTCCGGACTTGTCGACCTCGTCCAGGATCACGCCGCAGATCACGAGCGCCGTGAACGTCGTGATGGTCGTGACCTGTGTCCGGTAGCCGAAGTAGCGCCCGCGACGCCGCTCCGAGACGAGGTCGCGCATGATGCTCGTCCACTGCGGGGCGGAGAGATTGTTGGCGCCTTGATAGAGCGCGAGCAGCACGAGCAGGGCAGGTACTGCGTACGGCTGGAACAGCAGCGGCACGAGCAGGATCGGGAGCCAGAGCAACGCTTGGAGAGTGCAGCCCCAAAGCACGAGCTGCCTCCGGCCAAAGTGGGTGCCGAGCCAGGCCGAGAAGATCTGCGCCGACGAGCCGAGCAGCGGCGGGGAGCGTCGAAAGCAGCGCGACCTGCGCCGCGGTCGCGTTGCAGGAACAGCGCGAACGCCGAGAAGTACGTCTCGCCCGCGCCGACTTGCACCGAGTACGCCATGCCGTCGCGCACCGAGTGCCGCAGCGCGCGGTCGACGGACGGGTCCTTCGAGAACTGGCCGGTGGGCATGTCCGACTAGCGAGACCTTGCGGCGCGCACGTTCAGCGGCCGCCCGCGGCGCGCAAGAGCTTCTGCGCATCGGCGATGGCCACGCTGTCGTCGGGCGCGGCGAGCGTGAGCGCCTTGCGCGCGAGCGTCGCGGCCTGCGCGGCGTTGCCGGTCGCGAGCTCGATCTCGCCGAGCTCGACCCAGAGCGACGCGTCGCTCGGCGCGATGCGGAGCGCGCGCTCGATCGTCGCGTTCGCTTGGGCGTAGTTGCCGGCCGCGCGCGCGGCGCGGCTCTGCGCGAGCAGCGCCTGAGTCGCGCCCGACGTCTGCGCTCGGCGGCCGCGCGGGTGCGGCGACGGACGGCGGCGGCGATTCGGGCGGAGCCGGCGATCCGGCCCCGCCGCCAGGCCCCGGCGCGCCCGCGCCGTAGGTCTCGAGGCCTGGGCCGTTGCGTGCCCTCGAGCGTCGAGCACGCGGCGAGCGTCGCGAGCAGCGCGAGCGCGAGCGCGCGCGGCACCACGCGGAGCGACCGACGCGACCACAGGCTCATGGCGTGTCGGAGCGGAACAAATGGCGCAGCCGCGAGCCGAACGACTCGCCCGCGCACCCTTCGAGTAGCCGATGCGGCCGCGCATCGGCCGCGGGCAGCGGCAGCGCGACCGCGTCGTCGCAGCGCGCGGCGCTCGGCTCGCCGGTGAGGTAGTCGACCCAGACTGTCTCGAGCGAATCGGGCGCGGGCGCGTTATACGAGCCGGCCTCGAGCCCGCCGACGACGCGCACCCAAATCTTCGCGGCGCCGGTCGCGCCCGTGAGCCCCGTCGGCCGATCGTCGTCGTAGCCGATCCACGCGACGGCCAGGTGCTCGTTCGTGAAGCCCGCGAACCAGCTGTCGCGCAAGTCGTCGGACGTGCCGGTCTTGCCCGCGACCGTGAGACCGGCCGGCAACTGCGCTCGCGCCGTTCGACCCGTGCCGCGCTCCATCACCTGCACGAGCGCGTGATTGAGCGCGTAGACGGCGGCAGGATCCGCGGCCTGCTCGATCTGCATCGAATAGCGTTGCAGCACACTGCCATCCTCGCCGAGCACGTCGCGCACCGCGCGCAGCGGCACGCGGAAACCGCCGTTCGCGAGCGTGTTGTAGATCTGCGCGACCTCGAGCGGCGTGAGCGCGAGCGCGCCGAGCAGCATCGAGGGATAGAGCTTCGGCTTCTGCGCGAGGCCGAGCCGACCGAGGTTCTTGGCGATCGGCTCGAGCCCGACGTCGAGGCCGAGCCGCACGGTCGCGAGGTTCAGCGATTCGGCGAGCGCCCGGATCAGCGGCACCTCGCCGCGGGGCTCGCCGTCGTAGTCGTGCGGGGACCACACGTCGCCGTTGTCGAGCTTCACGTCGATCGGCGAGTCGTCGATCACGCTCGCGAGCGTGTAGCGGCCCGATTCGAGCGCGGTGAGATAGATCGCGGGCTTGATCAAGGAGCCGATCGGACGGCGCGCGTCGAGCGCGCGGTTGAAACCGTCGCCGCTGCGTCCGCCGACGATGGCGTTGACTTCGCCGGTGTGCGGGCTCGTGACGACGACCGCGCCGTCGAGCTCCTTCGCGTTCGCGCCGAGCGCGGCAATCCCGACGCTAAGCGCACGCTCCGCCGCGGCCTGCACGCCGGGGTCGAACGTCGTGAGCACCTTGAGCCCGGCGCGCTCGAGCTCTTTCATCGGATAGTCCATGGCGAGCTGGCGGCGTACGAGCGAGAGGAACGCGGACTGCGTTGCGCTGCGCCGCGACGTCGACAAGAGGTCGAGCTTGCGCTTCTCGGCCTTCTCGGCGTCCGCGGCCGACACGAGCTTCGCGTCGGCCATCTCCTCGAGCACGAGATTGCGACGCGCGAGAGCGCGGTCTGGATGGCGACGCGGATCGTAGTAAGTCGGTCCGCGCACGATCGCGACGAGCAGCGCGAGCTCGTGCAGGTCGAGCTCGCGCGAGCGGCCGCCCGAAGTAGAACTGGCTCGCGAGCCCGAAGCCGTGCACCGCGCGGTCGCCGTCTTGGCCGAGATAGATCTCGTTGATGTAGGCCTGCATCAAGTCGGGCTTGTCGTAGCTCAGCTCGAGCGCGACGGCCATGAACGCTTCGTGCAGCTTGCGCGTCCAGCTCCGCTCGTTGCTCAAGAAATAACTGCGCACGAGCTGCTGCGTCAGCGTGCTCGCGCCTTGCTTGATCTCGCCGGCCGAGAGATTCACGAACGCGGCTCGCAGCATCGCGCGCAAGTCGACGCCGTGGTGATCCGCGAAGCGCCGGTCCTCGATCGCGATCAGCGCCGCGGGCAGCAGCGGCGGCATCTCCGCCGGCGCGACGATCAGCCGATCCTCGCCATGGGCCGGGAACAGGCTGCCGATCAGGAGCGGGTCGAGGCGCGCGATCGCCGCGTCCGCGCCGTCCACGTCTCGCAGCGTCGCGATCTTGCCGCTCGCGAAGCCGAGCGAGATCGGCTGCGGGGGCTCCATGTCGCCTGCGAAGTCGAAGCCGCGCGTCGAAACCTCGACGCGCTGGAGCGCCGACGCGGTAGGTGCCGGGCGCGGGCGAGGCGCGGATCCTCGCGATAGCCGAGGCGTTTGAGCTCGCTGACGAGGTCGTCGGCCGCGAGCGCGCGGCCCGGGTACAGCTCGAGCGGCGCCGCGTAGACCTGCGCGGGCAACTCCCAGCGCCGGCCCGCGAACTCTCTTGCCGACTTGCCACGTGACGTAGCCGGCGTACGCGATCGTCGCGACGACGCAGAGCGCCATCGCGCTCAACGTGTATCTCAGGATCCTGCTGCGCGCCCTTCGCCCCGACCTAGCCGTCCGTGCCATCCGTCGCTCACCGTGAAGGTGACGTTCACCTTGCATCACTTGGCCGGGCACATCAAGCGCGGCAGGCTGACGATCGAGTAAGATCGCGACCCTCATGCGACGCGAATTTTCGACCACGTTGGGACGGGTGCCTGCCGTCGCCGCGAGCGCGGCGCTCATCGGCGCCGCACTGCTGTCGCCGCTCGCCGCGCGTGCGCAGTCCGGTGTGACCGCGGGCGACTTCACCGTCGAGCGCCCGACGCTGATGTCGCTCGGCTTCGAGTGGCGGATCGCCGGCGACGAGAACCGCGACGCGACCGTCGAAGTCACGTACCGCAAGCGCGGAGAGAAGGAGTGGCATCGCGCGCTACCGCTCTTCCGCTTGCAGAACGAGCCCGTCACGGGCGGCCGGCCGCGGGAGAGCACGGGCACGTTCTACTCGTACACCGCCGAGAACATGTTCGCGGGCAGCATCCTGAATCTCGCGCCCGGCACCGAGTACGAGTGCCGCTTCGTGCTCGCGGACCCGGACGGCGTGAACGGCGTCGCGGAGCGCACGGTGACCGTGCGCACGCGCGACGTGCCGCGCGCGGCCGAAGGCGGGCAGGTCTATCACGTCTATCCGGTCGGCTACGAGGGACCGAAACAGCAGCCCGCGTTCTCGAGCCTCTTGTCGGCGTACTACTCCGGGCTAGATCAGTCCGACCACTCGAACGCGTTCCCGCCGCGCGTGAAGCCCGGCGACGTGATCTTGGTGCACGCCGGCGTGTACAAGGACCACCGCCTCAACTACGGCGGCTTCGACGCGAAGATCGTGAACTACGGCACCACGTTCGACGGCACGTATTACCTCACGCAGAGCGGCACGCCCGACAAGCCGATCGTGATCAAGGCGGCCGGCGACGGCGAGGTCGTGTTCGACGGCGACGGCAACTACAACCTGTTCAATCTGCTCGGCGCGAGCTACGTGATGTTCGACGGCATCACGGTGCGCAACACCGAGGTCGCGTTTCTGCTGGGCTTGAAGAACATCGTGGGCTCGAGCGGCTTCACGCTGGTCCACTCGAAAGTCGAGAACGTCGGGCGCGCGGTGCAGGACGACTGGGCCGGCTCGAAGGACTTCTACATCGCCGACAACGTGCTCATCGGCCGGCACGACCCGAGCAAGCTTTTGGGCTGGTATCCGCCCGCGGTCTGGAGCCGCTTCCCGGGCTTCCCTCAGCTCATCAACTCGGAATACGCGGTGAAGGTGTACGGGCAAGGGCACGTCGTCGCGTACAACTTCGTCGCGAATTGGCACGACGGGATCGACATCGCGACCTACGGCACGCCGAGCGACGATCCGGATCGCGTGCCGGTGTCGATCGACTTCCACAACAACGACTTCACGAACATCGACGACAACTGCATCGAAGCGGACGGCGGCGCGCACAACATCAGGGTCTTCGAGAATCGCTGCTTCAACACGGCGGCCGGCGGCCTGAGCGCGCAGCCGACGTTCGGCGGGCCGTCCTACTTCTTCCGGAACATCGTCTACAACGCGACGTCGGGCGGGCCGCTCAAGCTCTTCGACGGCGGCTCGGGCATACTCGTCTACCAGAACACGTTCTTCGGCCAGGGCACGCTGCTCGGTCCCGTCTCGAACGTCCACTTCCGCAACAACCTGTTCCTGGGTGACGGTTGGGCTGGGCCTGTGTTCAACCTGCGCACTTACACGACCTATTCCTCTGCCGATTACGACGGCTTTCGGCCGAATCCCGGCGCGGAGTTCGCGTTCGAGTGGTTCTCGCCGGATTACGACAAAAAGGCCGACTACGTTCACCCCCTCACGACCCGCCAGTTCCCGTCGCTCGCTGCGTTTCGCGACGCAACCGGGAACGAAAAGCACGGCGTAGAGGTCGATTACGATGTGTTCCGCAAGGTCGCGATTCCGGACAAGTCCGATCCTCAACGGCTCTATGATCCGAAGGATTTCGATTTCCGCTTGAAGCCCAATTCCGCAGCGGTCGACAAGGGCGAGGTCTTGCCGAGCATCACCGACGACATGACCGGCCGCGCGCCGGACTTGGGCGCGCTCGAGCTCGACCGGCCGGTGCCGCAGTACGGGCCGCGGCCGCCTTCTTCTAAAGACGCACACACCCGATGAACTGACCGGAGCAGCCGATGAAGTACGCCGTTCTAGCTTCCTTATCGATCTTGTTCGCGAGCACCGCGCTCGAAGCCCAAACGACGCAACCGGTCGCCGGCAAAGACTACGCCGAGATACCGAACGGCAAGCCGCTCGATCCGGTGGACGGCAAGATCGTGGTCGAGGAGATGTTCAACTACGTATGCCCCGCGTGCTTCGCCTTCGAGCCGCGCTTCGAGGCGTGGACCAAGAAGTTGCCGCCCTACGTCGCGGTCGTGCACATCCCGGCGTCGTTCCGCCCCGACTTCGTGCAATACGCGCACGCGTACTACGCGGCGCAGGCGCTCAACCTCGTCGACAAGACGCACGAAGCCGTCTACGACGCGGTCCACACCAAGCACACGCTGCCGGCCGAAGGGCAGAAGCCCGACGAGGAAAAGATCGCCGCTTTCTATGCGGGCTACGGCGCCAACCAAGCCGACTTCCTGAGCACGATGAAGAGCTTCGGCGTCGACGTGAAGGTTCGCCGCGCGACCGACTACATGACGCGCGCGAAGGTCCCCGCGACGCCGACGCTGATCGTCAACGGCCGCTATCTCGTCAAGGGCAGCACGAACGAAGAGGCGCTCCAGATTGCGAGCGCGCTGATCGAGAAGGAGCACGCCGGCAAATAGGGATCGGCGTCATCGCGGCGACGCGCCGGCGCTCAGCAGCTGCTCGAGCGCGTCGACCGACTCGTTCGGATCTCGGCCTCTGCGCAATTCGAACGCCGCGAGCGCCGCGGCGCCGCGCCGAAATGCCGGCCACTCGGGCTGGCCTGCCGCATACGCTTGTGCAAGCTCGAGCCGCGCGAGCACGTCCGCTCGTTCGAGCGGCCGCAGCAGCGGGCCTTTGCCGGCCGTGCGTGCGGACAGGAACACGATCGCCCCTAGCTTCAGTGGCGCGCGCGCGAGCCTGAAGCCGCTGCGCCGCAGGTCGAGCTCGAACTTGCGCACGCCGCTGCGACGCCGAATCACGGGCGAGCGGCGAATCGCGGTTGCGGCGCGCGTGCGTCCGAGCCAACGCAGCGAGTCCGCGCGGACGTGCAGGAAATTCGGCGCGCCCGTCGCGAGCATCGTCGAGGGCTGGACGAACACGGCGTCTTCCGACAAGAAATCGAGCCCTCGCAGGAGGCAATGCAGCGCCACGGTCGACTTGCCCGCGCCGCTCGCGCCCATGAGCAGCACGCCGCGGCCGCCTTTGCCGACGCACGCGGCGTGCAGCGCGGCTAGCCCCTGCGTGCGCGCAGCGAGCGTGTAGACCGCGAACTCGATCAGCTCGTATCTCGTGTGGTACGGGAAGCGCAGCATCGGCTCGGCAACGACGACGAGCGCGGAGCCGCTCGCGGGTGAGAGTGCGACGAAGCTCGACGTCTCCGGCGCTCCGGCGAGCAAGCCCGCGCCGGACAGCATCGCGGTCGTCGGCGGCTCGAACCGCGCGCGCCCGTGCGACTCCGCCGTCAGCTGCAACACGATTCGCACCTCCCGCGCCGGGCGGAGCCGGTGCGGCGGCAGCCCGGCAAACGCCTCGTCGGCGAGCTTCAGCAGCCGGCGATCGTTGCTCTCGAAGCGGATCCGCGCGCCGAGCAGCGCCATGGGCTTACGGACCAGGAGGCGTTGGCGATTCTCCAAAAGGATCGGACTCGAGGTCGGCGTCGGCCATGGCGGCCGTAATATAGCTCGATGACCCCGAGCCACGCGTCGGACGCAAGCTCTACGGACCAGCACGGGCGGCTGCGCGACACGCGCGACGCGTTCGACAGCGTTTCGGCCGACTACGATGGCGAGCGCGGCAACAACGAGCTGATCCAAGAGATGCGCGCCGAGATGTGGCGCTGGCTCGATGCGACGTTCCGCTCCCGAGCCGGCTCATCGACCTCGGCTGCGGCACGGGCCTCGACGCTGTCCGCCTCGCGCACGCGGGCCATGAAGTCACGGCGACGGACTGGTCCGCGAAGATGGTGGAGCGCACGGCGGAGCGCGCGGCGGGCGAGCGGCGTCGCGGAACGCGTGCGCGCGCTCGCGATCGGCGCGCACGAGCTCGAGCGGCTCGAGGGCGACGGCACGTACGACGGCGCGTACTCGAACTTGGGGCCGCTCAATTGCGTGCCGGATCTCGCCGGCGTTGCGCGCGAATGCGCACGGCTGTTGCGGCCCGGCGGCTCGCTCGTGTTCACGGTGATCGGCCGCGTCTGTCCGTGGGAGATCGCGCATTACCTACGCCGCGGCCGTTTCTCGCGCGCGGCGGTGCGTTTCTCGCGCGGTGTCGTGCCCGTCGGCATGAACAAGCGCACGATCTGGACGCGCTACTACGGCCCTCGCGAGTTCTATCGTCCGTTTCGCCGCGAGTTCGAGCTCGCGCACTTCCGCGGGCTCTGCGTGTTCGTGCCGCCGCCGTACCTGACGTGGCTACGCGACCGTCACCCGGCTTGGCACACGCGTCTTTGGAATCTCGATCGCCGCGTCGCGGGCTGGCCGGGACTGCGCGGAATCGGCGATCACTTCCTGATCGTGATGAAGAAGCGCTGACGCCGGCGCTACTTCAAGATCCGATTCAGCAGCTTGTCGCCGAGCTTTTTCTTCGCCTCGGTCTTCAAGAGCTTGCTGAAGTCCGGCGTGACCGACGGATCGGTGACCGTGCCCTTGATCTTGAGCGGAATCGAGTCGCCGACGAGGTTCTGCATCGTCTGGCAGTTCTGCAATCGGGACCGGCTTCGTGAGCTTCGCCTCGAGCTCGTAGTCGAGGTTCTGCTCGACGAGCTTGAGCGAGCCGTGGCCGGTCACGTCCATGAACGGCGCGCGCGCGAGCAGGTCGTTGCTCTGCGCGACGCCCGAGGCCACGGCGGCCGAGCCCTTGATCACCTGGTAGTCGGTCTGCTTCGGCTGGCCGCCGGGCGGCGCGGCCGCGCCTTGCGTGAGGTTGTACGCCTGACAGAGCGTCGCGCCCACGTTGAAGCCGCGGATCGTGCCGTTGCCGATCTCGAACGCGACCTTGCCGCCGGCCGTGCGCACGTTCTCGATCACCGTGCGGCCGTTGCCCGCGAGGTCGAGATCGAAGCTGCCGTTGCCGGTGAAGTTCGGCGGCTGATTCGTGAGCGCTCGGATCAGAGGCTCGAGCTGGAGGCCCGTCGCCTTGCCCGAGAGCGCGAGGCCCGGCTTGTCGCCTGCGGCGTGCACCTTGAGGCTGCCCGCGAAGTCGCCGCCGTAGAGATGCGCGCGCGCGTTCTGAAGCTCGGCGTTGCCGCTGCTCAAGCACGATTCGCGTGCCGACGTTGGCGAACTGGAGGCCCGCGAGCCGGAGGTCGCCGACGTTCACGTTGCCGTCGAGCTTCATCGTGTTGTTCGCGGGCAGCTCGATGTCGCCGGCCGTGGCTTGACCCTGCTTCGCGTCCTTCGCCTTCGGCGGCAGATATCGATCCACGTCCACTCGATCGATGTTGAGCGCGAACCCGTAGCTCGGGTTGTCGAAACCGGTCAAAGCGAAGTTGCCCGTGATCTTCGTGTCGTCGAGCGCGAGCGTGACGTCGCTGAGCTTCGCCTGCTTCGTATCGACATCGAAGTGCGTGTCGACGGTCGCGCGCGTGAGGGCTTTGGGGTCGGACATCATCGGCGGCGGCAGGCCGAAGCGGCGCATCAGGTCCTGCGGCGAGAACTGTGCGAACGTCGCGTGGCCGGACCAGGTGCCGGCTTTCGACACCGCGCGGCCGTTCGCCTCGCCATTCACCGTGAGGCCGAACATCTCGGCCTCGAACGGCGACAAGGCGACCGTGTCCGCCGCGCCGTCGAACACGAACTTCGCGTCGACGCGCAGGTTGCCGAGCTTCTTCGCGTCGAGCGTCGCGGGCAGCATCTTCGCGAATGCCTTCGCGGCCGCGTCGGGCGCGAAGCGCGACGTGCTGAGCGCGCCGCGGTAGGTGGCGCCTTTCTGCCCCGGCACGACGTCGACGTTGCCGCTGAGCGTTGCGCCGAGCGCGGACACCTTGAGATTCGTGAGCGACGCGCGGCCGGTCGAGACGTTCGCGTCGAACCTTGTCGCGAGCGCGACCTTGCCGAGCGCGCTCAAATCGACGTTCGCGGGCGCGTTGGCGCGCAGCAACGCGAGCGCCGCGCCGCTCGGCTCGAACTCCGGGATCGTGACGCTGCCCGTGGCCTCGTCGCCCTTGAGGGACGCGTCGCCGCTCACCTTCATGCCGAGCGCCTCGGCCGTGAGGCCCGTGAGGTGGACCTCTCTCGGGTCGGCGCGGAACGTGAACTTCGATTGCAGCGTGACGTTGCCGAGGTCCTTCGCCTGCACGCCCTTCGGCGGCGTGACAGCGAGCTGCTCGAGCAAGGTCGCGATCGGCGCGTTCGCGACGCTCACGCTGCCCTCGACCGACGGGTTGTCGACGAGCGTCTTGCCGGACACCGTCCACTGCGCGCGCACGCCGGCCGTCTCGGTCGTGAGATTCGTGACCGCGAGCGTCTGCGCGTTGCGATCGAACACGACGCTGTCGGCTTTCGCCGCGACGTCGCGCGGCTTCGCGTTGCCGGCTGGACGCACCGCGACGGTGAGGTCGAGCTTCTTCGCGCTGACGCCGCCTTTGTCGTCGATCGCGGCTGTCGCGCTCATTTTCAGATCCGCCGCGAGCTTCGCGACCTCGTCGCGGAATTGGAGCGACACGCTGAGCGGAACCGGCGCGGCGCTACCGATCGCGCCGGCCGAGAGATCGAGCTTGTCGACGGTGTAGCGCAGCTGCGACGTGTTCTCGTACCAGAGCAGCGTGCCGTTCCTGACGTTCACGCCCTCGACCGCGAAGCTCTGCACGCCCGCGCCGCCCGCCGCCGGCGCGCGCCCGCATCGGGCGGCGACTTGGCCGCGTCGAGCAAGTCTTGCCAGTTGCCGCGCAGCTTCGCGTCGCGAGCGAGATTGAGCTTCAGACCGTCGATCTCGACGGTGCCGATCTCGATTTGTTTGTGCAGGAGCGGCATGAGCTTCACGCGCGCCGCGAGGTGCTCGATGGTCGCGAACGGCGGACTCTCTGCGGTTTCGCCGCCGAAGCCCGGCGCGTTGCCGATCGTGATGCCGCCGGTCTCGAGCGCGAGCCACGGGAAGTAGCTGAGCTTCAGATCCTGAGTCACCGCGAGCTTGCGCCCGGTGCGTGCGCTGAACGCGTCGGCCGCGACGCCCTTGTAGTCGTTCGGATTGAAGAACGACGCGACGAGCACGCCCGCGAGCACGAGCAGCACGACTAAGCCAAAGAGCACACCGAGCACGATCTTGACGGCTTTCATGGCTGACCTCGCTCTTAGAGCAGCGACGACAGCAGAGTCGCGATGCCGAGGAACGACATGAATCCCGAGACGTCGGTGACCGTCGTAAGCACGATCGTCGAGGACTGCGCGGGATCGTGGCCGAGCCGCGTCAGCGCGATCGGGATCACGGCGCCCGCGATGCCGGCGAGCACCATCGACAGCACCATCGACAGGCTGATCACGAGCGCGAGCCCCCAGTTGCGGCTCCAAACGAACGTGCCGATGCCCGTCGTGAGCGCGATCGCGATGCCGTTGATCACGCCGACGTTCGCCTCCTTGAATAGTACGCGGAACCAGTGCCGCGTCGAGATCTCGCGCAGCGCCAAGCCGCGCATCGTGACCGCGAGCGCCTGCGCGCCCGAGTTGCCGGCCTGTCCCGCGACCACCGGCATCAGCACGGCGAGCGCGGTGAACTTCGCGATCGTCCCCTCGAACATCCCGACGACGGACGGCCGCGAGGAACGCCGTCGCGAGGTTGATCTCGAGCCACGGCAGGCGCTTGCGAACCGCGAACTGCGGCGCCGACAGCGCGCGCTCCTCGCGGCCCGCGCCGACCATCATCTGGATGTCGACCGAGGCGGCTTCCTCGAGTGTCTTGAGCAGCGCCTCGTGGCGGATCGCGCCGATCAGCCGCCCGTGGATATCGATCACCGGCAGCACGTCGAGATGAAACGCGCGCAGCTGCTCGGCCACCTGCTCTCGATCGTCGAACGGGGACGCGGTAGCGACCGCCGGCCGCGCGATCTCGATGAGCCGGTCGTGCGGCTCCGCGATCAAGAGATCCTGGATGTCGACGGTGCCCTTCAAGCGCCGTTCGGTGTCGACGACGAACAGTTGGCGCAGATCGCGCGGCTTGCTCACGCGCAGCTGATCGAGCGTGACGCCTGCGCTCTGCTCCGCCGCGGAAGGCTCGGCGCGCGCGCGTCCATCACGCGGCCCGCGGAGCCCGGCGGGTAATCCATGAGCCGGCGCACCTCGGCTGCGGTGCGTCGCGGCAACAGGGTCAGGCAGCGCTCGCGCGCGTCGTCCGAGATCCGCGGCAGCGACACGGCGAGCACGGATGGGTCGAGCGCGTGCAGAGACTGCTTCAGCAGCGTCTCGGGTATCTCGGGCACGATCTCGTCGATCCGCGCGGGCGAGAGATGCCGCCAGACTGCGGCGAGCGCGTCGGGCTCTTGCTCCGAGAGCAGCTCGACCGCCGCCGATTTGCCGAAGCCGTCGACGACGTCCGCGGCTTGCGCGGGATGGTTCAGCAGGAAATGCCGATTGATCGCGTCGAGCGCGGTCTTCTTGACGTCGTCCGCGGCGGCGCTCATCGGTCGCGCTCCGGGCGGATCAGGTCGCCGAGGCTCTGCCAGAGGCTGCCGGCCGCCGATCGCGATCAGCTCGGTGACCTCCGCGAGGTCGCGGCGGCCGTTCGATTCGACGGAGCGCGTGGCTTGCCGGTGCGCCTTGCGCAGATCCGTATACGAGATCACGCCGATGAACTCCTCTTCGCGATTGATCACGGGCGCCTCGGTGTTGCGCTCCCAGACGCCGTGCTCCTGAGCGGTCCCGAGCGGCTCGCGCGCCCATAGCGCCTCGGCGGGCTCGAGCATCGCGGTCAGCGCGCGGCGGCTCGGCACCTGCAGCAGCGATAGACCACGAATCGCGCCGCGAATTCGCCGCGAGCGGTCGAGAACGTAGATCCGCGCTTGCGCGGGCAGCGCGCTGCTCGCGATCCGCTCGCGCGCCTCGCCCGCGTTGCAATCGTCGGGCAGCGTCAGCACGCGCGGCTCGACCCACGCGCCGACCGTGTTCGACGGATAGCTCAAGAGCAGCTTGAACGCCAGCACCCACTGCGGGCCGAGCGCGTCGAGCACGGCGGCGCGCGCTGTCGCGCCCGAGATGGCGGAGGATCGCGGCGGCCTCTTGTGTGCCGAGCCGCTCGAGCAGCAGTGCGCCGTCGGCAGGCAGCTGCAGCTCGATGCACTGGGCGGCGTAGGTCGGCAGCATGTGCGCGAACACCGGCGCCGCAGTCGGCGGGTCGACGGTCGCGAGCACGGCGTTCGCCTGCTCGACCGGCATCGCCTCGAGCAACCGCGCCGCGTGCGCGGAGTGCAGGCGTCAGGAACGCGCCCGCGAGCTGCTCCTGTCCGCTCATCCATGGCTCCGGAGCTTCACGAACGGCTCCTGGCTGAAGTTCTGCGCCGGGCACCGACACGTCGCCTTGCGCGGTCTCGAGGAACACGCAGCCGTCGGAGATCTCGACGATCCGGCCCTCGAACGCGCCGACCTTGATGTGATCGCCCGGCGCGTAGTGCTTACGCACGTAGTGCGCGCCGATCAGGTTCGCGAGGTGCTGGCGCGTGCCGAGCGCGAACACGAGTGCGATGCCGCCGAACACGGCGCCCGCGGTCACCGTCGCAATCTGGATCAGGAACTCGATGTTGACGCCGAACTGATCGATGCCGATCACGACGCCGGTGATCACGATCACGCCCTGCGCGAGCCGACCGAGCAGGCTGCTCTGGCCGACGCCGAGGCTGTCGGACGCCTGCTCGAGGATGTGGCGCGACAGCGATCCGCCGATCAGGCTCAGCACGATGATCACCACGCCGCCGATCGCTTGGGGGCAGATAGCCGAGCAAGTTGTCGGTCCAGCGCGCGAACAGCGGGCCGCCGAGGATTCGCAGCGCATTCACCGCGAAGATCAGGAGCACGCTCCAGTAGACGACCGACGAGATCGCGCGGCTCGTCGCGCGCGTCGTGACCCGCGTGAGCGCCTGCGAGCGCTCGACGGAGCGCATCGATAGGCGTTCGAACAGCCAATCCATGCTCTCGATCGCGCGCCGGACGAGGCTGCGCAGCACGCGCGCGAGCAGCCAGCCGATGATCAGCACCGCGATGGACGTGAGCACGACGGGGAAGTAGGTCACGATCGCCTGGATCGTGTCGCGGAGCACGCCGATCAGCTGCTCCCACCAGACCTCGAGTTGGTCCATGAACACTCCATGCGCGACGCGACAGCGAGACGAACGCAATCGTACGCGACTCGCCGTGGAGCCGGGAGACGGACTTCTCAAACTTCGACAGCTCGCGCTCGATCGGGATAATGACCGAGGGGTCGCTCGACCCGGGGTGTTAGGCGCATGGTCGCAGTTTGGATCGCCGGAGCGCTGTTGCTCGGTCTTGCCGCCTGGCGAATCGGGCTGCCGCCGCTCGTCGGCTTCCTCGCCTCGGGCTTCGTGTTCGGCTCGCTCGGCATGGAGCCCTCGGCGTTGCTCGGCGAGCTCGCGCACGCGGGCGTGCTGCTGCTGCTGTTCGCGGTCGGCCTGAAGCTACGCGTCAAGACGCTGGTCCGGACCGAGGTCTGGGGCACGGCCGTGCTGCACCTGATCGCGACGGGCGCGGCCGGTGCGGTCGCGCTGCGCTGGACCGTGGGCTTGTCGTGGACGTCGTCGGCCCTGATCGCCGTGATGCTCGGTTTCTCGAGCACGGTGCTCGCGGCGAAGGTGCTCGAGGGCAACCGCGAGCTGCGGTCCGTGCACGGCCGCGTCGCGATCGGCATCCTGATCGTTCAGGACATCGTCGCCGTCGCGTTGCTCGCGATCATCAACGCCGAGACGCCGTCGCCGTGGGCGCTGCTGTTGCTGCTGCTTGCCGTTCGCGCGCCGCGTGCTCGCCTGGCTGCTCGACTTCTGCGGCCACGGCGAGCTGCTCGTGCTTTACGGGGCTGCGCTCGCGCTCGGGGGCGGCCAGGGATTCGCGCTATCTCGGTCTCAGCCCCGAGCTCGGCGCGCTCGTGCTCGGCACGCTGCTCGCCGATCACCGCCGCGCGCAGGAGCTCACGAACGTGCTCTGGGGGTTGAAGGAGCTGTTCCTCGCCGGCTTCTTCTTGAACATCGGGTTCAGCGCGCCGCCGACGTGGGAGGCGCTGCGCGACGGCGCCTGGCTGCTCGCTGATGCTCCCGTTCCAGGGCATCATCTTCTTCTTGTTGCTGATCGCCTCGGGGTTGCGCGCTCGCACGAGCTTCCTCACGGCCGTTGAGCCTCACCACGTACAGCGAGTTCGCGCTGATCGTGGCCGACCTCGCGGTCAACAAAGGACTGCTCGCGGACACCTGGCTCGTCGTGGCCGCGTTCGCGGTGAGCCTGTCGTTCGTAGTCGCCGCGCCGCTGATCGCATTCGCACAGGAGATCTACGCGGTGCTCGGCCCGTGGCTCGAGCGCCTCGAGCGCGCGAAGCGCCATCCGGACGACGAGCCGATCTCGCTCGGCAGCGCCCAGATACTGGTCGTCGGCATGGGCCGCGTCGGCTCGGGCGCGTACGACTATTTGCGCGAGCAGGACGAGAACATCGTCGGCATCGACAGCGACCCCGGGAAGATCGAGTCGAACATCAAGCAGGGCCGCCGCGTCGCGTATGCCGACGCCGAGGACCCGGGCTTCTGGGTGCGGCTGAACCTCGACCGGCTGCGCGCGATCATGCTCGCGCTGCCCGAACTTCGAGGCGAAGGTCAGCCGCGGCGCGCGCGCTGCGCAGGCGCGGATTCAAGGGCCTGATCAGCGCGACGCACCTCTATCCCGAGGAGTACGCGCCGATCATCGCGGCGGGCTGCGACGTGAGCTACAACTACTACACCGAGGCCGGCGTCGGCTTCGCGCGCCACACGTACGAGACGCTCACCGCCCCGCGCGGCGTCACGATCGTCGACGGCGCGCCTCCGAGTTAGCGGCAGTAGGCACGCGCGATCAGCGTTTGTCCCTCATATCCTTGATGTGCTGCGCGACTTGCTCGCGCATCTTGCTCGGGTCCGGCGGGCCTGCCGCCATCCGCGCTTGCATCTCCTCACGCGTGTTCACCTTCGGGAACGGCGCTGCGGGGACGTCGACCGCGAGAAACTTGCAGAGTGGTCCCCAACCCTCGGATACGTCGTAGACGAGCAGGCGATCCTTGGGCGTCCCGGCCTTGACGGCTTCGTTGTGTCGCTGGAATGCATCGATCATGAACGCGCGATCGTGGATTCGATCGCCGAAGGCCCTCCAGACGGTCGTCTCGAAGAACGGCACGAGCGCCGCTTGACCCTTGATCATCGCCGTCATGCCGTCGGAGAAGACCGTCGCCTGCGTGGACTCGAACCACTTCACGGGGTCGCGCAGCGTGAGGATCAGCTTGGCCTTCGGGTACGCGCTCGCGAGCTCGCGCCAGAAGTCGCAGGCCGGATAGTCGGTTGTTGACTCATAGCCTTCGAAGATGGCTTCCCAGTCGGGCTTCCCGTCGGCGGCCGCGATCCAGAGCGGCGCGCGCGTCGGATTCATCATGAGCTCGGCCATGTGATAGCACGGCCCGAGGCCGAGCTGCTCGAGCGCGAGCTTCAGCGACATCGTCCCGGTGCGGCCGAGCCCGGCGCCTATGACCTTGAGGGGCATCTGACGTTCTCCTTGGGTTGGACAGCGGTGTTCACGCTGCGCGTTTGTCGACGATCAGCTGAAACTTGCGCGTACGCGGATTGACCGGCAGATCGTCGACCGCGAGCACCTCGAAGCGCACGTTCTCCATCCGCTTGCGCGCGAGGATCTCGCGCAGGCGGTCGGACACGCCTTTGATCGCAGCCGCGCGCTGCTCCGCGTCGAGCGCCGAGTCGAGGCAAACCATGAACCGGAACGCCTCGTCACCGAGCAGGTGCATCTGGAAGCGCGTGACGCCTGCGACGAACACCTCGTTGATCGTGTGCGGGCTGATGAAGTCATCGCCGCCGTCGCGTGTCTTGAATACGGGCTGCAGCTCGTTGCGTCCGACGAGGCTCTCGATCACGAGGTACGGCGCGTGCGCGCCCGAATCGATGGGCCGCAAGACGTCCGCCATTCGGTAACGGATCAGCGGCAGCGTGTAGTTGAAGAGATTCGTGACGACCGAGTGATCGGGATAGAACTCGAAGATCAGGTCGTGGTCCGTGAGCACGATGTTCGAGCTGCCGGGGCGCGAGCCGCCCATGCCGAGGTGCTCGCTGCAGCCGTACGTGTTCACGAGCGGACACCCGAACGTCTGCTCGAGCAGCGCTCGATCCGCGTCGCTCGTCGCCTCGCCGGCCGTTCCGATGCCGACGAGGTGCTCGAGCTTGAGCTCCCCCGCGCGCTGGCGCTCGGCGAGGATCTTGAGCGCCGTCGTGTAGCCCGTGAGCAAATCGGGCTGGTACTCATTGAGACCTGCGATCACCTCGGGCATCGGGCTGTTGACCTCGAAGCAGCGAACGTCGACGAACCACTTCGCGAGCCCGCTGCCGATAGACGCCGATCATCGTGACGCCCGCGTAGTGGCCGTCGATCGCGGCGTAGTAGCGCGATCCGGAACTTGCCTTTGCGCTTGCGCCGCGGCGGCCGTTGCCGCGCGGTCCCCAGTACGCTGCCGCGGACCCAGTCTTGCGGCGAGTAGACGAAGTAGCCGACCTCGCCCGATGAGCCCGACGTGTGGATCACCCGGTACTTGCCGAGGAAGAGATCGGTCGGGTCGTGCGAGCGCGTGAGGAAGTCGGCGATCGCCTGCTTCGTGACGCCGCGCGCGGTCGACGATCTCGTCGAAGTTCTGCATCAGCAGCGACTTCGTGAGCACCGGGAAATCGCCCGGCACGCACCGATCGACGTCGATCTTCCGCTCGTCGATGATCCGGCGGTAGTACGGTGATCGCTCGCGCACGTGGCGCGCGAGGCGCCGAAACTTCTCGAGCTTCCACGCTTCGAAGTCGGCGCGGCTGAGCGTGAGCGCCCGTCGTATCTCGCGCGCCTGCGCAATCCGGCTGATGATTCCGCCGAGCATCGACTACCCCTCCCCGCGAAGCGCGAGTAGCAGACCACAGCCGAATTCCTCCGGCAATCTTGACGTGCGCGTTTCGATCAGCCGCCTCTAGGCGCGGCTGACCGCGGCTCTTATGATGAGCGGCTCATCAAGACAAGGGGTCAATCCGTGGCTATTCAGTATCTACGATCAGTTCGTTCCGCCGTTCACAAGGATGCTCACGAATCTCGACAACGTGCTCAAGAAGGCCGAGGCCGACTGCGAGGCGCGCAAGATCGATCCGCAGCGTGTTCATCAACGGCCGGCTCGCTCCCGACATGCTGCCGCTCGTGCGCCAGGTGCAGATCGCGACGGACCATGCGAAGGGCGCCGCGAGCCGGCTCGCGGGTCAGGAGGCTCCGAAGTGGGCCGATGACGAAAAGACGTTCGCGGACCTCCACGCGCGCGTTGCGAAGACCATCGATCACTTGAAGACGTTCAAGCCCGCGCAGTTCGACGCCGCGGAGACTCGCTCGATCGAGCTCAAGTTTCCGAATGGTGCGATGAGCTTCAATGGCAAGGACTATCTGCTGAACTTCGCCGTGCCGAATTTCTACTTTCACTACGTAACCGCGTACGCGATTCTGCGGCACAACGGCGTCCAGATCGGCAAAGGCGACTTCATCGGCGGCCGCTGAGGTCCGTCCACCGGCGTTTCGCTCGAGATCGCGATCGTGGAGTACCGCAACCTCGGCCGCACCGGCGTCAAGGTGAGCCAGCTCTGCCTCGGCACGATGATGTTCGGCCGCAGCACGAACGAAGCGGACTCCGTCGCGATCATCGAGCGGGCGCTCGACCAGGGCGTGAACTTCGTCGACACCGCGAACGCGTACTCTGCCGGCGCGAGCGAGCGCTACGTCGGCAAGGCGCTCGCGGGCGGCCGGCGTGCGTCGGTGGTGCTCGCGACGAAAGGATTCTTTCCGCTCGACCCCAAGGACCCGAACGGGCGCGGCTTGAGCCGCCGTCACTTGATCGACGCGTGCAACGCGTCGCTCGAGCGGCTGCAGACGGATTGGATCGATCTCTACCAGCTGCATCGCGCGCAATCCGACGTGCCGATCGACGAGACGCTGCGCGCGCTCGACGATCTGATCCGCGCAGGCAAGATCCGCTACATCGGCACGAGCATGTTCCCGAGCTGGAAGATCGTCGAGTCGCTTTGGGCGGCGAAGGAATTCGGCCTAAACCGCTTCGTCTGCGAGCAGATGGCCTACAACCTGCTCGATCGCACCGCCGAGCGCGAGGTGCTGCCGGCCGCGCGCACGTTCGGCATCGCGACGATCCCGTGGGCGCCGCTCTGCGGCGGGCTGCTCACCGGCAAGTACAAGCGCGACGACCAGAGCGCGGCCGGGCGCTGGCACGGCGGCAAGGACAACTTCGACCGCCGGGTGACGCCCGCGGCGTTCGACGTGATCGAGGGCGTCGTCGCGCTGGCCGAAGAGAAGGGTTGCTCGCCGTCGCAGCTCGCGCTCGCGTGGCTCGCGGCGCAGCCCGGCATCACCGCGCCGATCATCGGCCCGCGCACGCTCGACCAGGCGCTCGACAACCTCGGCGCGGCGAGCGTGACGATCACGGAAGAGGATCGCGCGCGGATCGACGCGTTTGCGCCGCCGCTCTCGGCGACGCTGCGCTACTACGACGCCGCGATGGCGACCGACTTCAAGCCGAACTTCATGCGGTGGTGAGCGAGAGCCCTCGCGAGCTCGAAAGCACGCAGGCTCAATGCGTCATCGCGTAGATGATGTAGTTGATCCCGAAGCGGTACGCGAGCGTCGTCATCGGCTCTGGATACTCGGGCCAGTCCGCGTGCTCCCACGCGTCGCCGACGTCCTGGTTGAAGTTGGCGGCGACCATGAGCCGGCCGTTCGAGTCGTAGATGCCGCGCCAGCGCGGATCAGGCAGCCCGATGATCTTGCCGACCCGCGCGTCGAAACGGCCCAAGTGGCGCAAGCCCGGAATCTGCGTGAGCTCGTCGATGTCGTAGAGCACGTGCAGCACCTCGGCGTTGCCGCCCGTGAGCTCGACGATTGGGTACTCTGGAAAGAGCCGCGCCATCGCTTCGCGGAACACCTCCCACTCGGCGTCCTGCCAGAAGTCGTCTGCCACGAAGAAGCCGCCGCGCAGTAGGTACTCGCGCAGCACCGCGATCTCCTGGTCGCTGAGGTCCCAGAAGCCCGCTTGCGTCGCGTAGAGCCACGGGTACTCGAACAAGCGGCCGTCGCGCAGATCGACAGCGACGTACTCGCCGGCGTCGATCCGTGTGAGCCGGCGGATCGCCCGCGTGAAGTGAATGTCTGCTGCGGGCGCGTCTTGTTGCCACCAACCTCGACCGGAGCCGCGCCGGTAGAAGCCGCCGTAGCCCGCGCGATCTTGGTAGATCATCCGCGCGAAATGAAACTCGCCGGCCGCGTCGTGGGCATCGTCGCGCTCTTCGTTCGTCTGGCTACGCGAGATCCCGATGTAGGCGATCGCGACGAGCGTGCGAGCAGCGTCGCCGACAACGTCCGACCCGCCAACCTTGGCTCCGTGGGCACAGTGCCGACGCTACCAGATCGCCGCGCCGGCATGGTACTTTCGCGGCCCTCGCGCGAGCACTTGGAACCACTGGCTACGGCATGACGAACCCTTCACACGTCCGCGGGAAGCGCGACATCGATCGGAACCTGCCGCGCTACGAGAGCCTCGTGCACATGCTGCTCGCGGCCGTCGACGCGTCACCCGGACGTCACGGCCGTGATCTACGAGAACCGGCGCCTCACGTATGCCGAGTTCGGCCGCGCGGTCGGCGGCCTCGCGCGGGATCTTGCGCAGCGCGGTCTCGGCCGCGGCGAACGCGCGCGTGCTGATGATGGCGAACTCGATCGAGATGGACGTCGCGCTGATGGCCGTGATGGCGACCGGCGCGCAGGTCGTTCCCGTGAATCCGTTCTTGACTCCGCACGAGCTCTCGAAGCAGCTCGCCGACATCGACGCGCGCGTGCTGATCAGCGATCAGCTCACGGCGGAGAAGGCCGCGAACGTCGCGCGCGAGTTCGGGGTCCCGCACCGCTTCGTGCTCGGCGCTGGCGGCGTCACGCTCGACGAATGGACTCGCGACGCGTCGCTCGCGCTCGATCGCAAAGCGCTGCCCGGCCTCGACGACCTCGCGCTGATCATTTTCACCGGCGGCTCCACCGGCATCCCGAAGGGCGTGAACCACACGCACCGCGGGCTGCTCGCGAGCGTCTACATCCACGTCGACGTGTGGCCCGTCGAGTATGGGCGCGAGACGTTCCTGAACGTCGCGCCGATGTTCCACATTTGGGGGCTCGGCGTACGCGACCTGGGTTCCGATCTACGCGCAGAGCACGCTCGTGATGGTGCCGCGCTACGAGCCGGACAAGGTCGTGCGCGCGCTTAGCGACCACAAGGTCACGATCTTCGCGGGCGGCCCGGCTCCTATATATATGGGACTCCTCGCGAGCCCGATCTTCGACGACTGCGATCTCTCCGCGCTGCGCTATTGCTTGTCGGGCGGCGCGCCGTGCCCCGCTGAGCTGCATCGCGAATGGAACGCGCGCGCGAAGTGCCCGCTGCTCGAGGGCTGGGGGATGACCGAGGGCGCGCCGTTCTGCTTGAACCCGTGCGGCTCGGGCAAGCGCAAGCTCCTGTCGGTCGGCAACCCTGTGCCCGAGACCGAGGTGCAGATCGTCGATCTCGACACCGGCGAGCGCGTGCTGCCGCTCGGCGAGCGCGGCGAGGTCCGCGTGCGCGGGCCGCAGATGATGCGCGAATACCGCAACCGTCCCGACGAGACGCGCCTCGCGCTGCGCGACGGCTGGATGTACACCGGCGACATCGGCGTGATCGACGACGAGGGATTCGTGTCGCTCGTCGATCGCAAGAAGGACATGGTGATCGTCGGCGGCTTCAACGTGTACCCGCGCGAAGTCGACGAGGTGCTGTTCAAGCATCCGAAGATCCGCGAGGCGGCGACCGTGGGCAAGCCCGATCACCGCCTCGGCGAAGTGCTCGTCGCGTTCGTCGTGCTTGCGCGCGGCGAGACGCTGACCGAGGAGGAGTTCTTCGCCTACTGCAAGGAAGAGATGGTGAAGTACAAGCGGCCCGTCGAGGTGCGCTTCGTCGACGCGCTGCCGAAGACCGGGACGAACAAGATCAACCGGATCGCGCTGCGCGCGATGCTCTGAGCGGCCCCATGACGCAGACGTCCTTGAACGGCAAAGTGGCGCTCGTGACGGGTGCGAGCCGCGGCATCGGCAAAGGGATTGCGCTCGCGCTCGCCGCCGCGGGCTGCGACGTCGCCGTGAACTACGTGAGTCGCGAGACCGACGCGCAGGGCACGGTGGACGCGATTCGAGCGCTCGGCCGGCGGGCCGTCGCGGTCAAAGGCGACGTATCGAAGAGCGCCGACGTCGCGGCCCTGATCGCGGCCGTCGAAAGCGGTCTCGGGCCGATCGAGATACTCGTCAACAACGCCGGTCGCGCAACGTTCCAAAGCATCGAGCAGATGACCGAGGCGTCCTGGAACGAGACGCTCGCGGTCAACCTCACCTCGGTGTTTCTGCTATCGCAAGCGGTGCTGCCGGGGATGCGCGCCCGCAAGTGGGGCCGCATCATCAACCTTACCTCGGTGGCGGCGCAGGCGGGCAGTGTGATGGCAGTGCATTACTCGGCTGCGAAGGCCGGCGTCATCGCCGCGACCAAGAGCTATGCGCGACTGCTCGCCAAGGAAGGCATCACCGTGAACGCGATAGCGCCGGCGTTGATCGGCACCGAGATGGTGGTATCGAATCCGCACGTGAAGCCCGACATCGTTCCCGTCGGGCGTTTCGGCAGCGTCGAGGAGTGTGCCGACGTAGCCGTGCTGCTCGCGAGCAACGGCTACATCACGGGGCAAACGATCGGCGTCAACGGCGGGATGTACCTCACTTCGTAGCAACCGGTTTGCCGTGACCGGAGGCGTGTGTTTTTTCCCAGTTCTTGCCGTCCGTGTGGACGACCGTCATTTCCTCGACAGTCCCTTCGTCCAGACAGCGCGCGTTGACGCTGTAGCCCTCGGGATAGGAGCGCGGGACGTAAAACGACTTGATCCCGCACGTCGAACAAAACAAATGCTTGGCGGTACGCGTGTTGAACTCGTACGTCGTGAGCCAGTCCTCGCCCGAGAGAATCCTGAACCGCGACTTCGGCACGATCAGGTGCAGGTATCCGGACTTGCTGCAGATCGAGCAGTTGCAATCCGAGACTTGCAGCCGCGCTGGCGCAGTCACCTCGAAGCGGACACGTCCGCAATGACAGCCGCCGGTGTGTGTGACCATGGTGTCGGCTCGAGTCATGTGTGGGCCGCCTTCCCGCTCAAGACCGTCGCGGCGGCTTCACGCCCGGCGATCTGCGGATCGTCGTCATCGATCACTGGCGCTGACGCCACACGGGTCCGCCATCTGCTTGTTGATCTCGTCTACGAGTGACTTGGAAGAGGACGGGCTCAACGGCATCGACGCGGTGAACTTGTTGCACCAGAAGCTCCGCGCCGTTGAGTCGTTGTTCAAGAAGTCGAGCCACGTCTCCAGGCGGTCGCTCGGGCGTACACAGTTATCGATCTTTCCGTAGGATCCCCAGATCCTCAACCCGCCGTCCGGCATCACGAGCACGTGCCCGTGAACGAACAAGCCGTCGATGTGCGCCAACAGTCCCCGGGTCGAGAATTCCTCCTTCAGGGCGAAGGCGCAGGTCTCGATGGGGTCGCCGACCTTCAGCAAGTCAGGTGAGATGCCCCTGCGGTCGAGTCCCTGGGGCGGGGGACCTTCCACGAACCACCGTTGGATGTGCCCGTCCTCATTCCTCTCCTCCAGCGTGATCAGAAGGTGGGGAGGTGTCAGCTCGTAACGGGCGACAGTGCCCTTCACCCAGATGGGCGTCGAAAGCTCGAACATGCTGATCGAGTGATGTGCTTGAAGCGAGCTCGCGGAGACCAAGACCGCGATGACCGCTGTCCACGTCGCCAATTTCGTCATCAGTCCCCCCAGTTGGGTGCTTCATCGGGGCAACCCTGGTGTTCGGACTGTACAGGGCGCGTCGCGCTTTTGGACGTTAAGTACGGTTGTTAGCGTCCGTTAACGTGTGCGGACTGCGCGGAGGCGTGGCGATATCTGCGATTCTTCTGTTACGCGGTGTTGGCGCGGCCGTCGCGAAACTGCATGCCCTCGATCGCGATGTCGTAGTCCATCCGCTCGCCGAGCCATTTGCAGCGGCTCGTCCGCGCGTCGATCGGTTACGCCCGGGTTCAGGCGTTCCATTTGAAAGCGCAGTGCGTCCTCGAACGAGGTCATCTGCAGCGTGCCGTCCGGCATTCGACACTCGGCAGCGGGGGCGCTTCCGCTGAAGCGCCCCGGTTCCGGTGTGGTGCAGGGGTTACGGCCGCACTCCGGAATGCGCTGGCCGTCCGGCCGCGTGAACACGAACAGGCCGTCGTCGGTGGTCGTGATTCCGAAGCCGCCCTCGTGCACCAGCTTGTGGTGGAAGCCGCAGAGCGAGACGAGGTTCGAGAGCTTCGTCTCGCCGCCGTCGGCCCAGTGCTTCACGTGATGGCCTTCCGTGAAGCGCGTGCGGTCGCAGCCCGGGAACCGGCAGCCGCCGTCGCGCGAGCGCAATGCGCGCTTCAGCGGAAGCGGGATGCTGCGAGTTTTGCGCCCGACGTCGAGCGGCTCGCCGTCCGCGCCTTCGACGATGCCCACGATCGTGCCGTCGCAGCCGAGCCGCCGAACCGTGTCGAGCGCGAGCGCGGGGCCGTCGTCGAGCTCGCAGCGGTGCGGCTCGGTTTCAGCTCGCGGTCGACGGGCTCGGCGAGCACGGCTTGGTCGACATGCACGACGATCTGGCAGCGGTCGGCGCTCGACGTGTCCTCGATCTCTGCGGAAGTCGTCGCGAGGAACGTCTCGACGATCAGCTTGAGCGCGTCCGCGCGACGCGCGGCATATGAGCGTTCCTTGTCGTTGATCGCCCACGTTCCGGAGGCGAGCTCGGATCGCGATCGCGCGATCGCGTCGGCGCCGTCATGCGCACGCTCCTCCTCGACCGAGCGCTCACGGACGATGTCACCCGCGACCTCGAGCGCTTTCCTCACGAGCGCGCCGACGTCGGGCGGCAGCCGCGCGTGCAGCACGAACGTGTCGGTGATGTCGAAGAAGGAGTGGACCTGGCGGTTGAGCTGCTGCGCGTGAGCTTGCGCGGCCGCGTCGCGGCGCTGCGTCCAGCGATACTTCTTCACGAGGTTCTCGACGTGCGTCGCGGTGCCGTGGCGGCCGATGCTCACGAGCACGGATTCGTTTGCAGGCGTCGCGACGCGCGTCATCGCGCGGACTTTGGAATACGAGAACTCGCCGCTCGCGAACGCGGCGCTGATCTCGGGCAACGACTCGAGCGCGCGCGCGACGCGGACCTTCTCGCGCGCGGCGACCTTGCCGATGCCGCATTGCCAGTTGAGCCACTGCGCCGTGCTCACGAGTCCGTGACGCGCGTAGGCTTCGCTGTGGTCGAACTCGGCGACGAGTAGCAGGAAGCGATAGGTCGCGGCGTTCAGGTGGCCCCAGAGCTCCGTGATCTGGGCTTCGAGGTGGTCGAGGGCGGGGTGGTTGGTTCCGCGGAGCGGCGCGACCGTGGTCGGAAGGGCGGAGTGAGAGCCGTCCATGAATCGTCCTCATAGTGGCTGATTTTATATCCAGTATTGTGCCTAATTCTTGCAAATGTATCAATAGGTTACAGAGTCCGGTAACGTCGGCATGAGCACTCCGACGCAGTCGGAAATGACGCAGTTTCGTCTCGCGATTGCGGCCGGCAGACGTCCTTGGTGGGTTTGGCCCACTCTTCTTCCGCGGGTGGAGTGTTCCGCTAGAATTCGGCGACGCCAACAAGAAGCAGAACATCATGAGAACCCTCGCAGTCGCGATCCTGTCCCTCGCCTTCGTCTCGGTCGCCGCGCAAGGCCAGCCGAGATCCGCGAAAGCCGCGGCGGTGATCGAGGACCTCGTCGCCGCGAATCGGATCTTGGCGGCGCAGGGAATCCTGCCGGGCTACGGTCACGTGAGCGCGCGCAACCCCGACAACCCGAATCACTATTTTCTGTCGCGGTCGCTCGCGCCAGAGCTCGTGACGGCAGACGACATCGTCGAGTTCGATCTCGACAGCAACGCGGTCGACGGCAAGAAGACCGCGTTCTATCTCGAGCGCTTCATTCACGGCGAAATCTACAGGGCCCGTCCGGACGTGCAGGCGATCGTGCACAACCATTCGCCGGGCGTCATCGCGTTTGCCGCCGGTTCGACGCCGCTGCGTCCCGTGACGCACGACTCGTCGTTCCTCCTCGGCGGCGTGCCGATCTGGGACTACCGCGACTTCGGCACCAAGAACGGAGCGCTCGTCGATACGCCGGACCGCGGCCGTGCGCTCGCCAAGGCACTCGGTGCGCGGCCCGTCGCGCTGATGCGCAATCACGGCGTCGCGATCGTCGCGCGGTCGTTGCCGGCCGTGGTCGAGAACAGCGTGGCGCTCGAGAAGAACGCCCAGATTCTCAACACGCTGCTGGCGCGCGGCGACAAGATCACGTATCTCGAGCTCGACGAATCGTCGCAAGATCAGGGCACATCGGGTCCCGGCGGCGGGCGCGCGTGGGAGCTCTGGAAGAAGCAGGTCTCCACCCCGAGTCATTGAGAGGAGCCTTCGTGGCGATCAAGCGAACGAACTGGGCCGC